>NZ_JAIXZS010000035.1 GCF_027489515.1 Novosphingobium sp. | reverse complement strand
TTCTTCGACAAGGCGCTCGAAGGCTTTGCGATGTTCGCGCTCAACCAGGGCGAGGTCTGCACCTGCCCGAGCCGCGCGCTGATCCAGGAATCGATCTACGACAAGTTCATGGAGCGCGCCGTCGCCCGCGTCGAAAAGATCGTGCAGGGCAGCCCGCTCGATGCAGCGACGATGATCGGGGCGCAGGCTTCCTCGGAGCAGCTTGAGAAGATCCTCTCCTACTTCGAGATCGCGCGGGGCGAAGGCGCCAAGGTGCTGACGGGCGGCGAGCGCAACGTGATGCCGGGCGACATGGCGGGCGGCTTCTACATCAAGCCGACGATCCTTGCAGGCCACAACAAGATGCGCGTGTTCCAGGAGGAGATCTTCGGCCCCGTGGTGGCGGTGACGACCTTCAAGGACGCCGAGGACGCGCATGCCATCGCCAACGACACGCTCTATGGCCTTGGTGCGGGCGTGTGGACGCGCAATGGCACGCAGGCCTATCGCACGGGGCGCGCGGTGCAGGCCGGGCGTGTATGGACCAACTGCTATCACGCCTATCCCGCGCATGCGGCGTTCGGCGGCTACAAGCAATCGGGCATCGGGCGCGAAAACCACAAGATGATGCTGGACCACTATCAGCAGACCAAGAACCTGCTGGTGAGCTACAGCCCCAAGGCGCTGGGCTTCTTCTGAGGCCGATGCACAAGGTTGCAGCCACCCCGGCAGCGCTGGCCCTGCTTGGCGAGATCATCGCCGAGCACGGGCCGGTGCTGTTTCACCAATCGGGCGGATGCTGCGATGGCTCCTCCCCCATGTGCTACCCGGCGGGCGAATTTCGCGTGGGCGAGAGCGACGTGCTGCTGGGGCAGGTGGGCGAGGCGCCGTTCTATATCGGCGTGCGCCAGTTCGAGGCATGGAGCGCAGCGGGCGAGGCGGTCGACCTGCTGCTCGATGCGGTGCCCGGGAGGGGCGGCATGTTCAGCCTTGATAACGGGCGCGAGCAGCGGTTCCTGATCCGGTCGGGTGCGTGTGCGGTTTAGGCCGCTGGGCCACATAGGTCCGACTGTTCCCGACCAGAAGGCGGCGCCCCATCGGCTTCAGGCATCAAGCGCCCGCAGATCGAGGCCGCGCGTTTCCCGCCCGAACCAGGCCACGAGGACCAGTGACAAGACGGTTGGCACCATCACGATCAGCGATGAAGTGACCATCGAGAGCGCGGCGCCACTGATGGTGAGGCCCTGGGCCATCAGCCCGCCAGCCTTGGTGCAGGCGGCGATCCAACCGGTAGCGCGGCCGCGCACGCGCAAGGGAAAGCTTTCGGCCGTGTAGGGCAGCACGATAGCGATGATGCCGTTGGTCCCGACGATCAGCAGCGCAACAGGGAGCACCGGGCTGCCGCTCCCTGCTTGTTCGAGCCGCAGGACGAGCAGCAATCCGGCAAAAGTCAGCGCGATCATTGCGCACAGCGCCCATTTGGTGCTCCACCGGCTGTAGAGCAACGCGGCGACAAACACGGTCGGGAACGCGATGAGCGCGCTTTCCGCAAGCAGACGGCTCGACACGCTCACCGGATAGCCCTTCGCCACGAGGTCAGCGGGCAGCCACAGCAGGAGGCCGAAGTTGATGAGGCCCCACGAAAGCGCACAAATGCTGAGCGCAGCGAGCTTGCCATAGAGCGCGAGGCCCGAGAGTGCTTGCGATGTGCGCGGCTCGGTGGGCACAGCGGCGCTGACGTAAGTCGCGCGCGCACCGAAGCGGCGCATCACGGCCTCGGCTTCCTCTACTCTCCCGCGCGCGAGCAGGAACTTCGCCGATTCCGGAATGAGTGCGCCGAGCAGTACCAGCGTGAGGCCGGTCGGCAGATTGGCGAGCCAGAGAATGCGCCAGCCGAAGATTGGCTGAAGGAGGGCGGAGAGGCCGCTCGCCGCGAAGTAGCCACCGACAGCGCCTAGTCCGCCGACCAGCACGAGGCTCCAGCCGCGATGGCGACTGGGCATCATCTCGGCCAGCAGCGCGTAAGTGACGGGCAGCATGCCGCCTGCCGCCGCACCCATCATGAAGCACATTGCGATGTTCCACGCGAGGCTGGGCATCGCCCCGCAGATCGAAGTGCCGACGAACATCACCGCCGAGAGCAGGATCGAAGCCTTGCGGCCATAGATGTCGGCGATCCAACCCCACAGCACCGAGCCGGTGACCGTACCGGCCAGCGCAAAGAACGGTACCAGTGACACCGTCTTCTTGGGTACGCCATACTCGCTGATCATGCCCGGTACGGTGAAGCCGAGCGAGGCAGGCTTCATCACGTCGATGATCAGCGCGATCACCAGCACCGCCATCAGCACCCAGTGCGCTGCGCTGAGCGGGGCATCTTCGGGCGCGGCGACGACGATATCTGCTGCGGCTGCGCGTTGTGCAGCAAGCTCGCGCGGCAGCAGGCCATATGCAGCGATCCCGGTCCCGAGCAGGATGAGTATCATCCCGCCCAGCATCAGGTTGTCCATCGGCATGCCGGCGAGATGGTAATGCATCGCCCGCGCCATCGCGAACATCGGCAGGTGGGCCAGGACGCCAAGCGTGACGGCAAGGCAGCCCAATGCAAATGCCCAGACCGCTTGCCGATCAGATAGCGTGCTAGTCATCGGTGCTGTGCATCCCGCCCATGTGGCCGCTGGCGATAGCGGCTCGGTGCGGCAAGGTGAAGGCTCACCAACCGCCCCATCTGTGCAAGGATGCGCTGCAGAACCGCCTGTTGGTAACACTTGGCTTCAATCTGAGGTCTGTTCCTGAGCGCCTGAATGCGGCACCGCGAGCAGCGCCTGATCGCCTAGTGCGCGTGGCCGCAGCCCCTCTTCCGGCGAACCACCCCCAAAACCCCGTACTTTTTCGGTAACGGTACCGACACCCTCGTAACCGCGCCGATCCCATGAGGGGCTTTGCGGCAAACGGGAGGCTGACGCGATGTTGACGGATTCGAAAGTTGACCAACTTGCCCCGGCGATGGCCGAGACGCAGGCGGCCGCGTCCAGTGATCGCCGCCGCGCGCGCCGCCGGTCGGTCTTTCTGCGAGCATCGATCTATCCCATTGATGGCTTTGGGGATGCGCGAATCCGAGACGGCTCGGCAACGGGGCTGATGGGAGAGACCGACCTCGAGCTGGTCATCGGCCAGACCCTGCACCTCACGATCGATGAGCAGAATTACTACGCCGGCAAGGTGCGGTGGATTCTGGACCGGCGCTTTGGCGTTGACGTGCCGCAAGCGCTGGCAATGTTCGGACAGCAGACCTGCCATGTCGATTATGGCAGCGATATCGCGCACCTGCCCCGCGCGCCGCGCGTGCGGCTCGATCAGGCGGCGCGCCTGCTGGTGGGGCGCCCCCCGCGCCCGGCGATCGTGCGCAACCTGTCGGAGTATGGCATGTTGCTTGATACCAGCCCTGGCCTGAAGCCGGGCCAGATCCTCGTCGTGCGGATCGGGAATGCGCCGCTGCTTTATGGCCGCACCCAATGGAGCAAGGATGGCCGGATCGGATTCAGGACACAGCAACCGGTTCCGGCGCCAGCTGCCGCCAGCGCACCGAACTGAACGGTGGTGCAGACGTATCGCGCCTTTGCCTCAGACCGATCAGATCTCGCCCACGCCCCAGCCGAGCGGGTGTCCGCCCAGGTCCGCGGCCGTGACGAGTGCGACGGCTTCGGCGATGCTCTTGAGGCCCAGCTTCGCGAGGGCATTGCCGCGATGCATCTCGACCGTGCGGGGGCTGAGGTCCAAGCGATGCGCGGCAATCTTGTTGGGCACGCCTTCCATGAGGATTGTCAGGACTTCGCTTTCGCGGCGGGAAAGTTGGCCGAGCAGCTGCCGCGCCCTGCGCCGCGACTGCACAGTTCTTTCAATGCGGCCGAGGACGCCGTAGGCCTGATCAAGCGCCTGCTCGAGCAAGTCCGGTTCAAAGGGCTTTTCAAGGAACTCGATGGCGCCAAGCTTCATCGCGCGCACCGCGACTGCAATGTCACCATGGGCCGTCATCATGATCACCGGCCATGTGATCTCACGCTCCTTGAGCAGCGCGAGCATTTGCAGGCCGTCAATCCGCGGCATGCGGATGTCGAGCAGGATGGGCGCGGGCGGCAATTCGTCAAGCTGATCGAGAAAATCGGCGGACTCGGCAAACGGCCAGGCGGTGATCGAGGAGACACCGAGCAGAAAATGCAGCGACTTGCGCACATCCGCATCGTCATCGATCAGATAGACCCGCCGCCGCGGCGGGGCCGGCTGATCCATCACGATCTCGATTGCGCCAGACCTCCCCTGTTCCATCATATTATCAATCTGTTAGAGCGTCGCCAGACCAAACACTCGGGCGCGCAGCATAGGGGCTCTGATCGAGTTGTATATGGCAGGTTAAACCTTGGTTATTGGCTTGTTCTCAGCAGGCTTTACCTTCCGGCGGTTAGGCACACGTTTGCCATTGATGCGAATGCCACGCAGACGGCCTGGAGGCGCCCATGAACGTCATCGCCCAAGAGGCGTCGCGGATCCGTTCGTCGCTTCCGGCGGCAGAGCGGTCTATCCGGCGTACCGCAATCGATCACTACGATATCCTCGACAGCGAGCGCGAGGTAGCATTCGACAATATCGCAATGCTTGCTGCGCGCTTCTGCCACACCGAGGCGGCGGCGATCAGCTTCCTCGATGATGACCGGCAATGGTTCAAGGCGACATGGGGTTTCAGCCTGCAGGAAACCCCCATCGACATCTCGTTCTGCGTGCATGTCATTGAGTCGGAAGCGGTCTTCATCGTAACGGATGCGCAGCGCGATCCTCGGTTCAGCAACAATCCGCTCGTCACGGGCGATCCGCACATCGGCTTCTATGCCGGCACGCGAATTGTTGCGGCCGACGGCACGCCCATCGCGTCGCTTTGCGTAATCGATCAGACACCGCGCCAGGCGGGGCTCAGCGAGGACGAGCAGGAGACCTTGCGCGCGCTGGCGACGCAAGTGCGTTCGCTGCTGGAGTTGCGCCGTTCGGTGATCGAGCGGCAGGAACAGCTGGCGCTCCAATCCGCGCTCTCCAAGCAGCTGCTCTACGTTGCCGAACATGACGAACTGACTGGCCTGCCGATGCGCACCCTGTTCCAGAAGCGGCTGGAGAGCGCCATGAAGCATGCGCGCCTCGAGGGCACCCGGGTTGCGCTGATGCTTGTCGATGTCGACCATTTCAAGCAGATCAATGACTCGCTCGGTCATGACGTCGGCGACGCCCTGCTGTGCAGCTTTGCGAAAAGGCTGCCTTCCGTGCTGCGCGCCTCGGATACCGTCGCGCGGCTTGGCGGTGACGAGTTTGGCGTTGTGTTGCCGGGCATCGAGCGCGACGAGGAGATCGCCGCTTGCATGCGCTCGCTCAATGCGAGGCTGCAGGAGCCGATCCTGCATGAGGGACGCATGGTGGAATGCCGGGCCAGCATCGGCCTTGCCATCTATCCCGATCATGCAGCCACGGCGTCGGAGCTTACCAAGTGCAGCGATCTCGCACTGGCGACGGCCAAACTCAGTCGTGGCTGCGCGATAACCTATTCGCCGAGCATGGCAGACGAGTTTGAGCGCGAAGCGCGGATGATGGCGATCGCGCGTGAGGGTGTCGCCGAGAACCGCATCATCCCCTATTATCAGCCAAAGCTCGATCTGGCCTCGGGTGCGCTGGTCGGCTTCGAGGCGCTGGTGCGCTGCGAGCAGGTCGGCGGCGCGCCCATCCTGCCTGAGATGTTCGCGCCGGCCTTCACCGATCGCCAGCTTGCCGCCGCGATCAGCCGGCAGATGATCGCAGGTGTACTCGATGACATGCGCCGCTGGGCCGAAATCGGGCTGTCATTCGGGCATGTCGCGATCAACACCTGCGCAGCGGATTTCCATGCCGACGACTTTGCCGAGCGGCTGCTTGCGGAGCTTGACGCCCGAGCGCTGCCCGCCAGTCTGATCGAGGTCGAGGTGACGGAGGGCGTTTTCCTCGGCCGCGGCGCACATCATGTGGCGCGCGCGCTCAAGAAGCTGAGCGAATGCGGCATCCGCATCGCGCTCGATGATTTCGGCACCGGCTTTGCTTCGCTGACGCACCTCAAGCAGTTTCCCGTCGATGTCCTCAAGATCGATCGCTCCTTCGTTGGCGGCATCGGCCGCAACCCCGATGACATGGCAATTGTCCGAGCGCTGATTGGCCTTGGTAACAGCCTTGGCATCGAAACGGTTGCGGAAGGCATCGAAACCTCTACCCAAGCCGAATTCGTCAAGGCACATGGCTGCGACGTCGGGCAGGGCTTCCTGTTCAGCCCTCCTGAAGCATCACGCTGCGTCCCGGCGATGGTTGCCCACTTCAGTCAAGGGTTTGGAAAATGGCCGATTACCTGAACCAGCAGGAAGCCGTACAGATCCGTGAGCCCGCCTCGCTAGGGTCCCTGCTCTACATCAGCCGCAGCACGATTGCGCCGGAGGAAGCCGAAGCAGTCGTCGCCGGGATCGTCGCGACATCGGTAACACGCAATGCCGCGGTGGGGCTTACTGGCGCGCTGCTGTTCACCGGCACGCACTTCGCACAGGCGCTCGAAGGCGACAAAGCCGCGATCGAGGACCTGATGCACCGCGTGACCTGCGACATCCGCCACGACGAGATCGTGATCGTCGAGCAGGGACCGCTAGAACAGCGCCGCTTCGATACGTGGAGCATGGCCTATTTCGGCCCGTCGCAATTCGTCTCGCGCCACGTGACGCGCCTGCTCAACGACCCTTCGCCGGCCGAACGCCGCCGCGCTGCTGATTGGCTTGGTGAACTGCTGTGCGAATTCACCGCGCGCCGCCCGTTCCCGACCCTGATTGAGCAGCCGTCGATACCGTAAATCTCCGGTAGCGCCGCCAAGCCCGCCTTAAGCGCGGAGGCCGCAATGAGGGTGCAACACGAGACTGCACCGGGACATGCTCCCCCCGGTGTCAGCGGCCGGGGTGTCACGTCCCCCCAAGCTCATCGGCACCCCGGCCAGTGCCTCCCCGCCCGATCAATCTAACTTCAATGGGATGATCGGGCGGGGTTCAGGCCTGCGCCGTCTCGGAGAGAAGGGGGACCGAGAAACAGAACTCCGAGCCATTGGAGCCGCTGTTCTCGAGCCAGATCCGGCCGCGGTGGGCTTCGACGATCGTGCGGCAGATCGAGAGGCCGAAGCCCATGCCACCTTCTTTGGTCGAATCCGACCAGGAGAAGATGTCCTGCGCGGCCTCGGCCGATACGCCGGGACCCGTATCGATTACACTGACAACGAGTGAGTCATGCTTTGCATGGGCCGTGATCGAAACCTCCTGCCGGTCCATCTGCATCACAGCCTCGCAGGCATTGCGGAGCAGGTTGATGATCACCTGCTGGATCTGCACCCTGTCCGCCGCCATCGTCGTGCCGGAAGCAACCTGATCACGGATGCTGATGCCCGGCGAAACCGTCGCGCGCACGAGCCGGACGCATTCGCCGACCGCCGACTTGAGTTCAAAGGCCACCCGCTTGGGCTCGCGCCGCCGGGTGAGTTCCCGCATGTTGCGGATGATGTCGGCGGCGCGATGGGCGGCTTCGTTGATGCCTTCCATGGCCTGGATCAGGCGGCCGGCTCCGTGCTCCGCGGGATCGATCAGTTTCAGGCCGCCCGCCGCATAGTTGGTGATCGCACTCAGCGGCTGGTTGAGTTCGTGCGCGAGCGTCGTCGCCATCGTTCCCATCGCATTGACGCGCGAGATATGGATCATCTCGGATTGCAGGGCCGAAAGGCTCTCTGCAGTCTTGCGCTGCACCGTCACGTCGTAACCCTCGCAGAACAGTCCGGTGATCTTGCCGCCGGCGTTGCGCACGGCCTGGTAGACGAAATCGGCATAGCGCTGTTCGGATTTGCCCGTTTCCGGATCGACGAAACCGAGCGGCATGCCCGTGCCGACGAACGGTTCGCCAGTACGGTAGACTTGATCGAGCAGTCCGATGAACCCCTGTTCGACCAGCTCGGGCATGGTCTCGGCCACAGTCAGGCCTACGAGCTGATCGCGCCCGACGAAGCGCTTGTACGACGCATTGGCAAAGGTGAAACGATGCTCCGGCCCTTCTGCGGCGGCGATGAAACCGGGGGCCTGCTCGTAGAGCGCATGGAACTCGTTGCGCTGCTCCAGCAGACGGTCAACCGGACCGCCGAGCTCGATGAACGAGAGGAGGTTGTGCCGGATCACGTGCTGCGCATCGCGCATGGGGCTCAGGAAAATGGCGGCAAGGAACTCGCTCCGGTCGGCCCGCCGGCATTGCAGTTCCCAGTTTCCGCTCTCGCCTGCCGACAAGGCCGTCTGGATCGCTGCAGAGGTTCCGGAATCGGCCAACTCGCCAAGCAGGCCAGCGATCGGCTGACCGGGCAGCGCCTCTGCATCAAATCCCGCAAGATCCCTGAAGGCGCGGTTGGCGAACACGATCGGATGATCGGCCTCCTGCCCGTCGGCAAAGATCATCGGCATGTGGGTCGACTCGGCAGCCGCCACGAACGGGCCGATCGATGCCCGAAAGCGTTCGACCAGCATCTCAACATGTTTGTGGGTTTCAAGCGGTATCGGCATGGCACACGCTTATTGCACAACCAGAGCGCAATGCTACCTAAAGACCAATTATGTAACTATCTTATGTTACGCGCGGCACTGGTGGTGCGGGTAATCCAGGCGCCGCAAGGGGGGCCTCGCGTGCCGATGTTCGACCGTGGATGTGCGGATCGAGTTTAAAGCATAGATCGAACGCAGGAAGTTCGCAGCGTTGAAAGGTGTTACCGGGCCCGGGCGCCAAAGCACCTTGCTTTTCCGCCATCTGCCCTCGCCTGCTCGGCAAAAGACACGCAGCAAATCAGCAGCTTCGCGCTGACGGCGGGTCTCGGCGCGCCTTGCCGGACAAAACCGGCTGGTGGTCGTGCACGGTCCGGAAAGTGGATGCTGAAGTGCGAATTAACGCTGAATCTTCAAGGTCCGTTAGGCGCGCGCACCCACGTTCACGATCCGCGAGGTGGATTGTGCGCGTCTTGAATTGCCTGACACACGAACACGATCCGCTGCTGGTGCTGCTTGCGGCCCTGGTTTGTCTGTTCGGGTCTTCGGTAACCATACGACTGGCGCATCGGAGCCTGCACGCGCGCGGGTCGACCGGGCTGCACTGGCTTTTCCTCACCTCGGTCTGCGCCGGCTTTTCGATCTGGTCGACGCACTTCATCGCGATGCTCGGCTATCGTCCCGGCGTTCCGGTGCGCTTTGATGCCACGCTGACGATTGTCTCGGCGCTCATCGCCATTGGCGGAACGGCGATCGGCCTCATCCTCGCGCGGTTGCGTGGCCGCCTCTCTTCCGCCCTCTGTGGTGGCGGCATGATCGGTCTGGCGATCTGTGTGATGCACTACGTCGGGATGTTTGCCTATCGGCCCGACGGGGTCGTACACTGGCTGCCCGGCTATGTCGCTTTCTCGGCCCTGTGCGCGATGGGGTTCTCGGCGATCGCGATCGACCGCCTGCGGGCCAAACGGGCCACCGCCATGGGACGTGCCTGGGATGCGACACTCCTGCTGATGGCCGCCATCCTGATCCTGCACTTTGTCGGCATGGCGGCCTTCGTCGTGATCCCGATCGAGGGCTTTGGCAAAGGCGCCAACAGCGAGGTGTTCAGTGCCATGGCCGCCGCCATCGCCGTCGCTGCGGTGGTCATCGTCGGCACCGGCGTCTCGACCCACCTCGTCGAGGAAAGCCGAGCCGAGGCGCAGGACCGCCTGCGCCAGCTTGCCTTGCACGACATGCTGACAGGGCTCTGCAACCGCTACAGCTTTGTTACCCAGCTATCCGACGAGTGCGAACTCCTCGTTCGCCACGGGCAGGCCTTCGCCGTCCTGATGATCGATCTCGACCGGTTCAAGGCCATCAACGACACACTCGGTCATCCGGTCGGCGACCTTCTGCTCAAGAGCGTCGCGCAGCGGCTGCGGCGGGTGGCGCGCGGCGGCGACCTCATCGCCCGCATCGGCGGCGACGAATTTGCCATCATTGCGCGCGAAATTGCCGGTCGCGAGGCGGCACGCAATCTTGCCGAGGAGATCGTCGAGGCGCTCTCCTGCCCGTTCATGCTCGACGGCTATGTCGCCGAGATCGGCGCGAGTGTCGGCGTCACGCTAGCGCCCACCGACAGCAGCGACGCCGAGACGTTGACCCAGCAGGCAGACGTGGCGCTCTACCGGGCCAAGCACGAAGGCCGCGGCCGCACTTGCCTGTTCGATCCCTCGCTCACCCGCAAGATGCTGGAACGCTGCGCGCTTGAGAACGAGTTGCGGCTCGCCTGGTCGAACCGCAGCATCGAGGTCGCGTTCCAGCCCATCTTCGATCTGCGCAGTGCCCGGTTCACCGGGGCGGAAGCGCTGCTCCGATGGCACTCACCCACCCGCGGCGAGGTGCCGCCCGGCGTGTTCATCCCGGTCGCGGAAGAGCTGGGCCTCATTTGTGCGGTTGGCGAGATGGTATTGCAGACGGCGTGCGCGGCCGCAGTAAAATGGCCAGCGGACCTTGCCGTTTCAGTCAATGTGTCGCCGATTCAGATCATGAGCGGGGGGCTGCTCGACGTCGTCCGGAACGCGCTCGATAGCAGCGGTCTCAGCCCCGCGCGGCTCGCGATCGAAATTACCGAAACCTCGCTGCTGGGGGATGACGAAGTGGTGCTGCGCACCCTGCGGGAGCTGCGCGAACTTGGACTTACCATCACGCTCGATGATTTCGGCACGGGCTACTCCTCGCTTGGCTACCTCCATCGTTTTCCCATCGACCGGATCAAGATCGACCGCAGCTTCATCGCAAGCCTGCCGGGCGATTCCAGCACTGCCTCGATCGTGCGCGCGATATGCCAGCTCGGTGCCAATCTGCAGCTTGACGTCACCGCCGAAGGCATCGAGAACGACGCGCAGCTCGCCTTCGTGGCGGTGAATGGCTGCACCCATGTGCAGGGCTTCCTGCTCAGTGCGCCGCTGGAAGCCTGCACGGTCGCACTGCTGTTCGATGAGCAACGCCAATCCTTTTCCGCCCAGCAGTCAGCCGGGGATGCATTCCCGGCCTCAGATCATCTCGTTTCGATCGGCGCGCGCTAGCTTGTGCGAAGACAACCCGGCCCCGGTCACCACCGGAGAATGTGTCTCGCAGCAGCCCCCCTCAACCGATGCAAGCATGAACGCAATCTGATCTCCGTCCGCCGACACAGGCCTGCACTCTCGCCAAGGGCGGCCTTCATTCTCCGAACAGGTGGCGCTGGGCGGCCTCGATCTCCTCGAGATAGCGTCGTCTCGCATACTTCTCGGTGACGATACCCAGTAGCGTTCCGTCCTCTGTCACCACGGCAAGCTCATCTGCCTGGACGTTGTCGAATGCGCGCAAGACCGATTTCAGGTCGTCGGCGGGCGTCAAGGTCGTGTCGGTCAGCACCGCGAGCGCCGTTGCCGGCGACATGCCGTCACGCTCAGAAGTATGGGCGGCGGCGGCGGGCACGATTCCGCGGTAGTGGCCGGCCTGATCGACGATCACCGCCTTGCTCGCAGACCCCGGCGGGATGGCAGCGCGGACATCGGCGATCGTGCTGTTCTCTGGCACCGCAATCCAGTCGCGTCGCATGATCCGCCCGGCATTCAGCGTCAGCATCCAGCCAATGTCGCGTGGGCTGCGGATGATCGATCCGCGCACGTGCAGCCGCCAGGTCGAGAAGGAATAGCCGAACACTTCTCGCGTCACGGCCGTTGCCAGCAAGGAGGCCGTCAACACGACTCCCATCAAGGCGAAGTCGTGCGTGGTCTCCAGCATCAGCATTCCGAGTGTCATCGGCCCGCCGATGACTGACACACTGAGCGCTGCCATGCCGACCATTGCTGCGTCCATCGCGTTGACGTGCAAGCCCCAGGGGTTGAGGTTGAACAGCTCTGCGAACAGCTGGCCGACCAGCGACCCGATGAACAGCGACGCGAAGAACAGGCCGCCGCGAAAGCCACTGGCGAGCGAGATCACCGACGCCGCGATCTTGAGCAATATGACCACGATGAGGAAGCTCATTGTCGGACGAAGCAGCAGATCGAGGTGGAGTGCCCCATGGCCCGCCGAAAGCGTTTGCGGTGAGATCATCGCCAACGGCATCAAGGTCAGCCCTCCGATCAGTGGGCGCCAAAGCTCGATCCGCCGGACGGCCTTCACCGCGCGCTCGGCCAGGGTCACCATCCGCATGATGGCGATGCCGAGCATGGCACAGACGATGCCCAGTCCCGCATAGGCGAGGTAATCGACCGTGGTGATCGTTCGGCTGGCAGTCGTCGCGATGAGATAGGGTTCGACGCCGAGGCCCCGCATGACGAGAGCCGCAGCTAGCGCGGCCGCCACGATGGGCGCGATCGACGCCGTGCTATAGCTGCCAATGACGATTTCCACCGCATAGAAGGCGCCTGTCAGCGGCGCACCGAAGGCAGCCGCGATCCCAGCACCGGCCCCCGCGCCGACCAGCGTCCGCAGATCGGCCCGGCGCAGCCGCAGCCACTGCCCGAGCAGGGAGGCGATGCCGCCCCCCATTTGCGCGTAGGCCGCCTCGAGCCCGACTGAGGCACCGCAGCCGTTGGAGACGATCGTTTGCGCGGCGACGACGAGGTTGTCGGTAGCGGGAATGCGTCCGCCATGGAGCGCGTTGGCCTCTACCACGTCGATTGGCGTGCGCCGCCGCCGTTCCCAGCGCGCGAGCAGCATGATGAGCAGACCCCCGAGCGGCAGTGCGAGCAGTTTCCATGGATGGCTGATCGATCCAAGCGCACTCAACCGATTGATCGTCACGCCGTACAACAGACGCTGGATCGCATGCGCCAGCCACGACTGCGCGATTGTGGCAGTACCCGCAGCTGCGCCGGCCAATGCGGCAAGGAGAATGAATGCCAGCTCACTTGCTCGGAGCCACTGTCGCAGACCGACCGACCGTCGGCGGACGCGGAGGAAAGCGCTTGAGGGCACGCGGTTGCAATCGACCAAATTGCCCGCAAGTCAAGGCGTTATCACTCAATCCTTGGATGAGCAGCAGCTATCACACGCGCTGAGCTTCATGGCCACCAGTCCGCGACCGGCCCGATAGTGGACGCAATTCCAGCCCGGGCATGCGTTCGATGAGCGTCCGCTTTTGGTGATGAACTTGCCACTGACTCCTTGGCGCGGGAATGGCGAGTTCGTCGCAGTCCCTGTCGCTTCGCTAAACGCCAGGCGTGCCCGCGCCGCCTAGCCCTTGCCGCAGGGCTTCGAGCCGGAGGCCTGAGCGACCGGCAGCAGGATCCACGGGAACAGGCCCGCAAAGAACACCGATTGCGCGGCGGTGGCGGCGAGGCTGGCGGGCATCACGAAGAATGCGAACAGGCCCCAGGCGAGGAGCAGGGCCCAACCGATCAGCCAGCTTTCAAGCCAATCGGGGCGGGCGCGGAGGCGTTCGAAGCAGAGATAGAGGACCGGCAGGCGGAAAAGGGAGTTGCGGGCGGGTTTCATCGGTCTGGCTTTCAGAAGCCCAGCGCGGTGAGGCTGGGGTAATCGTCGGGGCGGCGGCTGAGCGGCCAATCAAGCTTGCGCTCGTCGGCGCGGATGGGGTGTTCATTGATGCTGGCGATGCGGCGGCGCATCAGGCCGTGTTCGTCGAACTCCCAGTTCTCGTTACCGTAGGCGCGGAACCACTGGCCGCTGTCGTCATGGTATTCGTAGGCGAAGCGCACCGCGATGCGGTTGCCATCGTGCGCCCAGAGTTCCTTGACCAGCCGGTAGTCGAGCTCGCGCGCCCACTTGCGGGTGAGCAGGGCTTCGACCGCTGCGCGGCCAGCCACGAACTCGGCCCGGTTCCGCCACTGGGTGTCCTCGGTATAGGCCAAGGCGACGCGCTGCGGATCGCGGGTGTTCCACGCATCTTCGGCGAGGCGCACCTTCTGCGCGGCGGTTTCAGCGGTGAAGGGCGGGAGCGGCGGACGCGACATGACAGGGCCTTTCATCGAGGCGGGACGGGGACGGGTGACTTCAGGAAAAGGGTGGCACCCGGGCAGGATTGCGGGGGGGATGACTCCTGCCCGGGTGCTGAGGCTCTGCTCGGCCAGGGATGTGCCGTCAGAGCGCTTGGGGCCGCCGGGAAGGGAGGGGGAAACCGGCGGCTGCTGTCTCTATGTAGGTTTGCCGCCCTAGCTTTTGTAGGGGGATAAACTGCAACGTTAGGTTCCACTTTTTGAAAGGGCGGCGAGTTGTGCTTCGAGCGCGGCGATCCGCGCATCGCGGGTAGCGAGCGCTTCGGCGACCTCCTCTGCCGGCAGAAGCTGGGGGATGTGCTGCGGGCAATTGATGTCCCACGCGGTGATCGTGAAGACCATCGCCTGTTCGGGAACGCCGCGATAGCCGGGCATGGCGAGCGCGGCGTTGAGATCGACATCGCCCTCGATCACCTCAAGCTCACCCCAGAGCTTGATGCGGCGGCGATTGGCGTAGTCCATCAGGAAGATGAACGCCTTGCGGTTTTCCGCCGCGTTGCCGGTGGTGATATATTGCCGGTTGCCGCGGAAATCGGCGAAGGCGAGGCGCTGGTCATCGAGCACCTTGAGGAAGCCCTTGGGGCCGCCTCGATGCTGGATATAGGGCTGGCCATCTGCGCTGGCGGTGCCGAGATAGAAGCTGCGCACATCGGCGATGAAGGCCGCGAGGCGGGCATCGACCCGGTCTGCCATGATCATCCCGGCATAGTGGGGACGCGAGCCCTTGCGGATCTGGGCGGCTTTGACCGAGGGCGAGAAGGCGTGATCGGTGGGATCGGACATGGCGGGAGACCTTGCTGCGGTGTGTGCCCCCGTTTCTAGCGCGCCGAAGCGCCGCGACCATCCGGCGGCTGCGCAAGGCACCCTTGCGGAATATGGATGGCCCGCCTTCGCGCGTGGACGAAAGGGCGGCCATTCGGTAGGATCGCGGCGCCTGATCTTCCGAACCTAACGACAATGAGCCCTCCTGACCCGCCACCGTCCGCGAGCCAGTGCCTCGACGCGCTGATCCGTCTCTATCAGGCGGACGAACACCACCGGGCAGCGAGCGAGGCGCAGCGCTTCATTGCGCTCCATCCGCGTGAGCCGATGCTGGTGGTGCTGCGCGGTGCAGCGCTGGCGGCGCTGGGCGAGGCAGCGGCGGCCGAGGCGGCGTTTGACCGCGCGCTGGCGATCGCCCCGGACTGCATCGATGCGCACTATAACCGCGCGCTGCTGCTGCATGGCCAGGGCGCGGCGGCGGCTGCCGAGGCCGGCTACGAGCGGGTGGTCGCGCTGGCGCCCGGCCATGCGGGGGCATGGAACAACCTTGCGGTGCTGCGGCTCGATAGCGGGCGGCCGGCGGCGGGTCTGGTGGCCTGCGATGCCTTGCTGCAGATCGCGCCGGGATACCGCGACGGCCATGTGAACCGCGGCAATGCGCTGACCGAGCTCGGCCGCCATGCCGAGGCGGTTGAAGCCTATGACCGCGCGCTGGCGATCGATCCGCGCTGCAGCGAAGCCCATGCCAATCGCGGCAATGCGCTGCAGGAGCTTGGCCAGCTTGAGGCAGCGCTCGCAGCGTTCGATGCCGCACTGGCCTGCAATGCGGCGAACGACACGGCGCTGCTGCGCAAGCTCCACATCGAGACGCGGCTCTGCATCTGGGACGGCTTGCGCCGTTTCGCGTCGCGTCTGCCGATGCTGGGCGTGACGGGTGAGCCGGTGCATCCGCTGGGGATGCTCGCGATCGAGGATGCACCCGAGCGGCACCGCCTGCGCGCGGAACGCTTCGTAGCGGCGCGCTGGAGCGCGCTTGCGGTGGACGCGGTGCCGCCGCCCTTGCCCGGCCCGCCCGGTTCGCGGCGGCTGCGGATCGGCTACCTTTCGGCCGACTTCAAGGTGCATCCGGTGGCGCAGCTGATCGCCGGGGTACTTGCCGCGCATGACCGCTCCCGCTTCGAGGTCCACGCCTTTGCCCTGACGGCCGCGTCGGGGGACGGCATGCGCGCGCGGATCGCGGCGAGCACCGAGCACTTCACCGACATTTCAGGCCTTTCCGATGCGGAGGCGGCAGCGCAGATCCGGGTGGCTGGGCTTGATCTGGCGATCGACCTGACCGGGCATACCCGGCAGAGCCGCACCGGCATCCTCGCGCGGCGGATCGCGCCGGTGCAGGTGGCCTTCCTCGGCTATGCCGGCACGATGGGGGCACCGTTCATCGACTACCTCGTGGCGGACGCGCAGGTGATCCCGGCGGAGGCGCGTGCGCATTACCGCGAGCGGCTGCTGATGCTGCCGGGAAGCGTCCTCCCCCATGACGACACCCTGCCGATTGCGACGCGGCCGATGAGCCGGCGCGCGTTCGGCCTGCCCGAGCACGGCTTCGTGTTTGCCGCGTTCAATGCCGCCTACAAGATCACCCCGGCGGAGTGGGACGTGTGGATGGGACTGCTCGCGGCGCTGCCCGGGAGCGTGCTGTGGCTTGCCGATCCCGGTGCGACGGCGCGTGCCAACCTCGCCCGCGAGGCGGCGGCGCGGGGCGTGGCGCCGGAGCGGCTGGTCTGGGCGGGGCGAATCGCACATGACGAGCACCTCGCGCGGCACCGGCTGGCCGACCTGTTCCTCGATACCTTTGCCTACAACGCGCATACCACGGCGGTCGATGCGCTCTGGGCCGGTCTGCCGATCCTGACGCTGGCGGGGCGCAGCTTTGCTGCGCGCATCGCCGGGAGCCTGCTGCACGCGCTCGGCCTGCCCGAACTGGTGACGACAACGCGCGAGGACTATGCCGCGCTGGCGCAGGCGCTGGCGGGCGATCTGGAGCGGCTGGCCGGCCTGCGCGCGCGGTTGGCGGAGGCCTGCCGCACCGGGCCGCAGTTCGATACCCGGCGCTATACGCGCAGCCTCGAGCAGGGGCTGGCCGCAGCCATCGCCCGCAGCGCTGGGGGGCTCGCGCCCGAGGATATCGTCATTCCACCTGATGCATGATCCCGGGCGCGGCGACGGCCCGGCGACCGGTCAGGCAATCAGGACGATGTCGGTATACGTGAGCGCCGGGTGTGCCGAAGTGCCAAGCTGTGCGATCAGGATGGGCGCGAAATCGCCAAGGCCATCAGGATCGTACCAGAGCTTGCCGCTGCTGGTATCATAGAGGATGCGGTCGCTCGCATCGTGGACTTGCGAGACCCCGTCACCGGACCAGAACTGATCCGCCGTGATCGGACCGAGGGCGCGGCCAAGACCGCGGAAGGCACCGCGGGCAAGCTCGATGCTATCGCCTTCGGCGCTGTTGAAATCGCGGATCGTATCGAACGGATCGCCAAAGCGCGGGGTGAGGGCAAAGACGAACTGGTCTGCCCCGCTGCCGCCTTCGAGCGTATCGGCGCCAAGGCCGCCGATCAGCCGATCATTGCCGGCCTGCCCGAGCAGCAGATCATCGCCCCTGCCGCCATCGAGCACGTTGGCGCCGGTATTGCCCGTGATCGTGTTGGCATCGTTGCCGCCAGTGCCGGACAGATCCGCGCTGCCGGTGAGCACCAGCGCATCGACCGCGGATGCGAGCTTGAAGCTGACCGAGGAATAGACCGTATCGGAGCCGCCCAGCGCGCGTTCGCTGACGCGGTCCTTGACGTTGTCGACATAGTAGGTGTCGTCGCCGGCGCCGCCCGTCATCGTATCGACCCCGGCGCCGCCATCGATCGTATCGGCAAAGGCCGTGCCGGAAATGCGGTTGGCGCCTGCATTGCCGATGATGGTAAGCGCGTTGAGCACCTTGGCGGCGGAGACCGAGATGGTGGAGGTGCCGCTGGTATCCGCGCTGGCCCCGGTGCCGGAACCGAGCACGATCCGCTCGATGCCGGTGTCCTTTTCGTTGAAATTGGCATAGCCGATCGTGGTGTAGGTGACGCGCACCTCGTCGATCCCGCTGGTGCCGGTATCCTGGATCTCGCCCTGGAAGCCATCGCGCGCGTTGGTGACCAGATAGAGATCGCCGCCGCCCTGCCCGTCGAGCGCATCCTTGCCGCCCCCGCCATCGATCAGGTTGCGGCCGCTGTTGCCCACGATCACGTTGTTGATTGTATTGCCCGTGGCCGCGAGATCGGCGCTGCCGGTGAGCGTGAGATTGTCGACGAAATCGGTGATCCTATAGGACGCGGAGGCGATCACCGTATCGGTGCCGCCACCGCGCACGGTTTCCACCGCCTGATCGGCGCTGTTGTCGACATAGTAGGTATCGGCCCCGGCGCCGCCGTTCATCACATCGATCCCGGCGCCGCCGTCGATCACATTGTCGCCTTCGTTGCCGGTGAGCGTGTTGGCGAGCGCATTGCCGGTGGCGTTGATCGAGGCCTTGCCCGCGAGTTCTAGGTTTTCGATGCTGGCGGCGAGCGTCCAGCTGACCGAAGCACGCACCGTATCGGTGCCCGCGCTGTCGGCCGTGGTATCGCCCGCGTCATCGACGATATAGGTATCATCGCCTGCGCCGCCATCGAGCGCATCGGCGCCCTTGCCGCCATCGAGCGTATCGTTACCGCCTTGCCCGGCCAGCGCGTTGGCCGCATCGTTTCCGATGAGCACGTTGGCCGCGTCGTTGCCGGTGCCGCTGATCGCGACGAGGCCGCCGAGCGTGAGGTTCTCGACATTGTCGACCAGCGTGAAGGAGACGCTGGCCGTGACCGTGTCCGTCCCCTCGTCGGCATTCTCGATGATGAGATCGGCGGCAGAATCGATGATGTAGCTGTCGTTCCCGATACCGCCGATCAGCGTATCATCGCCGCCGCCGCCATCGAGCGTGTCGTTGCCGCCGAGCCCGACGAGCGTGTTGGCGGCGCCATTGCCGATGAGCACGTTGTCGACCGTGCTGCCGGTGCCGTTGACCGCCGCAGCGCCCGAGAGCGTGAGGTTCTCGAAATCATCTGCCAGGATCCAGTCGAAGCCTACGACGACGGTGTCGGCGCCCTGGCCCGCTTCCTCGACGATCACGTCGTCGGCACTGTCGATCACGTAGGTATCGTTGCCCGAGCCGCCGATCATGGCGTCGGTCCCTGCACCGCCATCGAGCGTATCGCTGCCGGTTCCGCCGATCAGCGTATCGGCACCGATCCCGCCGACGAGCGTGTCGTTGCCGTCCTCGCCGGAGAGGATGTTGGCGCCGTCGTTGCCGGTGAGCGTGTTGGCAAGGACATTGCCCACGCCGCTGAAATCGCCCGTGCCGGTGAGCTGCAAGTTCTCGACATTCTTGTCGAGCGCATAGGAGAAGCCGGCACGGATCGTGTCGTTGCCCTCGAACTCGGCCTCGACGACGACATCGGTCAGCGCGCTCAGCACATAGGTATCGTCGCCCTTGCCGCCGATCATCGTATCGGCACCGGCCTTGCCATCGAGCCAATCGTTGCCAAGGCCGCCATTGAGAAGGTTGGCGGCGGTGTTGCCGGTCAGCAGGTTGTCCGACGAATTGCCGATCGCGTTGATCGCGCTCGAGCCGAGCAGGGTGAGGTTCTCGACATTGGCGGCAAGCGCAAGGCTGACCGAGGAGAAGACAAGGTCGGTGCCTTCGGTTGCCGCCTCGATCACCGTGTCGCCGGCGTTGTCGACATAGTAAGTGTCGTCGCCCAGCCCGCCGGTCATCTGGTCGGCGCCAGTGCCACCATCGATCTCGTCGTTGCCGGCAAGCGCGCTGATCGTGTCGTTGGCGCCGAAGCCGTTGATCACGTCGTCGCCGGTGGTGCCGGTGAGCACGTTGGCCGTGCCGTCGCCGTCGATGGTGGCGAGCGTGCCCTGGAACGCGCCAAGCGCCAGCGTCTGCGCTTCGATCTGGCCGCTGTGCGCCTCGAGCGTCCAGTTGCCGCCGAGCGCGGCGGCGCCGGTGACGTCGGTACTCGCGGCGATATCAGCGTGGGTCAGCGCGCCAAGCGCATCAATGAAGGCCTGTCCGGCGGTGCCCGCCGCCACGTTGCAGCCATAGAGCAGGATATCGCCGCCGGGCGCGAGGTGGCGGCCGATGGCGGCAAGATCATCGGCATGGGCAGCGAGCGCGGCGGCATCCAGCGTGCCACTGCCCAGCGTGAGCGCACCCGCGCTGCCGTGGCCGACGATGTGCAGCGCGGCGATTCCGTCCTGCCCGGCGAGCAGAGCCGCGATCTGCGCGATCCCGTCCTGACCGGCATCGAGCACATAGACCGTTTCGCCCGCAGGCAGGCTGGCGACCACCGCAGCGATATCGCCGACCCGCGGGTCGATCACAGTGATGGAACGGGCGGCGGGCATGGCGCGAATCTCCCGGGGGCTGGCCCCTGAATGACGGTCGCCAACCCCCTCGCACGCGCCCGTGACGGTTTGGTGTCCATGTCGTTAAGCGGACGTCCTGCCAGCCGCTTGTTCGCTGCGGCAGGATTGCAACCCGCTGGAAGGAAAGCGCAATCCTGCGGTGCGCCCTGCGCGCGATACCGACGCTGTTTCGGTGCGGGACAAGCCGCCGGACGCGCCCGCGTCCGGCGAATCGGGAAAAGGCGGCGTGCTAGACGACGGTGAGCTGCGCCACGGTCGTGGCCATGCTGCTGTCGCTGTAGAACGTGTAGTCATTCCCGTTCTGGGTGTAGATCGCACCGTTTGCGATCTGCAGCGTGTCACCCGCGTTGAAATCGAGCGTGAGCTGCGAGGCGTTGCCCGCGCCTGCCACGCCCTGAATGAAGCCCGCATCGATGGTGAGGCTGGCGTTCGTGCCGCTGGCAGTGAAGTCGATCGTCTCGACCCGGCTGAGCACGCTGGCCAGCTGCGCCGAGCTGACCGCGCCCGCGTTCGCCGCAAGCGTCACGCTATCCGCCCCGCCGCCACCATCGATGCTGAAGCCGGCCCCGAGCGCGAGGGTGAAGCTGTCGGCGAAGCTCGAGCCCAGTACGCTTTCGATGCCGCTGAGCGTATCGCCCTGCGCATCGCCCGCACTCCCCGTGCCGGTGCCGGCGCCGCCCCCGCCGAGCGTAAGCGCGACCGCGCCGCCCGCCTGCGTGTAATCGGCCGTATCGTTGCCGGCCCCGCCGATCAGGCTGTCGCCCCCCGCGCCGCCGGCCAGGCGGTCGTTGCCCGCGCCGCCATCGAGCACGTTGGCGCCGCCATCGCCGGTCAGGCGATCGTTGAAGGACGAGCCAAGCAGGTTCTCGATGGCGTTGTAGGTATCGCCCGCGGCTTCGTTGGTGTTGAACGCGCTGTCAGCAAGGTTGGCGGTGACGCCGAGTGCGGAGCTGGCATAGGAGGCGGTATCGCTGCCTGTGCCGCCATCGAGCGCATCGCTGCCCGCGCCGCCGTTCAGGAGGTCGTTGCCGTCCTCGCCGTTCAGCGTATCGTTGCCGCCCGCGCCTGTCTGGGTGTCATCCCCGCCGCCGCCGTTGAAGGTCTCGTCCGCCGCAGTGCCGAGGAAGGTATCGGCAAGGCCGGTGCCGATGACCTGCTCGATGCCCGAGAGGAGATCGCCCGCCGCATCGCCGCCGCCCGAGGCGATGCCATCGAGCCGGACGATGATGGCGGCAGACGAAGCCGAGTAATCGATCGTATCGAACCCGCCGCCGCCGGTGATCGTATCCGCGCCGGTGCTGCCATAAAGCGTGTCGTCGCCGAGGCCGCCGTCGAGCAGCTCGATCCCGGCGCCGCCACGCAGCGTATCGCCGAGCGCAGAGCCGACCACGCCCTCGATCGAGGTGTAGCTGTCGCCCACCGCGTCGGCGGCGCTGACGACGAGGCTGCCGGTCGCGAAGCTGGCGCTGATCGCGGTGGCGGAATTGGCGAACGAGACGCTGTCGGACCCCGCGCCGCCATCGAGCACGTCCGCCCCGGCGCCGCCGACCAGCACATCGTTGCCGCTACCGCCCTGAAGCGTATCGGCGCCGGCGGTGCCGCCGAGCGTATCATCGAAGGCCGAGCCGATGAGGATCTCGACACCGGTGATGCGGTCACCGGTCGCCTCGTTGCCCGAACCGGCGGTGCCATCGAGCCACGCCGTCACCCCGCCAGTCGAACTGGCGTACGTCATGCTATCAGTGCCTGCGCCGCCATCGACGGTATCGGCCCCGGTGCCGCCGTTCAAGACATCGTTGCCGTTGTCGCCGTTCAGCGTGTCATCGCCGACGAAGCCGCTGATCGTATCGTTGCCATCGCCGCCGCTGATGGTTTCGTTCGAGTTCGAGCCGACCAGCGTATCGTTGAAGTCCGAGCCGACGAGTCCCTCGATCGAGGTCAGCACATCGCCCTGGGCGAAGCCGCCGTTGGCTGCGGTGCCATCGAGAAAGACAGAGACGGCCGCGGTCGAATCCGAATAGTCGGCCGTATCGAAGCCATTGCCGCCGGTGAGCGTATCGGCACCGCCACCGCCGCGCAGGAAATCGTCGCCCGCGCCGCCGGTGAGCGCGTTGGCATTGCCATTGCCGAGCAGGGTATCGTTGCTGCCTGAACCGGCGAGGTTCTCGATCCCGACATAGGTATCGCCCGCCGCATCGCCGGCGCTGCCGCTGCCCGCCAGCAGGCTGGCGCTGACGCCCGCGCCCGACGCGGCATAGCTGACGGTATCCGAGCCGCTGCCGCCATCGAGCAGGTCGCTGCCGGAATCGCCGCGCAGGGTATCGTTGCCTTCCATGCCATAGAGCGTGTTGTTGCCGGTTCCGCCCCACAGCAGGTCGTCAAACTGCGTACCCTGCAGGATCTCGACATTGGTGAGCACATCGCCCTGGGCCTCGCCGCCGCTGCCGGCGGTGCCGTCGAGCCCGACGGTGACCGCGCCGGAGCCGTAATAGCTCACCGTATCGATGCCGCCGCCGCCGTTGATCGCATCGGCACCGCCAAGGCCGCGGAACCATTCGGCCGCCGTGGTGCCGGTCACGCTATCGGCCTGGTTGGTGAGATAGATGATCTGGAAGTTGCGGTAGGTATCGCCCGCCGCATCGCCGCCGACGCCAAGGGTCACGCCATCGAGATTGACGGTGACCCCGGCGGAGACCGATACGCTGTCCGGAAAATTGGCGTTGGTGCCGAAGAACAGGATATTGTTGCCCGCGCCGCCATCGAGCGCATCGGCACCGGCGCCGCCCGAAATCCGGTCATTGCCGTTGCCGCCCAGGATGGTGTCGTTGCCGCCAAGCCCGATCAGCGCATCATCGCCATCGCCGCCGGTGAGCACGTTGTTGCCGCTATTGCCCTGCAGCGTATCGCCCGAGGCACTGCCGGTGAGGTTCTCGATGCCGACGTAGCTGTCGCCCAGCGCATCGCCGCCGGTGCCGTTGCCGCTGTTGAGATCGGCGGTGACTGCGCCGCCCGCCGCCGAATAGTCGACCGTGTCGGTGCCTGCGCCGCCGTCCATGTAATCGAAGCCCGTGCCGCCGAGGAACGTGTCGTTGCCAGCATCGCCCAGCAGCGTGTCGCTGCCGGCGGCGCCGTCGATCTGATCATCGCCGGCCCCGCCGCGAATGAGATTGCCGCCACCGCTGCCGACGAGGATGTCGTTGAAGGCCGAGCCGGTGATATTGGCAAAGCCGGAGAACGTATCGCCCGCCGCATCGCCCAGCGTGCCGGTTCCGTTCGCCAGACTGACGGAAATGGCAGACCCCGCATTGCCATAGCTGAGGGTGTTGGCGCCGCTGCCGCCGCTCAGCGTATCCGCCCCGGCGCCGCCTTCGATCGTATCGTCGCCATCCTCGCCGAAGAGGGTATCGCTGCCCCCGCCGCCGGAAATCGTATCGTTGCCGAAGCTGCCCCAGACGGTATTGGCACTGCCATCGCCGGTGAGCGTATCGGCGCCGTTGCCGCCCTGGATGTTTTCGAATCCGGCGAGCGTATCACCTTGCGCCTCCCCTCCGGTGCCGGTGCCGGCAAGCAGGTTGACGGTAACCGCTGCGGTCGCGGCGAGATAGCTCACCGTATCAGTGCCGGTGCCACCATCCAGCGCGTCGGCCCCGGCGCCGCCGAGGATCACGTCATCGCCCGCGCCGCCCCTGAGGCTGTTCGCGCCGGCGCTGCCGGTGATCGTATCGTCGCTGGCCGAACCGAGCGCGTTCTCGACCGTGCCGGGCGTGAAGAAATCGCCCTCGGCATCGCCGCCGGTGTTGTTGGTGCCGGTGCCGAGATTGATCGTGATGCCCGCGCCCGAGGCGGAATAATCGACCGTATCGGTGCCTGCGCCGCCGTCGATCGTATCGGCCCCCGCGCCACCGATCAGGGTATCATTGCCGTTGCCGCCATAAAGCATATCGTTCCCGGCGCCGGCATCGAGTGTATCGTTGCCATCGTTGCCGTAGACCGTCTCCGCACCGGCCGAGCCGAGGAACGTGTCCCCCAGCGCCGAAAGCGACCAGACTTCGATGTTGGTGTAGGTATCCCCCTGGGCAAGGCCGGTGGAGAGTGAAGCATTGGTGAGGTTGACGGTGAGCGCGCTGCCCGAACCCGTGTAGTCCACAGTATCGATCCCCGCACCGCCATCGAGCGTATCGGCGCCGAGACCGGGCGCGAGCACATCGTCCCCCGCGCCGCCGACGATGGTATCGGCATTGGCCGAGCCGTAGATCACGTCGGACAGCGCCGAGCCGATCACCCGCTCGATGCCGGTGAGCACGTCGCCGTTGGCCTCACCTGCGCTGCCGGCGGTGCCGTCCATGCGCACGATCACGCCGCCAGCGGAGGAATAGTCCGCCGTATCGAAACCGCTGCCGCCATCGAGCGTATCCGCCCCGCTGCCGCCGACCAGCGTATCATCGCCCGCGCCGCCGCTGAGCGTTTCGTTGAAGCCCGCGCCGATCAGCGTATCGGCGAGCGCCGAGCCGATCACGCGTTCGACGCCGGTGATCGTGTCGCCCGCCGCGTCGCCGCCGTTCGAGGCTGTGCCATCGAGCCGGACGATGACGCCCGCGAGACTGGCCGAATAATCGACCGTATCGGTGCCGGTGCCGCCGTCGATGGCGTCGGCCTGACCGAACGACACGAAGGTATCGTTGCCGCCCCAGCCCAGCAGCGAGGATGCCGCCAGCGTGCCGCCACGCAGCGTGTCGCCATAGTTGATCGAGCCGTAGATCACCTCGACCCCGGTCAGGACATCGCCCGCAGCCCAGCCGCCCGAGCCTGCCGAACCGTTGTTGGTCACGGTGACCGCCGCATTCGAATTGCGGTAGTCGACGATATCAGTGCCGAGCCCGCCGGTGATCTGATCGGCGCCGAGCCCGCTGACGATCGTGTCATCGCCATCGCCGCCATCGAGCACATCGGCCCCATCGGCGCCGGTGAGCGTATCGTTGCCGCCGCCCGCCTGGATCGTCGAGCCGGTCGCCGCGGCGACGACGGTGTCGTTCTGCGCCGAGCCGATCACTGTCTCGACATCGAACAGGCGGTCGCCCGCCGCATCGCCGGTCGCGCCGAAGCCGCCGTCCATGTAGATAAGCATGCCGCTACTGGTGGAGGCCGAGTAGTCGGCCACGTCGCTGCCCGCATCGCCGCGATAGATATCGGCGCCGCCCGAGGCGATGAAGACATCGTCACCCGCGCCGCCGACGAATTCCTCGTCTGCGCTGCGACCTTCGAAGCGGTCGGCAAAGGCGGAGCCGCTGACGCGCTCGATGTTGGCAAGCGTATCGCCTTGCGCATCGCCGCCGCTGGACGTGCCGCCGGTGCGGATGGTGACGGCGGCGGCCGAACCCGAATAATCGGCGCTGTCATAGCCCGCACCGCCGTCGATGGTATCGGCGCCGGCGCCGCCCGCGATGGTGTCGTCGCCGATACCGCCGAGCAAGGTGTCATTGCCCGCTCCGCCGGAGAGCGTGTCGTTGCCGTCGAACCCGTCGAACCAGTCGTCGGCGCCGGCACCGATAAAGGCATCGCTGCCGCGCGAGCCGGTGAAGCGCTCGACCGCGAGGTAAGTATCGCCCGCCGCATCGCCTCCGCTGGCGGTGCCGGCAGCAAGATCGACGGTGACACCGCCGACCGAGCCCGCATAGCTGACGGTATCGATGCCGGTGCCGCCATCGAGTACGTCGGCGCCGCCATCACCCGAGAGCAGATCGTTGCCCGCGCCGCCCTGCAGGGTATCGGCCCCGGTGCCGCCGGAGAGCGTGTCGTTCCCGCCGCCGCCGCTCAGCGTATCGTTGGAGAATGCGCCGGTGATCGTATCGGCAAAGCCCGAGCCGATCACCCCTTCGACACCGGTCAGCCGGTCGCCCGCGGCGATATCACCGCTGCCCGCGCTGCCATCGAGCGCGATGGTGATCGCGCCGCCCGCGCCCGAATAGTCGGCTGTGTCGTTGCCGGTCCCGCCAATCAGCGCATCGGTGCCCGCGCCGGCGACGAGGGTATCATCCCCCGCGCCGCCTTCGAGCGTGTTGGCCGCCGCGCCGCCGATCAGCGTATCGGCGTAGTCCGAACCGAGCAGCCGCTCGATGCCGGTGAGCACGTCACCCGCCGCTTCGCCCGCGCTGCCGCCTCCACTACCGCCGCCCGCCGCGAGGCTGACGGTGACCGCAGCGGCCGCGTGTTCATAGGACGCAGTATCGAAGCCCGCGCCGCCATCGATGGTATCGGCCCCCGCGCCGCCCTCGATCACATCGTTGCCTTCGTTGCCGGTCAGCGTCTCGGCCGTGGCATCGCCGACCAAGGTATCGGCGAAGGCAGAACCGAGCACGCGCTCGATATCGATGAGGACGTCGCCCGTGGCGGCGCCGCCCGAGCCGGGATCGATCCCGTTGTTGTAAACGGTGACGCCCTGGGTGCTCGCGGTGTAATCAGCCGTGTCGAAACCGCTGCCGCCGTCGAGCGTATCGCTGCCGGTGCCGCCGATCAGCGTATCGCCGCCCGCACCGCCGAGCAGGGTATCGGCCCCCGCACCGCCATCGAGCCGATCGTTGCCGCCGCCGCCTTCGAGGACATCGGCGTTCGCCGAGCCGGTGAGCCGGTCGGCCAGCGCGGAGCCGACGACCCGCTCGATCCCGCTGAGCACATCGCCTGCGGCATCGCCAGCGCTGCCGGTGCCCGCGCCGAGATCGACCGTCACGGCGCTGGCCGAGGCTGCATAAGTGGCGGTATCGAAGCCTTCGCCGCCGGTCAGCACGTCCGCCCCGCCGAGACCGGCCAGCACGTCATCGCCCGACTGGCCGAGCAAGGTATCCGCGCCGGTGCCGCCGCCGAGCGTATCGGCATAAGCGGAGCCGCGGATGGTCTCGATGCCGGCAAGCATGTCGCCCGCCGCATCCCCGCCGCTGCCGGTGCTGCCATTGGTGGCGATCGTGACGCCGGAGGCCGAGTTCGCGTAATCGGCGATATCGGTGCCGGCGCCGCCATCGATGCTGTCCGCGCCAAGCCCGCCCTCGATCGTGTCGTCGCCGCCACCGCCCGAGAGCGTATCGTCGCCCGCTGCGCCCTGAACCAGATCGTCGCCCGCGCCGCCTTCGATCGTATCGGCGCCGGCCGAGCCGAGCAGGCTGTCGGCAAGCGCCGAACCCACGAGACGCTCGATGCCGGTGAGGACCTCGCCGAGGCCATCACCGAGCGTGCCGGAGACGCCGTCCATGCGCACGGAGACGGCCGAGCCTGCGCCCGAATAGTCGGCGCTGTCGAACCCGGCGCCGCCATCGAGGCTATCCGCCCCGGCGCCGCCGATCAGGGTATCGTCGCCGGTGCCGCCGGAGAGGCTGTCCGCCCCCGCACCGCCCGACAGCGTGTCGTTGCCGTCCTGCCCCAGGATTGTGTCGGCGCCGGTCGAGCCCGTGACGCTATCGGCAAAGGCGGTGCCGATCACCCGCTCCACGCCGGCGAGCACATCGCCTTCGGCAAGCCCACCGGACGAGACCGCCCCGTCCATGCGCACGGTGACGGCAGCGCCGCCCGCGCTGTAGTCTGCGGTATCGAACCCGGCGCCGCCGGTCAGCACATCGGCCCCGGCGCTGGCGCCGAACAGATCGTCACCCGCACCGCCCTCGATCTGCTCGCCATTGGCGGAGCCGGTGAACACGTCATCGAAGCCCGAGCCGATCACGCGCTCGACATTGGCGATCACGTCGCCGTCGGCATCGCCGCCGACCGATGTGCGGCCATCGAGATTGACCGTGACCGCGCTGAGCGAGGTGGCATAGGACACGGTATCGCTGCCGCTGCCGCCATCGAGAATGTCGGCGCCGGTGCCGCCGACAAGGGTGTCGTCGCCGGCTTCGCCGAAAAGCTGGTCATCGCCGTCGCCGCCGCTGACCGTATCGTTGCCCGCGCCGGCGCGCAGGATCTCGTTCGCGGCAGCGCCGGTGAGGCGGTCGTCGAAGGCCGACCCGATCAGCTGCTCGATGTTGACCAGCGTATCGCCTGCCGCATCGCCGCGACTGCCCGCCGGGCCGCCGAGCGTGACCGTGACCGCGCTGGCCGAGGCCGCATAGCTTGCGGTATCGAAGCCGATGCCGCCGTCGAGCGCATCGGCCCCGGCACCGCCGATCAGCGTATCGTCGCCCGTGCCACCGGTGAGCGTATCGTTACCGGCTGCGCCGCTCAGCGTATCCGCGCCGCTGCCGCCGAGGATCGTGTCATCCCCGGCCGAGCCGCCGAGCGTATCGTCGAACCCGGTGCCGATCAGCTGCTCGATCGTGGTGAGGGTATCGCCGGTGGCATCGCCCGCGGTGCCCGCGCTGCCATCGAGCGCGACGGCGATGCGGGCGGTGGCGGCCGAATAGTCTGCCGTGTCGAAGCCATCGCCGCCGATCAGCGCATCGGCGCCGCCCGCCCCGATCAGGGTGTCATCGCCCGCGCCGCCCTGCAGCGTCTCGTTGGCGGCGGCGCCGATCAGCCTGTCGCCCTGCGCCGAGCCGATCACGATCTCGATCCCGGCCAGCGTATCGCCATCGGCATCGCCGCCCGCGCTGGCGCTGCCATCGAGTGCGACGCGCACGGCCTGGATCGATGCCGAATAGTCTGCCGTATCGGTTCCGGCGCCGCCATCGAGCAGATCGCTGCCCGCGCCGCCAGTCAACGTATCGTTGCCGCTGCCGCCGTTCAGCGCATCGTCGCCGAGGCCGCCCGCGAGCACGTCGTCTCCGCCGCCACCGAGGAGGACATCTGCATTGTTGCTGCCAGTGAGCCGGTCAGCCTGCGCGGAGCCGGTGACCTGCTCGATCCCCGTCAGCGTATCGCCCGCCGCATCGCCGCCGGTGCCCGTGCCGGCGCCGAGATTGATGGTGACCCCGGCGCTGCTCGCCGAATAGTCTGCGTTGTCAAAGCCGCTGCCGCCATCGAGCACGTCGGCGCCGGCGCTGGCGCGCAGCGTGTCGTCGCCTGCGCCGCCCAGCAGGGTATCTGCGGATGCGCCGCCGCGCAGCGTATCGGCGAATGCGGTGCCGATCAGCACTTCGGCGCCGGTGATCGTGTCGCCTGCCGCATCGCCGCCGGTGTTGGCCGCGCCGTCGAGCCCGGCGTTGACCCCGGCTGCCGAGCCTGAATAGTCGATTGTATCGCTGCCGAGCCCGCCATCGAGCACGTCGGCACCGAGCCCGCCGACCAGCGTGTCGTCTCCCGCCTGGCCGAGCAGGCGGTCTGCGCCCACGCCGCCGCTCAGCGCATCGTTGCCACCGCCGCCCTCGAGCGTATCGTTGCCATCGGCGCCGCGCAGGGCATCGGCCTGGGCCGAGCCAACCACGCGCTCGATCGCGGTAAGGCTGTCGCCCGCCGCATCGCCGCCCGAGGAAACCGTGCCATCGAGATTGACGGTGACGCCGCCGGCGGAGGCAGAATAATCAGCGGTATCGAAGCCGTCTCCGCCGTCGAGCGTATCGGATCCGGCCGTGCCGACGAGCGTATCATCGCCCGCATCGCCCAGCAGCGTGTCCGCCCCGCTACGACCGGTCAGCGTATCGCCGAAGGCCGAGCCGCGCAGCACCTCGACATTGCTGATCGTATCGCCCGCGGCATCGCCGCCGCTGCCGGCGATGCCGCCAAGCGACGCGGCGACCGCTGCCGACGAGGCCGCGTAAGTCACTGTGTCGAGCCCGCTGCCGCCATCGATGCGGTCTGCGCCCGCGCCGCCATCGAGGGTATCGTCGCCCGATCCGCCAGACAGTGTATCGCCCCCGGCAAGGCCGGTCAGCGTATCGTCACCCGCGCTGCCGGACAGCGTTTCCGCACCCGCGCTACCGGTGATCGTATCATCGAAGGCAGAGCCGTTGACGCGCTCGATCGCGGACAGAACGTCTCCGGCGGCATCACCGCCCTGTGCCGCCGAGCCATCAAGGACGATCTGCACCGCCGCATCGGACGCTCCGTAATCGGCGGTATCGAACCCGTCGCCGCCGGTGAGCACGTCCGCGCCCGTGCCGCCGCGCAGGAGATCGTCGCCCGCGCCGCCCAGCAGGGTATCACCGCCGCCGCTGCCGGTGAGCGTGTCGTTCCCGGCGCCGCCCTCGAGTGTTTCGGCGGCCGAACCGCCAATGATCGTATCGCCGAAGGCCGAGCCGACGACGCGCTCGATGCCAGTCAGGCTGTCGCCCTCGGCATCGCCGCCGGTCGCGGTCGAGCCATCGAGCGTGATCTGCACCGCGCCCGTGCTGGCGCTGTAGTCGGCAGTATCGAATCCGGTGCCGCCGTCGAGCTGGTCCGCCCCGGCCCCGCCGCTGAGCGCATCGTTGCCAAGGCCGCCGGAGAGCATATCGCTGCCCGCACCGCCGGCGAGCGTGTCGTTGCCCGCCCCCCCCGAAAGCACCTCGTCCGCCCCGCTGCCGGTGATCGTATCGGCAAAGTCGGACCCATCGACCTGCTCGATCCCGCTAACCCGATCGCCCGCAGCATCGCCGCCGAGACCCGCGCCGGTGACGAGATTGAGCTGGATGCCCGCGGTGGATGCCGCATAGCTCAGCCGGTCGATGCCGGTGCCACCATCAATGGTATCAGCACCAGTGCCGCCAGTGATCGCGTCGTCGCCCGCGCCGCCGAGCAGGGTATCGTTGCCCGCGCCGCCCGTCAGCGTATCGCCCCCGGCCCCACCTTCGAGCGTGTCTGCACCCGTGCTGCCGCCGAGCGTATCGGCGAGCGCCGAGCCGACCACGCGTTCGATCCCGCTGAGCGTATCGCCAGCCGCATCGCCGCTGCCGCCGGCGGCACCATCGGTGGCGACCGTCACGCCGCCGGTGGAGGCCGAATAATCCGCGGTGTCGAAACCGCTGCCGCCGATCAGCGTGTCCGCGCCGATGGAGCCGGTAAGCGTATCATCCCCCGCACCGCCATCGAGCGTTTCGCTGCCGGTGCCGCCGGCGAGCGTATCGCCGAAGCCCGAGCCGACGAGGCGCTCGATCGCGGTGAGGCGATCGCCTTCGGCAAAACCGCCGCTGCCGCTGCGCCCATCGAGCCCGGCGTTGATCGCGGCCGTCGAACCCGAATAGTCCGCGCTGTCGGTACCATCGCCGCCGACCAGCGCATCGCTGCCTAGGCTGCCGAGCAGGGTATCGTTGCCATCGCCCGCGCGGATCGTCTCGCTCGCTGCGCCGCCGCCGAGCCGGTCGTCGAAACCGGTGCCGATCAGGATTTCGATGCCCGTCAGCGTATCGCCTGCAGCGCCGCCGCTGCCGGCGCTACCATCGAGCGAAACGGTCACCGCGCTGGTTGCGTCGGCATAGCTCGCCGTATCGGCGCCGAGCCCGCCATCGATCGCATCGGCGCCATCGCCGCCGACAATCACGTCGTTGCCAGCGCCACCTGTCAGCGTATCGCTGCCGCCGCCGCCGCGCAGGGTATCGTTGCCGGTGCCCCCATCGAGCAGGTCGGCGTTGTCGCTGCCGCTGAGCTGATCATCGAAGGCCGAACCGACAAGGCCTTCGATGGCGGTGAGCACATCGCCTGCGCCATCACCGCCGCTGCCGGCGCGGCCATCGAGATAGGCGGTGACCGCGCTGCCCGAGCCGGCGTAGCTGACGGTATCGGACCCGCTGCCGCCATCGAGCAGATCGTTGCCCGCGCTGCCGAGCAGCATGTCATCGCCCGCGCCGCCGAGGATCGTTTCCGCACCATCGCCGCCGCCGAGGGTATCGGCGAAGGCCGAGCCGATCAGGCGCGCAATTCCGGTGAGCGTATCGCCCGCCGCCTCGCCGCCGGTGCCCGCCGCGCCCGAGAGATCGACCGCGACGCCCGCGGCTGCGCCTGAATAACTGGCGGTGTTGCTGCCGGTGCCGCCATCGATCTGGTCGGCGCCGAGCCCGCCGACGATCACATCGTCGCCGCTGCCGCCGAGCAGGATATCGTCGCCCGCACCGCCAGTGAGCGCATCGTCACCCGCACCGCCATCGAGCCGGTCGTCCGCCGTGCCGCCGATGATCGTGTCGTTCTGCGCCGAGCCGATCACGCCTTCGATGCCGGTGAGCACATCGCCCTCGGCATCGCCGCCCGATGCCGGGCCGCCATCAAGCCGCACCGTGACCCCGGCAGCGGAATCGGCGTAGCTTGCCGTATCGAAACCGAGGCCGCCATCGAGCCGGTCGGCGCCGATGCCGCCGGTGAGCCGATCATCACCCGCGCCGCCGAGCAGCGTATCGCTGCCGCCCTGGCCGGAGAGCACATCGTTGCCGGCGCCGCCGTCCAGCGTTTCGCCCTGCGAGGTGCCGGTAATCGCATCGTCGAAGGCCGAACCGATCGCGTTTTCGATCGAAGACAGCGTATCGCCCTGCGCATCCCCTCCGGCCGAAAGCGAGCCATCGAGGTTAATCGCGATCCCGGCAGCGGAGGTCGAGTAATCCGCCGTATCGGACCCGGCCCCCCCCAGCAGCATGTCTGCCCCCGCGCCGCCGCGCAGGGTATCGCTGCCGGCGCCGCCATCGAGCAGATCGGCGCCGAGCCCGCCATCGAGCCGGTCTCCGCCGCCGCGCCCGCGCAAGGTATCATCGCTGTCCGAGCCTGCGATGGTATCGGCAAAGGCGCTGCCCTCGACGATCTCGATACCAGCGAAACTGTCGCCTGCCGCCTCGCCGCCGCTACCGCCCGTCACCAGGCTGAGCGCGATGCCGGCGGCCGCGCGCGAATAGTCGGCCGTATCGGTGCCCGCGCCGCCATCGAGCAGATCGGCGCCTGCACCGCCGCGCAAGATGTCATCGCCCGCGCCGCCGCGCAGTGTCTCGTCTGCTGCGCCGCCGGTGATGGCGTCGTCATCGGCTGAGCCGATCACTTCCTCGATGCCGGTGAGCACGTCGCCTTCGGCAAGGCCGCTTGCACTGGTGCCCCCGGCAAGCGTGACGGTGACTCCGACCAGTGAGGCCGAATAGTCGACCGTATCGCGGCCAAGCCCGCCGTCGATGGCATCGGCACCCGCGCCGCCATCGATCATGTCGTCGCCCGCGCCGCCGAGGATGATATCGTCGCCGCCAAGTCCGGACAGCACATCGTTGCCGGCGCCGCCGTCGAGCGTATCGGCCTGCGAGGAGCCGGTGAGGCTATCGGCGAAGGACGAGCCGAGCAGGCGCTCGATGCTTTCGAGCCGGTCGCCCGCCGCATCGCCCGCGGTGCCGAGACCGCTTGCGAGCGACACGGTGACGGCGGCTGCGGCATCGCCGTAGTCTGCGGTATCGTAGCCGGCACCGCCGACGAGCTGGTCTGCCCCGCCGCGCCCGGCGAGGACATCGTCGCCTGCCCCGCCGACGAGACTGTCATCGGCCGCCGTGCCGCGCAGGGTATCGGCGAAGGCCGAGCCGATGAGGTTCTCGACACCGACCAGCCGGTCGCCTTCGGCGGCGCCGCCGGTGGACACCGAGCCATCGACCGAGACCGAGACTCCCGAGCTCGAATCCGCATAGTCGACGGTATCGGCGCCTTCGCCGCCGTCGATGAGGTCCGACCCCGCGCCGCCATCGAGGAGATCGTTGCCAGCCCCGCCGAGCAAGGTGTCGTCGCCACCCCCCCCCGCGAGCGTATCGTTGCCTGCGCCGCCGCCGAGGACGTTGGCGGTGGCACTGCCGCTCAACCGGTCGTCGAGCGAGGAGCCGATCACGCCTTCGATGCGACTGAGCTGATCGCCTGCTGCATCGCCGCCGATCCCGATCGAGCCATCGAGCGCAACCGTGACCGCGCCGTCGCTGGTGCTGTAATCCACCAGATCGGTGCCGCTGCCGCCATCGAGCACATCGGCCCCGACACTGCCGCGCAAGGCATCGTCGCCCGCGCCGGCAAGGATCGTCTCGCTGCCGGCCCCGCCGCCGAGCGTATCGGCAAAGGCCGAGCCGACGAGGCGCTGGATATTGGCAAGCGTATCGCCTGTTGCCTCGCCCGCGGTGCCGACCGCGCCGGAAAGGTCGATGCTGACCCCGGCGGCAGCACTGGCATAGCTTGCGGTGTTGATGCCCGAGCCGCCGTCGATCACGTCTGCGCCGAGGCCGCCCGATAGCGCATCGTCGCCGCTACCACCGAGCAGGCGATCATCGCCCGCACCGCCCTGGATGGTATCGTCGCCCGCGCCGCCGGAAATCGTCTCGGCTGCCGCATCGCCGATCAGCGTATCGTCATAGGCCGAGCCGGTGAGGTTTTCGATGCCGAGGAGCTGGTCGCCATCGGCATCGCCGCCGGTGCTGACCGTGCCATCGAGCCGAACGGTGACAGCTGCGGCCGAGCTGCCGTAGTCGACCGTGTCGAGCCCCTCGCCGCCGTCGATGCGGTCCGCGCCCGCGCCACCATCCAGCGTATCGTTGCCAGCACCGCCCCGCAGCGTGTCGTTGCCCTCGCCGCCAATGAGCGTGTCATCGCCCGCGCCGCCTTCGAGCATATCGTCGTTGAGGCTGCCGAGCAGGCGGTCGCCGAAAGCCGAACCGACAAGGCGCTCGATCCCGGTAAGCGTATCGCCCTGCGCATCGCCGCCGATGCCGATGCTGCCGCCCAGCCCCGCGACAATGGCTTCAGACGAGGCCGAGTAGTCGACGGTATCGAACCCGCTGCCGCCATCGAGCGTGTCCGCGCCTTCACCGCCATAAAGGCTATCGTTGCCGGCGCCGCCAAGGAGGGTGTCCGCCCCGGCGCGCCCGGAGAGCGCATCGTCGCCCGCACCGCCTTCTATGGTTTCCTCGCCGTCGGCGCCAGACAGGGTGTCGGCGCCCGAAGAGCCGAGCAGGCGCTCGACCGAGACAAGGGTATCGCCCTCTGCATCGCCGCCGGTGCCGGTGCCGGTTGCCAGATCGACCGTCACGCCCGCAGCCGACGTGCCGTAATCGGCGGTATCGAAGCCCGCGCCGCCATCAAGCAGGTCCGCGCCGGCGCGCCCGGCGAGAAGGTCATTGCCGCCGCCGCCGCGCAGCGTCTCATCTGCGCCGGCGCCGCTCAGCATGTCGTCGTAGCCGCTGCCCGTCACGTCCTCGATGCTTGCCAGCGTATCGCCGGTAGCGGTGCCGCCGAAGCCGGTGACGCCATCGAGATAGACGCTGACGCCGGAGCCCGAGAGGCTGTAGTCCACGCGGTCGTGGCCTGCGCCGCCATCGATCGCATCGGCGCCGCTGCCGCCATCGATCACGTCGTCGCCCGCGCCGCCGAGCAAGGTGTCATCGCCCGCCGCACCGCTCAGCACATCGTCACCGTCGCCGCCGCTGAGCCGCTCCGCCGCCGCTCCGCCGGTGAGCCGATCATCGAAGGCCGATCCGAGCACGCTTTCGATGCCGGAGAGCCGATCGCCTTGCGCATCCCCGCCCGCGCCGCTGCCCGCGCCGAGATCGATGGTGATGGCGGCCGCCGAGCCGTCATAGGCCGCCGTATCGAAGCCGAGCCCGCCTTCGAGCGTGTCCGCCCCCGCGCCGCCGTTCAGGACATCGTCGCCGGTATCGCCGATCAGGGTGTCATTGCCGCCCGCGCCGGACAGGCGGTCATCACCGCCGCCGCCTTCGAAAATTTCCGCCGCGCCGACGCCAGTGATGCGGTCGTTGTAGTCCGAGCCCACGACATGTTCGAAGCCTGTGACCGAATCGCCTTCGGCATCGCCGCTTTCGCCCGCCGTGCCATCGAGGGTCAGCGAGATTCCGGTGCGGCTGTCCTCGTAGCTGACGGTATCGATACCGTCACCGCCGTCGAGGACGTCCGCGCCGCCGCGGCCTTCGATGATATCGTCGCCGCCGCCGCCGATCAGCCGTTCGCTGGCAGCAGACCCATCGAGGCTATCGGCAAAGTCCGAGCCGATCACGCCTTCGAGCCCGGCCAGCGTGTCTCCTTCGGCATCGCCGCCGCTGGCACTGCCGAGCGAGAGATCAATGCGCACGCCGGCATCGCTGGCGCTGTAATCGGCGCTATCCGATCCGGCACCGCCATCGAGCACGTCGGCCCCGGCGCTGCCGAAGAGCGTGTCGTTGCCGCCCTGGCCAAGCAGCACGTCGGCATCGGCGGAACCGCGCAGGGTATCGCCGAAAGCCGAGCCGGAGATGCCTTCGACGCCGCTGTAGGTATCGCCCTCGGCATCGCCGCCGGTGTTGGCACCGCCATCAAGGCCGGCGTTCACCCCGGCTTCGGAGCGGGCATAATCGGCAATATCGGTGCCGAGGCCGCCGATCAGCCGATCCGCGCCTGCGCCGCCGTCGAGCCGGTCGTTGCCCGCGCCGCCATCGAGCGTATCGGCGTCCGTTCCGCCGGACAGGCGGTCGTCGAAGGCCGAGCCGAGGACGCGTTCGATGCCGGTGAGCGTGTCGCCCTGCGCATCGCCGCCGAGGCCGACCGCGCCATCGGTGCCGACGACGACGCCGGTCGCGCTGAGGCTGTAGTCCGCCGTGTCGAACCCGGCGCCGCCGACCAGCCGGTCCGCCCCGCCAAGCCCGGTGAGCACGTCGTTGCCCGCACCGCCGTCCAGCGTGTTGGTGCCTTCATTGCCGGAAAGCCGGTCGGCAAAGGCCGAGCCGGTGAGGGCCTCGATGCCCTGGAGCTGGTCGCCCGCGGCATCGCCGCCGCTCCCCGCCGAGCCATCGAGCGCGACAGCGACCGCGGCGCGCGAGCCGCTGTAGTCTGCGGTGTCGAGCCCCTCACCGCCCTGCAGCAGATCCGCGCCACCGCCGCCGGCCAGCACGTCGTCGCCAGAGCCGCCGGAAAGGCGATTGGCACCGGCATCGCCGCTCAGGCGGTCGGCCTGGTCCGAGCCAGTGAGGTTCTCGATCCCGCGGAAGGTATCGCCGGCCGCGCTGCCGCCAAGCCCGGTGCCCGCCGCGAGATCAATCTGCACCGCTGCTGCGGAATCGCTGTAGTCGGCCGTGTCCGCGCCGCTCCCGCCGACGAGGGCGTCCGCGCCGAGCCCGCCGCGCAGGGTATCATCGCCCGCGCCGCCTTCGAGCGTATTGTCCGCGCTGTCGCCGATCAGGGTATCGGCGTAAGCGCCGCCGACGAGGCGTTCGATGCCCGAGAGCCGATCGCCCTCGGCAATGTCACCGGAGGAGGCATTGCCATCGAGCCGCACGGTGACCGCGCCGCCTGCGGAGGCATAGTCTGCCGTATCGAAGCCATCGCCGCCGGCAAGGGTATCGGCCCCGAAATCGCCGGTGAGGGTGTCGTCGCCTGCCCCGCCTTGCAGCACATTGTCGCCCGCATCGCCGCCGAGGCGATCGGCAAAGGCCGAACCGGCCAGCGTTTCGATCCCGCGCAGGACATCGCCTGCCGCATCGCCGCCCCGGCCTGCCGTCCCATCGAGCGAAACGGTGACGCCCGCGCCCGAGCCGGTGTAATCGGCTGTATCGATCCCGCCGCCGCCGATCAACGTATCCGCGCCCGCGCCGCCCGCGAGGCTGTCGTCACCATCGCCGCCGGACAGCGTTTCAACCGCCCCGGCGCCGAGCAAGATATCATCGTGCGCGCTGCCGACGACCTTCTCGATGCCGGTCAGCCGATCGCCATCGGCATCGCCGCCTTCGGAAAGCGTGCCATCGAGGCGCACTGTCACGCCAAAGCGCGAGCCGCTGTAGTCCGCGGTGTCAAAGCCCGCGCCGCCCTCGAGCGCGTCGGCGCCGCCGAGGCCGGCGAGGAGGTCATCGCCGCCGAGGCCGCGCAGCACATCGCCGCCAGCCGAGCCGAGCAGCGTATCGCCAAAAGACGAGCCTTCGAGGCCTTCGATGCTGGTGAACACATCGCCCACCGCATCGCCGCCATCGCGCAGCGAGCCATCGAGCGCGACCTGCACAGCGGCGGCCGAGCCCGCATAGCTCGCGATATCGAGGCCCGCACCGCCATCGAGCGCATCGGCGCCGAAGCCGCCTTCGAGCACATCGTCGCCCGCGCCGCCGGAGAGGGTTTCCTCGCCGCGTCCACCGACAAGGCGATCGCCAAAGGCGCTGCCGTTCAGGATTTCGATATTGGCGTAGGTATCGCCTTCCGCCTCGCCGCCGCGGCTGGTGCGGCCATCGAGATAGACTTCGACCGCGACATCGCTGGTGCTGAAATCGACCGTATCGACGCCGCCCGCGCCGTCGATACGGTCAGCACCGGCGCCGCCGGTGATGCGGTTGTCGCCGCCGTCGCCGGTGAGCACGTCATCGTACGCGGAGCCGATCAGGTTCTCGACGCCAGTCGCCGTATCGCCTGCTGCATCGCCGCCCTTGCCGGCGGTGCCGTCCAGCCGGGCATCGACGCCGCTGGCCGCGCCGCTGTAGTCGAGCGTATCGGTGCCCGCGCCGCCATCGAAGCGATCTGCGCCGGCGCTCGAGATCAGGCGGTCATCGCCCGCCCCGGCCTCGATCCATTCGCCGGCCGCGCCGCCATGGATCGTATCATCACGGTCCGTGGCGATGACATGCTCGACGCTGGTGAGCCGGTCGCCCTCGGCCTCGCCTCCGCGCGCCGGGGCACCGTCGAGGAACACCTCGATGCCCTCTGTGCCCACGGGCGCGCCATCGAGCGCATGCGTGTAGTCCACCGTATCGGTGCCCGCGCCGCCATCGAGCACATCCGCGCCCTTGCCGCCAATCAGCGTGTTGTCGCCACCATCACCGGTCAGGCGGTCGTCGAAATCGGAGCCGATCAGGCCCTCGACGCTGACGTAGCTATCGCCTTCCGCGGCGCCGCCCTTGCCCTTGCCGCTACCGAGGTTCGCATCGACGCCTTCGCCCGAGAGGTGATAGTCGGCGAAATCGAAGCCGGTGCCGCCATCGATGCGGTCTGCCCCTGCGCCGGCATGGATATGATCATCTCCCGCCCCGGCCGAGATATTGGTGCCGGGCGGATTGGAGAAGAGGACGTAGATCGGCTCGCCGGTGACGGGATCCTTCACCGTCATCCCGGCCTCGTCGGTCACGTCCCTGATGCCGAAATGCGTCGAGACCGAGACCGCGAAGGTCGAGGTCTTGCCATCGGACGAGAGGCCGAGCAGCACGGGAAGATAGAACTCGTCCTTGAAGCCGTTGTCCCCGGCCGCGGTGGCGGTGGGAGGCAGCTTGTAGGTAAGCTCGAGCTCGAAAGAGAAGTGCGACTGGCTCGCGGGGACGGGGACGGTCTTGCCCGTCTCGTCGACGGTCGTCGTCAGCTTGGTGATCTTGGCCTGATCGACCGAGACCAGCCAGCCCTTCTCGGTGAGCGTGCCGTTGACGATGCCGTAGCCCGCCGGAAGCGACGGGATCAGGACTTCGAGCAGGTCGAGCCCCTTGGCGGGCACTTCGGCGACGACATTCAGCACGCGAAAGCTATTGCCCTGCGGTGCGTGGGCGGGATCGTCGGCGAAGATCACATCGCTGCCCGAAGTGCCGTCGATGCTTTCCGGCGCTGATTGGGCGCGGAAGCCGCTGTTCTTCGAGGAATCCGGTCCGCCGGTATCGCCCTTGATCACCGTCTCGCCATTCTCGGTGCTGCGGGTGACGCCTTCGCTGTTGAACAGCTCGAAGGTCAGCTTGGGGACGAGCTTGCCGATCCCTGCGGGCCCCAGCGCATCGTCGGGCGCGGGATCAGCGGCGCGGGGGGACTGGACGCCCGGCGTCGAGGGGCTCTGCGGCTGCGAATCGCTGATCTTCTCGGTCAGCGCCTTGCCGGTCTCGTCGGACTTGTGCTGCTTTTCCTCCTTGGCCGCGGCCTCGGCCTGGGCCTGCGCCGAATCCTCGGGCTGGACCGCCGCGGGCGGCTTGGCCGCTTCCGCAGGCTTCGTCGCATCGGCGCTGCTGAGATGCAGTTCGAGGCCGGGGTTCTGCGGCGTGATCTCGCCGACCATGCCGACGGCCTGATCTGCCGAGAACTCCTTGTCGGCGAACAGGATGACCGGCTTGCGGCCCGAGAACGCGGCAAGCGCCATGCCCGGAATGATGATGCGCGAACGGTCGTTGAAGACGAGCACGACGTCGACGTCAGCGATCTCGACCTTGAACGGGGCGTACTTGATGCCGAGCCGCGCCTTGTCGTCGGCATCGAGCTGGACGACTTTTGCGGCGCCGATGTCCTGCTTGTGGACGACCGCGTCCGTGCCCTCGCCAGAGGCTGGCCCCTTGGCATCGGGCGCAAGACCGGCGGAGGCCTTGCCCCCCCTGAGCTTGCCGGTGGAACCCGATTTGGCGCGAACCTTGTTGACCATAGGACCTCGAATGCTGGGCGCCCGATCCTAGCGCCGCGAAATTAGGGCTTGGGCTGGGCGAGCCTCCGGGATTTCCCGTATGCGTGCGGGCTCAGTCGTCACTCCCGGGCGCGGGCTGCGCGAGTTCGGGCAGCGGCTGGCCGCCGCTGACGAGATCGAACAGGCCGCCAAGCTTCTGCAGCACGCGGTATTCGGCAGCGCGGAGCGCGATGAGATTGGCGGCCTGCTTCGCGCGCGCGGCGAAGAGCAGCTGTTCGGCATCGAGCAGATCGAACACCGTGCGCCGCCCGCCGCGGAACTGCTGCTTGTAGAGATCGGCAACGCGCTCGGCCGAGGTGATTTCCGCTTCGATCGTGGCGATCTTCTCGCGCGCGGCGCCGAGACTGGCGTAATCGATGCGGATGTCCTGCTCCACCTCGCGGCGGCGGCGATCCAGTTCGTAATCGGCCTGGCGCAGCCGCGCGCCGATGCGGCGCTTGGTCGCGGTGGCGGCACCGCCGTTGTAGAGCCGGTAGGAGAACGTCACCATGGCCCGCGCATCGACCGCGCGCCCGGTCGAGCCGAGCACGTCCTGCCGGTAATCGCTGGCGATGGTGAGACCGAGACGCGGCAGCGCAGTATCGGCCTGGCTATCATACTGCTTGTCGAGCGAACGGCGATCCTCGACCGCCTGCGCGAGGCGCGGGCTGCGCGTGTCGATGAGATCGACCGCGACATCGGCGCTTTCGGGCAGCGCTGCGCCGGCGGCGGGCACTTCGGCGGCGGGCAGCGGCATGTGATCGGTGAGGCGCTTGTAGGCATTGCGTGCCTGTTCGAGCGCGCTTTGCCGATCCAGCAGCTGCGATCGCACGTTGTCGAGCCGGGTCTGCGCGCGCTCGACATCGGCGGGGGTGGTGAGGCCGAGGTCCTTCTGGACGGTGACGATGCGCAGGATCTTGCGCACCGAGGCGATCTCAGCATCCGCCAGCGTGACGAGCTTCTGCTGGAGCAGCACGCCGAGATAGGCATTGGCGATATCGTAGGAAATCGCCTCGATCCGCTCGCGCGTGCCCCATTGCGCCGAGCGGTAGCTGGCCCGCGCGCGCTTGATGTCGTTGATGGTGACGCCGAAGTCCCACAGGTTCTGGTTGAGCGCGATCGTCGCCTCGCTGCGGAAGCGCTGGGTGGGAGCCTGCGGAATGTTGCGCGCGAACTCGCGGCCCCAGGCGCCTGTCACGTCGACGCGGGGGAGGTAGTTGGCGCGCGCCTCGTCGACGCCGTAGCGGGCGTCGTCCTGCTGGGCGAGCGAGATCTGGATTTCCGGGTTGCCGCGCAAAGAGGCGACGATCGCATCGGTGAGCGATTCCGTCTCGGCCGGGTTGGCAGGCGCAGCCGGAGCAGCGGGCTCCTCTGCATCGATGGCGGCGGGATCGGGCGTTGCAGATGCAGGCATCGGTGCAGGTGCGCGGGCCGGTTCTGCAGGACTGACCAGTTCGGCAAGCGGGCGCAGCGCGGGGAGCGGGCCGGGGCCATCGAGGCGGGAGAGCACGGCTGGCTGCGCGGGATCGAGCGCGGGGAGTTCGGCCACAGTGGTCTCGGCGACAGAAGGCTCGACGCCGGAGGTCTCATTCGCTGCGGCAGCGGGAAACTCGGGCGCAGGCGCCATATTGGCAGCAAGGGTCGAGCCATCGGGCATGGGGCCTTGTGGCAGCACCGGGGCGCGCGGTGCGGCGAGCGCCGCAACCGGTAGCGGCGGGACAAGATCGCTGAGTATGGCGGGCGCGAACGGAGCCGGGAGCAGCGGCCGAGCCAGCACGAGCCGGATCACCGGCTGCGCTTCCAGCATCGGCGGGGGTGCCGGCGGGGGCGCTGGCGGGGGTTGGGGCTGTTCAGCGGCAGGTTCGGTACGAGCTGGCAGCCGAGAGGACGCATGACCCGGCCCCACGCCGGCCACTGTGACGAAGTCGCCTCCCTCGAGCCCTTCGAGGGCATAGGCCAGCGGCGGCGCATGCGGCACGCCCTCCGGCGCCACCGCAGGCTCTGCCGCGCCGGCCGCGGAGACCGCAAGCGATCCGCCGGCCATAAGGGCGGCAGCGAGCGCCGTGAGCGGCGGATGGGCAAGGAGATGCGGCACCTTGGCTTCCTTCATGACCTTTTCGATCGCGACCCGGTGTGCGGCCAACATGGTTAATGGCCGCGCAAGCAGACCCTAGGGGATAGCCCTTTGGCGCCTGCCGGGACGGACGCAGGGGTCAGGCAGCTTAGTCAGGCAGGCTCGATTTCTGCCGTGTGGTGGGCGAGCAGATGCGCAAGCTCGCCTTCGGTAAGCGGCGTCTCGAAGCGGACGCCGAAGCCGAGCGGTGATGTCGCCACGATCTCGCCCGGGAGCGCGAGGCCCGCGACCTGGACCTGCACCGCATCGCCGCGGCGGTTCATCAGATAGGCCAGGCGCGGGCGGAACATCGCGCCGCCGCGCGACAGGTTGATGAGGCGGCCCTCGTAGCTCACCATCTTCTCGGTCAGCACGATCTCGCCATCGATCCGGCAAGCGTGGCGCTCATCGGCGCGCGAGAACACCGGGCGGCGTCCGAACGGGTGAAAATGCAGCGCCATCACAAGGCTCCGCGCTGGGGGGTGGACGGGATTATAGCGCTGGCGGGCTGCTCCGGCGCAGGATCTTCGAAGCGCATGCCGAGACGGCGGCGCAGCCGGTCCATCTGGGTGCGCGCATCGCCCAGCGCGATGGCATCAGCTTCGGAGGGGCTGCCCGCCTCGAAGGCAGCGGCAAAGGTTTCAAACGAGGCGCGATGCTCGGCGCTGCGCATGGCGAGCCGGGCGATGGCATCGCGGTGATGCGCCTCGGCAACCGCAAGCCGCTCCAGCCGCCGATCGAGCCGTGCGCCGAGTTCGCGCATTGCGCGGCGATTGGCCGCAAGGCCTGCGTGCACTTCGCGGCGCAGGCGCCGGGCTTCGACAAGCTGGCGGCGCGCGGGGCTGCGCGGCGAAAGCCCGAGCGAGGCCGCGAGGCGGGCCATCAGGGAGGGCGGCGCGTCGGACGCGGTCTCACGCAGCTCGGGCGAGACGCGCGGAAGCTGCTGCGCCTCGCCCGACAGCGTGATCAGGTTATCCAGCTGGCGGTGGATCTCGTCGCCATCAAGCACTGCCGACCGTTCGGCAAGGACGCCGAGCGCGGCGAGCGTTGCGCGGATATGCGCGCGGTCTGCCGCGGCATCCTCGTGCAGCGTGGTGATCTGGGCCAGCATGGCGGACTGGTTGTGCGCAAGCTCCGCGACGGCATCGGCCACCGGGCGCAGGATCCGGCGCGGGTCGGACAGATCGGCGACCACGTCGGAGAGGGCACCGACGGCACCCGCGAGCCCGACGATCTCGGCCCGGCTGGCCTCCGCGCCGTGGGCAAGGCCGATGATGGCGGCGCGCAGCTCGGCGAGTTCGGCCGCGCCCGCCTCGATCGCGCGGCGCACCGAGCCGAAATCGCGGCTGGGGCTGGCGACGGCTTCGCTCTGGCCGGATTCGAGTTGCGCAAGGTTTGACAGCCAGTGCTCGAATTCATTGCGCAGCGTCTTCATCGCGCTCGTCATGCAGCGTTCGAGCGCGCCAAGGACCATCGAGGTCATCAGGCCGAACAGCGACGAGGAGAAGCCGACCGACATGCCGTTCAAGGGGGCCTTCATGCCCTCGATCATCTTGCCGAAGCTGTCCGCCCCGGCCGCGCCAGACAAGTCCATCGCGCCGATCAGATCAGAGACCGAGTGGACCGTTTTCATCAGGCCCATGAACGCGCCGAGCAGGCCGAGGAAGACCATCAGGCCGGAGAAGTAGAGGATCGTCGACTTGCGATCATTGATGCGCTGGTCGACATCATGGAGCAGCGTCTGGACGGTGTCCGCGCCGATCTCGAGATTGTCCTGCTTGCCGAGCTCCTCGGCGATCAGGCGGTAGCCCTGGCCGAGGAGCTCGGGTTCGGAGAAGACCACCGCCGGCTGCGCATAGGGATCGCGCGGACGCTTGGCTCGCTCGCCGTAATCGACCTGGAGCGCGCGCAAGGCGACGACCTCGTTGCGCAGCGAAAGAACGTTGCGGAAGGCGATGCCCGCCGCGACCCCGAAGATGGCGAAGATCGAGAGGTTGAGCGCCATCTTGGCCTTGATGCCATCGATGACGAATTCGTGGGCATAGATGCCGAGCCCGATGAGGACCGCCATGATGACGGCCATCTTGACGAGTTCGGCACGCAGCTTCTTTTCCATGGCAGTGGATCCGGAGGCGGAACCGGGGGCGGAGCGGAACGCGGCGATCATGGCTTGATCACCACGCGCACCATGTGCCCATCGGGAGAGGCCGCGTCGGTGACGCGGATCTGGGTTGTGACATCGGCGGGCGCGAGGCCTGCGCGCAGGAGCAGGTTGCGGGTCATCGCCGCGCGGTAGAACGCGACGCGCTGCGCTTCGGAGACCGAGCGCGTCTGCGGCGCAAAGGACCAGATCTCATACTTCGTGCCAGGCCGCGCCTTGCTCCTGATGAAACCGACCACGCGCGCGGCATTGGCATCGTCATAGGTCGCGGCATTGGGTGCGAAGCCGATCTTGAGCAGGGTATCTGCAGTCTTGACTTCGACACCGCTGACATCGGTCGGCTGCTCCTCTGCCTTGACCTGCAGCTTCAGCGTCTCGGGCGTCTCGCGCGTGCGGATCGAGAGGCGTTCGGCGCCGTCGGTGACCGTGGGAGAGCGCAGCACCGCGCCGAGTTCGGAAACCGAGGTGCCGGGAGCGGCATCGCGCGGGGACAGCACCGGCACTGCGCCCGGGGCGCAGGCAACGGGTTTGCCGTCCTTGCCGACATTCTGCTTTTTCTGCTCCTGCTCGATCAGCTGCTGCTTGAAATTGGCAATCACGCGCTGCGACAGTTGCATGACCGCGGCGCTCATGATCACGAGCAGGAACGTTACCACCATGATCACGGTGGTGAGCACGTCCACGAAGGCCGGCCAGTGATTGACTTCGCCATCGGCGGATGCGCCTGCCACGTCATGCTCCTTCGGAGGGCGGCGCAAGAAGGCGCGGCGCCATGCTTAACTGGCCATAAGCCATCGTGCTTAAGGGGTCTGGGCGAGGCCGCTCAGGCCGCTTCCCTAGGGGGCTGTTTACCATTCGCTTCCCCGTTGCGGCCCGCCTGCTGGCTCGCGAGCTGGGCCAGGACTTCGGCTTTTGGCCGGTCCGCCACGATGCGGCCTTCCTCGAGCCAGATCACCCGATCGACGATCTCAAGCAGGGCAAGCCGGTGCGTTGCGACAACCAGCGTGCGTCCCCGCGTCGCCTCTGCCAGCCCGGCAATGACCGCCTGTTCGCTGGCGATATCAAGCGAGGCGGTGGGCTCGTCGAGCAGCAGCACCTTGGGATCGCGCACCAGCGCGCGGGCGAGGAGGAGCGACTGGCGCTGGCCGCCCGAAAGCGCCGCGCCGCGCGCGCCGACCTGGCGCATGTAGCCCTCGGCCGTGCGCGCGACGAAACTGTCGAGCCCCGAGCAGCGTATCGCACGCTCGACCACCTCGGCCTCGGGCTCGGGCATGCCAAGCAGGATGTTGTGCCAGACGGTGCCTTCGAAGATCATCGCATCCTGCGCGCTGTAGATCACGTTCTGCCTGAGGTGGGGGATGGCGAACCGGTCGAGCGCATGGCCATCGAGCGTGACCAGCCCCACTTCGGCGGGCACGAGACCGGCAAGCAGCTGGAGCAGTGTCGACTTGCCCGAGCCCGACTTGCCGATCAGCGCGACGCGTTCGCCCGCGCGCAGGCTGAAGGTGAGGCCGGCAAGGCTCGGCGCGCCACTGCCCGCGAAGGTGTGCGAAAGACCCGCGACCGCGAGCGCGCCGCGCACCGGGGCAAGGCTGACGGCTGGATCGGAAACGTCCCGCTCTGGCTCGGTCTGGAGCAGTCCTGCGAGCGCCTGAAACTGCGCGAGGCTCTGGTAGGCACGCGCAAACATGCTGACAGTGGCGGCAACCGGCACCATCGCACGGCCGGTGAGCAGCACGACCGCGATCAGCGCGCCGGTCGTCATCAGCCCGGCCTTGATCTGCAGCACGCCGATCACGACGACCATAACGGTGACGAATTGCACGAGCAGGCCCGAGGCGGATGCGGGGAGTTCGGTCCAGTGCCGCACGTGCTTGCCCGCCATCGCGAGATGGTCCGAGATGAGATCCCATCGCCCTTCGAACAGACCCTCGGCATGGTTCGCCTTGATCGTGGTCCAGCCGGTGGTGAGTTCGGCGGTAATGTCGCTGCGCGCCTGGACGAGCTTCGAGGTGCGGCGACTGGCGAGCTTGAGCGCATAGTTGCAGACCGTGCCGACGAGGATCAGCCCGAGCGCGCCGAGAATGGGGCCGAGCACGGAAAACCCGCCGATCGCCGCAATCAGCGCAAAGAGCAGGACGACGAAAGGCAGGTCGACACAGAACGTGGCGATGGCACTCGGCACGAGCAGCGAGAGCTGTTCAAGATCGCGCAGGGCCGTCAGCATCGCGCCGAAGCCCATGCCCGGCGTCGGCTTGCGGGCGCGCAGAACGGTGATGACCGCGCGGTGCTGCACGGCCTGCCCGACGCGGGTTGCCACCGCATCGACAAAGCGCGCCTTGATCTTCTTGAGCAGCAGTTCGAACACCAGCACCAGCACGACACCGATGGACAGGGCCCAGAGGCTCTCGATCGCGAGATTGGGCACCACCCGGTCGTAGATCGCGCGCATGTAGAGCGGGATCGCGAGCGCGCAGAGATTGAGCAGCGCGCTTGCCACCAGCATCTGCCCAAGCTGGCGGCGCTCGGCGAGATAGGCGCCGAGCAGCCACGCGCGGGGATTGCGGCGGATGAGGTCGCGTTCGTGCGCTTCGCTGGCGCCGCTGACCGGATCGACCGGGCCGCTGTGCAGTGCATCGCCCGCCAGCAGCGGGCGCAACCCGGCATATGGCACCACCTGATCACCCGCAGCATCGCGCACCGAAACCTGGCCTTCGCCGCACAGTGCGATGAGGAGCACCGCGCCGCCGCTGGCAAGAGGCAGGAGCAGCGGCAGATCCGCCGCTTCCGGGGCATGACGGCCGAGCGGGCGCCAGTACGCTTCCAGCCCGACACGCGCGAGCGCCAGCGGGGCGAGCTTTATTGCGATGCCTTCCTGCGCCATCGGCAGCGCCGCGCCGAGCGTGGCGGAGCCGGCCGCAATCCCCCGCGCGGTCGCGAGCGCCTCGAGCGCGGCAAGCATCGGCAGGGGGCTGATGGCGGCAAGGCCCTCGGCGCCGGGCCGCGGGGCCGGCGCAGGGCGTCGGAAGATCCGGCCGAGCATGCCGGCGGGGCTGGCATCGGGCTGGGCGGAAGGCGAACTGGTCATGGCAAGTACCCTGCTTTCGAGCCGGGAGTGCCAGTTTATGGAAAATGCGGGGTAAAGCGGGCCTTACGGGAATGCGCGTAAGGGGGGCTCAAGGCGAAACAAGGATAATGAACGGTAAATGCGTTGGTAACACGCCAATCCTACCAGGGGTCTTGCCATGCGCCTTGCGCGCCTTCGCCAATCGCTCATCGTCTCGCTCGGCGGGGCCAGCCTGTTCGACGAACTGCGCCCCGGCGAGGCCGAGGCCATGCTGGGCGGCAAGCTGGTGCTTGCCAGCCAGCCGATCGGCACCGCGATGCCATGGAGCGCGCGGATCGGGATTGGTGCGCCCTCGCGCCTGCTGAAGGCGCTGGCGATCACCTTCGCGCTCGTGCTGCTGTGGATGGCGCTGTTCACCGTGGACAAGGTGACGCGCGGTGCGGGTCGCGTGCTGCCGCAGGCGCAGAACCAGCTGGTGCAGCACCTCGAAGGCGGGATCGTGAAGGAGATCCTCGTCCAGGAAGGCCAGCGGGTACGCAAGGGGCAGGTGCTGATGCGCATCAGCAATGCCTCGACCGGCGCAGCCATCGAAAGCGCGCGGACCGATCTTGTCGCGAAGCGCATCATCCTCGCCCGGCTCGATGCAGAGATTGCCGGCGCCGGGAGCTTCGTGCCGCCGGTCGAGCTTGCCGCGCAGGCGCCCGAGATCGCAGCGAGCGAGACCGGACTGTTCGCCTCGCGGCGGGCGCAGCGGATGAGCCAGGTGGGCGTGATCAACCAGCAGGCGCGCGCGAAATCGGCCGAAGTCGGCTCGCTCCAGGCGCGGCTCTCCAATCTGCGCAGCGAGGAGCGGCTGGCGATGGAGCAGCTCTCCAAACTGGAGCGCGCCTATGCCGAAGATGCCGTTTCGGAGCGCGACGTGCTCGACAAGCGCGCGGCGCTGCTTTCGCTGCGCACGCGGATTGCCGATGTGGCGAACCAGATCCCGCAATCCTCCGCAGGCCTTGGCGAATCCGCGGCGCGGCGCGGCGAGATCTGGGCAAGCGACATGGAACAGGTACGCGCGCAAGCCGCGCAACTCAGGCTCGAACTCGCCAAGGCTGACGAGCAGTTCGGCGCGGTGCAGGACCGCGTGGCGCGTGAGGAAATCCGTGCGCCGGTCGATGGCGTGATCAACCGGCTCAACGTGCGCAGCGCCGGCGGGGTGATCCGCGGCGGCGAGCCTGTGGCCGAGATCGTGCCGGCAGACAGCCAGGTCATCATCGAGGCGCGCATTGCGCCCAAGGACCGCAGCAATATTTGGCCGGGCCTGCCCGCGCGGATCAAGATCTCGGCCTATGATTCCACCGTCTACGGCTCGCTGGAGGCCAAGGTGGTCGATGTTTCGCCCGATGCGATCCAGGACCCGCGCGGCGGGCTCTATTACCGCGTGCGGCTTGATGCGGGGCGGGCGAGTTTCGGGGCGGGAATGCCGGTAATCCCGGGCATGACGGGCGAAGTGGCGATCCGTTCGGGCCGCCAGACGATCCTCAACTATGTGCTGGGGCCGCTGATCCGCATCTCGCAGGAGGCCCTGCGCGAGTAGGCGGGCCTTTCTCCCCGGCAGCGGCTAAGGCATTCAATCCCTAGCAAAAACGCCTGTGGCAGCGCCGCACTGACAATAGCAAAAATGTCACACAATGTCCGATTTCGCATTTGCGGCATCGGGATTGCACCCCAAAGCTGTTTACACTTTCAATCGAAGGAATATCCACGGCCCCATCAACCGGAGGCAGACCGGGGGGCTCTTCATGCTCGGCTGCTCATATCAGGGGGTATTCAATCCGTGCGAAATCTTTCTAACCTCGCGCTGCGCGGCGCACTGCTCGCGTCCGCCGCTGCCTTCGGCGGCGTTGCGGCTCCTCAGGCCGCCTTTGCGCAGGCCACTGCTGCGCCTGCTGATGATGCCGCCGCCGCGCAGAGCATCGTCGTCATCGGTACCCGCCGTACCGACCGCACCGTCGCTGACTCGGCCTCGCCGATCGACGTGATCAGCGCGGCTGATCTCAGCTCGCAGCCGACCGCGAACCTGCTGGACTCGGTCCGCAACCTCGTGCCGTCGTTCTTCGTCGGCCAGAACTCGATCTCGGACGCCTCGACCTTCGTGCGCGCGCCCTCGCTGCGCGGCCTTCCGGGCGACCAGCTGCTCGTCATGCTCAATGGCAAGCGCTACAACCGCTCGGCGCTGGTGCAGGTCTACAACGGTGGTGACACCGGCCTGTCGTTCGGCTCGCAGGGTCCTGACATTTCGGCGATCCCGGCGATTGCAATCAAGGGCCTCGAAGTGCTGCGCGACGGCGCGACCGCCCAGTACGGTTCGGACGCCATCGCGGGCGTGCTGAACTACGGCCTGCGCGACAACGGCGGCTTCGAGCTCGTCGGTCGCTACGGCCAGTTCTATGCCGGCGACGGCAAGAGCTATCAGGTTGCTGCCAACGCCGGCCTCAAGTCGGACCGCGGCTTCATCAACGTTTCGGGCGAGTACAACAACGACGGCCGCACGAGCCGCGGCGTGACCCGCCCGATCGCCGCGCGCTTCGCTGCAGAAAACCCGAACCTTGCCGACAAGCTGCCGTTCGCGCCGCTGCCCGCCCAGATCTGGGGCAACTCGCCAAGCGAAGGCTGGAAGGCCGTTGTCAACGCCGCCTACGACGTGACCGACAACAGCAAGGTCTATGCCTTCGGCAACTTCGCGCACGCCAAGGCCGAGCAGAGCTTCAACTTCCGCTCCTCGTACCAGGGTTCGAGCACGTTCGAGTTCGACGATGGCTCGGGCACGCTCAAGACCGGCACGATCGGCGGCCGCAACTTCTTCCAGGCGCCCTACTACAAGACGCAGTGCCCGGCCGGTAACCCGACCTGCCCCGCTGGCGCCTATGTCAAGGACGGCAACGTCTTCAACCTGACCTCGATCTACCCGGCCGGCTTCACGCCGATCTTCGTCGGGCGGACCGATCAGGCCTATGGTACCGTGGGCTGGAAGGGCAAGACCGACAGCGCGTTCACCTGGGACCTCTCGGCCTCGCTGAGCCGCAACTCGCTTGATCTGTCGATGTACAACTCGATCAGCCCCTCGTTCGGCGCTGACTCGCAGACCAGCTTCGAGTTCGGCAAGCTGATCCAGAAGGAATTCGACGCCAACCTCGACCTGACCTATGCGGTCGACGCCGGCCTCGCCAGCCCGATCACGTTCTCGGGCGGCGCGGAGTTCCGCCGCGAGACCTACACCTCGACCGAAGGCGACTTCCAGTCCTACGGCGCGGGCCCCTACGCGGTTGCGCATGATCTCTATGTCCAGACTGCGCCGGGCGTCTATGCTCCGACGGGTGAGAAGACCGCTGTCTACGATCCGGCAGCGAGCGGCTACGGCGGTACGTCGCCCAAGTATGCCGGCACTGCTCACCAGAACAGCTACGGCTTCTACGTCGGCGCCGAAGCCGACGTGACCAAGGAGCTCACGCTGGGTGCCGCGGGCCGTTACGAGCACTACGATTCGTTCGGTGGCCGCTTCGTCTACAAGTTCAACGGCATCTACCACGTGACCGACACGTTCGCGCTGCGTGGCACCGCCGGTTCGGGCTTCCACGCCCCGACCCCGGGCCAGAACAACACCGCGGTGCTGACCACCAACTTCCTCCAGGGCAACTCGGTGCAGGTCGGCACCTTCCCGGTGACGAGCGACGTGGCGAAGTACTTCGGCTCGAAGGCGCTCAAGCCCGAGAAGTCGACCAACTTCGGCTTCGGTTTCGTGTTCCAGCCCTCGAGCGCGCTGACGCTGACGGTTGACGCCTACCAGATCAAGGTGACCGACCGTATCTTCATCTCGAAGGCGTTCGTGGTCGGCGCAAGCGACATCGCTGCACTGCCTGAGCTCGCTTCGGTTGGCGTGGGCGGCAACGTCCAGTTCTTCACCAACTCGCTCGACATCCGCACCCGCGGCGTCGACGTGGTGGGCAGCTACCGGACCGATCTGGGCGGCGGCAAGCTGAACATGACGCTGGCCTACAACTACAACCGCAACAAGGTGACCAAGTTCGACGCGAACACCCTCGGCGCTGCTCAGAAGAGCGACGCGGAGAACCTTGCTCCGAAGCACCGCCTCAACCTCCAGGCCAACTGGTCGCTGGGCGACTTCTCGATCGGCGCCGCCGGTCGCTACTTCGGCAAGTGGCGGGTGGAGAGCGACTACCCCGGTCAGGAGTTCGGTGCCAAGGTCACGGCTGACCTCGACGTGAGCTACACCTTCATGGAAAACTTCAAGCTGACCGTGGGTGGCAACAACATCTTCAACACCAAGCCCGACCGGATCAAGGCTTCGACCTCGAACCCGATCTACACGCTGACCAACAGCACCGGCGACGGCCAGATCTATCCGCGTAACGGCGGTCCGTTCGGCTTCAACGGCGGCTTCTGGTACGTGCGTGCGAGCGTGAAGTACTAAGGGTCGGCGCAATAGCCAACCGCAAGGGGGCGGGGAAGTTTCGGCTTCCCCGCCCCTTTTCTTTTGGGCGCGGCAGGGGCAGAGGTGCGCCTGAGAGGATGACAACCATGGCCCTGCGCAAGACTGCAATCACCGCCCTTGCGGCGCTTTCCCTGCTTTCCGGAACGACCCTCAACGCCGCTTCGCTGGTGCCGGTCGGCGCCGAGCATGGCATGGTCGTCTCCGCGCACCGGTTGGCGAGCGATGCCGGCGTCGAAGTGCTCAAGGAGGGCGGCAACGCGGTCGATGCAGCGATCGCGGTGGCCTATGCGCTGGCGGTGACTTTCCCCGAAGCCGGCAATATTGGCGGCGGCGGGTTCATGACGGTGCGCTTTGCCGATGGCCGCACCAGCTTCATCGACTTCCGCGAAACCGCGCCTGCCGCCGCCACGCCGACAATGTATCAGGACAAGGCGGGCAAGGTGATCCCGCTGCTTTCGACCCGCGGTCACAAGGCGGTCGGCGTGCCGGGGACGGTCGCGGGCCTGGAACTCGCGCGCGAGAAATTCGGCACCCTCTCCCGCGCGCGCCTCATGGCCTCGGCCATCAGCCTTGCGCGTGACGGGTTCGTGCTCGACCGGGGCGACGCCACATTCCTCGCCGAAGGGGCTGAGGATTTCGCCAAGGACCCGGCGAGCGCGGCGATCTTCCTCGACAATGGCAAGCCATTCGAGAAGGGCCACCGCTTCGTGCAGGCCGATCTTGGCCGCATGCTCCAGCTGATCGCCGACAAGGGCGCCGACGTGTTCTACAAGGGCGAGATCGCCGAGATGATCGCCGCCTCCAGCAAGGCGCATGGCGGCATCCTGACCAAAGCCGATTTCGCCGCCTACCGCGCCATCGAGCGCGCGCCGCTGGAGTGCGACTACCGCGGCTATCACGTGATTTCCGCCCCGCCGCCGAGTTCTGGCGGCGTGGTCATCTGCGAAACGCTCAACATCCTTTCGGCCTATCCGATGGGCGAGCTCGGCTGGCATTCGGCGCAGAACGTGCACTACCTGACCGAAGCGCTGCGCCGCGCCTATCATGATCGCAACGTCAACCTTGGCGATCCGGGCTTCGTGAAGGCCGATATCGCCAAGTTCATCTCGCCCGATTATGCGGCGCAGCTGCGCGGCGGGATCAGCGCGGACAAGGCGACGCCTTCCGTCTCGCTCGGCGTACCCGGGCAGAGCCATGAAGGCGCGAGCACCACGCATTTCTCGATCGTCGATGCCGCGGGCAACGCCGTCTCGCTCACCTACACGCTCAATGACTGGTTCGGGGCGCGGGTAACGGCGGATGGTACCGGCATCCTGCTCAACGACGAGATGGACGATTTCTCGGCAAAGCCCGGCGCGCCCAACATGTACGGCCTGGTAGAAGGCGCCAACAACGCCATCGCGCCGGGCAAGCGGCCGCTGTCCTCGATGACGCCGACCATCGTCACCAAGGACGGCAAGCTCGTCATGGTGGTCGGCACCCCCGGCGGGAGCCATATCCCGACGGGTGTGTTGCAAGTCATGCTCAACGTGATCGACCACGGCATGACGATCACCGAGGCGACCGATGCCTCGCGCATCCATGCGCAGTGGCTGCCCGACGTGATCTTCTGGGAGCCCAATGCGCTCAGCGCCGAAACCCGCGCTGCGCTGGAAGCCAAGGGGCACAAGCTGGAGCCGATGCGCTACTGGAACCAGATCGCCGCGATCCTCGTCGGCAGCCCCGCACTGGGTGAGTCGCCGGTCGGGCGCGACCGGCTCTACGGCGCAATCGATCCGCGCCTGCCGGTAGGCAGCGTTGCAGGGTACTGATCGGGTGACGTTTACCCACGCGCTCGCGACCGAGGAGGACCTCCCCGCCCTGCGCGCGCTGATGACGCGCGCGATCGAGGAGCTGCAGCGCGGCTTCCTGACGCCGGAACAGGTGACCGCCAGCCACCAGATCATGGGGCTTGATACCCAGCTGGTGAAAGACCGCACCTACTTCATGATCCTGGAGCCCGACCAAGGTGGGGGCACGCTCGTCGGCTGCGGCGGGTGGAGCTGGCGGGCGACGCTGTTCGGCGGGGACGACAGCATCGTCGCGCGCGAACCGCTGCCGCTCGATCCTGCGAAGGATGCCGCCAAGATCCGCGCGATGTATGTCGACCCGGCCCATGCCCGTCGCGGCATCGGCAAGCGGATCATGGCGCTGTGCGAAGACGCAGCGCGCGCGGCGGGCTTCCGCCGCGTGGAACTGATGGCGACGCTGGCCGGGCTGCCGCTCTATATGGCCTGCGGCTATCAGGAGATCGAGGCCATCGAGGCCACCTCGCGCGAGGGCGTGAAAGTGCCGATCATCCGGATGGGCAAGCCGCTTTAGGGACGCGGGGGGCGGGCTGCGCCGGTGCTGCGGTGAACCGTCCACTTCGGTCTTGAACGCAGTTGCGGTTCGGGCGAAGAGCAGGGCAGGCCTTGCCAGGCACCTGCGCCGGATTGCGGCAACGGAATGGATCGGAACACCCGCATGGCGCAGATCACTGTACGCGACCTCATGGCCGAAAGCGGGGTTGCCTTCGGCACCAGCGGCGCGCGAGGCACGGTCATCGCGATGACCGACCGGGTCTGCTACGGCTACACGCGCGGCTTCCTCTCCTACCTTGCCGGGCTCGGCGAGTTTCCCGCCGGAGGGCGGATCGCGCTGGCCGGAGACTTGCGGCCGAGCACCCCGCGCATCCTCGCCGCCTGCGCGCGGGCGGTGCGCGATTCGGGCGGCGTCCCGGTTTTCTGCGGCTATGTGCCGACCCCCGCACTTGCGCTTTACAGCTTCGCGCAAGGCATCCCCAGTCTGATGGTCACGGGCAGCCACATTCCGGCAGACCGCAACGGCATCAAGTTCTACCGGCCGCACGGCGAAGTGCTCAAGGAAGACGAGGCGGGCATGTCGGCCCAGCTGGTCGACCTGCCAAGCTTCACCTTTACGGCGGAAGGCATGCTGGCCGAGGCGGAAGTGCTGCCGCCGGTGACCGATGTCGAGACCGCGTACGTCCAGCGCTACATCGACCATTTCGGTGCGGGCGCGCTCGGCGGCAAGCGCATCGGGATCTACCAGCATTCCGCGGTGGGCCGCGACATTCTGGCGCGGATCGTCCGCGAGCTTGGCGCCGAGGCCGTGCTGCTCGGCCGCTCGGAGACGTTCATACCCGTCGATACCGAGGCCATCCGCGACGAGGACGTGATCCTGGCGCGCGACTGGGCGAGCCAAGGCGCATTCGATGCCATCATCTCGACCGACGGCGATTCGGATCGCCCGCTGCTCGCCGACGAGACCGGCATCTGGATGCGCGGCGATGTGCTCGGCATCCTTTCTGCAGCGCGCGTGGGCGCAGCGGCGGTCGTCACGCCGGTCAGCAGCAACACCGCGCTCGAACTTTCCGGCCTGTTCCCGCGCTGCCGCCGCACGCGGATCGGTTCGCCTTACGTGATCGCCGCGATGAGCGAGGAGCGCACCACGCCGGGCGAGGTGGTCTGCGGTTACGAGGCAAACGGCGGCTTCCTGCTCGGCTCCGACATTCCCGGTGCGGACGGTACGACGACCACTGCGCTTCCGACGCGCGATGCGGTGCTGCCAATCCTGCTGGTGCTCACGGTCCCCGGCAGCAGCGTTTCGGCGCAGCTCGCCAGCCTGCCGCAGCGGGTGACCTTCAGTGACCGGATCAAGGCGTTTGCGCCGGAGCTGGGCGAGAAGCTGTTCGGCATGCTGCAGGCAGGATCGGCCGAGCAGCAGCTGGCGCTGCAGACCGACCTGTTTGGCGCCTCCGCCGGCGAGGCCAGCACGATCGACGCAACCGACGGCATCCGCACGACCTTTGCCAGCGGCGAGATCATCCACTTGCGCCGATCCGGCAACGCCCCCGAACTGCGCTGCTATACGGAGGCGGACAGCGAGGCCCGTGCAGTCACCCTGAACCGGGAAGCCCTCACCAGCGTGAAGGCGGCGCTTGGTCTCTCCCACGCTGAAAGCTGAACGCAGCCGCATCCGCCACCTGCAAGGCTGCACAAATCGGCAAATGAGAGGAAACTGGCGCACCCGACAGGATTCGAACCTGTGGCCTCTGCCTTCGGAGGGCCTGCCAAGACTGAATTTGCACGGTTTTTCGCCGCGCGTTCCCGCTTTGAACCCGTGAACGGAACGGGAATTGACGTTCGTTGCTCGCACATAACTCGCACAGCTCCTATCTCCGATCAGCCGCCGCGAGGGCCGCGTGCATGTGGTCGGGATGATGGTGGGCATAGAGGGCGCTTGTCCGGGCGTCGGTGTGCCCAAGCCAACCGCCGATGTCGTGAAGTGGCACGCCGCGTTGCGCCATCCAGGTGCCGCAAGTGTGCCGCAGCGTGTGGGGTGTGACGCCGATCAGCGCAGCCTTCTTGCACGCGCCGCCGAAGCTGCCTTGCCCGCGATGTTCCGGGTCGCCATCCCACGCGCCACCAATGTCTTTGATGCGCGCGCCGCTGTCATGCACGACATAGCCAAGATCGGTGCCGCGCTGCCTTGCGAGCCGCAGGAAGGTCAGGAGTCGTTTAGGTATAGGCATTGCGCGCACCTTGCGCTTGGTCGTCCGCCGTGTGCCGATCGGCGCAAAGTCAATCCGGCCCGCATCGAGGTCTACCTGCGGCCAGCGGAGCGACAGGATCGCCTCTTTGCGCGCGCCGGTGTAGAGCCCGATCAGGATGAACAAGGGCAGGTAAAGGCGAACATTGGCATAGCTGTTGCGCGCCGCGTTCAGCAGCGCTGCCGCCTCGCTCTGTGTCAGCCAACGGTCTTTGCCTTCGGGTGCTTCGGGCAAGTAAACGTGCGGTGCGAGTGTAAGTCGCCTTGCCTTTTGGGCGAATATAAGCGCCGCGCGCAATGTGGCGAGCTCGCGCCGAAGCGTAGCCGGGGCTTTGCCGCGCCACTGGCAGTAGGCTCCACAGGTTTCTTCCGTGATCGCTGAAACCTTGTCGCCTGCCCAGAAATCCAGCAAGGGAGATAGAGCGAAACCAATGCGGGCTGGATCAGCCACCTTAGGCGCGCGCACGGTGCCATAGTAGTCAAGCGCGCTTTCGATCAAGTATTCGTCCGGTTCGGCCGGCCCTGCCGGGCGTGCAGCAAGCTCACGCTCCCGGAGGAAGGCGGCGAGCTGCGCTTCAGCCTCTCGGCTGTCTGTCGTGCCAGTGCTGCGGCGGCGCTGCCTCCCGGCCTCATACCAGACGATGTAGAGGCCGGGACGCCCCTTGACGGATTCGAGGCGGGCTCCACGGTTGACTCGGGGCATGAGGAAGTCTCCTGCGCTGCAATCCATGCCAGCGCCTTTTCGCGAGGGTAGAGGTACGCCTTGCCCATCTTCACCGTAGGCAATCCGCGCGCTCGCATAGTGCGCACGGTCCGCGCCGTTATGCCGCCGATGATCTCGGCAAGCTCCGTGTCCGTCACGTAGAGGCCAGCGCCGCTCATTAGGAAAGCTCACCCGCATCATCGCCTGCAGGCTGATTTTGCGCAAAGTCGAGGGCCATTTGGTCGAGCACCGCACCGCCAATGAAGCCAATCGGGCCAGCAAAGGCCTGCCCCTGCGCGTCCGGATTGAAGCCGTGCGCAGTCCAGTGGGCGGGCGCAAAGAAATGACGGGTCAAACCATCGCGCAGCGCCATCCGTGCCATAGGGCGGCCCGGAAAAAGGTAGACGCATTGGATAGAGTGCGCCTTGTCGGTATCGCTGACCGCGTGCGCCAGAACTTTCAGAAGTTGCAGGCCGTCCGCATCGACCGTTTTGGCAAGTCCCATTGCAGTCTCGACAGCATCCGCCACCTTGCCGCCAGCGCCAACCGCGATCGTAAACAAGGCAATCTCGACCTCGTTGGCATCAGGCGCATATGGTCCGCGCCCACCCTTCGGAAGCAGGCCAGCGCCGCGAAGCTGCGTTGCAATCGCCTCGACGCGCTTGTCGGCCAGATCATAAAGGGACAGGTTACGTTGTGCAGCGGCGATCTTCATGGCTTCATTCCTCGTTTTCAGGAAAGATAATCCCTGCGCGGAATATGTCAATCCTGAAAACGAGGAATGTCGTTTAAACTCCGCCAACCGCGATCATGCAGCCGGGGCCAGCACATGCAGCGCGGTGTTGACGCCGTCCTCATCGCACTGGCCGTGCGGGTCGTCCTCTTCGAGGTCAGGATCACCGCCCATTGCGTCCAAAAGCGCGATCAGGGCTTCGATGGTGTTGCCGATCAGTTCGGCCACGTTTGCGCCCTGGAGGGCCGCAGGAGAGCGCCCAGCGTTGTTTGCGGGCGTGAGTGCTGCAGATGCCATGATCACGCCTCCCGCGCTTCGTTGCGGGCGAGGATCAGCGCTTCGACCGCAGGGCGCCCGCCGCGCACCTCCAGTTCGACCAGCCAATCGCTCATCATGTCCTTGTCGTGCGTCCAGAACAGGAACACTTTGTCGTCCCGCACAACCCAGCCGCCGCCCAGGCGTTCGAAGCGCTGCAGCCAGTAGGCCGGATCGAACAAGCGCGAAGGGCCGCCGCCGGTCAGCCGGATCAGGTCGGCAAAGAGGCTCCGCACGCTGGCGTCGGACGGAATGCTGTCGAGGGCGTCAAAAACGATATCGGCTTTGGTGCGCAGCTCTTCGATGTTGGCCACCGGTTCGCGCATGACGCCGCGCTCGGCATGGCAAAGCGCATCGGCTAGCAGGTCGTTTGCTTCGTCGCTGTCGTCCGGTTCGGTGCGCAGCTTGTTCAGGGCGTAGTGGTAGCGCTGCACCGCCTGTTCAAAGCGCGTCGGACGTGCGGGATTGCTGCGGACAGAGTCCGCCTTTACGGTCAGGTCAGCCATGTTCGTTCCTTCGGTGAACGTGTGTGGTTAGGGCCGACGCTCGGGGCCTAATCCTTGCGTCGGCTCGCCTTATCTGACATTATCAATTCATGTCGTCAATTGGTAATGTCAGAAAATCAGCGCGAGGGCGTCCGCCGGTGAATGCAACGCCGGTGACGGTGCGCATTCCCCCCGATCAGCTTGCCGCGCTCGATACGTGGATTGCGGCCCAGCCCGATCAGCCATCGCGCCCGGAAGCTGTCCGCCGGTTGCTGGCGATCACGCTTGAAGCCTAAGGCCGGATCACTTCGCCCACGCGGTCGGGCCACTGACGCACCGCAGACGACACAACGCCGCCGCGCTGCACTCTGATTTCCACCACTTCGCCGCCAATGCCGTAAGTTGTCCCGTAGCCTGGCGTATCCATGAGGGAAGCGCGCTGCCGGTCGATCAGCGCCAGCATTCGGTCCCTGTCGAAGCCGTCGCGCGCCGCGTCCAAATATTCCACGCTCTCGTTGCTGGAACAGGCGAAAGAGGCGAGTTGCACCGCCTCAAAGGGCTTTGCGTATCCCAGATCGTCGGTTGCGATGATCAGCAGCTCGGGGCCGGTTTCGGGATAGTTGCAGCCGATCAGCAAGCGGCCAACCTGCACATGGTCCCGCGCTGCCTCTGCTAGCCAATCCTGACACGCGCCCAGCACGTCGCCGGATGATGGCAGGCCGTGCGGACCAAACCGCGCTAGGGCTTCTGCCAGCGGGACGATGCCTTGCGCCCGATCAGGTTGTTCGATCAGTGTCGCCGTTACCGCGTAGGGCGCTGCAACGCCGTGAATTGCTTTCGAGGCAAATGCCCAGACTTTCGCGCTCGGCAATTCGAGAACCGCCGTGTCGCAATACAGGCGGACTTCGTCCTGCCAGATCATCCCGTTTTGCAGTGTCATAGGTTTCCCCTCTTGGGATGATGCCCAGCGCCGAAGGCTTGGCCGGTGCGCCTGCGACTTGGGCAATCGTTGCCCAAGCGATGCCCGAACCGGCAACGCCTGCCGTGGAACCCAATGCCGCCACGCCGAACGCGCCGAGACCGGTCGCTATCAGCGCGGCTGCGCCCGCGATCACCGCCACAATGCGCAAAACTTTCGCCATTTCAGATTCTCCGCAAATGGAACCGGCGGCGGCTCCGCATCGCATGAACCGCCGCCGGGTGAGCGTAGCGCTTGGAGCGGCCACGCTACGCTCAGGGGGTCTTAGGGGATGATGCCCTTCAGGCGGCTGAAGCTTTCCTTGTGGGCAAGCTGCACATCGCAGCGAGCATGCACCGCAAGGGCAATCTGCCCATTGTCCGCGTAGAGCTGGTCCAGCACCTGAATCGTGATGTTCTCCCGCATGCCGATGATCAGCTCGCGGAAATCACCAAAGACGACCGAAGAGGCATTCGTGGCGCTGCCCTGCGTTTCCGTGATCGGCGCGGCGGTCGTCATCAGCATCGGTACTGCGGCCAGCATCGAAGGCAGCGTAACCGGCATGCCCTGGCCGTCCTTCAGCTTCTGCAGTGCGATCATCGTGCGGGGATGGAGGATCGCGGCGGTCGGGGCCGAAGCGTTGTCGAGCAGCATCTCGTAAATCGCGTCGAGCATTTTGTCGGTGTTCAGGACGGCGCCGTTGGTGCCCATCGAGACTTCGTTGATCCCGCTGGTCCCGGTGATGCCGGTCGGGCTGTTGCTCGAACCGTCGCCGAAGATCGCCGCACGGTCGATTTCCAGCGCCATCGCGCGCGAGAGCGCCTGTTCGATCATCGTGCCAGCGTTGGCCGTGTCCTGCGCCAGTTCTCGGCTGATTTTCACGATGCCGGCCAGCGATTTCGCCGTCAGCAGCACGCGCCCGAAGGTCGGATCGCCTTCGGCCAGTGCTGCATTTTCAGCGCGCCAGCCGATCGTCGGATCGGTTTCGAGGCGGGCCATTGCAAGGGTCGCGCTTGTCATCGGAACCGTCAGCGCGCCTGCCTTGATCGCCACAGACTGCGACCGCAGCCGGTCAATGAACATGGTCGCGAGCGGGGTCGGGACGGTATAGCCGCCTGCAGAATTGGTGCCTTCAGCCAGAGCGCGGCGCTCCGATTCGTTGCGCGGGCCGGTGATCATCGCGCGCACGGTATCGCCCAGTGCAGGGCCGCTGGCGCGCTGGTCGCCAAAGCGTTCGGTAGGCCGCAGCACGCGAATCGGATTGCCGCGATCATCGGTCCATGCGTGATTGGAACGCTGCGACCACACGCGGGCAAACTCGTCGCTTTCCGTCAGGGCAACGCCCGTGGTCGTGATGGCCTCGCCCATGCCGGGACGTGCCGCCGCGCGGGTTGCTTCGCTCTCTTCGGCGCTGCGCTCCTCGTCGATGTCGAGGTCGACCAGAGCCAAGTCACGCATGACAGCGTCGTGCTTCCGTTCGAGCTCTTTCGAGAGGGTGTCGCTTCCATTCGGATTGTATGCCTCTGCCCTCAGTTCATGAAGTGTTGAGCGCGCTTCATGAATCAGACCAATGCGCTTGCGCCGCAGTTCATTTAGCATTTGGGTCATGTTCGATTCCGTGTCTGCGGGGCAAAGCTTCAGTGCGGAGGCCTGCCCCTTGTGTGGGGGAGCGCGGGAAGGAAGCTCCTGCGGGCCTCCGCTGTCGAGACAGCGGGAAATACGAACGCCGCTAGCACGAATCCCGTCGCCGGTCAATGCGCCATCGCTGCCAGCAGATCGCGCTCGATCACGTCCGCCAGATCGCGCAGGCGCTCGACCGTCCCGACTAGGCCAAGGTGCTGCAGCATCACCTCGCCCATCGCCATCGCCGCCAGCTCGGCCAGATCGCCGCCGGGCATGCCCTTGCGCTGGCCTATCGCCAGAACCGCCAATGCAAGCTGACGCGAGGTTGCGATCATTTCGGCAAGCGGTGTTTCATCATGGTTCGGTTGCATAGGGCCTCCTGATGCCAGCCTCGCGCGCGCGTTCCGCCTGCGCGCGCGAGGAAAGTGGGCTTTGCGTTAAAGCGAATGAGGTACCGTGGTGCTGAGATCGGCCGGTTTTGCTCATGATCCACCCCCTGGGGTGCCATTGCCGCACCGCCTGACGAATGCGCGCCTCTTGGCCTCATTCGCCCGGTCATCCGGCGCAGCGAGGTAAAGCACCCACGTTGCGCTGCCATCGGCGCTGTCTTTGCCGCGATGGCCGATCACCTTGGCCTTGCCCAGCCAACCAGACAGCACACGCTGCCCTTCGTCGTTGGTCCGTTCGATCAGGCGGGTGAGAGGGACGTGCGCGCTCATTGGTCGATTGGCCAACCATCGCTGCCAAACGCGCGCTTTGGCCTCGCGCCGTTGTCGAGCAGCGTCTTGTCGCGGTGGCAAGGTGTGCAGATCGAGCGCAAGTTGTCCGCGTCATCCGTGCCGCCTTTGGCCTTCGGCACGATGTGGTCGACTTCCGTCGCCGGGGTGAGTTGGCCCTTGGCCAGACAGGGCTGGCACAAGTGCTTGTCGCGGGCGAGGATCAGCGGGCGAAGCTTCACCCAATGCGCGCCGTAGCCGCGTTCCTGTCGAGACTTGCCGCCGTGATTCCAGCCGGTGCGGGCTGTAGCGCTGTTGCGCGGGGTGCTATTGCGCATGTCGCTCTAATCCTTCGATTTTCCGGGGTTTGACCCCCATGTTTCCAACTGCGGATGCGAGAATTTTGGATGGGGCGCGGTGCTGCTTGGGAAGGCCAGAGAGGGCGATCCACCCCTCGGGGGGCTGCGCAGAGCCGCGTGCGATCATGGATCGAAGTTGTGACGGATAGGCCGGGAGTGACGGATAGTGACGGGTCAACCCCATAAGCTCACACACACGCACGCGCGCACGCGTGTCAGGATAACAGGTAGAAGCGTCACTATCCGTCACAAGCGTCACTCCCGCTCCTGCGAAGTGCCAAGCCATCGTACTTGCGCAGCCCGCCCGGTGCGCGCCCATGAGTGAAACCGCGCTTTGTCAGCCGCCCGCTAAACCCTTTCGCGCTGCCTGCATCGTCGCCTGCCTCGCGTGCATAATCGCGCCAGCTATTGAAAAGCGGGGTCGCCAGCTCCCACTTGTCGCGGCCCACAACGCACCTTTCGCCAAGCCATTGGCCGAACAGATCCTGCTCCTCGAAGTAGTTGGCGGTCGCTGCCTTGACCGCGTTGGGGCGAAGCAGTCCGTTCTCCTGCCAGTCGAGGCAACCGACGATTGCCCATGCCAGAATGCGCCCATGCTCGGCGCGCAGCTTTGCCTCCAATTCCCGATCAGGATTCGCGGGCGTGTTGATGAACGGCACGATGTTGAAGCGGCGCTTCATGGCGTCGTCTACGTTGGCCAGTTGCGGCGCGTGGTTGCCCGCGATCGTGAGCTTGAACTGCGGTTTGAAGGTGAAGTTGTCCTGCCTCATGAAGTTGGCCGTAATCGGGTCACCGCCGGTCATCTGTTTGACCTTGGCCTCAGCCCATGCGCGCCCTTCCTCGGTCTCGCTCGCTGTTACCAGACGCGCGCCCGCCAGCATGGCAAGCTCGGTCCGGTGCCGGTCGAACTTCGATGCGGTGAAGGTCTCCATTGCCGCCGTGACAGCATAGTCGCCCATGATAGCGATCAGCGTATTGATCAGCACGCTCTTGCCGTTGCCGCCGGGGCCAAAGACAAATGCAAGGGCATGTTCGCGGGTGTCGCCGGTTAGCGCGTAGCCGAACCATTGCTGGATAAACCGGATGGTCTCCGCGTCGCCGCCCAGGCTTTCATCCAGAAAACGCAGCCACAGATCGGGCGTGCCGGATTCCGGTGCGCAGCCTGCAAGCTTCGTGATGTGGTCGCTAGGCCGGGGAGTGCGCAGCTTGCCAGTGTGCAGATCGAGCGTGCCCGCCGGGGTGCCCAGTAGCATCGGATCGGTATCCCAGACGCTAGCGTCAACCGCGTGCGCTTCATCGGCACGCGCAAACCGTTCAACGCCTGCAGCGAAGTTGGCCTTACCTGCTGCATTCATCTGGCGCGCCACCTTGCGCGCGTAGGTGAAAGCCCGGTGCTTGCCGTCCTTGCGCCACCGCGTGCCGTCCCATTCAAACCAGCGATCTACATCGTGATCAAACCGGAGATTGTCGCGGTGCCGCTCGGTAAATTCGAGCGCAACGTCATCCTCGCTCGGCTCCTTGTCCTTGGCGTTCTTGCGCTGCACCTTTTTCGGCGCTGCCTCGTCCTCCGGCTCGGCGCGCTCCCACTTGCGCCGCGCGTCCGAGATCATGCCGCGCATCGTGTCGCGGGTTTCCTCGACCGTGTAGCCGTCCAGAGTGAGGCAATCGGCCATCGCCAGGATCTCCACTGTCCCGCGTCCTTTCCCGACCAGGTGCGCAGTCAGCGCGAGCATGTTGTTGTGCCAGCCATCGCCGCGCCGGATTCTCGCGATCAGGTCGGCGGTCTTGGTACGCTGGCGCTCCGGCAGATCGTCCGCCGCGCTGGCCTTGCCGGTCGGCTTCGCAGGCGGAAACGCCTCGACCAGTTCGGCCACCGCATAACGCTGCCCGGTGTCCTCCTGAATCCATCCCGCCATGCAGGCCACGCAACCGCGTTCCCGCTTGGTCCGGTTCGGATAGTTCACGCTGCCGGGCAGGCGCATCAGCCGGTCGATGTTGTGGCAGTCGTCCGCGCCCAGCGTAGTGCGCAGCGCCACGTTGACGCCCTCCACCGGCTGCCAATCGCGCGCCGGTTGGTCGAGCAACCAGACAGGCTGCACGCCGTTGCCGGTGTCGAGGATCAGGGAAGGCGCACAAGGCAGTGCAGTGAGCGCTGCAGCCGCGCCGGCCTTGTCCCATGCGCTGCCATCCTTCGGCGGGTCGAGGTCGCAATGCGCGCCGCGCGCCGCCTGAATGTCGCTCTTGCGCGGCTTCGTGCCGGTGCCGGTGCCGGGGCCGACATAGTTCAACGTCCAGTAGACGCCCGAACCGTTGCCGTTGACCTTCGCTGCCCAATCGAGAGCCGCGTCCACGTCGCTGCCGAAATAGCGCCCGGTCGGCATGGTGCCCTTCGGCGCGTCGGGCTGGATGGCGACAAGGTGGATATGGTCGAGCCGGTCGAGCAGCTTGCGCGCGTCGTCGCGGTTGAACGCGAGGAAGGCCTGCGGATCAGGATGCACCGTCATGCCGCTGTGCTCCCCATCGGAGGCAGATCGGCGCAAATGATGATCGGCAAACCCTGCCGAACCTCGCGCCGCAGCAGTGCTTGCCGGACCAGCTTGTACGGGCCGACGTCGGTGCGGTCGGGGCCTTCGTCCGCAGGGTCGCGCCCGCCGATCAGCATCCCGATCCAGCCGCCGCTATCGTGCCGCAGGATTGCCCACGAGCGCACCGGGGTCGCCGGGGACTTGATCACCGCGCTCATGCCGCACCGCCAAACGCGAGAGCCGCGAGCATGGTTGCCAGCTCGGGGCGGATCGAATGAAGGCTGGCAAGGCGCATGGCTCGATAGGCAAGAATCGCGCCGTCGCTTTGCCCGTCCGGGGCGTAACTCGCACATGACTCGCACGGGCCGGAAATCGACCCTGCAAATTGCCCACTAAGTTCTTGAAAACTGGTGCACCCGACAGGATTCGAACCTGTGGCCTCTGCCTTCGGAGGGCAGCGCTCTATCCAGCTGAGCTACGGGTGCGTGGGGGAACCGCCTAGCAGCGCCGCGCGCGGCGTTCCAGTGGTTTATGCCGGTCGTTCGAGGCCGGAGACCGGCCATTTAGCGATTTGGTAGCGGGCTACGGTCTATTCTGCCGTGCATGGCAAGTCGTCCCCCCTCATCCGATGCGAGTCGCGCCCGTGGCCGCCATCCGGCGAGCCACATGACGCTGAAGTGGACCGCGGTGCACCAAGCGGCGGGAGCCATCGGCGAACTGGCCGGAGTCGCGCCGGAGTATCGCTCGCCCGAGATCCGCAATTTTCCCGCAATCATGCACGATACCGGCGGTTGGCGGTTGCGGATGGCCGAGCAGGGCGTTGACGATCTTGCCGCGATTCTCGAACCCGGCCTCGCGGCCTTGCTGGCGCTGCAGGGCAGCGGCGCGCCTGCAGGAGCGGCGGCGCTTGCCTTGTGGCAGGAGTTCCACAGGTCACGCGCCGGGCTCCTCGCACTGATTCCGCCGCTCGGGATCGAGCGGTAGGCGCCCACAGCGAGCCTCTAGCGCTGTTCCATTTTTGTTCTTAAACTCGGGCCATGCCTGATTCGGCCCTGCCCCTTGCCGCCCCCTTCCCCGCGGCCCCTCTCCCTGCCGAGCGCGAGGCGCAAGCCGTCGCGCGCGGGATCGGCCGCCTGTTTGCGCGGAACGGGATCTGGTGCCTTGCTGAAATGCCGCTCCGTTCCGGCCGCCGCGCCGATCTGATGGGGATCGACAGCAAGGGCCGCATCGTGATCGTGGAGATCAAGGTGGCGCGCGCAGACCTGCTCGGCGATGCAAAGTGGCCGGACTACCTTGAGTACTGCGACCGGTTCTACTGGGGCCTCGCCCCGCATCTCGACCGCGCGTGCCTCGAAACCCCGGCGTTCCGACCGGACGTGTGCGGCGTGATCGTGGCGGACGGCTATGACGCGGAGATCCTGCGCCCGGCGCCCAGCCTCCCGCTCGCCGCCGCGCGCCGCAAGACCGAGACCGAGCGTCTGGCGCGTGCCGCATTGCGGCGGCTCACCGTGGCGGGCGATCCGCAGTGCGCCGGGTGGGGCGAAGAGGCCTAGAGCACGCCCGCGGTCGCGAGCAGCAGCCACAGGCCGAGCGCGGCAAACAGGAGCGCGGCGACCGTGCGCACAACGGCGAGCGGGACGCGCTTCACCAGTTCGCCGCCGAGCAGGACTGCAGGCACATTGGCCAGCATCATGCCGAGCGTGGTGCCCGCCGTGACCGCGAGGGCATCGTGGAAGCGCGCGCCCAATGCGATCGTGGCGATCTGCGTCTTGTCGCCCATTTCGACGAAGAAGAACGCAACGAGCGTGGTGAGAAAGGCGCCGCCGCGTGAGACGGCAGGCGCCTCGTCATCGTCGAACGTGTCGGGCACCAGAGTCCAGGCGGCCATGGCGAGGAAGCCAACGGCGACCGCATAGCGGAAGACAGGCCCGTCGAACCATCCGGCCACCAGCGATCCTGCCAGCGCGGCAAGGAAGTGGTTGGCAAGCGTGGCGACGAGAATGCCCAGCACGATCGGCACGGGCCGCTTGAATCGCGCGGCGAGCACGATGGCGAGAAGCTGCGTCTTGTCGCCGATTTCGGCGAGCGCGACGATGGCGGTGGAGGTGAACAGGGCTTCGAGCATGGATGCGTTCCGTGGCCGGGCGAGTGGATCGAGACAACGGCACCGTGCTTCCCCCGCCCGGCCGGACAGGGAAACATGGTGCCATTAGTCTCGCCCGGCAGGTGAAACGTTGCAGCTCCGCGCCTGCCGCCTGCGCCATGACCTCTCGGCCAAGCATGTTGACGCGCCAGAACAATCTGGCAGGGGACTGCACCAAGCAGTGCAGCGGCTACTCCCCAAGTGACGTGGGTGCCTTAGTGCGCTCAGGGTCGCAGCGCAACACAGGACTGGACAACAGAGGACTGGACGGGCCCTGCGAATGCTGTATTCATTTGTGCATAGCACCAGAGATCGACCCGGCAGCGGGAGGCGGTGCGCACCAGACCTGTGGAAGCGACTTTGACCCGAAGAGCACTCCCGATCCTGGCGGCCTTGGCGGCGCTGCCGTTCGCCGCACCGGCCATGGCCAAGCCCGGCCCGCTGGCCGGAGCCCTGGGCGCGCCCGACGACCTTGCGATCAGCGCCACGGTCCGCACGCGGGTGGAAGGGATCGACGGGCAGTTCCGCCCCAGCCCGGCCACGGCGGATTCGCTGTTCTCGCTGCGCACCACGCTCGCCATCGAATACGACGCGGGGCCGGTGCGCTTCGGCGGCGAGCTGTGGGACGCGCGCGCCTATGGCGAGGCGCCGAACTCCAGTATCACGACATCCGACGTGAATACGCTGGAGCTGGTGCAAGCCTATGCCAAGATCGAGCTGGGCAACTGGAAGAAGGGCGCCAAGGGCGGCCACGGACTGCTGACGCTGGGCCGCCAGACCATGGATATCGGCTCGCGCCGGCTCGTTGCGCGCAACCGCTTCCGCCAGACCACGAATGGCTTCACGGGCGCCAACCTCGAATGGACCACGCATGGGAGCACGCGGCTGCAGGCGTTCTGGACGATGCCGCAGATCCGCCGCCCCGATGATGCGCAAGGGCTGCGGGACAACAAGGTCAAGTTCGACCTCGAGACCGCGCGCGTCCAGTTCTTCGGCGCACATCTCACGCTGCCGGATGTGCTGGGCGGGGTGCTGGAGACCTATGGCTACCGCCTTGCCGAGCAGGATGGCGACAACCGGCTCACCCGCAATCGCCGCCTGTGGACCTTGGGCGCACGGACCTTCGCGCGGCCGGCGGTGGGCAAATGGGATCATGACGTCGAGGGCGCATGGCAGTTCGGCACCGCGCGGCGCAGCGCGGCAGCGGCGGACATGGCCGATCTCGATGTTTCGGCGTGGTTCCTCCATGCCGAGGAAGGCTATACCCTCAAGGCCGCATGGAAGCCGCGCTTTGCCGTGCTGTTCGATGCGGCAAGCGGCGACAGTGGCCGGGCCGGGCATTATCGCCGGTTCGACACGCTGTTCGGCGCGCGGCGCTTCGATTTCGGGCCGACGGCGCTTTATGGCGCCTTGCAGCGGACCAACATCGTCTCGCCCGGACTGCGGCTCGAGGCCGAACCCGACAAGCGCACCGACGTGATGCTCTCCTATCGCGCACTTTGGCTTGAGAACCCGCGCGATGCCTTCGCGACGACCGGGGTGCGCGATGCCAAGGGCGCTTCGGGGCGCTTTGCCGGACATCAGGGCGAAGTGCGGTTGCGCCACTGGCTCGTGCCCGCGCTGCTGCAGGCGGAGACTGGCGGCGCTGTGCTATTCAAGCAGGGGTTCCTGCGCGATGCGCCGAATGCACCCGCCAGCGGCAATAGCGTCTACGGCTATTTCGACCTGACGCTGACGCTTTGAAGGCGCTCGCCCAGCGCGCTGAGGATGGCGCGCTTCTGCGCGGCGCTCGCAGTGGGCCAGACCATGATTTCATCGATCGTGCGCGCACAGCCGCGGCACAGCTTCGTGAACGGATCGAGCGTGCATGTGCCGGTGCAGGGGCTGGGCGGATGATCCATCAGCGCTTCTCGGCCGCCAGCCGGCTGATGAGGAGTGCGGCGCGCTTGGCCTGCAAGTTGAGGCTCTTGAGATCGACTGTCTCTTCCGGGGTGTGGTCACCCTTGCTGGCGGGGCCGAGCCCGACGAGGCCCGGCACATCGGCGGCGACGAAGCTGATATCGCCCGCGCCGCGCTTCAGCGGATCCAGCGGGGCCATCGCAGGAAGGCCGAGCGCGGCGTTCACATCATTGAGCCGCGCGAGCAGCGCACGGTTGGCATCGGTCGGCGCCATCGGCGGGTAGCCATCCTCGAACGTGATCTTGCCGGTGGCACCGGGGAAAGCGCGCGCGACGATCGCGGCCATCTTCTCCTGCGCGCGGGTGTTCTGCTCTGGCGAGAGCGTGCGCAAGTCGCCGCGCGCGACGGCCTTGGCGGGGATGATGTTGGTCTTGCCCGCGGCGCTCACGTGCGCCTGATCGGCAGCGAGCGCGGCTTCGGCGCCGCCTGCGATCATCCCGACATTGAGCGTGAGATTGGGTTCGGGCACTTCAGCGCGGATCGCGGAGAGCATGCGCGCGAGGGCATAGATCGCGCCATCGCCATCGGCGCCGAACACGCCGCTCGAATGGCCGGACTTGGCAGTGACCTCGATGGTCCAGCTATAAGCTGAGCGGCGCGCGATCGAGCCCATGTCGACGAGCTTCCCATCGGGCCCCAGATCGCGGGCGAGGCCTTCGAAATCGAGCGCGATGTCGGCCTTCTTTCCTTCAGCAATGAGATCGGCGCGCGCGGCAGACTGCGGATCGCCGGCGTCTTCCTCGTCGCCGGTGAGGTAGGCAACGATGTTGGCCTGCTTCAGCGTGCCCGCCGCCGCCATCGCCCGCAGCGCGGCGAGCATGGCGACAACGCCGCCCTTGTTGTCCGCCACGCCGGGGCCGGTGGCGAGGTCGCCCTTGCGCGTGAAGGTCTGGAAGGGCGAATCCGGCTCGAACACGGTATCAAGGTGGCCGATCAGCAGGAGGCGCTTAGCGCCAGGCTTGCCGCCATGCGTTGCAACAAGGTGCCCGGCGCGCCCGGTCTGCTCCATCGGCAGCCACTTCACGGAGAAGCCCAGTGCCTCGAATTCGGGCCGCACCATCTCGGCCACGGCCTTGACCCCGGCGATGTTGCGGGAGCCGGAGTTCTGGTTGACGAGCTTTTCGAGCAGCGCGAGATCGCGCGCCTCGTTTGCCGCAACAGTCGCCACCATGCGCTTTTCAGGCGCGGTCAAAGCCGGCGCTGCGTGAACGCTGGCGGGGAGAAGGAGCGAAGCGGCGAGGAGCGCGGAGGCAAGGCGGTGATGCATGGCTTCGTGATAGAACGAGAGGCCCGCACTTGGAAAGCCTGCAACCCTTCCGCGCAATTTCCTTGCTTTCCTGCGCAATTGCGCTTAAGCGCGCCTCCAGCAGGACTGGCGAGCGGACTTTCCGCCGCAGGCCCGGGCAAGCGTGAGGTCCGCCGATTCAGGGCGAGACCCGCCCCGGTCGAACGGCTGCTTCGCTTGGCTTCCCCTTCACGCATGGGTCGCATGGTCGACCTTCTGCCTGCGCGCCGCATGAAGCCGCGCGCGCCACACAACGATTGGATTCCCATGTCTTATTTCAGCGATCTCGGCCTTGCCGAGCCGATCCTCCACGCGCTTGCCAGCAAGGGTTATACCGACCCGACGCCGATCCAGCGCCAGTCCATCCCCGCGCTGCTTGAAGGCCGCGACCTGCTTGGCATCGCGCAGACCGGCACCGGCAAGACCGCGGCCTTCGCGCTGCCCTCGCTCCACCGCCTTGCTGCCGATATGAAGCCGCGCAAGCCCGCCTCGTGCCGCATGCTGGTGCTTTCGCCGACGCGCGAGCTTGCCGCGCAGATCGCCGAGAACATTGCGGCTTATGCCAAGAACTTGCGCCTGACAGTCGATTGCGTGTTCGGCGGCGTGCCGGTGGGCAAGCAGGCCCGCCGCCTCGTGCCGGGCTGCGATATCCTCGTCGCAACGCCTGGCCGTCTGCTCGATCTGATCGACCAGCGCGCGCTCACGCTCAGCCGGGTCGAGATCTTCGTGCTCGACGAGGCCGACCAGATGATGGACCTCGGCTTCATCCATGCGCTGAAGCGCGTGGCGAACCTGCTGCCCAAGGAGCGCCAGAGCCTGTTCTTCTCCGCCACCATGCCCAAGGCGATCGCGGACCTCGGCAAGCAGTTCATCAACAACCCGGTGCGCGTCGAAGTGACCCCGCAAGCGAGCACGGCCGAGCGCGTCGAGCAGTTCGTCACCTTCGTCAACCAGGCCGAGAAGCAGGCGCTGCTCACGCTGCGCCTTCGCGCGCTGCTGGCCGACGGCAAGCTTGACCGCGCGCTGGTGTTCACCCGCACCAAGCACGGTGCGGACCGCGTGGTGCGCCATCTTTCTGCGGCCTCGATCAGCGCGCGCGCGATCCACGGCAACAAGAGCCAGGCGCAGCGCACCGCTGCGCTGGATGCGTTCCGTCAGGGTTCGTGCCCCATCCTCGTCGCCACCGATATCGCCGCGCGCGGGATCGACGTGACCGGGGTGAGCCATGTGTTCAACTTCGAACTGCCCAACGTGGCCGAACAATATGTCCACCGCATCGGCCGCACCGCGCGCGCCGGCGCAGACGGTGAGGCGATCAGCTTCTGCGCGCCGGACGAGAAGCCCTACCTCAAGGACATCGAGAAGCTGACGGGCATCAAGCTGATGCCTCTGCCGCTGCCGGAGGGCTTCATGGCCGAGGCCGCGAAGCTGCCCGCCGTCAGCCGCAAGCCCGAGGAAGCCGAGCGCGATGCGCGCCGCGATGACCGTGATGCACGCGGACGCGGTGGCAACCGCGGTGGCGGAGATCGGGGCCGCGGTGGACAGGGCAGGGCCGATGGCGCCAACTCACCGCGCCGCGACGACCGCACCCCCGGTGGCCGCGCGCAGGGGCGCGATGGCCGCCCCCGTGATGCCAACCCCCGCGCCGCGAACGAGCGCGGACCGGTGGGCAATCCCGTCCGCGCCGATCGCGGCGAAGCGCCCGCGGGCGAGAAGCCCCGCACGTTTCGCCCCAATCGCGGCGGCGGTGGCGGCGTCGGCCAGCACCGCAACAAGGTGCGGCGCGCCGTCTGATGCCTGAAGCCATGCGCCATGGCGGCTGTGGACTGCCCGATGTTCGGACTGTCCACAGCCCCAAGGCCTTGGCATAGAGGCATAAGTGACCGTGAATTCCCCTCCCAGCCAGCCCCGGGCCTGACGCGCATGAGCGAACTGTGGCTCTCTGCCCTTGTGATGACGGTGATCGTGGCCGTCCGCTACCTTGCGGTGAGCGGCCTGTTTGCCTGGCTGACGAGGCTGGTGCGGCCGAGGCACTACGATGGTCTTGGCGCGCAAATGCGCAGCGAGATCACGTGGAGCCTCGCCTCAGCCGCGATCTACGGCGTGCCGGCCGGGATCATCGCATGGGGCTGGCAGCACTATGGCTGGACGCGGGTCTATACTGACGTGAATGCCTACCCGCTGTGGTGGCTGCCGGTTTCGCTGTTCGTCTACCTCGCGCTGCACGATACCTGGTTCTACTGGACGCATCGCTGGATGCACCGTCCGCAGTTGTTCCGCGCGGTGCATGCGGTGCATCACGCCAGCCGGCCGCCGACGGCATGGGCGGCGATGAATTTCCACCCTGTCGAGGCTGCGATCGTCGGCCTGTTCATTCCCGCGCTGGTGTTCGTGGTGCCGATCCACGCTGGCGTGCTGGGCCTTGTGCTCACGGTGATGACCGTGATGGGCGTGACCAATCATATGGGCTGGGAAATGTTTCCCAAGTGGTTCGTTCACTCAACTGTAGGGCAATGGGTGATAACAGCGAGCCACCATCACCGTCATCACGAGCTCTATCGATGCAATTTCGGCCTCTACTTTCGCTTCTGGGATCACGTCTGCGGGACGGACAAGGGTCTTTCCGCGCCATGAAGCACAAGGGAATGCCTTTGAGCCTGGCCGTGGTCGCCGCGCCGCTCCTCATCGGGGCGATGCCGCTGCCGCAGATCCCGGCGCGTCCGGTAGGGCCGCAGCAGGCGGGTACGGCCTTGCCCAGCTCGATCCTTGTCGAGATCGACGGCCTGCGCTCGAACCGCGGCCAGATCATGGCCTGCATGACAGCAAACCCCAAGACTTTCCCCGATTGCCAGAAGGACCCGAACGCGCGGCATCTCACCGTGCCGGCGCTGAATGGCGAGACGGTGCAGTTCAAGGACGTGCCGCAGGGCCGCTATGCCATCGCGCTGTTCCATGACGAGAACGGCAATGGCCGCATGGACAAGATGATGATGCTGCCGAAAGAAGGCTTCGGCTTTTCGCGCGATGCGCCGCTGCAGTTCGGCCCGCCACGCTTTGGCGCGGCTTCGTTCCAGGTCGGGGCGGTGCAGCTCAGGACCGCGATCAAGGTCCGCTATATCCTGTAACATTCGCTTGCGCAGCGACGCGGCATAGGGAAAGGGCCGGGGCCTTGCCCCATCCTCTGCGCCCCATGCTTTGTCGGAGAAGTGTGTGCCCGAATCCCTGATCCCGGCGCAGCCGCTGCGCTCGCTGCTTTACATGCCTGCCAGCAATCGCCGCGCCGTCGACAAGGCGCGCGCACTGCCCTGCGATGCGGTGGCGCTCGATCTTGAAGACGCCGTTGCCCCCGAAATGAAGGACGAGGCCCGCGTCGCGCTGGTAGAGGAGCTGACCGCAGGCGGTTTCGGCCACCGCCAGATGATCGCGCGGATCAACCCGCTCGGATCGCCTTGGGGCAAGGCCGATCTTGCCGCGCTGGCGCATGCGCCGCTTCACGCGCTCCTTGCGCCGAAGGTGGACGATGCTGCCGATGTCGTTGCGCTCTCGGTGGCGATGGACGGGGCAGGTTATGATCCGGCCGTGCGCCTGTGGGTGATGATCGAGACGCCCCATGCCGTCCTCGCGCTCGAGCGGATCGCCGCCGCTGCCCGCATTTCGCGGCTCGCGGGCTTCGTGCTCGGGCTCAACGATCTCGCCAAGGAAACCGGCATGGCGCAGCTGCAGGGCCGCACCGGCTTCGTGCCGGTCATGGTGCAGGCGCTGATGGCGGCGCGCGCTTATGGCCTCGTCCTGCTCGACGGGGTATGCAACGCCATCGACGATCCCGCCCGGCTGGAAGCCGAATGCATGCAGGCGCGCGAACTGGGGCTTGATGGCAAGACGCTGATCCATCCCTCCCAGATCGAAACCGCCAACCGCGTATTCGCGCCGGGCGAGGCCGAATTGGCGGAGGCCGAGGCGATCGTGGCCGCCTTTGCCGACCCCGCCAATGCGGGCAAGGGTGCGCTCAAGGTGTGCGGCAAGATGGCCGAACTGCTCCACCGCGACATGGCCGAGCGCCTTCTGGCCAAGGCCGCGGCAATCGCGGCGCGCTGATCTGATCGCAGCTGCGGAACAGAAACGCGCCATAATCGAACGATTGTGCCGTCAACGACGGCGCAACTTAAGCACATCTTTACCATGTTGCGCCATGACGGGCCCCATTGGACGACCACGGGGATTGGTTCATGGATACGTATCGTGGCATCGGCAGGGACGGTTCAGAAGGCCCGGAGCCTCTCGACTACGCCGCCGACTACACCGCTTACGAAGAATCGATCGACGAGCAGGGCACCGTTGCCGCACCGCCGCCAGCGATCGGGCAGGACGAGCGCCGCATGCAGGTGCGCGCCTACAATTTCTGGGCCAGCCTGCTCGATCAGGGGCAGTTCCCGCCTGTCCAGTCGCTGCTCGAAGGGCACATGCCCGATTTCGCGGACCATTCGGTGCTGCTGCACTTCGATCAGGGTATCGAAGACCCGGCGATCCCGTTCCTCGGACAGGTGCTGGCTGACGAATGCGAGGCAGGCAGCCCGCTGCGCCGCCTGAGCGACATCCCCGGCCGCTCTCTGCTGTCGCGCATCACCGATCACTATCTGCAGATTATCGCCAACCAGGCGCCGATCGGCTTCGAGGCCGAATTCGTCAACCAGCGCGGCAAGACGATCCTCTATCGCGGCATCCTCCTGCCCTTCTCGACCGACAACGAGACGATCGATTATCTCTATGGCGTGATCAACTGGAAGGAACTGGCCGACCAGCAGACCACCGACGCGCTGCTGCTGGAGATCGACCAGTCGCTCGATCAGCGCCCGAGCAGCACGACGCTCGCCCCGCGCCGACCTGCTGCGCTGCCGCTGGGCGGTTGGGCCGACGGACCGGACAGCGAACTGGCCGCCGAGAACGAGACGGCACTGCTCGATCTGGCCGATTTCGGCGCCGAGATCATTCCCGGCGAGCCGCAGGAAGCGGCCCTCGACCTTGCACTGGACAACTCGCAGCCTGCCTGCCTTGCCGACTGGCTCGCCTCCGCGCGCGATCTGGCCCACATTGCCCATGCCAGCGAAGACCGCACCCGCGGCGCGCTCTATGCCGCGATCGGGCGGGCGTGGGACTTTGCGCTGGCGTCCGAGGATGCCCCCGAGGACTATGCCGAGATGGTCGCCGATGCCGGGCTCACCATGCAGGCGCGCGCACCGCTGACCCCGCTGGTCAAGCTGGTGTTCGGCGCGGACTACGACAAGACGCGCATCGCCGAATACACCACTGCGCTCACCCACGCGCAGCGCCTCGGGCTCGGCTACGGCGAGCTTGGCAGCTACCTTGCAAAGGCGCCGGGCGGGCTCAAGGGCGTGGTCGCACTGGAACGCAAGCTGCGCCGCGAGGAAACCGGCAAGACCGCGCCGAAGCCGAGCGATACGCTGGCCGAAAGCCTGCGCGCGCTCGATCACCGGCCGCTTTATGCGCTGGAGCCGGAAGGCGCCGAGTTCGCGCTGGTCATGGTGCGCCGTCTGGCCGGCGGGACAGCCGTACTGCTGGGCGAGATCGCCGACGACCAGCCGATGCTGGAGCGCGCCGCGCGCCGCCTGCTGGGCTGAAGGGCTGCTTCCCCGCCTGCGGAAAACCAGCTAGCCATGCGCCATGGCTATCACTGAGCACCCCCCGCGCAAGGCACGCACGACCAGACGGCGGTGGCTTGCCTGGACGCTGATCCTCCTCGCGCTGCTCGGCACCGGCGGATTTATCGCCTACCGTTTGGCGCTGGCCAGCAACGCCGTAGGGCTGCTCGACAGCGCGGACAAGGTTCTGCACGGCGGAGACGGGGCGATCCGTCTGGTTGAATCAGCGCGCTATGGCAGCGATCCGGCGCAGAAGCTCGAGATGTTCCTCCCCGCCGATGCCTCTGCTGCGAAGGGGCCGCTCCCGATCGTGGTGTTCATTCACGGCGGCGGCTGGCGGTCGGGCGATCCGCACGACTACCGCTTCATCGCCCGCGCGCTGGCACCGCAAGGGTATGCCGTGGTGCTCGCGGGCTATCGACTGGCGCCGCAGGTGCGCTATCCGGCCATGCTCGAAGATGGCGCGGCAGCGCTGCGCTGGGTGGCGGATCATGCCCGCGCGCTGGGCGGCGATCCGAACCGCATTGTGCTGATGGGCCATTCCGCAGGGGCCTACAACGCGGTCATGCTCGGGCTCGACAAGCGCTGGCTGGCGGCCCGCGGCCTCTCCGCCGATGCCCTGCGCGGCGTGGTCGGCCTTTCTGGTCCCTACGATTTCTATCCGTTCGAGAGCGATACGACCCGCTTCAGCTTCGGCAAGGCGCTGAGCCCCGAAGAAACCCAGCCGGTCGTCCATGCCCGCGCCGGGGGGCCCCCGCTGCTGCTCGTCCACGGCACCGCAGATACACGGGTACGCCCGCGCAATTCGGTGGAACTCGCGCGCACCATGACTCGTGCCGGCGCGCCGACGCGCGCGGTGCTGCTGGACGGGGTGACCCATGAGGGCCTGATCATGCTGTTCGCCCGGCCCTTCTCGCGCGATCCGCGCGGCCTTGATGCAGTGCTGCCGTTCCTTGCCCGAGTTACCGCTTCACCGGTGGTTCAGGCGAACGGCGGATAAGCTGCGCTCATTGTGACACACCCCTTTCACCGCCGCTTCGGCCAAGCCCTCGCGGCCACCATCGCGCTGCTGCTCGTGCCGGTCCCGGCAGCCGCGCAATCGGTGCTGCGCGATGCCGAGACCGAAGCCTTCTTCCAGGACATGGCCGCACCGATCGTGGCGGCGGCTGGCTTCAACCCGCGCGCGATCGATCTGGTGCTGCTCAACGATCCCTCGATCAACGCGTTCGTCGCGGGGGGACAGGCGGTCTATATCCATTCGGGCCTGATCAGCGCGGCGGACAACGCGCAGGAAGTGCAAGGCGTCTTCGCGCACGAGCTTGGCCACATCACCGGTGGCCATGTGATCCGGGGCGACGAGGGCGGCAAGCCCGCTACCGGCATCACCATCCTCAGCCTGCTGCTCGGCGCGGCGGCGGCGGCGGCAGGTTCGGGCGATGCAGGCATCGGCATCATGATGGCCGGCCAGCAGGCGGCGCTCGGCAAATACCTTGCGTTCAGCCGCGCGCAGGAATCCTCTGCCGATGCGGCCAGCGTGCAGTTCCTGACCAAGGCAGGCATCTCGGGCAAGGGCTCGATCGACTTCTTCAAGAAGCTGCAGAACATGGAGTTCCGCTACGGCTTCAAGCGCGACAGCGACGCCGAGTTCTATTCGACCCACCCGATGACCTCGGACCGCCTGACGACACTGCAGGATTCGTTCTCGCAGGATCCGGCGTGGGACAAGCCCGGCGACGCGGCGCTGCAGGCGCGGTTCCTGCGGGTGAAGGCCAAGCTGGTGGGCTATCTGGCGGAGCCGGCCGCGACGCTCGCCGCCTATCCCGACTGGATGCAGGATGCACCGGCGCACCTCGCCCGGGCCTATGCCTTCCACAAGGAAGCGCTGATGGACAAGGCGCTCGCCGAAACCGACGCGCTGCTCAAGATGGACCCGAACGATCCCTATGCGCTTGAGCTGAAGGGACAGGTCCTGCTCGAATCGGGCAAGCCCAATGATGCGCTTGCCCCGCTGCGCCGTGCGGTGGAGCTGACCCGCAACACGCCGCTGATCGCAACCACACTTGGCCACGCCCTGATCGCGACCGAGGACAAGGCCAATTTCCCCGAGGCCGAGCGCGTGCTGCGGACCGCCGTGGCGCGCGACCGGGACAATCCGTTCGCGTGGTACCAGCTTGGCGTGGTCTACGAAGCACAGGGCGATATCCCGCGTGCGCGGCTTGCCAGCGCGGAGCAGCAGCTCGGCGAATATCAGCTGCCCGAGGCGCTGCGCAGCGCCGAAGCTGCCGAGGCCGCACTGCCCAAAGGCTCGCCCGACTGGCTGCGCGCGCAGGATATCGCAATGTCGGCGCGCGCGATGATTGAGCGGATGAAGAAGTCGCGGTAGCGCGGGGAACGGCCCAGCAGGAGTTCAATGCATGCGTTTCAGTCCGTTTCTTGCCCTGGCGCTGCTTGTCGGCGCAGCTGGAGCCGCCGGCGGGTGGTGGGCCCTGCATGGCGAGGGCAGCGGAGCGGAAGCCGCCGCGGCGGAGACCAAGCTTGAGGGACAGCTCGCCGAGGCCGGGATCAATGCCCGCCAGCGCGGCGCGATCGAAGCGCTGGTGCGCAGCTACATCCTAGAGCACCCCGAAATCCTTCCCGAAGCGATGGAAAAGCTTCAGGCGCGCGAGACCGAGGCCCGGCTGGCCCCCTTGCGCGGCGCGATCGAAACGCCGTTCCCCGGCGCCGTACTCGGCAACCCGGGCGGCAAGGTCACGCTTGTCGAGTTCACCGATTTTGCGTGCACCTATTGCCGCAGCAGCGTGGCCGATGTCGAAGCGCTGGTGAAGGACAATCCCGATCTGCGCGTGGTGGTGCGCGAGCTCCCGATCATCGCCCCCGAAAGCGAACCCGCCGCGCGCATGGGCCTCGCCGCTGCCGCGCAGGGCAAATACGCCGCCTTCCACAAGGCCATGTTCTCCGGCGAACGGCCAAGCAGCACCAGCATCGCGGCAGCCGCCAATGCGGCGGGTGTGGACGGCGCTGCGGCCGCTGCCTTCACCCAGCAGCCGGGCGTGCGGCAGGAACTGGAGCGCAATCTCGGGCTTGCACGGCAGCTTGGCATCAATGGCACTCCGGCGTGGAGCGTGGGCGGCAAGCTGCTGTCCGGCGCGGTGGGGCGCGAGGCGCTGCAGCAGGCGATCAACGCCGCGCGAAAGGGCTGACGTGGCGAGGCGGGGCGCTGCGCTGCTGGCCCTGGAGCTGGCGCTGGCGGTCTCCGTTCCGGCGCAGGCGCAGCCGGCAGACGATCTGCAGCGGGACGATGCGCTGGTCCAGACGATCGGCTGGCGGCTGAGCCATGCCAACGCAGCCTTTTGCACGCGCGCCGCGCCAGCGACCGGCTTGCTGCTCGGCGACGTCCAGACCTTCGCCGATCCGGCAGCGGCGCGCGCGGCCTATGGCCTTTCCGGAGACATTGCGGTGGCGGCGGTGGCGGCGGGGAGCCCGGCGGAGGCGGCAGGACTCGCTGCCAATGCAGTCGTCGCCGCAGTCGAGGGCACGCCGGTTGGCCCGCCACCGGCGCGGGGCAACTGGGACCGCGTCTGGGCCTTGCAGGCGCGGCTCGAACAGGCAGCGGCGCAGCGCGGCGAAGTGGCGCTCACGCTCGCCGACGGGCGCGCAGTGACCGTGCCGGCCGCGCCCTCGTGCGGGGTGCGCTTCATTCTCGATGATGCGAAGGACAATGCCGGTGCAACCCGCAGCCAGGTGCGCATCGGGCGCAGGGCGCTGGACCAGCTCGGCCGCGACGAAGCGATGATCGCGGCGGTGCTGGCACATGAACTGGCCCACGCGGCGCTCGATCACGAAACCCTGCTCGGCCCGGGCCAGCGGCCCACGGCAGCCGTTCGGCGCACCGAGCGCGAGGCGGACCGGCTCTCGGTCTGGATCATGGCGAATGCCGGGTACTCGCCGGAAGCTGCCCTGCGCATGATCCGGCTGATCACTCCGCGCGGTTTGCTCGTGATCCCGGGCGCGAGCCACGGGAAGGCCAGCACCCGCGCGCGGGAGATGGCGGAAGAAATCGCGGTCATGCGCACCCAGCCGGATACCAACTGGGCGCTGCGTTTCCGGCGCGAGCCTTAAGCCGGAACGCCTGCCTTCGCGGCGGTCGTTTCCATCGCCAGAATCGACGTCTCGCTGCGCGGGCGCGCCATGACCCGGCGCACCATCGGCTCGAAGAAATCGAGCGGAAGGGTATCATAATCGGGATCGAAGGCGCTCTGATCGTACTTGGCGCAGAATTCGGCGCAGGCATCGAAATGCGGATTGCCCCGGTGCTTCTCGCGCACGTTGCGATCAATGCCGAGGTAGTGGAAGTAGTAGTAGCCCTGGAACGCACCGTGGTTGCGGCAGATCCAGTGCTCTTCCTCGCTCACGAAGGGCTGGAGGATCGCGGCGGCGATTTCGGGGTGGTTGTACGAACCCAGCGTGTCGCCGATGTCATGCAGCAGCGCCATCACCACGTAGCTTTCGGGACGGCCGTCGCGGTAGGCGCGGGTCGCGGTCTGCAGACTGTGGGTGAGGCGGTCGATCGGGAAGCCGCCGAAATCGCCATCGAGGAGCCTGAGGTGCGCCAGCACGCGGTCTGGCAGGCCTGCGGCAAAGCCCACATAATCGCGCGCGATGATTGCCCAGTCTTCCTGCGTGCCTTCCTCCATCGAATGGAACTGCGCGCGCTCCGCGGAATCGCCGTGATGATCCATGGTTCTCTCCCTTTTGCCGGCAGAGTAACCGCTTTACCCAGCCGCGCAAAGCCCACCTGTGGCGCGATGCCAATCTGTGGGCTACACACCCCGCATGGCAATGAATCTGCCGCTCCGCCCGACGCCGTTCTTCGGCAACAAGAACCGCGCCTTCTGGCGTCTGCAGATGCTCGGCTGGGGCGGCGCGATGCTGCTGCGTGCGCTTTCGAGCCTCGCCAACGCGCAGCCTTGGTCGTTCCTGATCATCGTGCTGATCGCGACGATAACCGGCTTTTCGATCAGCCTCATCCTTTCGGTGATCTACCGCGCGCTGATCAACCGCACCCCGCTGATCACCTGGGGCATTACTGCGCTGGTGCTGGCGATTGCGGTGGGGCTTTATGCTTTCATCGATTCCTGGGTGATCAGCCTCTACCGGTCTGGCGGCGATTCCGGGTTCGCGCAGCTGTTCCTCGGCGTGTTCTACCTCGATCTCACGCTGCTTGGCGCATGGTCGGCGCTCTACTACGCGATCAACTTCTACGTGCAGGTGGAGGAGCAGAACGACCAGCTCATGCGGCTGGAAGCGCAGGCAACTTCGGCGCAGCTGGCGATGCTGCGTTACCAGCTCAACCCGCACTTCCTGTTCAACACGCTGAACTCGATCTCGACGCTTGTGCTCCTGAAACAGACCGAACCCGCCAACGCGATGCTGAGCCGGCTCTCCTCGTTCCTGCGCTACACCCTGATCAACGAGCCGACCGGCCGCGTGACGGTGGCGCAGGAAGTCGAGACGCTGAAGCTCTATCTCGATATCGAGCGGATGCGCTTCGAGGAGCGGCTCGGCACCGAGTTTCGCATCGATGATGCTGCCGCGCCTGCGCTGATGCCCTCGCTGCTGCTCCAGCCGCTGGTCGAGAACGCGATCAAGTATGGCGTCAGTCCGCTCGAAGAGGGGGCCACCATCACCATTGCGGCGCAACTCATCGGCCCGGTGCTGCGAGTCACCGTGTCCGACACCGGCCCGGGCTTGCAACCGGGCACCGACCCCTCGACATTGTTCGGCGTGACCAGTTCTCAATCGGACTCCACGCGCGTCGGGCTCGCCAACATCCGTGACCGGCTCGCCCAGGCTTATGGCGAGAACCAGCGGTTCGAAATCGGCGAGCGACCGGGTGGAGGCTTCATGGTGGTGATCGAGCTGCCCTTTGAAGCGCGCGAAGTACCCTCGGGCCAGCAATCTGCTGCGCAGCTCGCCACACAGCAAAGGTAGCGCATGACCATTCGCACGATCCTCGTCGATGACGAAAAGCTCGCGATCCAGGGACTCCAGCTGCGGCTAGAAGCCTTCCCCGATGTCGAAGTGATCGACACCTGCTCCAACGGGCGCGAGGCGATCCGCAAGATCAAGACCGAGAAGCCCGATCTCGTGTTCTGCGATATCCAGATGCCCGGGTTCGACGGGTTCAGCGTGGTGAGCGGAGTGATCGAGATCGATCCGCCGCTGTTCGTCTTCGTGACGGCCTATTCCGAGCACGCGATCCGCGCGTTCGAGGCCAATGCGGTGGACTATCTCCTCAAGCCGGTCGAACCCGCCCGCCTCGCCGACGCGCTCGACCGCGCGCGCACCCGGCTTGCCGAGAAGCGCGGACTGGAAGAGGCGGAGAAACTGAAGACCGTGCTCGCCGAAGTGGCCCCCGATGCGATGGACGCGATGCCCGACGACAGCGAACCGGCGATCGGGCGGTTCGAGAAGCTCATCAACATCAAGGACCGCGGCCAGATTTTCCGTGTCGATGTCGATACGATCGAGCGGATCGAGGCGGCGGGCGATTACATGTGCATCTACACTGGCGACAATTCGCTGATCCTGCGCGAGACGATGAAGGACCTCGAACGGCGGCTCGATCCGCGCGTGTTCCAGCGCGTCCACCGCTCGAAGATCGTCAACCTCGATCGCGTGCGGCAGGTACGCCCGCATACCAATGGCGAATGCTTCCTCGTGCTCGACAGCGGCTCGGAAGTGAAAGTCTCGCGCTCCTACCGCGATGTGGTGGCGCGCTTCGTCCACTAGGAACCACCGGGATGCTCGACAGCCGCGCGCAGGGTGATTAGGCCGCAAGGCATGAGCATATTCACCCTGCCCGGCTTCGATCTCGATGCCTTTGTCGCCGCCACGCTTGCCGAGGATCTGGGCCACGGCCTTCCGGGCGGCGGGCATGACGTGACGAGCGAGAGCGTGATCCCCGCTGAGGCGCGCTTTGCCGGGGTGATGGACAGCCGAGATGCGATCAACGTTTGCGGGCTCCCCATCGCCGCCGCCTTCTTCCGCGCGCTTGATCCGGCGATGGCAATTGAAGTGCTGGTCGAAGAGGGAGCGCAGGTCGCGCCCGGCTCCGCGCTGATGCGCCTCACCGGCAGCGCCCGCGCGATGCTCACCGCCGAGCGCAGCGCGCTCAACACCGTCCAGCACCTTTCGGGCGTTGCCACGCTCACACGGCGCTATGTCGATGCGATGGGCGAAACCAAAGCGCGCCTTCTGGATACGCGCAAGACCATCCCCGGCCTCAGGCACCTCGAAAAGTACGCTGTGCGCACCGGCGGCGGGGTGAACCACCGCATGGGGCTGTGGGACGCGGCGATGATCAAGGACAACCACGTGCTCGTCGCGGGGGGCGTCGCCGAAGCCGTGCGCAGGGCGCTCGCGGCAGGGGTGCGTGAGGTGATCTGCGAGGTCGACCATATCGACCAGATCGAGCCCGCACTGCAGGCCGGTGCGACCCGCCTGCTGCTCGACAACATGGGTCCGGACTTGCTGCGAGAGGCGGTGGCACTTGTCGCCGGCCGGGCACCTTGCGAGGCTTCGGGCGGCGTCCGCCTCGAAACCATCGGCGCGATCGCCGCTTCGGGGGTGGACTACGTCTCGGTCGGCCGCCTGACGCAAAGCGCGCCCGCTGCCGATATCGGGCTCGATTTCACGCCGCTGTGATGCTGCGCCGGCTGTTTCTTGCCCTGGCGGTCCTGCTGCCCATGGCAGCGCAGGCTGAGGTGCCTCAATGCCGCGTGCCACCGCGGATCTCTGCCCCTGCGCTCCCGGCGCCGGATGGCCCGCGTCGGGTGCTGCCGATTGCGGGCTACACGCTCGCGCTCAGCTGGTCGCCCGAATACTGCCGCACGCGCGGGCGCGATCCGCGCGCGGCGTTCCAATGCGGGGGCGAACTGGGGCGCTTCGGCTTCATTCTCCACGGTCTCTGGCCCGAATCGACCCCCGGCAACTGGCCGCAATGGTGCGAGGCCGCGCCGCTGCCTGCAGAGACGGTGCGCCGCAACTTGTGCATGACCCCCTCGCCCGATCTCATGGCGCACGAATGGGCCAAGCACGGCGCGTGCATGGCGGGCAGGCCGGAGGGGTATTTCAAGGCAGGCGCAGCGCTGCTCCGCTCGCTGCGTTACCCTGACATGATGCGCCTATCCCGGCGGCAGGGCCTTACCGCCGGAGACTTTCGTGCAGCCTTCCGCGCTGCCACCCCGTTCCTGCCTGCGGCTGCAATCCGCGTGAAGGCCAATGCGCGCGGGTGGTTGCAAGAGGTCCACGTCTGCTACGGCAAGGACTTCATGCCCGCGCCCTGCACCGATCGCGGCGCCGAAGATGTCGCCCCGCTCAAGATCTGGCGCGGCCTGTAACGGGAAGCCCGCCTTGCGCGAACCAGACGCGCACAAACTCGGGAGGCCACCTTGTCGTTCAAGCTCGATCACCTCACGATCCTCTCGCGTGATCCCAAGGCAAGCGCGGCATTCTACGGTCTGCTCCTGCCCCGGCTCGGCTTTATGCAGAAGAAGCCGCATATCTGGGCGAACGAGGATGGCCTCCATATCCAGTTCGGCCCGGCCAAGGACGATACCCCCGGATACGAACGCTATGGGCCCGGCCTCAACCACTTCGGCTTCACCGCGCCTTCGGTGGCGATGGTGGAGGAGCTTGCCACCGTGATGGAAGCGGCTGGCCATGTCGCCCGGCTGCAGCGCTTTCCGGGCGGCACCACCGCGCTGTTCCTGCCCGATCCCGATGGGCTGCGGGTCGAAGTCTCGTGGTATCCGCCGGGGACCCCGCCGGTCGACTGAGGCTCAGCGGCGCGCCTTGAAGAAATCGCGCAGAAGGTCCGCCGCCTCGGCCTCGCCGATGCCGGAATAGACTTCGGGCCGGTGCAGGCAGCCGGGCGCGTCGAATACTTTCGCGCCGTGCTCCACCGCGCCGCCCTTTGGGTCACTGGCGGCGTAGTAGACCCGCGCCAGCCGGGCGTGGACAATCGCGCCCGCGCACATCGCGCACGGCTCCAGCGTGACCCACAGATCGCAGCCCGTCAGCCGTTCCTGCCCCAAGATGGCGGCCGCTGCACGAATCGCCAGGACCTCGGCATGGGCGGTCGGATCGTGGTCCAGCCGGGGCGTGTTGTGTGCGGCGGCGATCACCACGCCATCCTTGACGATCACCGCACCGATGGGCACTTCACCGCCCGCAGCCGCCTCCGCTGCGGCATCCAGCGCCTTGCGCATGGGTTCGGGAAGGGGCCAGCGGGTCATGCCGTGCGGGCTAGCGCGCCTTGGGCCTTGCGCGCAACGTGCGAATCCTTGACTTTGCCCCCCAGATCGGCAAGAGCGCGCCCTTCCCGATCCATGATCGTTCAAATCCAAGCGAGTTTTCAGCCATGTCGCGCATCTGCGAACTGACCGGTAAGGGCCGCCAGGTCGGCCACAACGTGAGCCACGCCAACAACAAGACCAAGCGTCTGTTCCTGCCCAACCTGCAGAACGTCACGCTCATGTCGGAAAAGCT
>NZ_JAIXZS010000059.1 GCF_027489515.1 Novosphingobium sp. | reverse complement strand
CCGGCGCATCTGCGCCTCTGACAACCAGATCAAATCGCTCATGACAACGCCTCCTCAGCGCCGTCATTGAATCAACTGATCGCACGCTACGCAAGCATTTTAATAGGTCCTGAGCCTAGTTTCGTATTCCGCCACTCGTCATTGCGAGCGTAGCGAAGCAATCCAGAGCGGACGTGCATGGTGCTCTGGATTGCTTCGCTACGCTCGCAATGACGAAGTGTTGGTGTAGCGGGGAGGTCTGGGCGCGGGATTCACTCCGCCGGGGCGCTCAGCGCGATACGGTTGCCTTCGCTGTCCTCGATCTCGGCGACGAAGCCGGCCTCGCCGATGTCCTTCCTGGGATAGAGCACCTTGCCGCCGTTGGCGGTGGCGCGGGTGAGGACAGGGTCGATGCTTGGCACATCGAAGTAGAGGATCGCGCCCGACTTCGAGGGCACATAGACATCGCCTCTGGCGAGCGCACCGCTGGCGCCGGGCTTGCCATCGGCGCGGGGGAAGAAGGCCATCGCGTAGCCATCGACCTCCTGCCGGGTGAGCTTCGTCTCGAACACGGCCTCGTAGAAGCGGACGGCGCGATCAATATCGGTGACGGGGATCTCGAAGTGGACGACGGGGTTCATGGCAGGCCTTGGTGCGGGGCCATTGGCGCTGAGGGCAAGCGCAAGGGCGAGCGGGAGGAGGAAGCGCATGGCATCTGAAGGTTCCGCAAGTGTGGGGGCTTGTCAATTGGGCGGCTTTGCGCGGGCGTGCGAAACGCTCTAACGCGGGCGGCGATGCCCCTCACCCGCCTCACCTTGCGCGATTTTCGCAACCATGCCGCGACGCGGCTGGAGGACACGGGCCGCTTCAACGTGCTGATCGGGGAAAACGGCGCGGGCAAGACCAATGTGCTGGAGGCGATCTCGCTGCTCTCGCCGGGGCGGGGCCTCAGGCGGGCGAACCCGGCGGAGATGGCAGGGCGCGGCGGGGATGGCAGCTTTGCCGTGGCGGCGGAAATGGGCGGCGGCGATGTGGCACTGGCGACCGCGTCCACGCCTGCCGCGCCCGGGCGGCGGACGGTGCGCATCAACGGCGCGGAAGGCCCGGCGGCGCGGCTGGGCGAATGGCTTTCGATCACCTGGTTGACGCCCGCGATGGACCGCCTGTTTGCGGAAGGTGCGGGCGCGCGGCGGCGGTTCCTCGACCGGCTGGTGCTGGCGGTGGAGCCGGGGCACGCGCGGGTCGCCAGCCGCTATGAGACGGCGCTGCGGGAACGCAACCGCCTTCTGGAAGCGCCCGGCGAGCCTGATCCCTTGTGGCTTGACGGGATCGAGGCCGGGCTGGCCGAAGCGGGTGCGGAATTGGCGCGGGCGCGGGCAGGGCTGATTGCCGGGCTGGCGGGAGCGCTGGAAGCGCTGCCCGAGGCACCGTTTGCGCGGCCGGCGCTGGCGTATGTCGCGGGCGGGCCGGTGGAAGCCGAAGCCCTGCGTGCGGCCCTCAGCGAGGGGCGGCGGCGCGACCGGGCGGCGGGGCGGACGTTGACGGGTGCCCACCGCGATGATCTGGGCGTCACGCTCGCGGCGAAGGCGGCTCCGGCGGCGGATTGTTCGACCGGCGAACAGAAGGCGATGCTGATTGCGATCGTGCTCGCCCATGCCGCGCTGACCAAGGGCGCGCGGCCGCAAGTGCTGCTGCTCGATGAGATCGCGGCGCACCTCGATCCCGTGCGGCGCGCGGCGCTTTACGAGCGGCTGGGCGAGACCGGCGCGCAAGTGTGGATGACGGGGACCGAACTAGCCCCGTTCGAGCCGCTGGGGGGGGATGCTGCGGTGTGGCACGTGGCCGATGGGGCGGTGGCGCGGGTGTAGGTGCGACGCGGCGCTGGCCTGCTCCTCCCCCGCTCGGGGGAGGCTGGGTGGGGGTGCGCGGCGCAGCATCTGAAGCGCCGTTCCCCCTCCCCCGACCCCTCCCCGCCGGGGAGGGGGGCTAGCAGTCAGGCTGCTGGCCTCAGTTGAAGATATCGACGTTCGAGGGATCGAGCGGATCGGGGCCGAAGCGATTGGGGCCGCGCGTGCCTTCGAGGCACATGAAGACCAGCACGATAAGTCCGCCGACATAGGGAATGAAGCCGAGGAGGACCATCCAGCCGGAGCGGTCCTGATCGTGGAAGCGGCGCACCTGCACGGCGATCGAGGGGATGAACGAGGCGAGGCCCCAGATCAGGATCAACGCGGCCCCGACCCAGAACAGTGGGCCGGGCGCAGCTTCATTGGTCTCGCTGAGGCCGCCTCCGATCGCCATGAGGATGATCGAGACGAACGCCACGATCGCCGAGAGCAGCGCGAACATCCAGTATTCCATGCGGCGCGAGCGGCCGGAAAAATCGGCATAACGCCGATAGGGCATGAACATCCATTCCATGTGCGGTCCCCCCGCCGCGCGATGGTGCGTGGCAAGACGGAATGAGCCATGGAATTGAGGGGCTTGCAAGAGGGTTGGACCGGAATGGTGGGCGTGGGGTGTGGCGCTGGCCCACCCCCAACCCCTCCCGCAGGCGGGAGGGGGGGCTTCAGCGCTAATCCGCACCCCTCCCGCTTGCGGGAGGGGCTGGGCCCTAGCGCTCTGTTGCGGCCTGCAATGCCTTCGCCACGTCGTCCTTCGTTGCGGCGACGATCCGGTTCACGCCCTCGGCCGTGGGGTGGATGTGATCGTCGAGCAGGAGCTTGTCGTTGCCGATCACGGCCTGAAGGAAGAACGGCACCAGCGGCGCTTTGTGCCTGGCAGCGAGCGCGGGGTAAATCGGGTTGAAGGCGCTGACGTAGTCCTTCCCCATGTTGGGCGCGGCGAGCATGCCGGTGAGCAGCGCGGGGATCTTGCGCTTGTCGAGCTCTGTCAGGATGGCATCGAGATTGGCGCGCGTTTCGGCGGGTGGCAGGCCGCGCAGCATGTCGTTGCCCCCGAGGCCGACGAGGACGAGCGACGGCTTTACCTTCTGATTGTCGAGCGTGAAGGCGAGGCGTTCGCGCGCGGCGGCGGTGGTATCGCCCGAGACGCCGGCGTTCACGACACGGGCCTTGATCCCGGCGGCGTTGAGCGCGGCTTCGAGGCGCGGCGGATAGCCCTCGCCCGGTGCCAGGCGATATCCGGCGTAGAGACTGTCACCGAAGGCGAGGATCACGGGGGCATCCGCCGGAATGGCGGGCGCGGCGCTCGTCTGGAGGGGTTCGGGCGCAGGGGCGGGTTTCGAACAAGCGGAGAGCAAGAGGGCAAGCAGCGGGATCAGGCGGCGCATCGGGAGTCCTCAAGGGCTAGGTTGCGAGGTGCAACCCATTCGTGGCAATAGCGGGAAGTGACAAGCATCGCCACTGGCTCGCCCTCCCCTGCCCCCTTGATCCCAGCCCCCGTCATCGACGCGCGTGATCTGACGCTCAGCCTTGGACAAGGCGAAGCGCGGGTGAACGTCCTGCGCGGGGTGAGCCTTGCGGTTCGGCCGGGGGAAACCGTGGCGCTGCTGGGGCCTTCGGGATCGGGCAAGAGCTCGCTGCTCGCCGTGCTGGCAGGGCTGGAGCGTGCGGATGGGGGAACGCTCAGCGTAGCCGGGCAGGACTTCATGGGGCTTTCCGAAGATGCGCTGGCCGCGGCGCGGCGCGGGCGGATCGGAGTGGTGCTGCAGGCATTCCACTTGCTGCCGACGATGACCGCGCTCGAAAACGTGGCGACACCCATGGAACTGGCGGGCGTGCGCGATGCTTCGCCGAGCGCGCGCGCGGCGCTGGAGGCGGTGGGCCTTGCGCACCGCATGGGGCATTATCCGGCGCAGCTATCAGGCGGCGAGCAGCAGCGCGTGGCGATTGCCCGCGCGCTGGCGCCGCGCCCCGCGCTGGTGTTTGCCGACGAGCCGACCGGGAACCTCGACCATGCCAATGGCGAAGCGGTGGCGGAGCTGCTGTTTGCGCAAGTGGCCGAGGTGGGCGCGACCTTGCTGATGGTGACGCATGACGAGGCGCTGGCAAAGCGCTGCGGGCGGATCGTGCGGCTGGAGGACGGGCAGATCGTCTCGGACAGCGGCTCATGAGCCGGTGGGCACTGGCCTGGCGGCTGGCGCGGCGGGGACTGGACTGGCGGTTTCGCGGGCTTCGGCTGCTGATCGTGTGCCTGGTGCTGGGGACAGCGGCGCTTTCGGCGATCGGGACGCTGACGGGCGGGATCGGGCGCGAACTGGCAGCGCGCGGGCAATCGATGCTGGGCGGCGATCTGGAGCTGACGCTGGCGGGGCGCGCAGCGGCGGCGGATGAGCTGGCGGCGATGCGCGGGATGGGTGCGGTCTCGCAGGGCGTGCGATTGCAGGCGATGGCCCAGAGGATTGGGGCGCGACGCGCGGAAAGCGCTGACGAGGCGGTGCCGGTGGAATTGAAGGCGGTCGATGCGCGCTGGCCGCTCTATGGTGCATTCACGGTCGAAGGTGGACGCAAGGTGGGCGCGCCGCAGGGTATGACCGCGTGGATCGATCCCGGTGTAGGCGACCGGCTGGGCGTGAAAGCGGGCGACCGGCTGAAGATCGGGCAGGCCGAGCTTGTCATCGGCGGCGTGATCGCGGGCGAGCCGGATCGCTTGAGCGAAGGCTTTGCGCTGGGGCCGACTGTCATCGTGAGCGAGGAGGCGCTGGCTGCTTCGGGGCTGGTGCAGGTCGGCTCGATGGCGCGGTGGAAGTACCGGCTGCGGCTGCCGGCCAAGGCCGATCCGGCCGCGCTGGCAGGCGCGTTCAAGGCGCGGTTTGCAAGTAGCGGCTTTCAGGTGAAGACGCGCGACAAGGCCTCGCCGGGACTCGACCGGTTTGTCGAGCGGATGGGGCAGTTTCTGGTGCTGGTGGCGTTGGCGGCGCTGGGCATTGCCGGGATCGGGATTGCGGGGGGCGTCTCCTCGTACCTCGAGGCGCGGCGGGCGAGCATTGCGACGCTGAAGATCCTGGGCGCGGATGCGGGCGATATTGTGCGGATCTACCTGCTGCAGATAGCGGCGGCGGCGAGCGCAGCGATTGCCCTGGGGCTGGCGCTGGGCGTGGGAATCACGCCGCTGCTGGCGCGGGCGCTGGAGGGGCTGCTGCCGATCCCGCCGGGGTTCACCGTGGACCTTGGCGCACTTGCCATCGCGGGGGCCTATGGCCTGCTGATCGCGCTGACCTTTGCCGCGCCGCCGCTGCTCGATGCGCGGCGGGTGCCGGCTATGGCCCTGCTGCGCGCGCGGGTGGCGCCTTTGGGTGGGCGTTGGCCAAAAAACTTCTGGAAAGTGCCGCTGTGGGTGCTGCCGGTGGGCTTGGGGCTGAGCGGGATTGCCGCGCTGGCGGTGCTGACATCGCCGCAGCCGTGGCTCGCGGCGGGGTTTCTCGGCGGGGCGGCGGCGGTTTTTGCGCTGCTCGCGCTGATCGGGCGGAGCCTTTCGTGGGTGGCGGCGCGGCTGCCCCGGCCCAAACGGCCGCTGCTGCGCATGGCGCTGGGCAATCTGCACCGGCCGGGCGCGCAAACTTCGGCGCTGGTGGTAGCGCTGGGCTTTGCGCTGGCGGCTTTCGTGCTGCTGGCGGCGGTGCAGACCAGCATCGACGCCAATATCGCCAAGCGCGTGCCCGAGCGGGCGCCGGATTACTTCGTGCTCGATGTACCGAAGGGCGCCGGGACCGAGACGTTCAAGGCGCTGGTCGCGACGACGGCGCCGCGAGCGGCGGTGCGCATTGTGCCCTCGCTGCGCGGGACGGTGATTGCCTTCGGGCCGGATGGCGCGATGACCGACGTGGCGACGCTCAAGGCGATCCCGGAGGATTCGTGGCTGCTGCGCGGCGACCGCGGGCTGACGTATGCCGCCGACATTCCGCAAGGCAACGTGCTGACTGCAGGGCGCTGGTGGCCGCAGGACTACACGGGCGAACCGCTGGTTTCGGTGGATGAGGATCAGGCGAAAGCCATCGGTCTGAAAGTGGGTGACAAGCTGCGGATCAGCCTGCTCGGCACGGAGCGCGAGGCGCGGGTGGCTTCGCTCAGGCGGATCGACTGGTCCTCGTTCGGGTTCAACTATGCGCTGGTGTTCAGCCCCAATGCGCTGGAGGACGCGCCGCACACGTATGCCGCGACCATCACCTTGGCGGTGCCCGAAAAGCGGCAGGCGGTGCGGCGGGCGATCCTTGCGGGGCTGGTTCGGGCCTTGCCGGAAAGCTCAGTAATTGAGGTGGGGCCGGTGCTGGGGCAGGCGCGGAACCTTCTGGGGCAAGTTGGCACCGCGATCTTTGCGGCGGCGAGCGTGGCGGTGCTGGCGGGGCTTGCCGTGCTGGCAGGCGCGATCGCGGCGGCGCGGGCGGCGCGCCAGTATGACAGCGTGATCCTGCGCGTGCTGGGCGCGAGCCGGGGGCAGCTCCTCGCGCTGCTCGCGGCGGAATATGCGCTGCTGAGTACGGTGCTGGCGCTGGTAGCGCTGGCGCTGGGCGGCGGGACGGCGTGGCTGGTGATTGTCGAGCTGTTTGAATTCGACTGGGCGCCTGACTGGGGCCGCGTGTTTGCGGTGCTGGGCGGCGGTGTCGCGCTGGTGCTGGTGCTGGCAGTGGCTGGATCGCTATCGGTGCTGCGAACCCGGCCAGCGGAGGCACTGCGGGCGCTTTGATCTCTGCCCCTCCCCCGGTCGGGGGAGGCCGGGTGGGGGTGCGCGGCGCTGCGTACACACGGGACGCCGAACCCCCTCCCCCAACCCCTCCCCTCAGGGAGGGGGGCTTCAGGTTGTGCTGAGGCTAGCGGAACACATCCACGTTGCCGGGGTCCTTGGGATCGGGGCCGTACTGGTTGGGGCCACGGGTGCCATCGAGGCACATGAGGACGAGCAGCGCGAAGCCGCCGAAGAAGGGGATGAGGGCCAGAAGCAGCAGCCAGCCGGAGCGGTCCTGATCATGCAGGCGGCGGACCGAGAGGGCGAGCGAGGGGATAAAGCTGGCGAGCGCGAACAGGCCGCCGATCACCCCGCCACCGCCGACAAGGCGGCTGCCATAGCTGAAGCCGGTGCCAAAGTCCGTCGAAGTGCGGGTGAGTTCATTGGTGCCGAACAGCGCATTGAGCACGAAGAACACCAGCACATAGAACAGCACGAACATCCAGTATTCCCGGCGGCGCGAGCGGCCGGTGAACTCGAAGTAGCGGCGATAGGGCAGCAGCATCCAGTTCATCGTGATGGTCCTTGTGCCGTGGCGGCTCTGCAGCACTTGAGCCACGAAATGCGGTGCGCGGCAAGCCTTGCCCCCTGATCGGTCGCGCTTTGCACGTCGGGCGCCCTTGCCGCAGCGCACAATTACAGGTAAGCGCGCGCCGAAGCCCCGGCCCAACGGCCGGGCACGGCGCGCTGCCTGCGGTCCGCGCCGCATCCGAGATACCAATCGAAAGCGTTTCCATGTCCAATGCCTTGCGCAATATCGCGATCATCGCGCACGTCGACCACGGCAAGACCACGCTGGTGGACCAGCTGTTCCGCCAGTCCGGCACGTTCCGCGACAACCAGCGCGTGGAAGAGCGCGCGATGGATTCGAACGACCTCGAAAAGGAGCGCGGGATCACCATTCTCGCCAAGTGCACCTCGGTCGAGTGGAACGGCACGCACATCAACATCGTCGACACGCCCGGCCACGCCGACTTCGGCGGCGAGGTGGAGCGCATCCTGAGCATGGTCGACGGCGTGATCCTGCTGGTGGACAGCTCGGAAGGCGCGATGCCGCAGACCAAGTTCGTGACCGGCAAGGCGCTGGCGCTGGGCCTCAAACCCATCGTCGTCGTCAACAAGATCGACCGCCCCGATGGCCGTCCGCAGGAAGTGCTCGACGAAGTGTTCGACCTCTTCGTCAGCCTCGATGCCAATGACGAGCAGCTCGAATTCCCGGTGCTCTATGCCTCGGGCCGCAACGGCTACGCAAGCGAGGACCAGGACGCGCGCGAAGGCACGCTGAACCCGCTGTTCCAGAAGATCGTTGACCACGTTCCGCCGCCGGCCGCCGATGTCGACGGGCAGTTCAAGTTCCTCGTGACGCTGCTGGACCGCGACAACTTCCTTGGCCGCATTCTGACCGGCAAGGTCCAGTCGGGCACGATCAAGGTCAACTCGCCGATCCACGCGCTGGACCGCGACGGCAAGATCGTCGAGACGGGCCGCGCTTCCAAGCTGATGGCGTTCCGCGGCCTCGAACGCGTGCCGGTGGAAGAAGCGCGCGCGGGCGACATCATCTCGATCGCCGGCCTCACCACCGCGACCGTGGCGAACACCATCGCCGATCCCAGCGTGACCGAGCCGCTCTATGCGCAGCCGATCGATCCGCCGACGCTGTCGATGCGCTTTGCGGTGAACGATTCGCCGATGGCGGGCCGCGAAGGCACCAAGGTGACCAGCCGCATGATCCGCGACCGGCTGGAGCGCGAGGCCGAATCGAACGTGGCGATCCGCGTGACCGAGAGCGCCGACAAGGACAGCTTCGAAGTGGCGGGCCGCGGCGAATTGCAGCTCGGCGTGCTGATCGAGACGATGCGCCGCGAGGGCTTCGAGCTTGGCATCAGCCGCCCGCGCGTGCTGTTTGGCGAGGACGAGAACGGCGGGCGCACCGAGCCTTACGAGACGGTCGTGATCGACGTCGACGACGAGTTCGCCGGCACGGTTGTCGAGAAGATGGCGACCCGCAAGGGCGAGATGACCGACATGCGCCCCTCGGGCGGCGGCAAGACGCGCATCACCTTCTCGGCGCCTTCGCGTGGCCTCATCGGCTATCACGGCGAGTTCCTTTCGGACACGCGCGGCACCGGCATCATGAACCGCCTTTTCGAGAAGTATGGCCCCTACAAGGGCCGCATCGAGGGCCGCAAGAACGGCGTGCTGATCTCGAACGGTACGGGCGAGGCAGTGGCCTACGCGCTCGGGCCGCTCGAAGAGCGCGGCATCCTGTTCGTGGGCGTCGGCACGCCGCTTTATGAAGGCATGATCATCGGCGAGAACGCGAAGCCGGAAGACCTCGAGGTCAACCCGATGAAGTCGAAGCAGCTGACGAACTTCCGTTCGACCGGCAAGGACGACGCGATCCGACTGACCCCGCCGAAGATCATGACGCTGGAACAGGCCATCGCCTATATCGACGACGATGAAATGGTCGAAGTGACGCCGAAGTCGATCCGCCTGCGCAAGGCGCTGCTCGATCCGCACGAGCGCAAGAAGGCCGGGCGGAAGAAGGAAGCGGCGTAAGCGCGGCGAGCTTCGGATGAGACAAGGAGGGCGGCCTTTGCGGGCCGCCCTTTCTGTTTTGGGAAGCCATCCCAGACTTCATCGCTGCGCTCGCAATGACGAGGGTGGGGAGTAGCAGGGCTGTCGGCCATGGACCTCGCAGCCCGGCGGTGACATAGCCTGCGCCATAACAACCGGAGCAGAGCGATGCCGATTTCCCTTTATGATGCCGTCGTCCCTTCAAACCTGCAGATCCTGGGCGCGGTCGACAAGCTGCTGGACAAGGCGGAGGCGTTTTGCACCGCGCATGGACGCGCCGAAAGCGATCTGATCGACGCGCGTCTGGCGCCTGACATGCTGCCATTCGGCTATCAGGTGAAGAGCTGCGCAGCGCATTCGGCAGGGGCCGTGTCGGCGGTCGAGGCCGGACTTTTTGAGCCTGATTTGAAGCCTTGGCCGACAGACTTCGCGGGTCTCCATGCGGCCATTCAGGGCGCCATTGCCGAGCTTTCCGCGATGGATGCGGCCGAGTTCGAGGCATTGGGCGAGAACGACACGCTGTTTGCCTTCGGCGAGATGAAGCTGCCATTCACGGGCGCGAATTTCCTGCTCTCGTTCGCGCAGCCCAACTTCTATTTCCACGCCACGACCGCCTATGCGATCCTGCGCGCGCAGGGCGTGAAGGTGGGCAAGAGCGATTTCATGGGCATGCCGCGCATCAAGCGGTGAATGCATAGGCCAGGATTGGACAGGAGGGCGGCCTGCAAGGGCCGCCCTTTTTACTGGGCAGGGCAGGGACAGCAGATCCACGTTCAGGAAAGGGCTCGCAATCCTGAACGGCGCCTGCACTCACCATCCCGAATCCGTTCAGGCAGCGGGGCCTAGATCGGTTCTCGACGGCAGCGAATCGTGATCGGGGGGTTCCGGTCTGCTTCGCACCGCAGGAGACCGACGATGTTCAGGTTTGCGAAGAAGGCCACGCTTGCCCTTGCCCTTGGCGCCACGGCGCTTGCCAGCGCGACGCCGGCGATGGCGGATCCCTATTACGGCGGCGGGTATGGCGGCTATCGCCACCACCGCGGCGGCGACAGCACCGGTGCGGCAATCGCGGGCGGGATCATCGGGCTGGCGCTCGGCGCGATCATCGTCTCGGCAGCGAACAGCAACCGCAACCGCGACCCCTATGACCGCCGCTACGACAACCGCTATCGCGGCCAGATTCAGTACCCGAACCAGTATCCCAACCAGTATCGGGGCCAGCCGACCTGGCAGGGCGCCTATAACGGCGATCCCTATGACCAGCGCTATCAGGGCGGACAGCCGGGCTACAGCCGCGAAGGCTATCCGCAGGGCAACGACGGATACTACGACCGGCGCGGCTACCGCGATCCGGACGGGTATCAGGGCGAGTACCGGGGCGATGACCGGGGCAACTGATCCTGTCTTCGGGGCGGCGCGGCGCATTGCGCGCGCCGCTTCAGAAACGGTTCAGGCCGGGGGCGCTCCTTTTTCAACCAGTGACGCGGGCCGGACGCCGGTCCGTGCAGGAGAAGAGCCATGAAGCTTTGGAAACCAGGACTTGTCGCTGCCGCGCTCGCCGCCAGCAGCATGGCGATGGCGGTGCCGGCCGAGGCCCACGGCCGCCGCGGGGATGATACCGCGCTGGCAATCGGTGCGGGCGTGCTCGGCCTTGCCGTGGGCGCAGCGATCGCCTCGAACAACAATTCGGACGTCTACGTGCGCTACGACAGCAGGCCGCGGTACTACGGTGGGTACTATCCGGCCTACCCGGTCTACCGCCCTTATCCGGTCTACCGCGCCTATCCCGCCTACCCGGCATGGCGCGGCTATGACCCGCGCTACGAACAGTGGCGGCGCTGGCGCGAGCACGAGCGCTGGGAAGATCACGAACGCTGGGAGCATCGCGGAGGCTGGCGCGGCTGGTAGCATCCAACTGCCTCCGGGGTCTGGCCGCAGCCCGGCCCCCGCGATATCCCTGCTCGCACCGGTCCCTTGCGCGCCCCAGGCCCGCAGGTGACCGGTGCGCCTTTCTTATGAGGGCAAAAGCCACTATGGCCCCGCGGATGGACCGCCCCGCCCAATCTGACAGCGCCGCAATCGCACCGGAATCCTCCCCGACGGACGCCCCGCTCAAGGGGCTGCGGATCGCGCTGCTCTCCGGCAACTACAACTACGTGCGCGATGGGGCGAACCAGGCGCTGAACCGGCTGGTGGGCTATCTCCAGCGGCAAGGAGCGCAAGTCCACGTCTATGCGCCCAAGGTGAGGAAGCCCGCGTTTCCATCGATGGGCAAGCTTGTCGGCCTGCCCTCGTTCCCGGTGCCCGGCCGCGCGGAATACCGCATCCCGTTCATGCTGGGCCGCAAGGCGCGGGCCGACCTCAAGGCGTTTCAGCCGGGTGTGATCCACGTCTCCTCGCCCGATCCCGCCGCGCACCGCGCGGTGAGCTGGGCGCGCGCGCGCGGCCTGCCGGTGCTGGCGAGCGTGCACACCCGCTTCGATACCTATCCGCGCTATTACAACATGGCCTGGATCGAACCCTTGCTAACCGCGCTGCTGCGCCGCTTCTATCGCCGCTGCGATGCGCTGGTCGCGCCTTCGGAATCGATGGCACAAGTGCTGCGCGAGGAGCGGATGAACTATGACATCTCGCTGTGGTCGCGCGGGGTGGACCGGACGATCTTCAATCCCGGACGGCGCGATCTCGAATGGCGGCGCAGCCTCGGCATTGCCGATGACGAGGTGGTGATCGGCTTCCTCGGCCGGCTGGTGATGGAAAAGGGGCTCGACGTGTTTTCGGACACGATCGACGAGCTGGTGCGCCGCGGCACGCGGGAGGGAACGCGCCACCGGGTGATGGTGGTGGGCGAAGGCCCTGCGCGCGCCTGGTTCGAGGCGCGACTGCCAGGCGCGGTGTTCACGGGCTTTCAGGGCGGCAAGGATCTTGGCCGCGCGGTGGCGGCGATGGACGTGCTGTTCAACCCCTCGATCACCGAGACCTTCGGCAATGTGACGCTGGAGGCGATGGCCTGCGCGGTGCCGGTGGTGGCGGCGGCGGCGACGGGGAGCCAGAGCCTCGTATCAGACAGGGTTTCAGGCCGGCTGATCGCGCCGGGCGCGCTGCACCATTTCGCCGAGGCCTTGCGCGCCTATGTCGAGGACGCGGACCTGCGCAGCGCACACGGCGCGGCGGGCGAGAAGCGGAGCCTCGATTTCAGCTGGGACGCGATCAACCAGGCCGTGGCGGATACCTACCTGCGCCTGATCCGCCAGAAGGATGCGCTGAAGCGGCGCTAGGCCGGTGTTTCAGAAGACGAAATCGGCGGCGGTGAGGTCGGCGCGGTTGACGCCTTCGAGCACGACGCCAATGCCGGCCGAAAGCGTGATAATGGTATTGCCCCCCTGCTGCACCGCGACGGCCATGACTTCCTCGAAGCTGTCGAACCGGCTGTCCCACGCAATCATCAAGCGGTCTTCGCTGCCGCCTGCCGTGAAATCACGGATATGGTCCATCCCGCTGTCCGGCCCGAGCACGAAGGCATCATCGCCGCTGCCGCCGAGGATGACATCGTTGCCGCCGCGCCCGTCGATGTAATCGCCGGCCGCGCCGCCCGCGATGACATTGCGCGCGGCATTGCCATAGAGCGCGTCGCTCGCGGTGCCGCCGCGCAGGTTCTCGAAGCCGGTGAAGGTATCGCCCTGCCCGTCATCGCCAAAAGCGCGGCCGGAATCGAGATCGACCGAGACATAGCTGCGCGAGGTCGCGTAACTGAGCATGTCGGTGCCGCCGCCGCCATCCATCGTGTCGGCCCCGGCGCCGCCGATGACGACATCGCGTCCCGCGCCGCCAATGAGCGTATCTTCACCGGCGGCGCCTGAGAGCGTGCTGCCGGAATCGCTGGCCTTCAGGGTATCGCCCAGCGCCGTGCCGGAGACGCGCTCGAACCCTGAGACGCTGTCCCCTTCGGCATCGCCCCCGCTGGCGGTGCCTGCGGCGAGATCGACGGTGACGGCTGCAGCCGAGCCCGCGTAATCGAGTGTATCGAGCCCGGCGCCGCCGGAGAGCGTATCGGCCCCGGCGCCGCCGCGGATCACGTCATCCCCGCCCGCGCCGTCGATCACGTCCGCCCCCGCACCGCCGAGCAGGACGTTGGCGCCGTCGCTGCCGGTGAGCGTATCGGCGAGCGCGCTGCCTTCGGCGCGGCCGATCCCGACGAGGATATCGCCGGTCGCATCGCCGCCGCTGGCCGTGCCGGCGCCGAGATCGACGGAGACCGCCGCAGCGGAGCCTACATAGCTCGCGCCATCGTTGCCATCGCCGCCAAGCGTATCGGCACCAAGACCGCCGACGAACCAATCGAGCCCGCCGCCGCCCGCAAGGCTATCGTCCCCTGCACCGCCAGAAATGCGATTGGCGGCAGAGTTGCCCGTCAGGGTGTCGGCAAAACGGCTGCCGGCGAGGTTTTCGATCGAATCAAAGGTATCGCCCTCCGCGTCGCCCGCGCCGGCAAGGCCGCCAAGGTGCGCGGTGACGGCAGCCTGCGCCCCGGCGTAACTCGCGGTATCGCTGCCGTGCCCGCCAATCAGCTGGTCTGCCCCCGCGCCGCCTTCAAGCACATCGTTGCCATCGCCGCCGACGAGCCGGTCCGCCCCGTCCATGCCGAAGAGCCGGTCCACGCCGGCCGCGCCCGAGAGCACGTTGCCCAGGGCGTTGCCCCGGCCGGTGAACACGCGCAGCGCGGCGAGGTTGGTGAGGTCCTCGACTTCGGCGCCGAGCGTGTAGCGCGCAAGGCCATCGATGCGCGCCTCGTCGGTGCCGCCACCCGCTGCTTCGACCATCCGATCGCCGGCGTTGTCGATCACGTAATGATCATCGCCCGCACCGCCGATCATCCGGTCAGCCCCGAGGCCGCCGTCCAGCCGGTCGCTGCCGTCTCCGCCATCGAGCGTGTCGTCGCCATCGTAGCCGGAGAGCACGTCGTCGTCGCCGAGGCCGGAGAGGGTGTTGGCCTCGTTGGTGCCGGTGATCGTGTTGGCTTGCGCGTTGCCGGTGCCGTCGAGCGCGCCGGAGGCGTAGAAGCTCAGATCCTCGACATGAGCGGAAAGCGTGGTGCTGGTTCCGGCGAAGACGAGATCGTGGCCGCCGTCATCGGTCTCGGTGACGACGTCACCCGCATCGTCCACGATATAGGTATCGTCACCCGCGCCGCCGGCCATGGCATCGGCGCCGCTGCCGCCATCGAGCCGGTCGTTCCCCGCCCCGCCGGTTAGCGTATCGGCCCCGTCCCCCGCATCGAGCAGATCGTTGCCGCGCGCCCCGGTGAGGACATCATCGCCCGCCCCGCCGAGCAGGATGGCCTGATCATCCTCGGTGCCGGGATTGGTCGGGGCGGTCAGCGTGACGCTGCTTTGGGCGATCGCGGCGTTGAGGATCTGGAAGCGGCCGCGCGCCTCCTCGCCGCTGAAACCGTTGACTGCGTAGAAATCGAGCGCACCCGCAGACACGGCATCGCCCGCAAAGCCGAGGCTGATCGAGCCGAAGCCGGTATCCCAGCCACTGCCGCTGGTGCCATAGGAGCCGTCGGAACCGGAGAAGGAGAAGTTCCACGTCGTCTCGTAGAACTGCTCGAAGGTCTCGGGATCGTTGTAGCCGGGAATATAGTAATCGACGCTGACATCGAACGCGCCGGACGCGCGATCGACAAAGACGTTGAAGCTGGTGGTCCCGACCATCTTCCGCTCTCCCAACAATCTACGTGTTTATGCGTAGGAGGGTGTCACGGATGCGGAACCAAGGCCAATATCCGATCCGGATACAATCGTCTTTTGCGGCAGAGTGAGCCGGAGACGCGGCGCAGCGATCAGGCGAGCACGCCCTTTGCCGACATGCTGCGCGCGTAGATCAGGAAAAAGACCAGCGCAGACCAGATCGTGAGCACGAGTCCCACCGGTGCTTCTTGTGGCGGATGGAGCCAGAAGGCCTGGGTCAGCTGGCTGACGGCAAGGCCGACAAGCGAGAGCGCGAAGGCAGGCGCGGCCTGGCGTGAGCGGGCAATCAGCAGGAGCGAGCCCAGCAGCGAACCCCAGACGCCGAGCGCCCAGAACGCAGTGAGCCAGGCAGGGAGCGCGGCCATGTAGGCAGCGCTTTCGGCGTTCATGCCGTTGGCGGCGAAATAGCTTTCAGGCGAGAGCTTCGACATCAGGTAGTCGTAGCAGCCGAACAGGTTCCACAGCAGGCTGAGGACCGCGATGATCCAGAAGGACGCAGGCGTTTTCGGTCTTGGGTTCAGGGGCATTGGTATTCTCCCTCTCCGGCGCAGAGCTTACGCCGGAGAGGGAGGGCTGGCAATCAGCCGTCTAGATCGGACGATTGCCCCCTCCGTTGTCATTGCGAGCGTAGCGAAGCAATCCAGAGCGTGAATGCTTGCCGCTCTGGATTGCTTCGTCGCTACGCTCCTCGCGGGTGACGAAGGCGGGATTCTGGATCACTCGGTTGGCGATCAGCCGTCCTGATCGGTGGCCAGATCGGACCATGCCCACGCGAGCGTTTCGCGGAAGGCGAAGCGATCTATGTGGCGCTCGACCGCGCCCTTCAGGCCGTCACGCTGGCCAGGCTCGCTGGCATCGATCCGGCATTCGAGCGCTTCGGGGTGCGCGGTGAAGGTGACCACCGCATCCCCCGCCCACGCGGCGCCGCGCGCATCGCGGGGAAAGGTGACGGTGCCGTGCTGCGCATCGAAGGTGACGGCGAGGTTGTGTTCCCAGTGCTTGCAGACCTGCTGGAGGTACTTGCTGGCATGCTGGGTGGCGACATGGGCGGTGGCAGCGGCGCTCATTGCGTGGCTCCCAGGCGTTCGATCTTGCGCGCAGCTTCGTCGAGGATGTCGGCGATCTGGTGGCTGGTCGCCTCGTCCACCCCGCCAAAGGCTTTCTGGCGCAGCGCGAGCATGAGGTTGGCGACGGCGCGACGGAGCGGCGGGCTGCCGCTGCGGCCCTCCGCCTCCTGCCGAGCCTTGCCGAAATCGCCGAGGCGCTGGACCACGGCCTTGGCCTCATCGAGCCGCGCACCAAGCTCGGCGCGGCCGGCTTCGGTCATGGTGAAGGCCTTGCGAGCACCCTCGCCCGGCACTTCGGTGATCATGCCTTCATCGACGAGCAGCTGGAGCGTGGGATAAACCACGCCAGGGCTCGGCGCATAGGCGCCGGCGGCGAGCTCTTCGATCGCCTTGATCAGTTCGTAGCCGTGCCGATCCTGCTCATCGAGGAGGAGCAGGAGGAGAAGGCGCAGTTCGCCGGGGCCGAACATGCGGCCGCCGCGCCCGCCATGGCGGCCACGTCCGCGAAAGCCTGGGCCTTCATCGTCCCAGTCTTCTCCGCCGCCCCAACCGCCGAAGCCACTGCCTCTGGGGCCCCAGCCCCCGAAACCGCCACCGCCGAAGCCGCGCGCCATCATTTTCATGGCGATGTGATGTTTGAAGCCATGTCCATGGCCGTGTCTGTCGAATCGCATTGTGCGTCCTTGATGTTTCATGATGGCTCTAAGATATATCTTAAAATACTCTTGGCAAGAGGGTGGATGCAAATTTCTGCGCGGGCGGCTAGACCGTGCCGACGATGGCCGACCTGTTCGCCCCTGCCCCTGCCGAAACGCCGCGCGGAGCCGCCGCAGACGATGCGCCGCTGGCCGAGCGCCTGCGTCCGGCACACTTGGGCGAAGTCGTCGGGCAGGATCACCTGACGGGACCGGACGGCGCGATCGGGCGGATGGTCGCAGCGGGGAAGCTTTCCTCGATCGTGCTGTGGGGGCCACCGGGCACGGGCAAGACGACGATCGCGCGGCTGCTCGCCGATGCCGTGGGGCTGCGCTACGTGGCGATCAGCGCGGTGTTTTCGGGCGTGGCGGACCTCAAGAAAGCCTTCGCCGAGGCCGAGGCGATGGCGCAGATCGGGCGCAAGACGCTGCTGTTTGTGGACGAGATCCACCGCTTCAACCGCGCGCAGCAGGACGGGTTTCTCCCCTATGTCGAGAAGGGGACCGTCACGCTGGTCGGCGCGACAACCGAGAACCCGAGCTTTGCGCTGAACGCGGCGTTGCTGAGCCGGGCGCAGGTCTTGATCCTGCACAGGCTGGACGCGGATGCGCTGGGATCGCTTCTGGCGCGGGCGGAGGAACTGACCGGCCTCAGGCTCCCCCTCACCCCGCCGGCGCGCGAGGCGCTGATAGCCTCGGCGGACGGCGACGGGCGGTTTCTGCTGGGGCAGGCCGAGACCTTGTTCGATGTCTCGCTGCCCGCGCCGCTGGGGCCGGAAGAGCTCGCGAAGTTCCTGATGCGGCGCGTGGCGGTCTACGACAAGGACCGCGACGGGCATTACAACCTGATTTCGGCGCTCCACAAGGCGCTGCGCGGATCGGACCCGCAGGCGGCGCTCTACTACATGGCGCGGATGCTGACGGCGGGCGAGGAGCCGCTTTACGTGCTGCGGCGGCTGGTGCGCTTCGCCAGCGAGGATATCGGCCTCGCCGATCCGCAAGCGCTCGTGCAGTGCCTCGCGGCGAAGGATGCCTACCAGTTCCTCGGCTCGCCGGAGGGGGAACTCGCCATCGTGCAGGCCTGCCTCTATCTGGCGACGGCGCCCAAATCGAACGCGGCCTATGCGGCGCAGAAGGCGGCGTTCGCGAGCGCGCGGGAGACGGGATCACTGATGCCACCCGCCAATATCCTCAATGCGCCGACCAAGCTGATGAAGGATATCGGCTATGGTGCGGGCTATGCCTATGACCACGAGGCCGAGGATGGCTTTTCGGGCGCGGACTACTGGCCCGAGGGGATGCCGCCGCAGACCTATTACAAGCCGGTGGAGCGCGGGTTCGAGCGCGAGATCGTGAAGCGGCTGGAATGGTGGGACAAGAAGCGGCGCGAGCGGCGGAGGGAATGAGGCCGAGCCGGTTTCGGCACTTCGCCGCCATCGACTGGTCCGGCGCTGCCGGGGAGCGGCACCGCGGGATCGCACTGGCGATCTGCGGTGAGGGCGGTGCTGCGCCGCAACTGGTGCGACCGGGGCATCGGTGGTCGCGGCCTGAAGTCCTTGCATGGCTGCGGGAGGACCTGCCAGCGGATACCTTGGTTGGGATGGACCTCGGCATCTCCCTCGCCTTTGCGGACAGGGGGGCGTTCTTTCCGGGCTGGGCGGAAAGCCCCGCCGATGCCAAGGCGTTGTGGGCGCTGATTGATGCGGTGTGCGAGGATGAGCCGCACCTTTCGGTGGGCGCGTTTGTCGATCACCCCGAAGCTTCAGCGCATTTCCGGCGGCATGGCGGACGCGAGGGCGCGGCGTTTGGAGGCGGGCGGGGACGGTTCCGCGTGACCGAACTGGCGCAACAGGCGATGGGCTGCACGCCTTACTCGAACTTCAATCTAGTCGGCGCGGCGCAAGTGGGCAAATCGAGCCTTTCAGGGATGCGCGTGCTGCACCGTCTGGCGGGACAGCTGCCAGTCTGGCCGATCGATCCGCTGCCGGAGGTAGGCTCAGTGGTGTGCGAGATCTACACGACGATCGCGGCGATGGCGGCGGGGCGCAGCGCGGGGCGCTCCAAGATCAGGGATGGCTTGGAACTGGATGCAGCGCTGGCGCGGCTGGGCAGCGCGCCGGTGGGGCTGACGGGCGCGGTCGACGACCATACGAGTGACGCGCTGGTGACCGCCGCATGGCTGCGCACCGTGGCCCACGAACCGGCGCTGTGGGCGCCCGCAGGCCTGACGGTGGAGATAGAAGCAACCGAAGGCTGGACCTTCGGGGCCACCTGACGCTATGGACGCCCCAGCGCCGGCTTAGCTCAGTTGGTAGAGCACCTGATTTGTAATCAGGGGGCCACGGGTTCGAATCCTGTAGCCGGCACCACTTCCTGCGGATCAAAACAGCGTCGTCAGCGCATAGAACAGCGCGCCGACCGCCGCCGAGGCGGGGATCGTGATGATCCATGCGACGACAACGCTCTGCGCCACGCCCCAGCGCACCGCCGAAGCGCGGCGGGCGGTGCCAGCGCCGATGATTGCGCCGGTCACGGTGTGAGTCGTCGAAACAGGAATACCCAGTGCCGAGACACCGAACAGCACAATCGAGCCGGCGAACGAGGCGCTGAAGCCCTGATGCTGCGAGAGCTTGGTGATGCGCCCGCCCATCGTCTCGATGATCTTCCACCCGCCGGTGAGCGTACCGAGGCCGATCGCGATGTAGCAGCTGATCGCGACCCAGTGCGGCACTTCGAAGGGGCCGGTGAGGCGGCCGGTGGAGTAAAGCAGCACGGTGATGATCCCCATCGTCTTCTGCGCATCGTTTAGCCCGTGGCTGAGCGAATAGGCGGCGGAAGACAGGAGATGCAGATAGCGGAAGCGCGTTTCCGCCCCGCGTGCCGTGGCATGGCGGAAGAGCCAGCTGGTGAGCAGCATGACCAGCATCGCCAGCAGCATGCCGATGGTGGGCGAGAGCACGATGGCGATCAGCGTCTTGTTGAGGCCGCTCCACTGGATGCCGGTCATGCCGGCGTGGGCGAGGCCCGAGCCGATCAGGCCGCCGACGAGGGCATGGCTGCTCGAGGAAGGAATGCCCTTGAGCCAGGTGAGGATGTTCCACACCGAGGCCCCGATCAATGCGCCGAAGACGACAGCGGGGGTAACAAGGTCCTTGTCGATCAGCCCCTTGCCGATGGTGGCGGCGACCGCCTGCAGGCTGGGGAAGCTAATCGTGAGGAAGTAGGCGCCGGCGTTGAACACCGCCGCGAACACCACCGCCTGCACCGGAGTGAGCAGCCGCGTGGCGACGACCGTGGCGATGGAGTTCGCCGCATCGTGAAGACCGTTGAGATAATCGAACGCCAGCGCGATCGCGATCAGCCCGACCAGCAGCGGGAAGGCAAGCTCATGCATGGCTTACGAATGATCGATCACGATGCCGTCGATCTCGTTCGCAGCATCTTCAAAAGCGTCGACGATGCGTTCGAGGTGCTTGTAGACCTCGCGCTCGACCACGAAGCGCAGCGTATCGGTGGCGCCGTAATCGCGCAGCGCGCGCCGCAAGCCCTGGGCGTGGATCTCGTCTGCATGGGCTTCCATGCGCACCAGCCGCTCGGTCAGTTCGTGGAGCCGCGGGCCGTTGCGGCCGACATCGCGCAGCAGCGGCACGGCTTCGGCCATGACGCGCGCGGCATCGACGATGATCGCGGCCATGTCGCGCATTTCGGGGGCGAAGGTCTTGAGTTCGTAGATGGCAATCGCGTTGGCAGCGGAATGCATCTCGTCCACCGTATCGTCCATCGCGCCGATCAGGCTGGTGATGGCGCCGCGGTCGAACGGGGTGAGGAAGGTCTTGCGCACGGTCTGCAGCACTGCGCGGGTGATCTCGTCGGCGTCGTTCTCCCGCTCGACGATTTCGCGGATGTGATCGGCACCGGACGAGCCTTCATCGAGCAGTCGGGCCATCGCATCGGAGGCCGCCAGCACCGTGGTGGCATGGGCTTCGAACATGTCGAAAAAGTTGCCCGATTGGGGCAGGAGACGCTGAAACCAGGCGAACATCGATCCGATCCGTGTGTGATGTGCGACCGCCCCTAGCACACTCGTGCGCTGTGTCGCTGCCTTGAATTCGGATGCGGCGAAGGATCGGATAAGATCGCTGAGATCGGGCTCGTCGACCGCTTCGGCGGCTTCGGCCAGTGTGAACCAGCGGCGCTCGCGCTGGTGCTGCTCCTTCCAGGCGGCGAGTTCGCGCGTGACGGCGAGCGGGAAAACATCGACATCGACCATCAGCGAGGCGCCGTTGCCGCGCTTCTTGCGGTAGCGGAAGCTGCCGAGCGGCGTGGGGCAGACCGCACCCGCGACACCGGCTTCCTCTTCCGCCTCGCGCGCGGCGGCAAGGTGCGGCAGCATCGAGGCGCTGAGATTGCCCTTGGGGATGACCCAGCGCTTCGTCTCGCGCGAGGTGACCAGCATCAGCCGCACCTGGGTATCGGCGGCTACTTCTTCGAAGCGATAGGGCAAGGCGGCGATCTGTCGGATGGTAAGACTCCCGGTAAAACCGAGGGTCTCTAGACCATCGGTTATGCGGTAACGCCAGTTTGGTGACTGGAATTTGACAAGATATCGTCAGATTTCATGGCCAGTATCGCGCTTGCTTACACAATCCCCGCGCCAAGACCCACCGCTTTGCGTTCCTGCGCCTTGCGCGAACGATACTGGCTGAGGCGATAGGCCTCGAGCACATCGATCGCGCCGCCCGCCTCCATCCGCGCCATCGCGAGGATTGGGGCGACATCGGTGTTGTAGGCACGGCGCAGCGCCTGGAAGGCCATCATCGTATCGTTGGCTTCCTGCGCGGCGTGGAGCGCGGCGCGGTCCACCAGCGCGGCCTTGGCGTAGCACTGGGCGATGGTTTCGACGGAAGAGAGCATCGATTCGATAGGATCGGTAACGTTGTGCGACTGGTCGATCATGTAGCTGGGGTTGAAGCCCCCTTCCCGTTCATTGGCGCGCGGATTGGCATCGGCCTCGGCCAGTTCATTGAACACGAGGAACAGCTGGTGCGGGTTGATCGAACCTGAATCGAGGTCGTCGTCGCCGTACTTGCTGTCGTTGAAATGGAAGCCGCCCAGCTTCCCGAAGCGGTGGAGGCGCGCAACGATCTGTTCGATGTTCACGTTCGGCGCGTGGTGGCCGAGATCGACGAGGCACTTGGCCTTGGGTCCGAGCTCCTGCGCGGCAAGGATCGAAGAACCCCAATCCGAGATGACCGTGGAGTAGAATGCGGGCTCGAACATCTTGTGTTCGAGAAGCATGCGCCAGTCGTCCGGAAGCGCGGCATAAATCCGCGCGGCAGCTTCGAGATAGCGATCGAGGCTGCGGCCAAGATCCTGCTGGCCGGGGAAATTGGTGCCATCGCCGACCCACACGGTGAGGTCTGTCGAACCGAGCTGGCGGCCGATTTCGATGCATTCGATGTTGTGATCGATGGCCTGCTGGCGTGTGGCGGCATCCTGCGCGGCGAGCGAGCCGTTGGCGTAAGTGTGCGGCTGGCCGGGCTGATCCTGAAACGTGTTGGAATTGACCGCATCGAAGCCGAGGCCGAGGGTGGCAGCTTCCTCACGCAGGGCCTTGTAATCGCTCACCTTGTCCCACGGGAAATGGGGCGAGACGCGCGGCGTGGTGCGCCCCAATTGCTGGATGACGGCGCAGTCTTCCAGCTTTTCGTGGATGTTCGTCGGCTCGCCCGGGATCGGGAACTTCGCGAAGCGCGTGCCGCCGCGCCCTGCGCCCCATGAGGGGACGGCGACGGAGAACGTGGCGACCTTGGCCTTCACGGCGTCGATATCGATCCCGGCGCGGGCGAGCTTGCGCCCCAAGGCGCCGTAGTCGTCTTCCAATGCCTCGCGGTGCGCGTGGTTGCGGTCCGCGATGAGGTCGGACGAAATGGGCATTTCGGTCATTCTCTTGTCCTCTTCCGCTTACCGGGTGAACGCCTGCACGTTGCCGGCGTCAACATTGATCATGTTGCCGGTGGACTTGGCGGATAGATCGGAAGCGAGCCACGCGGCGGCTTCGGCGATGTCTTCGGGCAGCACGTCGCGCTTGAGCATCGAGCGGTTGCGGTAGTGGGCTTCGAGTTCCTCGCCCGCATCGACCTTGTTGGCGGCGGCGCGTTCCTTGCGCCAGTCGCCGTCCCAGATGCGGCTACCACGGATCACGGCGTCGGGGTTCACGATGTTGACGCGGATGCCATCAGGCGCGCCTTCCAGCGCAAGGCAGCGCGCGAGGTGGTTGGCGGCGGCCTTGGCGGAGGCATAGGCGGAGGCCCCGGCAGCGGCAGCGACGGCGTTCTTGGAGCCGATGAACACGACCGAAGTGCCGCCCTGATCCTTCATGCGCTTCAGGAGCGGCCATGCGGCGCGGGCGGTGAGGAAATAGCCCTGGGCCAGGACATCGTGGTTGCGGTGCCAGAGGCTTAGCGTGGTTTCCTCGATGGTGGCCGAGGAGGCGATGCCGGCATTGGCGACGAGCATGTCGAGCCCGCCGAACTCGCGCGCGCAGGTGGCAAAGGCGGCAGCGACAGCGGCTTCGTCGGTCACGTCGCAAGTGGCGGTGCGGATGACGTCCTTGCCGAACCGCTGTGCGAGGCCGGTACGGGTGGCCTCCAGCGCCTCGCCATCGCGGTCTGCCAGCAGCACGCAGGCGCCCTCCTTGAGGAGGCGGACCGCCGTGGCGGCGCCGATGCCCCCTGCCCCGCCCGTGACGAGCGCAATGCGGCCAACCATGGGCTTGGGCGCGGGCATACGCTGGAGCTTGGCTTCCTCGAGCAGCCAGTACTCGATGTCGAAGGCTTCCTGTTCGTCGAGCGCGATGTAATCCCCGATGGCCTCGGCGCCGCGCATGACGTTGATCGCGTTGCCGTAGAATTCGCCCGCAAGGCGCGCGGTGGTCTTGTCGGTAGCAAACGTGATGCGGCCCAGGCCCGGCACCAGCACGACGACGGGGTTGGGATCGCGCATGGCGGGGGAATTGGGGCGTTTGCAGCGTTCATAATAGGCGGCGTAGAGCGCGCGGTAATCGGCGAGCTGCTGCGCGAGGTAGGCGTCATCCGTCAGGCGTGCAGGATCGAGCGTGAGCGGCGCGATCTTGGTGCGCAGGAAGTGATCGGGGCAGGAGGTGCCGAGCGCGGCGAGGCGTTGGAGGTGCGCGCTGCCGGTAAACTCGAGCGCTTCGGCATCATCCGAGAAATGGCCGACTTTCCGCCGCGCGCCGGTCATGAGGCCGCGCAGGCGGGGCATGAGATCGGCGGCGATCGCGTGGCGGTCAGGGTTTGGCGCGACGATCTGGCCGCCGAACGCGGGCTTTCCGGCCATCGCCTTGTTCAGGTAGCGCGCGGCATCGGCGATCAGGCTGATGGTGTGTTCGTAGGCGGCCTTGGCGGTATCGGCCCAGCAGATGATTCCGTGGCCGGCGAGCATGACGCCTTGAACCTCAGGGTGTGCGCTGACGTAGTCGCGGAGCATCACGCCCAGCGTGTAGCCGGGGCGCTTCCAGGGGAGCCAGCCGATCCTGCCGCCCCAGATTTCCTTCGTGGCCGCCGCCCCGCCCGAGCTCGCGGCAAGCGCGATGATCGCATCGGGGTGGACGTGATCGACATGCGCGAAGGGCAGCAACGAATGGAGTGGTGTATCGATGGAGGCGGCGCGGCCATTGAGGTTGAACGTGCAGTGGGGGAGGAAGCCGACCATGGTGTCGTCGTCATCCGGGCCGGAATAGTGCGCTTCGAGGGCGAGGAGCTTTTCCTGATAGAGCGTTGAAAAACCGTCCAGCTTCATCGAGCCGATATCGCCGCCCGAGCCCTTGACCCAGAGCACGGGGACTTCCTCGCCGGTGAGCGGATCGGTGCCGGTGAGCTTGGCCGAGGTGTTGCCGCCGCCGAAGTTGGTGACGGTGAGATCGCTGCCGAGGAGGTTCGAGCGATAGAGCAGCAATTCCTCCGGGCTCAGCGTGGCGGCATGCGCATCGTCCCAGCGGCTGGTGGGCACAGCGAAGGGAAGCGCAGGGGCAACTGGGGTATGGGCGTTCATGGCATGCATCCGGCAGCGGCAGCGAGGCTGCCTTCGAGGCGGTTGCTAACATTTCTACTGGAAACGATCAATATTGATTGCTAATGATCGTTTTAGATAAAGGGAGACGGGCGCTGAACGAGGGCGCTTTCATCGTGATCGATATGGGCAAGAGCCTCAGCAAGGTCTCGCTGTGGGACCGGGCAGGGCGACGGCTCGATGCGCGGGCGCGCCCAAACACAGTGTGCGGCGGCGTGCTCGATGTTGACGGGATTGCGGACTGGCTGGTCGAGGCGCTGGGGGCGTGGTCGGCGCATCCGGTGGAGGCCATCATACCGGTGGGGCACGGCGCGGGGGTGGCGGCGCTGCGGGACGGCGCGCTGGCCTTCGCGCCGCTCGACTATGAGGCGGCGATCCCGGCAGAGGTGATGGCGCGCTACCGGGCTGTGCGCGATCCGTTCGCGGTGACGGGCTCCCCTGCCCTGCCCCATGGGCTGAACCTTGGCGCGCAAGTGTGGTGGCTGGCGGAGCAAGGCTTGTTCGAAGGGACGACGCTGCTCCCATGGGCGCAATACTGGGCGTGGTTCCTGAGCGGGGTGGCGGTTAGCGAGGTCAGCTCCCTTGGATGCCATACCGATCTGTGGGACCCGGCAGCGGGGGCGTTTTCGCCGCTGGCGCAGCGGATGGGCTGGGCGGAGCGGTTTGCGCCGCTGGCCCATGCGGGGGAGGTCGTCGGGACGCTGAAGCCGGAGCTTGCGGCGGCGACAGGGCTTTCGCAGCAAGTGCGCGTGCTGGCGGGGGTCCATGATTCCAACGCGGCGCTGCACGGGGCGCGCGGGTTTGCCAACGTTGCAGATCATGAAGCGACGGTGCTTTCGACGGGCACATGGTTCGTGGCGATGCGGCGGGCGCAGGCGAACGCTCCGGTGCTGCCGGAAGGGTGCGACTGCCTCGTCAATGTCGATGTAGATGGCTGCATGGTGCCTTCGGCGCGGTTCATGGGTGGACGGGAAATCGAGATCGCGGCGGGCGGTCAGCCGGTGGATGATCCGGCGGAGCAGGTGGCGCTGATGGACGCGGTGCCGGCCATGCTGGCGAGCGGCGCGATGCTGCTGCCGACGCTTGCGCCGGGCTGCGGGCCGTTTCCGGATCATGCGACGCGCTGGATCGGGGAGCCGCAGGACAAGCGCGCGGCGGCGTGTCTTTATGCCGCGCTGGTGGCGGATGTGGCGCTCGATCTGATCGGCGCGCGCGATACGCTACTGGTCGAGGGGCGCTTCGCGGAGGCCGAGGTCTTCGTGCGGGCGCTGGCGGCGCTGCGTCCGGACTGCCGCGTGATGGTGGCCGAAGGGCCGGCGGATGCGGCGTTCGGCGCGCTGCGGCTGGTCGATCCGGCACTGGCGCCCGCCGCGCGCTTGCGGCAGGTGGAGCCGCTGGCCGGCGATATCGACGCCTATCGCGCGCGCTGGCTGCTGGAGACCGCGCCGTGATCATTGCCAATATCGCCGACTTTCGCGAAGCCGCGCGGCGGCGCCTGCCGCACTTCCTGTTCGAATATCTGGATGGCGGCTCCTATGCGGAAGAGACGCTGCGGCGGAATATCAGCGATTTGGCCGGCATTGCGCTGCGCCAGCGGGTGCTGGCTGATGTGGCGGACATCGATCTTTCGGCGGAGCTGTTTGGCCAGAAAATTCCAATGCCGGTGGCGCTCGCGCCCATTGGCCTTGCCGGGATGAATGCGCGGCGGGGCGAATGCCAGGCGGTACGCGCGGCGGAGAAGGCGGGGGTGCCGTTTACACTGTCCACCGTTTCGGTCTGCCCTTTGGGTGAAGTGGCAGGAGCGGCAAGCAAACCCTTCTGGTTCCAGCTCTACATGATCCGCGACCGGGGGCATATGCGGGCACTGCTGGCGCAGGCGCGCGAGGCCGGGTGCTCGGCGCTGATGTTTACCGTCGACATGCCGGTGCCGGGGAGCCGCTACCGCGATGTGCGCTCCGGGCTGGCCGGGGCGGCGGGGCCGATGGGCGCGCTGCGACGGGCGGCGCAGGCGGCTATGCGACCGGGCTGGGCGTGGGATGTGGGGCTCTGGGGCCGTCCGCATCACCTCGGCAATATCGCTCCAGTGCTGAAGGGGCGGACGGGCCTTGAGGATTTCTTTGCGTGGATGCGCGCGAACTTCGATCCTTCGATCCATTGGCGCGACCTCGATTTCATCCGCAGTGAGTGGTCTGGCCCACTGATCATCAAGGGGATTCTCGATCCCGAAGATGCGCGGCAGGCCGCCGAAGTGGGCGCTGACGGCATCGTTGTCTCGAACCATGGTGGGCGGCAACTCGATGGCGTGCTTTCGACCGCGCGCGCTTTGCCGCCGATTGCCGATGCGGTGGGGGACCGGCTGACCGTTCTGGCGGACGGCGGGGTGCGTTCGGGCCTCGATGTGGTGCGGCTGCTGGCGCTGGGCGCGAAGGGCGTGCTGCTGGGGCGGGCATGGGCCTTTGCGCTCGCCGCCGGGGGCGAAGCCGGGGTTTCCAAGATGCTGGCGCTCATCGACGCGGAAATGCGCGTCGCGATGGCGCTGACGGGGCGCACGCGGGTGAGCCAGATCAGCCGGGACAACTTGGTGAGGGGATAGGGTTTGAGCGAGGCAGCGCACGGGAAAACCGCATGGCGTGACACGATCCTGGCGGGGCTCGCCAACTATATCGATGCGGGCTCGATCGTTTCGGGATCGGTGGCGCTGGCGCTGTGGCAGGAGCAGTATCACCTCTCGCCGGGCTTCCTCGGGTTGCTGGGCGCGTTTGGCCCCAATGCGATTGGCGCCGGGATCGGCGCACTGGTGGGCGGGATCCTGTGCGACCGGCTGGGGCGCAAGACGATCTACCAGTGGGACATGCTGATCTACGCTGCGGGCATGGCGCTGCTGGTTTTCGCGGTGGCGCCGTGGATGATCGTGGCGGGGTTCCTGATCGTGGGTCTTGCCGTTGGCGCGGATATTCCCGCCTCGTGGTCCTTGATTGCCGAGGGAGCACCCGATGGCGCGCGGGCGCGGCATTCGGGCATGGCGCAAGTGCTGTGGTATCTCGGGCCGGTCGTGGTGCTGCTGATGAGCCTCGCGCTCACCAGCCTCGGCGTGCTCGGCGCGCGCATCGTGTTTGCGCACCTGCTGGTGATCGCGATTGCGCTGACGTTCCTGCGTTCGCGCATGGCGGAATCGGTGCGGTGGACGGATGCGCAGGCCTCTGGCACAAAGCGGCCGCCGATTGCCTCGCTGTTCAAGGGCAAGCACCTCGCCTCGATCCTCGGCCTTGTCGGCATGTATGGCTTCTGGAACTTGTGGGCGGGGACCAACGGGTTCTTCTTTCCCTATATCCTGCGCACGGTGGGCGCGGCGACGCAGGCGCAGGCGGTGGGCATTCAAGCGCTGAGCTTTGCCATCGGCATGGCCTCCATCGGGCTCGTGTTCATGCAGCTGGCGGACCGGGTGAACCAGCGCACACTGTTTGCGATTTCCGCCGTCGTTCAGGTGATCGGCATGGCGCTGCTGGCGGTGTTTCCGCTGACGATCCCGGTGGCGCTGCTGCACGTGTTCCTGCTGCAGTTCGGCGGCGGGTTTGGCGCGCAGAGCTTTTTTCAGCTGTGGAGCGCGGAGATGTTTCCCACCATGCTGCGCTCGACCGCGCAGGGGATCTGCTTTGCCATCGTGCGGGTGAGCCTTGGCGTGTTCAGCTTTTTCGTGCCGCTGCTGACGGCGACGGGCTTTACCACGCTGGCGCTGATCCTGACCGGGTTCCTCGTGATCTCGGGCGTGATCGGCTTCGTATGGGCGCCACGGAACGAAGGCAAAAGCCTTGAACAACTCGAGGCCGAACGGCATGACGGTTTTTGATTGCATGTAATCAAGGGGGCACGGGTGCACGCGGCGGAACGCGAAAAGGTGATCGTCGAGGCGATGCAGGGCACCGGCTTCGTCACCTATCGCGAGCTGGAGGCGACGCTCGATGCCTCGCCCGCGACGATCCGGCGCGATCTGGCGCGGCTGGAGGATGCAGGGGCCATCGTGCGGGTGCACGGCGGGGCGAAGCTGGCGGAAGGGCCGCGCGCGCCGGTGCTGCAACTGGCGGGCACGCCGTTCGACCAATCGATCAACCGCAACATGGCGGCGAAGCGCATGATCGGCGCGGCGGCGGCAGAGCTGTGCGAGCCGGGCGAAGGCGTGATGATCGACGGCGGCACGACGACCTTGCAGATGTGCCCGCATCTGGCGGGGCTCGGCCTGCAAGTGCTGACCAATTCACTCCACATCGTGAACGCGCTGCTGCCGCAGGCTGGCACGCGCATTCTGGTGCCATCGGGCACGGTTTTTCGCGAACAGAACATCATTCTGGCGGCGGCGGGCGAGGAATCGATGCCCCGCTTCCACGCGCCCAAGCTGTTCATGGGCGCGGCTTCGGTGGGGCCGCAGGGCGTGATGCAGCAGGACGTGGTGCTGGTGGCGGCGGAACGGCGGCTGATCGACCGGGCCGAGCAGGTGATCCTGCTGGTGGATTCGGCGAAGTTTGCTTCGGGCTCCGGTACGATCGTGTGCGGGCTGGACGAGGTGGACGTGCTGGTGACGGACGCGGGGATCGCGCCGGAGCATGCAGCGATGGTGAAGGCGGCGGGAGTGGAGCTGGTGGTGGCGTCCTAGTTCGGCGTCAGCACCATCTTCAGCGCTCCAGCCTCGCGCGCTTCGAACAGGCGGTAGGCTTCTGCACCTGCGCTTAAAGGCATGCGGTGCGTGATCGTGCGTTCGGGTTTCAGGCGACCGGACTGGACGAGCGGGAACAGCGCCGGGAGTTCCTCCGGCACAGAGCAAGTGCCGATGCGGAAGGTAAGGCTGGCGGCGAAGGCGCGTTCCAGCGGGAAGGCGAAGCGGCGCGATTGCTGGACGCCGATGACCGAGACGGTGCCGCGCGGGCGCACGAGGCGGAGCGCGAAATCGACCGTCGCGTCGCTACCGACGACTTCGACGACGCAATCGAGCTTGCGGCCCTTGGTGTCTGCCTTGATGCGTTCCAGCGCCTCGTCCGGGTGGAGGGTAATCGCGCCTGACGCTTCCGCCATCGCGCGGCGTTCGGGGATCGGATCGATCGCGTAGACCACGTGGGCGCCCATGACATAGGCGCTTTCGACGGCCATCAGGCCGATGGGGCCGAGGCCGATCACCGCGACCGACGCGCCAGGGCGGATATCGGCCTGCCGCGCGCCGAACCATGCGGTGGCGAGCGCGTCGGTCATCATCAGCGCCTGCTCTTCGCTCACGCCTTCGGGGATGGGGACGGCGTTCATGTCGGCGGCGGGGACCCGCACGGCTTCGGCCTGCGAGCCTTGCAGGCGGGCGGAGAGGCCGTAGCAGGCGCTGGCATTGAACTCGCAGGTGTGGACCACGCCCGCGAGGCACGAGCGGCAGCGGCCGCAGCCGACTGCGGCGGGGAGCATGACGAGATCGCCGACCTTGTGGCGCTGCACCGCGCGGCCGACTTCGACGACTTCGCCCACCGCCTCGTGGCCGACGCAGAAGCCCACGTCCTCCGAGAAGCCATGGCCGTGATAGATGTGGAGGTCCGAGCCGCAGATCGAGCAGGCGGTGACGCGCACGACGGCGTCTTCGGGGGACTGGGGCGCCGGATCGTCCATGCTTTCATAGCGGACGTCGCGCGCGCCGTAGTAGCGCAGGGCCTTCACAGCGAGAGCCCTCCATCGACGATCAGCGTTTGCCCGGTGACGTACGACGCGAGCGGCGAAGCGAGGAACAGGACCGCGCCGGCCATGTCCTCCGGCGTGCCGAGCCGGCCTTGCGGGATGCGGGCGATGGAGCCGGCGAGCCGTTCGGGATGGTCGGTGGTGACTTTGGTGAGCTTGGTGGCGACGAGGCCGGGGGCGATGCCGTTGACCCGGATACCCTCGGCGGCAAAGGCATTGCCGAGCGTGCGCGTAAGGCTGACGGCGCCAGCCTTGGATGCCGCATAGGCCGGGTTGCCGATATTGGCGCCGAAAGCCGCGACCGAACTCACGGTAACGATGCTGCCCTTCGCTTCGGCCAGTGCGGCGCGGAACCGCCTCGCGCAGTGCATCAGGCTATCGAGATTGACCGCCATGACCTTGTCCCAGCCCGCGCGCTCGAACTCGCCGCGCTTGTAGACGACGGTGCCCTGGCAGAGGACGAGGACGTCGAGGCTGTCAAACGGCGCAGGCGCGGCTTCGATGGCATCGGGATCGCCGACATCGACGCAGGTGTAACCGAGGCCGGCAAGATCGGACCCTTCGGCGGGATCATAATCCTCCGCTCGCGCCCGCGTGCCCCAGACATGAACGGCTGCCCCGCGCAGACGGAAGGCATGAGCGATGCCGTTGCCGATGCCACTCGATCCGCCGATGACGAGGACCTTGCGGCCGGTGAAATCGGTATCGCCGTTCATGGACATGCTCTCTCCCGCGGGGCGGTTCGCCCTCTCGGCGCTTCTTTTCGGCAGGGAACGGCGACAGTGCAAGGGTTTGCACCATTCGTTCAGAAAAGTAGCGAAGAACATGAACGGATGCCAACATGGCATTCAGGCTCTTGCCACCGCGAATCAGGCACAACGGCTTCATCGGCACCAGTGAAGGGGTACGACGATGAAGACGATCTCGAAGGTTCTCACCACGGCGCTCGCACTCGGCAGCGCTCTTGCCATTGGCGGCGCGGCGAGCGCGCAGGACTGGCGCGGCCCGGGCTATGGATACGGCTATGGCAGCGGGTACGGCGGTTATCAGCGCGACCCGCGCGAGCAGGGCCAGATCGACCGCTACCTCGTCGATTCCACCTGCTCCGGCCAGCGCGCCTATCTGCTGGAAAACCGGCTGCGGCGCGAAGTCGGCAGCGGCCAGATCGACCGCCGGACTGCATCACGCATCCAGCGCTCGATCGACGACCTGCAGGACCATGAGCGCCACGAATGCCGCGAGCGTGACTTTGCCTCGGCACGCGATATCGGCAAGAGCTACATCCAGATCCGCGCATGGATCGACCGGGAATCGGGCCGCTATCCCGCAGGCGGCTACTGGCGGCGGTAGATAAGGTGCGCTCCCGGCCCGAACCGGGAGCGCATCCCTTGCATCAACCCCGGCCGCGGTAGGGGGCGACGCCCTGATCGGGGACCCACAGCCCCTCGGGCGCAGGCCCACTTTGCCAGAACACGTCGATGGGAATGCCGCCGCGCGGATACCAGTAGCCGCCGATGCGCAGCCACTGCGGGTTCATTTCGGCAAACAGACGCTGGCCGATGCCGACGGTGACGTCCTCGTGAAAGCCGGCGTGATTGCGGAACGCGCCGAGGAACAGCTTGAGCGACTTCGATTCCACGATCGTCGCGCCCGGGGCGTAGTCGATCACGATATGCGCGAAATCGGGCTGGCCGGTTACCGGGCAGAGCGAGGTAAACTCGGGCGCAGCAAAACGCACGAGAAACAGCGAGCCGGCGCGCGGATTGGGCACGTAATCGAGCACCGCCTCCTCAGGCGAAGCGGGCAGGCTGCTCGTCTGGCCGAGGTGGAGGGGGGTTGCGCCGATATCGGTCATGGCAGGTCCTTTCGTCCCGGCGCCTTTGCACCGCCGGGCACGAGGGAGCAAGCGGGCGCTTGGGGCAGGAGAGGGGAATGGCGGTTTCGTCCCATTTTTGGCGTGACGAGGGCGGGGGGCGGGTCTAGTCTCACCCCCAAAGGACCCGCAAAGACGGGCCGCATGCAGGACGGAGCTGACCCATGGATTCCCTGGTCTCGACCCAGTGGCTCGCCAGCGAGCTGGGCGCGAGTGATCTGCGCATTGTCGATGCGAGCGCATTTCTGCCCGAGCACGGCCGCGATCCGGTGCTCGAATACGAGGCCTGCCACATCCCGGGCGCGGTGTTCATGAACCTTGCCGAGCTGGCCGATCCCGCGCAGCCGGGGCTCAACATGCTGCCCAGCGCCGAGCGTTTTGCCAGCAAGATGCAGAGCCTCGGGCTCGGCGATGGCAGCCGCATCGTGCTCTACGACGACAGCCCGGTGAAGACCGCGACGCGCGCATGGTTCATGCTGACGATGTTCGGTGCGGCCAATGTGGCGCTGCTCGATGGCGGGATCGCCAAGTGGAAGGCGGAAGGACGCAGATGCGCGCAAGGGCGCGAGACGCTGCGGCATCGGCACTTCACCGTGTGGAGCGACGACCGGCATGTGCGCAGCAAGGCCGACGTGCTGGCGAACCTCGATACGGAGCGCGAACTGGTGGTCGATGCGCGGGGGCCCGGGCGGTTTACCGGCGACGTGCCCGAAGTGAAGCCGGGCCTTGCCAGCGGCCACATCCCCGGCGCGCGCAACGTCTATTACGCCAGCCTGTTCCAGCCAGACGGGACGTGGAAGAGTCCTGACGAGATCCGCGCCGTGTTCGAGGCCGCAAGGGTTGATCTGGCCCGCCCGCTGATCACGAGCTGCGGTTCAGGCGTGACGGCCAATGTGCTGATCTTTGCCGCGCACCTGATCGGCAAGCATGATGTGGCGCTCTACGACGGCAGCTGGAGCGAATGGGGCGCGGACCCGGCAACGCCCAAGGAAACCGGCGCGGCGCGTTAGGATTTCGGTTTGCAGGCGCTTGCCCCTCCCCCGTTCGGGGGAGGCTGGGTGGGGGTGCGCGGCGATTGAATGGCGAGCTCGGTTACCCCTCCCCAACCCCTCCCCGAGCGGGGAGGGGCTTTCTCGCGATTCCCTTCCCCGCGAAATGCGCCTAACACTTCCCTATGGCGGAACATGACAGCGAACACCTCGGCACCGGCACGCGGCTTGTGGGCGCAGGCCGGCGCGCCGAATGGACCGGCACGGCGGAGCATCCCGGTGCAGTGGTCAATCCGCCGGTCTACCGGGCAAGCACGCACCTCTATCCCGATATGGCGGCCCTGCGCGCGCATCCTGCCAACGAGGACGGCAAGTTCTATTACGGCCGGCGCGGCGCGCCGACGCAGTGGGCGCTCTCCGGCGCGCTGACCGCGCTGGAGCCGGGGGCCGAGGGCACGGTGCTCTACCCTTCGGGCGTCGCGGCGATCATGGGCGCGCTGCTCACGGTGCTGCGGCCGGGTGATGTACTGCTGATGATCGACAATGCCTACGAGCCGAGCCGCGCGATGGGTCGCGGGCTGCTCAAGGACTTCGGGATCGAGACGCGGTGGTTCGATGCGAGCGATCCGGCGGCGTTCGAGGCGGCGATCTGCGAACGGACCAAGGCGGTGCTGCTGGAAGTGCCAGGCAGCCTGACGATCGAGGTATGCGATGTGCCGGGCCTCTCCGCGATCGCCAAGGCGCATGAGCTGACCGTGGTGCTCGACAATACGTGGGCCTCGCCGCTGGGCTTTCCGGCGCTGGAGCGCGGGGCGGACATTGCGATCATGAGCCTGACCAAGCATGTTGGCGGGCATTCCGATGCGATGATGGGTTCGGCCAGCGCGGGGCCGCAGTGGTATCGCAAGCTGCGCATCCGCGCGCAGGGGCTGGGCAATGTCGTCTCGCCCGACGATGCCGCGCTGATGCTGCGCGGCCTCAGGACCATGGGCCTCAGGCTCGCGCAGGAAACCGCCTCGGCGCTGGCGATTGCCGAGTGGCTCGAAGGGCGGCCGGAAGTGGCAAAAGTGCTCTGCCCGATGCTGCCGGGATCGCCGGGACATGATCTGTGGAAGCGCGATTTTTCCGGCGGCTGCGGGCTGTTCAGCTTCGTGCTGAAAGGCGGCACGTCGGCCGCGCGCGACGCACTGATTGACGCGCTCACGCTGTTCGGCATCGGCTATTCTTGGGGCGGGTTCGAAAGCCTTGCCACCCCGGTCGATCCCGCGCCGATCCGCACCGCGAGCCCCTGGCCGCTGCCGGGGCTGGCGGACGACGACCGCTTCGGGGTGCGGCTTTCGATCGGCCTCGAGGATACGGCGGACCTGATCGCCGATCTGGAGCAGGCGCTTGGCGTATGGAGCGCGGCGGCATGAGCGAGTGGACCAAGCTGCAGCGCAGTGTCGCACAGTGGGCGCGCTCGCTTGACGACGTCGGCTTCGATGTCGGCCGCACGCATATCTCGCTGTTCAACGCGATGTGGATGATCGTTGTCGTCATCCTCGTGATCGTGTTCGGGCGGGTGGTCGGGCGGATCGGACGGCGCGCGGTGCGCAGCATGCGCGGCCTCGACGGGACGCAGCGCGCGCTTGGCGAGAAGCTGATGACCGTCACGGTGTGGACGATCGCGGTGCTCGTCGGCATCGATGCGGTGGGGATCAACCTCACCACGCTCACGGTGTTTTCGGGCGCCTTTGGCCTCGCGGTCGGCTTTGGCCTGCAGAAGACCTTCGGCAACCTGATCGCGGGCGTGATCCTCCTGATGGACCGCTCGATCAAGCCGGGCGACGTGATCGCGGTGACCGACACCAAGGGCAGCACCTTCGGCGAGGTGAGCCGGATCGGCGTGCGCGCGGTTTCGGTGACGACGCGCGACAACCGCGAGATCCTGATTCCGAACGAAATCCTGATGACCACGCAGGTCGAGAACTGGTCCTATTCCTCGCGGCTGGTCGGGATCACCATTCCCATCGGGATCGCCTATGAAAGCGACCTCGATCTCGCGGAGAAGCTGCTGCTGGAAGCGGTGATGACCGTGCCGCGCGTGCTCAAGGACCCGGAGCCGTCGATCCTGCTCGATGCGTTCGGGCCGAGCGCGATCCAGCTGCTCATCTATGTCTCGATCAACGACCCGGAAAACGGCGTGGGCAACGTGCGCTCGGATGTGCTCAAGGCAGCATGGCATGCGCTGAAGGACAGCGGGGTGAGCATCCCGCTGCCGCAGTCGGACGTGACGCTGCGGGATTCGGACGGGCTGCGAGTGCTGGCGGAGGCCTTGGGGCGTGAGGCACCAAAGTAACACGCTGATGGGCCTTGGCTGACCGAGAAAATCGTTGACTGCTTTCGCACCTGTTCCAGATTGATCAGGCTGCCGGAACGCCGGACCGTCCTTTGGTCAGAATGTGCGAGGTCTCGTGAAAGCTTCCATCAAGCTTGTGCTCGTGTGCGCGGCCGCCGGTCTAGGGGTTCTGACGACCTCTCCGGTTCTTGCGCAAAGCCTGCCCTCATCTGCGCCGCGCCCCAAGGATGTTCCGGCGAAGATCGAATCCTATTACCGGGTGAGATGGGGTTCGCTGAAGGACTTCGTTGCGCTCTACGAGAAGAACCACAAGCCGCTGCTTGAAGAGATGCGCAAGGAAGGCTTCATCCTTGCCATGAAGACCGAGTATCCGTTCACGCATATCGCCGGTGGTCCGCGTTGGGACGTGCGCGTGACGATCACCTACCGCGACGGCGCGGCAGCGATCAATGATCCGGCGTGGGAGACCCGCTGGGCAGAGGCGCGCAAACGGTTGTTCAAGGACGCCGCTTTACTGGATGAAGAGGAAGCAAAGCGGTTCTCGCTGCTCGAAGATCACTGGGATGTCGTGGTTTCCGATTATCCGGAGTGAGCGCGCAACTACCCCGCCCGCCGAGGTCGGGGACGGCGTGGGCAATGCTGATCTGGGTGAAACGGGGTTGCGTCAGCCCGCAGGACCTCTTGCCGGGCGGTAGACGCGGTATTCGATGCCGAGGCCGGGGAGAACGCGGCCTTCGCCGACGAAGAAGGTCGTGTTGACCCAGTTATAGCGCGGGTCGCCGGTTTCCATCCGCGGATTGGTGCAGAAGTACTGATCGGCGAACTCGGTGCCGGTGCCGTTTTCGATAGCGCCCATGACGGCGGCATTCATTTCGAGCAGGCCGAGATACTGGACGTAGATAAAGGCCCCGTCGTGGGTTTCGACTTGTGCGCGGACGTCGACCCTGAGGAAGCCGTCGGGCCCGATCAGCGCCCACTCGCCGCCGCCGCGGATCGTGCCGTTCAGGCGATCGCCCGCCACTTCGCCGCCGTCGATCTCGTAATACATCCGCGTGCCGATGGGGCCTGCGCCGATGGGAAGCGGCGGCTTCAGACCGGCTCTGAAGGTGAACTCGTGCACCAGTTCCATTCGGCTTCTCCCCCTCTTGCGGTTTGCGCGCATTAAGACCCGCGCGGGCTGCGAACACAAGACATCTTGGCCGAGGGCCGCGCGCTAAAGCTTACCTAGCTGCCCCCCTAGGTTTCCTCGCTGGCGATTGCAGGGGCGGAGGGCCATCTGGCCCCCATGAGCAATGCGCCCCACAGAATCGGAACCGTCTACCTCGTGGGCGCTGGCCCGGGTGATCCGGACCTGCTGACCCTGCGCGCGGCGCGGCTGCTGTCTGCGGCTGAATTGGTCGTGCATGACGGGCTGGTCGATCCCGCCATCATGGCGCTGATCCCCGAGGGCGCGCGGCTGGTTTCGGTGGCCAAGCAGCGCGCTCGGCACACCATGCAGCAGGACGATATCAACGCGCTCCTCGTGCGCGAGGCGCTGGCGGGGCACGACGTCATCAGGCTGAAGGGCGGCGATCCGTTCGTGTTCGGGCGCGGCGGCGAAGAGGCGGAGGCCTGCTATGATGCCGGGGTTCCGGTTCAGGTCGTGCCGGGCGTGAGCGCGGCGATGGGCGCGGCAGCGGCGGCGCAGATTCCGCTGACGCACCGCGAGAATGCTTCGATTGTCAGCTTCGTGGCCGGGCAGTGCAAGGGTCTGGCCGATCAGAACTGGGCGGGGTTGGCCGGTGTTGGCCGCACGCTGGTGATCTACATGGGCGTCGCGACGAGCGATGCGATAGCCGAGAAGCTGATGGCCGACGGCCTCGCGCCCGACATGCCGGTGGCGATTATCGAGAACGCGGCGCGGCCCCAGATGCGCGTGCTGCGCGGGGCGCTCGCCGGGCTTGGCGCGCTGGTCGCTGAGGAGAAGGTGAAGAGCCCTGCCCTCATCGTGATCGGCGAAGTGACCGCGCGCGAGCGCCACCTTGAATTGCAGAAGATAGCGGAGACCGCTGCGTGAAGATTTTGACGGGGAATGATCTGGCGAGCGGCGATGTCGTCTGGTGGGACGGCAAGGGCTGGTCGCGCGATGTGAACGATGCGGTGGACGTGGGCGATCAGGACGCAGCGATCCTCGCCGCCGAGGAAGCCGCGCAGCGCGTGAACGCAAGCTATGCGATTGCCGCGACCAAGACCGCCGAAGGCGTCCGCCCCGCGCATATCAAGGACCGCATCCGGGCGCTTGGCCCCACGGTACGGCTCGACCTTTCCCTCCGCCCCGGCGATCCCGACGCCGCGAAGCAGGTGATCTGAACATGTACCAGTACGACGAATATGATCAGGCGATGGTCGATGCCCGTGTGGAGGAATTCCGCGGGCAAGTGGCGCGGCGCATGGCGGGTGAGATCACCGAGGACCAGTTCAAGCCGCTGCGGCTGAAGAACGGGCTCTATCTCCAGCTCCACGCCTACATGCTGCGCGTGGCGATCCCCTATGGCACGCTGAATGGCCGCCAGATGCGGATGCTGGGCGATATCGCCGACAAGTATGACCGCGGCTATGGCCACTTCACCACGCGCCAGAACATCCAGTACAACTGGATCAAGCTGGAAGATGCGCCGCAGATCCTGGCCGATCTGGCGACCGTCGAGATGCATGCCATCCAGACCAGCGGCAACTGCATCCGCAACATCAGTTCGGACCACTTTGCCGGGGCGGCGGCGGAAGAGCTGGTCGATCCGCGCCCTTATGCCGAGCTGCTGCGCCAGTGGTCGAGCTTCCATCCGGAGTTCGACTACCTGCCGCGCAAGTTCAAGATCGCGGTGATCGCGAGCGATACGGACCGCGCGGCGATGCGGCTGCACGATATCGGCATCCAGATCGTGACGAACGAAGCCGGCGAGATCGGCGCGCGCTTCTATGTCGGCGGCGGCATGGGCCGAACCCCGATGATCGCCCCGGTGATCCGCGAATTCGTGCCCGCGCTGCAGATGGTGAGCTACGCCGAGGCCTGCCTGCGCGTTTACAACCGCTACGGCCGGCGCGACAACAAGTACAAGGCGCGGATCAAGATCCTCGTCCACGAGATCGGTGCGGACGAATACCGCCGGCAGGTGGAGGAAGAGTTCGCGCATATCCTCACCCTGGGGCTGGAGCCGCCGCTGGCCGAGTTCGAGCGGATTGCCGCGTTCTTTGCCGAGCCGGGTCTGGAGAGCGGCCTTGCCGATGGCTATGACCGCAGCGATCCCGATTTCGCCGTGTGGGCGGACCAGAACACCGCCGCGCACAAGCAGCCGGGCTACAAGGCGGTCGTCATCAGCCTCAAGCCGGCAGGCGGGATTCCGGGTGACGCCAGCGCGGACCAGATCCGCCTGATGGCCGACCTTGCCGAGGCCTACAGCCTCGACGAGCTGCGCGTGACGCACACGCAGAACATCGTGCTGCCGCATGTGAAGCAGAGCGACCTCTACGCGCTGTGGCAGAAGCTTGATGCGGCTGGCCTTGCGACCGCGAACCTCGACCTCATCGGCGATATCATCGCTTGCCCGGGGCTCGATTATTGCAGCCTTGCCAATGCGCGCTCGATCCCGCTGGCGCAGAAGATTTCGGCGCGGTTTGCTTCGCCCGAGCGGCAGCAGACGCTGGGCGAGCTGAAACTCAAGATCTCGGGCTGCATCAATGCCTGCGGGCACCACCATGCGGGCCACATCGGCATTCTCGGCGTCGACAAGAAGGGCACCGAAAACTACCAGCTGCTCTTCGGCGGCTCGGAAGCTGCGGATACCTCGCTCGCGCAGATCATCGGCCCCGGCTTCAGCGAGGACGGGATCGTCGATGCGATCGAGACCGCGACCGACGTGTACCTGAAGGCGCGCGCCGAGGGCGAGCGCTTCATCGATACTTACCGCCGCATCGGCGCCGCGCCGTTCAAGGAGGCGATCTATGGCTGAGTCTCTTTTGCGCCTGCGTGTTGACGCAGCGACCGGCGCGCCCGTGCTTTCGCTGGCGGATTTTCTGGCGTCGGACAACGCAGCCGCCGTGCGCATCGAGCCGGGCGAGGATGCCCGCGCGCTGCTGCCGCATCTGGCACGCCTTGCGCTCGTCGAGGTGAGCTTCCCCGCCTATACCGACGGGCGCGGCTATTCCTCGGCACGCATCCTGCGCGAGGCGGGCTTCAAGGGCGAACTGCGCGCCGTGGGTGATGTGCTGCTCGATCAGCTGAGCCACATGAAGCGCTGCGGGTTTGACGGCTTTGCCCCTGCCAAGCCGATTGCGGCGGAAGCGGCGCAGCAGGCCTTTGCGACCTGGCCCGATGTCTATCAGAAGACGGTGGACGGCCGCTCGCCCATCTGGGCCAAGCGCCATGGCCTCTAACCAGGCCCGCCAGATCGATCGGCTGGCAACCGGCCCGCGCTTCACTGAAAGTGACGCGATCCGGCTGAACAACCTGTTCCGCGGTACCGATACGCCGGAGATGCTGCGCAGCGTCCTGAAGGACAAGCTGATCGGCGAGATGGCGGTCGTCTCCAGCTTCGGCGCCGAAAGCGCGGTGCTGCTGCATCTGATCGCGCAGGTGGACAAGAGCATTCCGGTGATCTTCCTGGAGACGCACAAGCATTTCCCGGAAACGATCGCTTACCGCGATGAGCTGGTCGCGCATCTGGGGCTGACGAACCTCCTGATCGTCGAGCCGGACATGGAGCTTGTCGCGAAGAAGGACGAGAACGGCCTACGCTGGTCGTGGGACCCGGATGGCTGCTGCGACATCCGCAAGGTGCAGCCGCTGGCGCGCGCGCTCCTTTCGTTCGATGCCTCGATCAGCGGGCGCAAGGGCTTCCAGTCCGCCACGCGCAGCGGCTTGCCGCGCTTCGAGATCGACCGCACCGATGCTGAAGGACGCTTGAAGTTCAATCCGCTCGCCTCGTGGACCTCCGAGGACCTCGAGGCCTACATGGTCGCGCACGATCTGCCGCGCCATCCGCTGGTCGCGCAGGGCTACCCCTCGATCGGCTGCGCCCCCTGCACCAGCAAGGTCGCGCCCGGCGAAGACCCTCGTTCGGGCCGCTGGAAGGGCTGGGACAAAGTGGAATGCGGCATCCACGTGCCGGGTTCGCCAGACAGCAGCGCGACGGACGGCGAGCTGCCGCCGGGATACGATCCGGCGTTCTGAGGCTTTTGTCTCACCATTGAGCACCTTGCCGTGCCCTCGCCCCAGGGCCTAGGCGCGTGTCATGCCCATTGCCCCGCTCACAATCTGGTATGACGGCGCCTGCCCGCTTTGCACGCGCGAGATTGCACTGATGCGGCGACTGGACCGGGCGCGGCGGATCGAATTTGTCGACTTGAGCGAGGATGGGGCCACCTGCCCGCGCGACCGGACGCTGCTGCTGGCGCGGCTCCATGCGCGCGAGGATGGCGTGCTGCTCGATGGTGCGGCGGCGTTTGCGGCAATGTGGCGCGCGATCCCGCTGCTGCGTCCGCTGGGCCTGCTGGCGCGCAATCCGCTAGTGCTTAGCGGGCTCGAATGGGCCTATGTTCGCTTCCTCCGGGTTCGCCCTGCTCTGCAAAGGATGATGCGTTGAGCGACGACAGGTATCGCAAGGTTCCCACCAGCCGCCTTTCGCGCTTCTCCGCGTTCGGCCAGCTGGCAGGCGGGGTCGCCGGCGGTGTGATTGCCGAGGGCGCAAAGCGGCTGGCGCGCGGCGAACGGCCGCAGATGGCGGACCTGCTCCTCACCCCCGCCAATGCCACGCGCGTGACAGAGCAGCTTTCGCGGCTGCGCGGCGCGGCGATGAAGCTCGGGCAGATGATCTCGCTCGATGCGGGGGACCTCCTGCCGCAGGAGCTGACGGCGATACTCGCCAAGCTGCGCGATGCAGCACACTTCATGCCGCCCAAGCAGCTGCAGACCGTGCTTGCCGCCGCGTGGGGGCCGGACTGGCGCCGCCGTTTTGCGCGCTTCGAGGCGACTCCGATTGCCGCGGCCTCGATCGGGCAGGTCCACCGCGCGGTGATGCACGACGGGCGCACGGTGGCGGTGAAGGTGCAGTACCCCGGCATTGCCGCGAGCATCGATGCCGATATCGACAATGTGGCCACGCTGCTGCGCGTTTCGGGACTGCTGCCCAAGTCGCTCGATATCACGCCGCTGCTGGCCGAGGCGAAGCGCCAGCTGCATGAGGAAGCGGACTATCTGCGCGAGGCCGAGCAGATGCGCCGCTATGGCGCGATGCTGGCAGGCGAGGCACAGTTTGTGGTGCCCGCGCCAGTCGATGAACTGACTGGGCCGGGCGTGCTGACGATGGACTTCATCGCCGCAAAGCCCATCGATACGCTGGCCGATGCGCCGCAGGACGTGCGCGACCGGGTGATGGGCGCGATGCTCGATCTGGTGCTGCGCGAGCTGTTCGAATTCGGCTTCATGCAGACCGACCCCAACTTTGCCAATTACCGCTGGCAGCCCGAAACCGGCCGCGTGGTGCTGCTCGATTTCGGCGCGGCGCGCGGCGTGCCCGAGGAAACCCAGACAGCCTACCGGCGGATGATGCAGGCCGGGCTCGACGGCGATCCGGCAGAGCTCAAGCGGCGCATCTGCGAGGTGGGCTTTGCTTCCGAAGAGCAGATGGCGCGGCATGGTGCGGCCTTTGAAGGCGTGATCGGAGTGATCCTCGAGCACGTCAACAAGGCCGAGATCTTCGACTTTGCCGACCGCAGCTTTGTGGCGCGTTTGCGCGATTTCGGCGAGCCGGTGGCGCAGGACCGCGATACCTGGCACCTGCCGCCGATGGATACGCTGTTTGTCCAGCGCAAGGTGAGCGGGACTGCGCTGCTCGCCGTGCGGATGAAAGCACGGCTGCCGCTGCAGGCAATGGTGGCCGCGCGCCTCGCGGGGCGCGAGGTGAGGCAGGTCGAACCGGCAGAAGCGGCTATCTGAGCCAGCCGGCCTCGCGGTACCACGCGGCGGTGGCATGAAGCCCCTCGCGCGTGTCGATACGCGGGTGCCAGAGGCTGCGAGGCGGCTGGGCGCCCTCCCCCACGGTCCAATCGGGATGACAGATGTAGCGCGCGCGGTCAGGCGTGAGTTTGGCCTTCTTGCCGCGCAACAGGCGGTCGGCGCGCGCGGCGAGTTCGACGAGGCGCGGCGAAAGCGAGAGCGGGCGGATGGGCCTCTCCCGCACGGCTGCCCCGATGGCGTGGGCCAACTGGATATGGCTCCAGCCGCCGGGTTCGCCATCGTCGGGCTCGAAGATCTGGTGCGTGCTTTCCTCGCTGCTGGGGAGCAGCGCGAGGAGCAGTTCGGCCAGATCGGCGACGTGGATCACCGAAAGCCGGCCCGGCGGGGGCAGCGGCACAAAGCCGCGCCGGGCGAGGCGGAACAGCTCGAGCATTTCGGTATCGCGCGGACCGAACACGGCGGGGGGGCGCACCACCGTCCAATCGAGCCCGGAGGCACGGACGAGCTTCTCACCGCGTAGCTTGGAGGCGCCGTAGAGCGAGAGCTGCGGTTCGCGCGCGGCGAGCGAGGAGACGTGGATCAGGCGGCCGACGCCCATTTCGTGCGCCGCCTCGATCACGCGCAAGGTGCCCTGCACGTTGCCTTCCTCGAACCCGGCTGCATCGGGGGCATTGACGACACCCGCGATGTGGATGACCGCGCTGGCACCCTCCATCAGGCGCTCGAGCGCGTCCTTGCTGGCAAGATCGCCATCGATCCATTCGACCCCGCCGCGCAGGCGCTGCTTGCGGCGGGTGAGCGCGCGCACGTCAAGCTTGTGCCGGCCCGCCGCCATGAGCACGGCCTGTCCGACAAAGCCGGTCGCGCCGGTGACGGCGACGAGATCGCCTCCCGCTGCGTTCACAGCATCACCAGCTGATCGCGGTGGATCAACGCCGAGCGCGGGGCATAGCCGAGCAGCGCTTCGTGCTCGGCGGAAGGATGGCCCATCAGCGCGGTGCATTCGGCCGCGTCGTATTCGCTGAGGCCGCGCGCGAGGACCGTGCCATCAGGACCGTGGACGGCAATCGCATCGCCGCGCAGGAAAGTGCCTTCCACTGCGGTGACCCCGGCGGCGAGCAGGCTGGAGCCGCGCGCGAGTGCGGCGGCGGCACCGGCATCGACGGTGACCGCGCCCTTCATGCGCAACTTGCCGCCGAGCCAGGCCTTGCGCGCGCGGGCCTTTCCGGGTGAGCAGAACAGCGTGCCGCGTTCCTCGGCCAAGGCTGCGGCGATGGGGCTATCGGGCCGGCCATCGATGATTGCGAGCGCAATGCCGGCAAGGCCCGCGATCTCGGCAGCCTGCAGCTTGGATGTCATTCCGCCCGAGCCGAGGCCGGAGGAGGAGCCCCCCGTCGCCATGGCGTGGATTTCGGGCGTGACGCCGCGTACCACGGGCACGCGCACCGCGCCTTCAAGGCGGGGATCGCGATCATAGAGCCCGTCGATATCGGAGAGCAGGAGGACGGCGCTGGCGCCCGCCGCCTGGCCCACGCGGGCGGCAAGGCGGTCATTGTCGCCGAAGCGGATTTCCTCTGTGGCGACGGTGTCGTTCTCGTTGATCACCGGCACTGCGCCCGAGGCCAGCAGCGTGCCGAGCGTGGCGGTGACGTTGAGATAGCGGCGACGTTCCTCGAGGTCTTCGAGCGTGAGCAGCACTTGCGCCGCAATCAGGCCATGCGCCGCCAGCAGTTCCGCCCAGAGCCCGGCGAGCGCGATCTGACCGACGGCGGCGGCGGCCTGCGCATCGGCGAGGCTCCCCCGCCCACCCCGCGCCAGGCCGAGCTTGCGCGCGCCAAGGGCAATCGCACCGGAGGATACGACGATGACGTCCTGCCCCCGCGCGCGCGCGGCGGCGATTTCCGCAACCAACAGGGTGAGCCAGGCCCGGCGCGGCGCGCCATCCTTGCCGACGAGCAGCGCCGAGCCGACCTTGATGACAAGGCGCGGGGCGGCAACGGCATCGGTCAGCTGGGAAAGGGTCTCAATCGACATGGTGGCCGCCGCTTAGGGGAAATGCAGCGGCGCGGGAAGGGGTTGGGTGGGGAGCGGCCTGCGCGCCGATCCATTCGTCATTGCGAGCGCAGCAAAGCAATCACGAAGTTGGGGTGACCCGGCAAAGGATCAGCTCAGATCGGCGACCAGGGCTTCTGGTCTTCGGCGTCCTCAACCTCGCCTTCGGGACGTTCGGTCGCGGTGGCGGCGGGGAGGTGGTCGAGGACGGCGTCGAGCAGCGCGTTCATGCCCTTGCCTGTTGCGCCCGAGATCGGAAACACGCGCCTTGCCCCTGCTGCGCGAAGCTCGGCCCGGAAGGCGCTGACAAGCTCTGCGTCGACCGTGTCGATCTTGTTGAGCGCGATGAGGCGTGGCTTGTCTTCGAGGCCGCCGCCATAGGCTTCGAGTTCTTCCTCGACGATGCGCAGCGCTTCGGCGGGATCGGTGCCGTTGATGTCGATGAGGTGGATGAGCACGCGGCAGCGTTCGATATGGCCGAGGAAGCGGTCGCCCACCCCGGCGCCTTCGGCGGCGCCGGCGATGAGGCCGGGAATATCCGCCAGCACGAATTCGCGGTTCTTGTGGCGCACGACGCCGAGTTGCGGGCGCAAGGTGGTGAAGGCGTAGTCACCTACTTTGGCTTTGGTGTTGGTAATCTGGTTGATGAAGGTGGACTTGCCCGCATTGGGCAGACCGACGAGCCCTGCATCCGCCAGCAACTTCAAGCGCAGCCAGACGTACATTTCCTGGCCCGGCCAGCCCGGCCCGACATTGCGCGGAGCACGGTTGGTCGAGGTCTTGTAAGAGAGGTTGCCGCGCCCGCCATCGCCGCCGCGCAGGAGAGTGACGCGCATCCCCGGCTCGGTGAGATCGAGGAGCACCGTCTCGCCGTCCTCGTCGATCACCTGGGTGCCGACGGGGACCTTGATCACGAGATCATCGCCCCCCGCACCGGTGCGGTTCTTGCCCGCACCGCCGCCGCCGCGCGGGGCCTTGAAGTGCTGAGTGTAACGAAAGTCGATCAGGGTGTTGAGCCCACTGATCGCCTCGAAAATGATGTCTCCGCCCTTGCCGCCATTGCCGCCATCGGGGCCGCCATATTCGACATACTTCTCGCGCCGGAAGCTGACCGCACCGGGCCCGCCCGCGCCGGAGCGGATGAAAATCTTGGCCTGGTCGAGAAAATGCATGGATTGGTTCTAACGGAAAACGCGAAAATTGTCGCGCAGGGTGGGCGGGCAAGGCCAGTATGTTGGAAATTGGCTCTGGACGAGCCGAGAATGGTGCCTTTCGAGAACCGGCGCGCAGCGACCAATCAGGTCGTGAGCACCGGAAGCGCAGAAAGGTGCCGTTCGCAGGCCGTTCAGGGCCAATTTACAGCATACTGGTGGAGCCGAGGGGGATCGAACCCCTGACCTCGTCATTGCGAACGACGCGCTCTCCCAGCTGAGCTACGGCCCCGTTCCCAGTATCCTCCGACATGGCAACGCGAACGCTGCCCTGCCGGGAGCGCGGCCCTTAGCCCAGCGGGGCCGCGCTTGCCAAGTGCAAAATGGTAAAGCTCTCCCACCCTCGTCATTGCGAGCGCAGCGAAGCAATCCAGAGCGGTTGTGCATGAAGCTCTGGATTGCTTCGTCGCTGCGCGCCTCGCGGGTGACGAGTCTCGGTTAGACCAAACCCCTCAGGGCGTCCCGCTCGCGGCTGTCGCCGTGGCGGAAGGCGGGCCGTACTTGGCGTTCCATTCGGCGAGATCGAGCCGGTACTTCTCATAGCGCCGGTAGAAATCGTCGTAGACCACCTCGATGTTGGGCAGGCTGCGCACCGCGAAGGCCTCGAGCTCGGCGGGCTTGAGGGTGATCGGCTTCGGTGCGGCAACCTTGGCCTTGCCCTTCCTTGCCGGCGCTGGCGCCGGAGCCGCCGGCGTGAGCGCGGCGAGATCGCCGGTGACGGCAAGCGTGGCGGTGCAGAACTCGTTCATCGCCGGCGGCAGCGCGAAATGGTTGTAGACCGAAGTCATGTAAGCCTCGCGCGGGGCAGTGAACTTCGCGCCGTAGCGGGCCTTGAACTCGGCATCGACCTTGCGGTTCGCGGCGAGCAGCGTCTTGTCATAGTTCTTCAGGAACGCCCTGTAGCGCGGCAGGATCTCGGCGTGCTTCGGGTCGCTGCAATTCAGTGCGGCGACGTTGAAGGCCGAGCGCAGGTTCCACAGCATCTGTGTGGGCGAGATATTGCGGTTGACCGACTGGCGCAGGCCGCTGGCATCGAGCGGAGGAATAGTGAGGTTGTCGCTCGCGCCGGCAGGCGGCATCGGCTTGGGCGGCGGCGGGATATAGGGCTTGGGCGGCGGCGGCGGCGGCGGCGGGGGTGGCGGCGGCGCGGGCGCGGCGCAGCTGGCCAATGCGGCCGCGAGCACGGCGGCTGGCAGGAAGCGGGCGATACGCTGGAAAGCTGGCGCCGCAGGGCGCGAGAAACGTGGCATGCGAGTGGGTCCCCCCAAGGTCATTAGGCAGCGCCTTACCCCGCGTGCCGGGCAAAGAAAATGCCCGGCGAGCCGGATGGCCCGCCGGGCACGGTAATGTGCTTCAATCTTGCTTCAGATCAGCGGCGATCGCCCATGAACTGCAGCAGGAACGTGAACATGTTGACGAAATCGAGGTAGAGCGTGAGCGCGCCGAGAACGATCATCTTGCCCGCGAATTCGGTGCCCGCGACCTGATCGTACATCAGCTTGAGCTTCTGCGTATCGTAGGCGGTGAGGCCTGCGAAGATCAGGACGCCAAGGAAGCTGATGCCCCAGGCCAGGCCCGCCGACTGCAGGAACACGTTGATCAGGCTCGCGATCAGGATGCCGACGAGGCCCATGATCAGGAACGTGCCGAAGCCCGACAGGCTCTTCGTGGTGGTGTAGCCATAAAGGCTGAGACCGGCGAAGGCGCCCGCGGTCGCGAAGAACGTCGCCGCGATCGAAGGGCCGGTGTAAACCGCGAAGATCGCCGAGAGCGAGATGCCCATCAGCACGCTGAAGGCCCAGAACAGCGCCTGCATCGTCGTTGTCGAGATACGGTTCGCACCGAAGCTCATCACCATGACGATGGCAAGCGGGGCGAGCGCGACGAGCCAGCGCAGGGGGGTGCCGAACACCGCCTCGGCCATGCCGGACGTTGCGAACAGCAGCGCGACCACGCCCGAGAGCAGAACGCCCGAGGCCATGTAGTTGTAGATCGACAGCATGTAGCGGCGCAGACCCGCATCATACGCGGCGCCGCGCCCGGCGAGACCCGCCGCAGCGCCGAAGCCTGCCGGGCTCCAGCCCGAGGGCTGGGGGTCATTCCAGTTTGCCATGACGTACCAAACTCCGTTTCGGCCCGGGATGGACCGACTGCTGCCAATATCGCCCCAAACCAAAGCCTTTTCAAGCAGGAGGGCCATAACAGAGTGTGTCAAAGCGTAATAAGTTCCGGTTTTGCCCCAGCCCTGTATTCGGCACTATCCGAGGCGCGCCGCCTGCGTGAGTTCGGCGCTCCGGTCGCGCGCGGCGCGCAAGGTGTCGGTAACCAGGGCAGCGAGGCGCTGGTCGGCATCGAGTACCTTCAAACCTGCTTCGGTGGTGCCGCCGGGGCTCGCCACGCGGCGGGCGAGCTCGCCGGGCGCGGCGGAGGCGGAGGCGGCGAGCGCGGCGGCGCCTTCGACCATGGCGAGCGCAAGCCGGTCGGCCTGGCTGCGCGGCAGGCCAAGCGCGGCCGCGCCTTCGGCCAGGGCATCGATGAAGCGGTAGACGAAGGCCGGACCCGAGCCGGCGAGCGCGGTGACGATGTCCATCGCGCTTTCCTCGGCCAGCCATTCGGCGGGGCCGAGCGGGGCCATCAGCGCCTCAGTCCGCTCTCCCAAAGCACCCGGCGCATCACCGTAAAGTGCGATGGGAGATTTGCCGATCGCGGCGGCGAGATTGGGCATCACGCGGACGATCCCCGCGGCCTGCGGAAAGGCGGCGCGCAAAGTCGCGACATCCACCCCGGCGAGGATGGAAAGCAGCAGTGTACCCTCCCCCACATGTGGCGAAATGGCGGGGGCAGAAGCGCCAAACTGCTGCGGCTTGAAACCGAGCAGGACGACATCGGCCGGTAAGGCTTCGGCAGGTGCCTCGCGCAGCAGTCGCACGCCGGCGGGGGCTTCGGCCAGCATGGGATCGACAACGGTGAAGGCCGCGGGATCGAACCCGGCAGCGAGCCAGCCGGTCAGCATGGCGCCGCCCATGTTGCCGCAGCCGAACTGGATGAGGGAGAAGGTCACGTCGGGTCTCCGGGGCCGCAAGGGAGAAGGGGCCACCCCCGACCCCTCCCGCAAGCGGGAGGGGGGATCAAGAGCCTTGTTTGATCAGGCCTCGCCCGCAGCGTCGATCAGGGCGCTGGCGAGGGCGTCAGCGGGGGCCTTGTCGCCCCAGAGGAGGAACTGGAAGGCCGGATAGAACCGATCGCATTCATCGACCGCGGCTTCGATTGCAGTCTGCGCCTGAACGAGACTGAGGAGGCCGTCGTCGCCCAGCATCAGGCCGTGGCGGTAGAGCAGGACCGAGCCGTTCGACCAGATATCGAAGTGGCCGAGCCAGACCTGCTCATTGATGAGCGCCATGATTTCGAACATCGGTCCGCGCTTGTCATCGGGCACGCGGATATCGGGCAGGCAGAGGATCTGGAGGACATGGTCCTCGCTGCGCCAGATGCAACGGAGCTGGTAGCTGGCCCAGCTGCCCTGAATCTCACCGTGGATCTCGTCCTCGGAAACGAATTCGCAGGGCCAGCCCCGCGCCTCGAACAGCGAGGCCAGCATATCGACCGGCGCCGCATCGTCGCGTTCGCTGTCTTCATGGCCGGTGCGCATCACGTGTTCCTTGGACAGCCCGGACTGGGCTCTTGCGTGCCATCGCGGAGAGGGCACTTGGCGGCAATCGGGACCCCGTGCAGGGCTGGGCAAAACTCGACTAGTCTGTTCATAAGCTGTGGAGAAGCGGTGGGAGGCCGCCGCCGCTCCACAGGACCTACTTCACGCCCAGGCCATCCACCTCCTGGCCCGCCGGGCTGGTCCACTGGTAGCTGCTGACGCCCTGCCCGCGCAGCTTTTCGACGAACGCCTGCGCTTCGGCATCGCTGGCGAAAGGCCCTGTCAGCAAACGATAATTGCTGCGCCAGGGGGTGATCGAAGGCTTGCGCCCCCTGAGCGCGGCGGCCGTGCTGGCAAGGCGCTGCCACTCCTTGCTCATGGCCGCGCGGTTCGAGCCGGTCAGCACCTGAACCCAGATGCGGCTGGCGTGCTGAGGCTCGGCCTTGCCCTTCGCCTTCTTGCCATTTTCGGGCGGGCACTGGGCTTCCGCCGCGCCCTTGCCCTTTGCGGACTTCGCGCCGGATTTCGAGGTCGCCTTGCCCTTTGCCGGCGCGGCCTTGCCCCGACCGGCGGACTTGCCGGACTTGCCCTTGTCGGTCGGGTTGAGGCAATCGGTATCGAGCGCGAGCTTGTCCTTGGCGAGCTTGGCCTTGGCGTCCTTCTCCGCCGGCTTTTCCTTGCTACCGCGGGTGACGGCGGGCTCCGCCGCATCCTGATCGCTGGTGCGCGAGACGGCGGTCGGGCCATCGGGGCGTTCGCCGCGATCCTTGGTAGCGGTGCGGTCCTTGCTCTTGCCCTTGGCCGCTGCCGCCTTGGCCGATTCGCGCAGGGCCTCGATCCGCGCGAGGTCGACAGCTTCCTTGGTCGCGCCGGTTTCCTGCTCGGGCGGCTTGAAGCCATCGAATGCGCTGCGGAAGTCAGCCGGCGCACTGGCGGCCGGCGGGGTCGCCGTCGTGGCTGGCGGCGGAGGTGGCGGCGGTGGCGGCGTTGCTGTGGCCGGGGCCGGAACTGGCGCGGGCTGCTGTGAAGCCGGCGCCGTCGTCGCAGCGGGCGAGCCGGCTGCCGTGGGTGCGGGCGAAGCAAGCGCGAGCTGCGGTCCGGTTACGGTTGGTGTCCCAAGGACCGCTGCAGAAGGTGCCGCGGCTGAATCAGGTGCGGGGGCAGGAGCCGGCGTGGCGGCGGGAGGTGTCGCCGCCGCGATCTGAACCGGCGCGGGGACTGGCGTTACCACGGCAGGCTTCGGAACTGGCGGTACGGCGACTGGCTGCGTCGGCGGGGGCGCAGGGATCGGGGTGGGCGCGACAGCGCGCGGCTGCGGGGTGGGCGGCGGAGCCAGCGGGGTCCCCGGCGGCACATCGAGCTTCGACAGCACCGGCGGCCGCGCGGGTGTCGGCGCTGGCGGCACAGTCGGCGACGGGGTCGGCTGCGAAAGGCTTTGGAACTGCGGCGCGGGCAGCGCCTGCTGCGGCGCCGCAGCCGCAGTCCGCGTACCTGGCTGAAGGCCCCAGGGTGCGCTGACCGCGGGCTTGCCGGCGGGTGCCTGAGCTGCAGATCCAGCGGGAGCAGCGGCGGCCAGAGCGGTATCGCGCTTCTCGTCCTTGCCCGGACGGCGGCGCTTCGAGCGATCGTCACGTCCCCGCGCGCCGAGCGCCTCGCCTTGCGGGACAAGCGCCGCATCGACCCGCGGCGCGCGCGGATGCGCCAGCGCGTACTGGACGATCTGCGGATCGTCGCGTCCGATATCGGCCGCACGCGGGAAACGTCCGAGATTGGCAGCGGCAGCCTGCTGCGCTGCCGTGAGGCGCGGCATGTAGCGCAGATAGGGCGAAATCGCGGCGGCGAGATCGGCGGGCATCGTCGCTCGGGCAATGCCCTCGGCCTCGTCGCTCTGTCCGGAAATCGCCATGATGAAGGCACGCACGCGCCACGCCCCGCGATCGCGCCGCTCAAGCAACGGCTGGATCACGAGCTCTGCGCCGCGCCGGTCCCCAGCGATGACGAGGCTGAGCGCATATCGGCGGCTTGCCTCGTCGTTCTGCCCGGCGGTGAGCGCAAGCTGGTACTGGCGCTGCGCGGCGGCATTATCGCCAATGAGATCGTAGGCGAGGCCGCGCTCCGTGGCCATTTCGACCCGGTTGAAGCCGGCCTGATCGGCAAGGTCGAACCAGCGGATCGCCTCGAACGGCTGGTTCGCGCGCAGCATCGCGATCCCCATCCGCGCGCGGACCCCGGCGGTGCCCGGGGCGACCTGCTCGGCACGGGTGAGAAAGCCGATCGCCGCATCGGTATCGCCCAGATCGAGCGCAGCGCCGCCGGCATCGAGCAGAGCGCTGATATCGCGCGGATCGCGCGCAAGCCTCGCCAATGCGGCATTGAGCAGCCGAGTCGGGCTCGGCGCGATCGACTGGACCACGGGCACGGAGGTGGTGGCGACAGGCTCGGCGGAATCATCATCCACTGGCCCCGCCTGCTGCGCCGCCATGGCGGGCGCGGCGAGCACAAGCGCGCTCCCCGCGAGCAGGCCGGTGGCGATGCGGTGCCGGAGCCCGGAACGAAGAAAACGGCGGATCATGGGGCCGACCTTATCGCGGCAGAAGTGAAGACGCAAAACGGCCCGGCACACCATCGGTCTGGACGATGGGTTGCGGCGCGCACCGAGAGCCCCTGCCCGGTCCGCGCCGCACGTCCAGCACCCTTGCGCCGGACCGTGCCGAATTACTGGTTGTTCTGACGGCCGAGGAAGCGCGGAATATTGAGCGCGCTGCTATCCTCGCCCTCGGCATCCTCCTCGCCCACGCGGCCACCGCCGCGCGAGAGATTTGCCATGCGTTCGAACAAGGTGCTGCCCGGCGCGCTGCGCGGCGCATCGCCCGAGGCGTCGGCACCCGGACCGGGTTGCGCGCGGCCGAAGCGCGGCGGGATCGGCTCGGCATCGCCCAGACCAAGCTCGAGCTCACCGGGTTCGGCAGCCGGCGGTGCAGCGTCCTGCGCATCGGAGAGATCGAGCGTGAGGTCGAGCGGCTCTTCGGCCGGCGCGGCAGCTTCGGGTTCGGCCGCTTCGCTTGCGGCGGATTCGGGCGCTGCGAAGCTCGGGGGAGGAGCGAAGGGCTGCGGCTCTTCCGCAGCCGGCGCGGGTGCCGGCTCGGGCGGTGCCGAACGGGCAAGGCCGCCCGGGAACGCTGGGCCACGCAAGCCGCCGGTCATTGCCGGACGTGCGGCGGATTCGGCCATTTCGTTCGTCTGCTCGATGCCGGTGGCGACCACCGAGACGCGGATCTTGCCATCGAGGTTCGGGTTGAACGCCGAGCCCCAGATGATGTTCGCGTTGGGATCGACCAGTTCGCGGATGTGGTTCGCGGCCTCATCGACTTCGAGCAGCTTCATGTCGTCGCCGCCGATGATCGAGATGATCACGCCCTTGGCGCCCTGCATCGAGACGCCATCGAGCAGCGGGTTGGCAATCGCACGTTCTGCGGCTTCGAGCGCGCGGTTGGGGCCTTCGCCTTCGCCGGTGCCCATCATCGCCTTGCCCATTTCACCCATGACCGAGCGAACGTCGGCGAAATCGAGGTTGATGAGGCCGGGCATGACCATGAGATCGGTGATCGAACGCACGCCCTGCTGGAGCACTTCGTCAGCCAGCTGGAACGCTTCCTTGAACGTGGTTTCCGCCTTGGCGACCAGGAACAGGTTCTGGTTCGGAATGACAATCAGCGTATCGACGTGCTTCTGCAGCTCGGCAATGCCGCTTTCGGCTGCGCGCATGCGGCGCGTGCCTTCGAACAGGAACGGCTTGGTAACGACGCCCACGGTGAGCACACCCTTGCGGCGGGCAGCCTCGGCGATGACCGGCGCAGCGCCGGTGCCGGTGCCGCCGCCCATGCCCGCGGCGATGAAGCACATATGGACGCCTTCGAGCGCGCGCTCGATGTCCTCGATCGTTTCTTCCGCAGCGGCGCGGCCGACCTCGGGACGGGCGCCGGCGCCGAGGCCCTGCGTCATGTCAGGCCCGAGCTGGATGCGGTTGTCCGCGATCGAATTGTTGAGCGCCTGCGCGTCGGTGTTGACGACGACGAAGTCGACGCCCTCGATCTTCGCGTTGATCATGTTGGCGATAGCGTTGCCGCCCGCCCCGCCCACGCCGATGACGGTGATGCGCGGCCGCAGTTCGTCGATGGCCGGCGGTCCGATGTTGATGCTCATAGCGCTCTCCCGTGCGGGTCTGCGGGGGGCCGG
>NZ_JAIXZS010000004.1 GCF_027489515.1 Novosphingobium sp. | reverse complement strand
ATCCGCAAGTTCGACCCCTATCTCAACGTCGATCCGGGCACGATGAGCCCCTATCAGCACGGCGAAGTCTTCGTGACCGACGACGGCGCGGAGACCGACCTCGACCTTGGCCACTACGAGCGCTTCACCGGCGTTTCGGCGCGCCAGTCGGACAACATCACCTCGGGCCGCATCTACCGTGACATCATCGCCAAGGAGCGCCGCGGCGACTACCTCGGCGCGACGGTGCAGGTGATCCCGCACGTGACCGACGCGATCAAGGCCTTCGCCAAGGACGAGATCGACGACCTCGATTTCGTGCTCTGCGAGATCGGCGGCACGGTGGGCGATATCGAGAGCCTGCCGTTCATCGAGGCGATCCGCCAGATGCGCAACGAACTGGGGCGCGAGGCGACTTGCTTCGTTCACGTGACGCTGGTGCCCTATATCGCTGCGGCGGGCGAGCTGAAGACCAAGCCGACGCAGCATTCGGTGCGCGAGCTGACGGGCCTTGGCATCCAGCCCGATATCCTCCTCTGCCGCTGCGAGAAGCCGCTGCCGGAGAACGAGCGCGCCAAGATCGCGCTGTTCTGCAACGTGCGCAAGGAAGCCGTGATCCCCGCGCTCGATGCGCAGAGCATCTATGCGGTGCCGCTGCAGTACCACGGCGAGGGTCTCGATTCGGAAGTGCTGCGGCATTTCGGGCTGGGTAGCCCGACCGCGCCCGATCTTTCGCGCTGGACCGATATCGTCGACCGCCACCAGAACCCCGAAGGCGAAGTCACGATCGGTGTGGTCGGGAAGTATGTTGGTCTGCAGGACGCCTACAAGTCGCTGAATGAGGCGCTGGTCCATGGCGGCATGGCGAACCGTGTGAAGGTCAACATCCGCTGGATCGATGCCGAGATCTTCGAGAAGGACGATGCGGAGATTGCGGCGCATCTCGAACCGATGCACGGCATTCTGGTGCCCGGCGGGTTCGGTGAGCGCGGGACGGAAGGGAAGATCGCCAGCGTGCGCTTTGCGCGCGAACGCGGCGTGCCCTTCTTCGGCATTTGCCTCGGCATGCAGATGGCCTGCATCGAGGGCGCGCGCAATCTGGCCGGGATCACGGGCGCAAGCTCGACCGAGTTCGGTCCGTCGGAGGAACCGGTGGTCGGCATCATTACCGAATGGATGACGCCCGAGGGGCTGGAGACGCGCGCGTCGGGCGGTGACCTTGGCGGCACGATGCGGCTCGGTGCCTACGAGGCAAAGCTTTCAGGCAACAGCCATGTCGCGCAGATATACGACGCCTCTGCGATCAGCGAACGGCACCGGCACCGTTACGAAGTCAACGTTGCCTACCGCGAGCGGCTGGAGAGCGGGGGCCTCGTGTTCTCCGGCATGTCGCCCGACGGTCTGCTGCCCGAGATCGTCGAGCGGCCCGACCATCCGTGGTTCATCGGGGTGCAGTTCCACCCCGAGCTCAAGAGCCGCCCGTTCGAGCCGCATCCGCTGTTCAAGAGCTTCATCACCGCCGCAGTAAAGCAGGCGCGACTGGTGTGATCGCGCTGCGGCGCCGGAAGGGAAACGTGCCATGGACGCCGCGACACTTGCCCAGACCCTGACGGCGCCGAGCCTGCTGGCGGGTTGTTCGCCCGAGGAACTGGCGGACATTGCCGCGCGCGGCAGCGTGCGCAGCTTCAAGCCGGGCACCGCGATCATCCTGCAGGGCGATCCCGGCGATACGCTGTGGATCATGCTGAAAGGCCTCGCGCGGGTCAGCATGGTGGCCGCCAACGGGCGCGAGATCGTGCTCGATTATGCCGAGCCCGGTGCGGTGCTGGGCGAAATCGCCTTCCTTGATGGCGGCGAGCGGACGGCAAGCGTCGAGGCGATCGAGCCGGTCGAGGCACTCGGCCTCACCCGCAGTGCCTTTGCCGAGATCGTCGGGATGCATCAGGGCCTTGCCATGCGGCTGCTGCAGGCGATGGCGCGGCGGCTGCGGCAGAACAACACCGTGATCGAGGCGGACCGCGCCTATACCTCGGGCCCCCGCCTCGCCCGCTTCCTCCTGCGGCTGATGATGGGCGGCGAGGAGGAAACGCGGCTCAAGATCGCACTCAGCCAGGGCGAACTCGGCAATTTTGCGGGCATGTCGCGCGAGCAGATTAACCGCCAGCTTTCGGCGTGGGCGGACGGCGGGATCGTGGCGCTGAAAGGCGGGCGGGTGACGGTGCTCGACCGCGAGGCGCTCGTCGATATTGCCGAGGCCTGGTAACGTATACGAATACCGTCTGGCCACACGCGCGTGCGGCGCTAGCGTTGCCGGATGATCCGCCATCTCACGCTCGCCGCGCTGCTCGCGCTCCCGACCTTTGCTGTTGCCGCAGCGCCGCTGCCGATAACCGACGGGGTTAGTGCGGTGCAGCACCCTGCGTGGTCGAAGCGGGCGACGATCTACGAGGTCAACATCCGGCAGTACACGCCGGAGGGCACCTTCCGCGCCTTCGAGCAGCACCTGCCGCGCCTGCGCAAGATGGGCATCGACGTGTTATGGATCATGCCGGTCAATCCGATCGCGAAGAAAGAGCGCAAGGGCTCGCTCGGCAGCTACTATGCGGTGAGCGACTACCTCGCGGTGAACCCGGAGTATGGCGACATGGCCGACTTCAAGCATCTTGTGGCCGAGGCGCATCGGCAGGGCTTCAAGGTGATCCTCGACTGGGTGGCCAACCATACCGGCTGGGACCATGTCTGGACCCGCGAGCATCCGGATTGGTACAAGCGTAGCGCGGCAGGCGAGCTTGAGGGCTACCACTACAAGGACCTCAGCGACGGCCACGAGGAAGTCTGGGCCGATGTGATCGGGCTCGACTACAGCAAGCAGGCCGTGCGCGACGGCATGATCTCCGCGATGAAGTTCTGGCTGACGGAGACGGGAATCGACGGCTTCCGCTGCGATGTCGCGTGGACGCTGCCGGTGGAATTCTGGGATCAGGCGCGCCGCGAGCTTGATGCGGTGAAGCCGGTGTTCATGCTGGCAGAAGCCGATACGCCCGAAATGCAGGCGCGGGCCTTCGACATGACCTACGACTGGAAGCTCTACCACCTCCTCATCGATGTGGCGAAGGGCAAGGCCGATGCGCGCGACCTCGCCAAGCACTACACGGCGCCGGCGCGCACATATCCGGCTGGCGCGATGCGGATGACGTTCACCAGCAACCATGACGAGAATTCGTGGAACGGCACCGACGAGGAGCTTTACGGCGATGGCGCCGACGCGATGGCGGTGCTGGCCGCCACGCTTCCGGGCATGCCGCTCGTCTACAGCGGGCAGGAAGATGCGCTGAACAAGCGGCTCAAGTTCTTCGACAAGGATCCGATCGTCTGGGGCAAGTTCCCGCGCGCGGCGTTCTACCGCTCGCTGCTGGCGCTCAAGCACGCGCATCCGGCGCTTTCGAACGAGCATGTGCCCGGCAATCTTGAGATCATCGAGACCGGCAATCCCAAGGTCTTCGCGTTCCGCCGGATTGCGGGGAGGGACCGTGTGCGGGTCGAGGTCACTGTCTCGCCCGCGGCGCAGACTTACACGCTTGGCGGCAAGGTGCGCACACTTGCGCCGTGGCGTTGGAGCGTTTCCGCGAAGCGCTGATGCGAAAAGGGGCGGCCCCGCCGGGACCGCCCCTCTCGCTGGAGAGAACGGGGTGGGTTACGCCGCTTCGCTGGCGTCGCCTTCGACCACGGTGAGCGGCTTGGCATTGCTGCCGCCGATGAGCACCTTCTTGGGCTTCATCGCCTCGGGCACTTCGCGCACGAGATCGATGACAAGGAGGCCGTCGGCAAGGTCGGCGCTTTCGACGCGGACGAAATCGGCAAGTTCGAACCGGCGCTCGAATGCGCGGTTGGCGATGCCGACGTGGAGGAAATGGCCGTCCTGCGCCTCGGTGCGCTGGCCCTTGATCACCAGCAGGTTCTGCTGCGCGGTGATATCGAGATCATGCGGCTTGAACCCGGCGACGGCGAGCGTGATGCGGTACTCGTCTTCCCCGCGGCGTTCGATGTTGAACGGGGGGTAGTTGTCGCCGGCATTGGCGCGGGCCTGGCGTTCGAGCAGGTCGAACAGGCGATCAAAGCCCACGGTCGAGCGGCGATAGGGGGTGAAATCGAAACGTTCCATGGCAACAATCCTCGTCTTTGAGCAATCTGCACTGTGGCCGGGCCCGAAGTGGCGCCCCGCCGGTTTGGTTCTGGTCACGCCCGACTTGCAGCGCATGACACGAACAACCATGTGTGTTAGCGATTTTGCGTTTTCAAGAGGTACCGATGAGCGATCCAGTGAGCCCCTCCGCATCCGTCGAGATCTACACCAAGTGGGGCTGCCCTTATTGCAGCCGTGCGCTGGCGCTGCTGGGGCGCAAGGGCGCGAACGTCACCGAATACGACATCACCTTCGGCGGCGAGAAGCGCACCGAGATGCTCTCGCGCGCGCCGGGGGTGAGCACGGTGCCGCAGATCTTCATCAACGGCCAGCATGTCGGCGGCTCCGATGATCTGGCGGCGCTGGAAGCGGCGGGCAAGCTCGATCCCATGCTGGCCGCCGCGTGAGCGCTGACACGCGGCGCATCGCGCTGCTGCAGATGACGACGGGCATCGATCCCGCCGCCAACGCTGCCGCGATGGCGCGCGCGGCGGAGCATGCGGCGGGCGAGGGGGCGGTGATGCTGTTCACGCCCGAGATGTCCGGCCTGCTCGACCGTGACCGGGCGCGCGGCAGCCGCCATGTAGTGCCCGAAGCCGAAAGTCCGGTGCTGGCCGAGGTGCGCAATGCCGCCGCGAAGGCGGGCATCTGGGTGCATATCGGCAGCCTTGCGGTAAAGGCAGACGGCACGCGCTGGGCCAATCGCGCCTTCGTGATCACGCCCACGGGCGAGATTGCTGCGCGCTATGACAAGATCCACATGTTCGACGTCGATCTCGCGACCGGCGAGACCTGGCGCGAATCTGCGGCTTATCAGCCAGGCGAGGCGGTGGTGACGGTGGAGGACACACCGCTGGGCCGGCTGGGCCTTGCGATCTGCTACGACATTCGCTTCCCCGCGCTGTTCGAGGAACTCGGGCGCCGGCGCTGCGACGCAATTGCCATTCCGGCCGCCTTCACCGTGCCGACGGGGCGCGCGCACTGGCACCTGATGCAGCGCGCGAGGGCGGTCGAGGCCAGTGCCTTTGTCGTATCCGCCGCGCAAGTCGGGCGCCACGAGGATGGGCGCGAGACGTACGGCCACAGCCTCGTCGTCGATCCCTGGGGCGATGTGTTGCTCGATATGGGCAGCGAGAGTGGTCCCCGAGCCGCTTTGGGTTTCGCCGAGATCGACCTTGCCCGAATTGCCGAGGTGCGCGCGCAGGTGCCCAGTCTTGCCAACCGGCGGGCGATCCCTACATCGGCAAGACCATGATTGTATTCGATCTTGAATGCCGCGCGGGCGGACACCGGTTCGAAGGGTGGTTCGCCAGTTCCGAGGATTTTGCCGGCCAGCAGGCGCGCGGGCTCGTCACGTGCCCGGTCTGCGGTGCCCCCGAAGTCGACAAGGCGCTTTCCGCCCCGCGTCTGACGCGCAAGGGCAACCAGCTCCCCGCCGTACAACCGGCGCCGCGCCCCGAAGCGCCGCAACCGGTAGCGAACAGCCCGCTGCCGCCCGAGGCCGTCGCGATGCTCAAGGCCGTCGCGGCAGTGCAGAGCGAGATGCTCAAGACCTCGACCTGGGTGGGCGAGAAGTTCGCCGACGATGCGCGCGCGATGCACTATGGCGAAAAGGATCCCGCGATGATCCACGGCAGAGCGAGCCCGAAGGAAGTGCAGAGCCTCATCGAGGAGGGCGTCCCGGTCGCTCCGGTGATCGTGCCGGTGGTTCCGCCGGGCGAGGTCAACTGAAGACCCCTGATTGCCAGAGGGCGACCCGCCCCTTAAAGGGCATGGCGGCGCGCCCGTAGCTCAGCAGGATAGAGCACCAGATTCCTAATCTGGGGGCCACAGGTTCGAATCCTGTCGGGCGCACCAATCCCCACATTGGCCGGATGAAAGAGAATGGCGCGCCCTGCAGGATTCGAACCTGCGGCCACCGGCTTAGAAGGCCGGTGCTCTATCCAGCTGAGCTAAGGGCGCGCACTGAGGTCCCTCCAAGAGTTACCTCTGGTCGTGCCTCATAAGGCCGCTTTGCGCGTGGCGCAAATCGCGATAGCAACGCGGCTTATGAACCAGCACCATATCCCGCGCATCGAAGGCAGCGCCGGCGCGCGCCGCCATTTCCGCTACTTCGACTATCTGATGGCCGCGTTCGTCGCGATCCTGCTGCTGTCGAACCTGATCGGGGCTGCAAAGCTGACGACGGTGTGGGGCTATACCTTCGGCGCGGGCATTCTGTTTTTCCCGGTTTCGTACGTCCTCGGCGACGTGCTGACCGAAGTCTATGGCTATGCCCATGCGCGGCGCTGCGTGTGGGTGGGCTTCTTCGCGCTGCTGTTCATGGCCTTCATGAGCTTTGTGGTGGTGGCGATGCCGCCATCGGACGGTTGGGGCTGCGCTTCGAGCGGAGATCCGCGCTTTGCCGAGATCGTCGCGAAAACCTCGGCCGGGGCGGTGTGCCAGACGACGTACGATTCGGTGTTCGGCAGCACCTGGCGCATCGTGATCGCCTCGGTCACCGCGTTCTGGGCGGGCGAGTTCGTCAATTCCTTCGTGCTCGCGCGGATGAAGGTGTGGACGGGGGGCAAGTACCTGTTCACCCGCACCTGGGGCTCGACGATCTTCGGTCAGGCGGTGGACAGCGCGTTGTTCTATCCCATCGCCTTCCTCGGCACTTGGGAGACCACCGACGTGATCCACGTGATGTGGACCAACTGGGCGCTCAAGGTGATCTGGGAGATCGTGCTGACGCCGGTAACCTATGCCGTGGTCGGCTTCCTCAAGCGGCAGGAAGGCGTTGACGTGTTTGATACCGACATCGACTTCTCGCCCTTCGCGACCGCCGAAGACGCCTGATGATCTACATCGTCCTCAACGGCGGCGCGATACTGGCGGCAACGCTGGCCGGGCTGGTGCTGGGGACGATTTTCCAGGTGGTGGTGGACCGCCGGCAGATCAGTGCGAAGGGCTGGGCCGCGAGTGTTGCCTTCGCCTTCATCGCCGAGGCGTGGCTTTGCGCGATTCTGGCGGGCGCGCTGATCCTTGCGCCGCCCAAGGGCAGCGTGTGGACGATGACCATCGGCAGCGCGGTGGTCATCTGGTTGGGTTTCGTGGTGCCGAGTCTTGCCGCGTCCTATCGGATGCGCGCCCTGCAGTGGCGCTCGGCACTGGTCGATTGCGGCTATTGGCTGTTGGTGATGCTGGCGCAGGCCGTGGTACTGCGGCTCATCGGGCTGGTGCCGCCGCCGGTTTGATACGAACACGGCCCTCCCCGGGGGTGCGAGAAGGGCCGTGTGGGGGCAGGGGCAGTGCGGATCAATCGGCGATCAGGCCGATGGCGAGATAGATCAGGATCAGCGAGCCGAAGCCGACCAGCGTGCCGATGACCCAGGCCACACGCACCAGCGTGACATCGAGGCCGAAGTAGTCGGCAATCCCGGCGCTGACGCCCATGATCTTGCCGCGCTGCTTGTTGAGACGGAAACCCTGACGGGCGGGCGAGTGGACGGTGTTGTCCTCGAAACGCATGTCGCTCACGCGGCGTACTCCGTGCTGAAGGTGGTGCTGAGCGGGCTCTGCGCGGGGGCGTTCACGGTGCCGCCGACGAGGGCGAGCGTCAGAGCGAAGGCCGCGGCGATGCTGAAGATCGGTGCGGTGAAGGTGCGGATGGTGGTCATTGTCTGGGTCCTTTCCTGCGTTCGAATGTCGCGCCGTCCAGTCTGTCCGGCGTATGCCAAGAACATTGCATGGGGCGTGCCAAATGCAGAAAATGGCTGAAATCTGCGATTCCGAGTCTCGCCGTCAGCAATGTCCGGTTAATCGAATGCCAAAGTGTGGGAAATATCACTGACTTTCAGGAGTGGTCCGCCGCGCAATCTTGGTGCTTGCCTTTTTCGGGGCGTACGCTTAGGGGCAACACATCCCGACATTGTGAAGGCAAAGTCTGGGCTGGCGCCAAACGGGGCCGGCACCAAACCTTCTGCCTTTGCTGCGTTGGCCCTTTGGAGCACGCATGAACGATATCGCACGGATTGCCGAGATCGCCGGAGAAGAGGCTGCCAGCCTCGGCTTCGATCTCGTGCGCGTGCGCTATTTCAAGGGCGGCGAGATCGGTGACGAGGAGCACACGCTTCAGATCATGGCCGAGCGGCCCGAGACCGGGCAGCTGCTGATCGCGGACTGCGCTGCGCTGTCGCACCGCATTTCCGATCGCATCGATGCGCTGGAGGATGCGGGCGAGGTGCTGATCGCGGACGCCTACCGGCTTGAGGTCAGCTCGCCGGGCATCGACCGTCCGCTGACCCGCGCGAAGGACTTCGCCGCCTGGACCGGCCACGAGGCGCGGATCGAGCTTTCCGAGCTGCTCGACAATCGCAAGCGCTTCCGCGGTGATCTTGTCGGCTTTGATGCTGACCAAGAGATGATTTCAGTGAGCGACGACGGCGTGGTATATCACGTACCATTCAACCTCGTCGCCAATGCCAAGCTTATCCTCACCGATAAGCTGATCGCCGCCTCCCGGCCGCTCGACACGAGCGGCGTGGACGACATTGTTGAGGAACAGGAAGACTAAGCCATGGCCAGTGCGATTTCCGCCAACCGTGCCGAACTGCTCGCGATCGCGAACGCAGTGGCGACCGAGAAGATGATCGACAAGTCCATCGTCATCGAGGCGATGGAAGAAGCGATCCAGAAGTCGGCGCGCAACCGCTATGGCGCCGAGAACGACATCCGCGCCAAGCTCGATCCGCGCACCGGCGATCTGCGCCTGTGGCGCGTGGTCGAAGTGGTGGAAGAGGTCGAGGACTACTTCAAGCAGGTCGACCTCAAGCAGGCCGAGAAGCTGCAGCCGGGCGCGAAGGTCGGCGATTTCCTCGTCGATCCGTTGCCGCCGGTCGATCTCGGCCGCATCGACGCGCAGTCGGCCAAGCAGGTGATCTTCCAGAAGGTCCGCGATGCCGAGCGTGACCGGCAGTATGAGGAATTCAAGGACCGTGCGGGCGAAGTGATCACTGGCGTGATCAAGTCGGTCGAGTTCGGCCACGTGATCGTCAACCTCGGCCGCGCCGAGGGTGTGATCCGCCGCGACCAGCAGATCCCGCGCGAAGTGCCGCGCGTGGGCGAGCGCGTGCGCGCCTGGATCATGAAGGTGGAGCGCCAGAACCGCGGGCCGCAGATCTTCCTCAGCCGCGCGCATCCCGAGTTCATGAAGAAGCTTTTCGCGCAGGAAGTGCCCGAGATCTACGATGGCATCATCGAGATCAAGGCCGCCGCCCGCGATCCGGGCAGCCGCGCCAAGATCGGCGTTATCAGCCGCGATTCGAGCATCGACCCGGTCGGCGCCTGCGTCGGCATGAAGGGCAGCCGCGTGCAGGCCGTCGTGCAGGAACTGCAGGGCGAGAAGATCGACATCATCCCCTGGAGCGAGGACACCGCGACCTTCGTGGTGAACGCGCTGCAGCCCGCGACCGTGAGCCGCGTGGTGATCGACGAGGAAGAAAGCCGGATCGAGGTCGTCGTGCCCGATGACCAGCTTTCGCTCGCCATCGGCCGCCGCGGACAGAACGTGCGTCTGGCCTCGTCGCTGACGGGCTCGGCGATCGATATCATGACCGAGGCGGAAGCTTCGGAGAAGCGCCAGAAGGAATTCGCTGAGCGCTCGAAGATGTTCGAGGAAGAGCTCGACGTGGACGAGACGCTTTCACAGCTGCTGGTCGCCGAAGGCTTCAGCGAGCTGGAGGAAGTGGCCTACATCGACATCAGCGAACTCGCCGCGATCGAAGGCTTCGACGAGGAGCTCGGCCAGGAACTGCAGAGCCGCGCGCTCGAGGCGCTGGAGCGCCGCGAGGAAGCGCAGCGCGAAGAGCGCCGCGGTCTTGGCGTCGAGGACGATCTCGCCGAGCTGCCGCATCTGACCGAAGCGATGCTCGTCACGCTCGGCAAGGCCGGCATCAAGACGCTCGACGATCTGGCCGACCTCGCCACCGATGAACTGATCGCCAAGAAGCGCGGAGGCGAACAGCGCCGCCGCAACAACAACACCGAGAACCGCCGCGAGCGCGAACGCAGCGAGCGCAGCGAGGACAAGGGCGGCGTCCTTGGCGAATATGGCCTCTCGGAAGAGCAGGGCAACGAGATCATCATGGCTGCGCGCGCGCACTGGTTCGAAGACGAGCCAGCATCCGAGGAGGCCGCCCATGCGGAATCCTCACAATGAGCCGCTAAGCTCCGACAGATCTGGCGGCGGACCGGCCGGGACTTCCACAAAGGAAGCCCAGCCGGAGCGCAAATGCGTGCTGACCGGGCGCCATGATGCGCGCGGTGAGCTGGTGCGGCTGGCGCTTTCGCCTGACGGCGATGTGCTCCCCGATGCCTTGGCGCGTGCACCCGGGCGGGGTGCGTGGATCGGCGTCAGTCAAACCGACCTTGCGGCGGCGGTAGCCAACGGCAAGCTGCGCGGCGCGCTGGCACGGGCCTTCAAAGGCGCACCGCTTTCGATTCCGGCCGATCTTGCCGAAAGGACGCGCGCGGCGCTGACCCGTGCGCTGACGGACCGGCTCGGCATTGAGCTGCGCGCAGGCAACATGCTGCTCGGCACCGAGAAGATTGCGCAGGGCGCGCGGGCCGGCGCGGTGGTGTGGCTGGCCCATGCCAGCGATGCCGGGACCGACGGTCCGAACAAGCTGGCCCAGGCCTGGCGCGTGGGCGAAGAAGCGGAAGGCACCGGCCTCAAAGGCACGATCTTGCCGCTGGACCGGGCGGCGCTGTCTGTGGCATTGGGCCGCGACAACGTGGTTCACCTGGCGCTGATCGATGCTGCCGCGGCCGAACGGGTCGCGGTGCCGCTGCGGCGCCTGCTGCATTTTCTAGGGTCTGAACCAGACACGGCGCACGTGGCTTCGGCTGCGGGTGAAGATATTGATACGAAGGGTACATAATTTCGATGAGCGATGACAAGAAGCCGACGCTCGGCCGCAGGCCGCTTGGCCTGAAGACTTCGGTCGAGGCGGGCGAGGTCAAGCAGACCTTCAGCCACGGGCGGACCAACAAGGTT
>NZ_JAIXZS010000095.1 GCF_027489515.1 Novosphingobium sp. | reverse complement strand
GGTCGATCGCGGCGAGGTCCGCATCATGGGATCGAAGAGCAACCTGCTCCGCGTGCTGGCCGCCAATGGCGTAGCCACGGCGGCGGGCGGAGTGCCCATCGTTGTTCCGAAGTGGCGGACAGGGTGGGATTCGAACCCACGGTGAGCTTCCACCCACGGCGGTTTTCAAGACCGCTGCCTTAAACCACTCGGCCACCTGTCCGCAGCATCATGCGTGGGTACGCCGATAGCGGGCAGGGCCGGGCTCGCAAAGCAATTTTGCAGACCGCATCCGCAAGGCATCGGCAGGGCTTCCCACGCAATTCATCGCTTGAGGGATTCCCAGCGCGGCTGCGCTGTGCGACTGTCACGCCACGATGAAGCTTTCTTACCGTCTTCGTTTCCCGCGCGCCCCTGGCATCATCCGGGCCGGGCTTGCCGTGCTGACGCTATCGCTCCTTGCCGGGCCCGCCGGTGCACAGGGAGATGAGGCCGCAGCGGGCTTTCAAGGGTATCTTCAATACCTTGCGGCCAAGGCGCGGGCCGAAGGCGTACGCGAGGAGACGATCGCCTCGGTGATGACCGGGTTGACCGAGAATCCCCGCGTGATCGCGCTTGACCGCGCGCAGCCGGGGACCTCCTCCTCGATCCCTGCCTTTGCCGGGTATCGCCGCACCCATGTCGATGCCGCGCGGATCTCCGGTGGACGGCGACAGTATCTCGCCGCAGCCGACAAACTCGCCGCGATTGAGCAGCGATATGGAGTGCCGCCCAAGATCGTGCTCGCCATCTGGGGTCATGAAACGAACTACGGCTCCTACACCGGCGATTTCGACCTTGCGCGATCGCTCGCCACCCTGGCCTATGAGGGGCGCCGCCGCGCACTGTTTGCCGAGGAGTTCATCGCGCTCCTCAAGATGGTCGACCGGGGCGTGCCGCGTAGCAAGCTGGTCGGCAGCTGGGCCGGCGCCTTCGGCAACCCGCAGTTCCTCCCGAGCGTCTATCTGCGTGTCGCGCAGGACGGCGATGGCGACGGTTTTGCGGACATCTGGGCGAGCAAGCCCGATACGCTTGCCTCGATCGCCAACTACTTCCGCGATGCCGGATGGCGGGCAGGGGAGCCTTGGGGCGTCGCGGCGGATGTAACCCTGCCGCTCGACCGTCCGGCGCTGGGGACGGCGCTCGCCAGCCCGCGCTGCCCGCAAGTCTTCGCGCGCCATTCAAGGTGGAAGACTGTGCGCGAATGGAAGACGCTGGGCGTGATGCCGCGCGCGTCGACGCTGGCGGACGACACGCTTGCCAGCCTGCTCGAGCCCGACGGGCCCGGCCAGACCGCCTATCTGCTAACCGGAAATTATCGAGTCATCCTCGATTACAACTGCTCGAATCTCTACGCCCTCTCGGTGGGACTTTTGGCTGATGAAATTGCCCGTTAACAGAAACAACGGCGCGCTGGCGCTGGCCATGGTGCTAGCGCTTGGTTCCGGCTTTGCGGCGCCCCTTTCGGCGCGCGAGCACAAGGCGCCGCCCGCCGACGTGACGGGTCCGGCAGGCGACTATCCGGTCACGCTCGGTGAACCGTTCGTGATCGACGGGGTGACGTACTCGCCCGCTGACACGCTAAACTACGATGCTGTGGGCAAGGCCGTGCCGATGGGGGCAGACGAAGGCGTGATGGCCCGGATCAACGGCGCGCACCGCACGCTGCCGGTGCCAAGCTATGTCGAGGTAACGTCGCTTTCGACAGGGCGGACAATCCTCGTGCGGATCGATCGGCGCGGGCCGATGAGCGGCGATGGTTTGGTAGCACTCTCGCCGATGGCCTGGACCGAGCTTGGCCTGCCGGACGGCGCGTCAGCTCCGGTGCGTGTACGCCGGGTCAATCCGCCCGAGGCCGAGCGTGCTCTGCTTCGCACCGGCGGCCCTGCGCCGCGTCGGATGGACACGCCTGAAGGCCTGCTGATCGCGCTGCGCCGCAAGCTCGGACTGGCGCCGCCCGTCGCGGACCTGCCGGTGACAATCAATCCTTCGCAGGTCGTCGCAGTGAGCACGCCAAAGCCCGCGGCCACGGCAAAGCCCGCCCCGGGAGCCACGCCGGCACTTAACAAGCCGACGCCAAAACCAGCGCCGATGCCGAGTCCGAAGCCCGCCCCGCAGAAGGATGCAGCCGCCTCGGCCAAGCCCACACCACCGCCACAGCCGCCCAAGCGTCCGGTGCCCGTTGCTGGGCGCTACTTCGTGCAGATCGGTGCTTATTCCCAGCGTGCAAATGCGGAGGCCGCCGCTCGCAAGGCCGGCGGCTCGATGGCGCAGACAGGAAGTCTCTGGCGCGTGCGCAGCGGGCCGTTTTCCTCCGGGGATGAGGCGGAGCGCGGACTGGCGAAGGCTCGCGCTGCGGGTTATGCGGGTGCCCGGATCGTGCGCGATTAGTTGTGTCCAGGCGCGGTCCCCAACTGGCTGAGGACCCCGCGCTTGCAATCGAGGATCGTGACCGCTGTGCTGATTGCCGCGCTGGCCGCCCTGCCGGTGCGCGCGGCAGCCCCCGTGCCCGTACCTGTGCCGGGCGTTGCACCGGCCATGCCGCAGGTTTCCGCGCCGATCGCGCTGCTGATCGACGTCAATGGCGGGCGGGTGCTGTTCGAGCGCCAGTCGCACCGGCGCTTCGTGCCAGCCTCGCTCACCAAGATCATGACGAGCTATGTCGCCTTCGAACTGATCAAGGCAGGCAAGCTGAAGCTTGATCAGCGCTTCACCATGAGCCACGAGGCGTTCAAGAAGTGGCACCGCGTCGGCAGCACGATGTTCCTTGCGGATGGCAGCGATACCTCGGTGGCGGAACTGCTTGAGGGCATCGTCACCGTGTCCGCAAATGACGGCTGCGTCGTGCTGGCGGAAGGTGTTGCGGGCAGCGTCGGCGCCTTCACCGAGATGATGAATGCCGAGGCGCGAAAACTCGGCCTCAAGGACACGCATTACAACACGGCCAATGGCTGGATGGACGAAGGCGAGACTTATGTATCCGCCGCCGATCTTGCCACCCTGAGCACAGCCCTGATCACCCGGCATCCCGAACTGTACAATCGCTTCTACGGGCACGAGCGGCTCGCCTTTCGCGGCATTGAGCAGCCCAATCACAATCCACTCTATGGCCATGTCGAAGGCGCAGACGGCGTGAAGACAGGGTTCACCAACGAGGCAGGTTACGGCCTCGTCGGATCGGCGGTCAGGGGCGGGCGACGTCTGATGATGGTGGTTGGCGGGTACGACAACGGCAAGTTGCGCGCAAAGGAATCGCGCGAGTTCATGGAATGGGGCTTTGCCGCGTTCGAGGCGCATCCGCTTTTTGCGCAAGGCGCTGAGATTGGGTCCGCCAAGGTTCAGGGCGGCGAGGCGCGCAGCGTGACGCTTGTCGCGCCGCATCCGCTGGCACTGACGCTGCCGCGCGGGGCAGGCGCCAGCTATTCGCTCAGCTTGCGCTACAGGGGCCCGCTGCGCGCACCGATCGCAAAGGGCGATGAAGTCGCCAGCCTTGTTGTGCGGGTTCCCGGCGAGGGCGAGACGCGTCTGCCACTGGTCGCGGCGGAGGCTGTGCCGGAAGCCGGCACACTAGCGCGGCTGCGCAATGGCCTGCTCGCGATGCTGGGACAATGAGCGGCCGATGACAGGCAGGTTCATCGTCTTCGAAGGCGGGGAAGGGGTCGGCAAATCGACCCAGAGCCGGCTGCTGGCCGAAGCTCTGCGCGGGCGGGGGCTGGAAGTCGTCACCACGCGTGAGCCGGGCGGGACACCGGGCGCGGAAGCCATCAGGGCGCTGCTGCTTGGCAACGAAGGGCCGGGCTGGGGCGCGCGTGCCGAGGCGCTGCTGTTCGCGGCGGCGCGGGCTGACCATGTCGAGGCCTTGATCCGTCCGGCGCTCGCGCGCGGGGCGTGGGTGGTGTGCGACCGCTATCTTGATAGCAGCCGGGCCTATCAGGGCGGCGGCAGCGGCCTCGAAGATGCCGACATCCTGACACTCCACCGAATCGGCAGTGCCGGACTCCTACCCGATTGCACCGTGCTGCTGACACTTGATCCAGCAGAGGCAGCAGATCGTGTGCGCAAACGCGATGCGGGTGCGCACGACCGGATTGGCGGACGCGCGGCAGAGTATCACGCAAGAGTGGCCGCTGCCTTCAAGCGCTATGCCGAAGCGGAGCCGGAGCGCTTTGCGGTGATCGCAGCGCAAGGCGCAGCCGAGGCTGTCCATGCGCGCGTGCTGGCAGCGGTGGACCACCTGTGCGCCTGATCGGTCACGATGAAGCATGGAGCGTCTGGCGCGCGGCGCGGGCTGGCACCCGTATGCATCATGGCTGGATCCTTGCCGGGCGCGAAGGTCTCGGCAAAGCCAGCTTCGCCCGTGCAGCCGCCGCGGATCTCGTTGCCGAACCCGGTGTGCCGCAGCCTGGCCCCGAGGCGCACCCGGATATCCACGTTCTCGAGCCGCTGCCCAGCAACGACGACGAGGCCCGGAAGCGCGACGAGGGCAAGGCCTATACCCGCAAGCGCAACATCAGCGTTGAGCAGATTCGCGGCGTACAGCGAAGACTGGTGACGCGGCCGACATTGGGCTCACGCCGCGCGGTGATCATCGATGCCGCCGACGATCTTGAGAAGGGCGCGGTCAATGCGTTGCTCAAGAGCCTGGAGGAGCCGCCCGCCGGAACATTCTTCCTGCTGGTGACGCATCAGATTGGCCGGCTGCTACCGACGGTCCGCTCGCGCTGCACTGTGCTGCGATTTCATCCGCTGGAACCTCAGGATATGGCGCGCGCGCTCGCCGAGGCCGCACCGGAGCTCGGCGGTGAAGCGCTCGAAGCCGCGATATCCGCCGGGAGCGGCGCGCCAGGCGCCGCACTGGCCTTTGCCGCTATGGACCTCGGCGCGGCATGGAAGATCATGACTCGGCTTACGAAAGAGGGCGATCCAGATCTGGCGCTCAGGGGAGAGCTTTCGGCCGCGCTTGGCCAACGGCCGGACCGCGAGCGCCTGTTGGCCGTGATCGAGGCGGCGCGGCGCGTGCTGGTGGCTGCCATGGCGCACAGCGATGACACCGCGCGGCTACGCATAGTCGAGGCCCATGCCGCGCTCGCCGCGCTCGCGGCGCAGGCGCCGACCTACAACTTCGAGCCAGCGCTGCTGCTTCTGGAAATCGGCGGCTTGCTGGCATCGGTGGCGCGCACTAGGGAGAGCGCGGCCTGAGGGATTCCGATCCTGCAGGCCTTCCCGAAACCAAGGACAGTCGCAGCCCATGGGCGAGCCCTACTACATCACGACCGCCATCAGCTATCCGAACGGCAAGCCGCATATTGGCCACGCCTACGAGGCGATTGCCGCCGATGTGATCGCCCGGTTCCAGAAGGCGATGGGGCGCGATGTGCGTTTTCAGACCGGGACCGACGAGCACGGCCTGAAGATGGCGCAAAAGGCGCGCGACCTCGGGATCACGCCGGCTGAACTCGCCAATGAAATGACCAGTCATTTCATTGCCATGGCCGATGCTCTGAATGTCGATTATGATGTGTTCATCCGCACCACCGAGCCGCGCCACCACACTGCGACGCAGGAGCTATGGCGGCGGATGGAAGCCAATGGCGACCTCTATCTCGACCGCTACGAGGGTTGGTACTCGGTGCGCGACGAGGCCTATTACGACGCCAGCGAACTGATCGACGGGGAAGGGGGGGAGAAGCTCTCGCCCCAAGGCACCCCGGTCGAATGGACGGTTGAGGAAAGCTGGTTCTTTCGCCTCTCAAAGTACCAGGAACCGCTGCTCGCGCTGTTCCAGGGGGGCGCCGAGTTCATCCGCCCCGAAAGCCGGCGCAACGAGATGATCGCCTTCGTCAGCCAGGGCCTGCGCGATCTTTCGGTATCGCGGACCAGTTTCGACTGGGGCGTGAAGGTTCCGGGCAGCGACAACCATGTCATGTACGTGTGGGTCGATGCGCTGACCAATTACATCACCGGTCTCGGGTTTCCTGACGAATCAGGGGATTACGCGAAGTACTGGCCGGCCGATCTGCACCTTATCGGCAAAGACATCGTGCGCTTCCACACGATCTACTGGCCGGCCTTCCTGATGAGCGCAGGTCTGCCTGTGCCCAGGCAGGTGTTCGGCCACGGCTTCTTGCTCAACCGCGGCCAGAAGGAATCGAAGTCGCTGGGTAACGTGACCGACCCGCTTGCGCTGGCCGAGCGTTTCGGGGTGGATACGCTGCGCTATTTCCTGATGCGCGACGTGGTGTTCGGGCAGGATGGGTCCTATTCGCCCGAGGCGATCGTGACGCGCTGCAACGCCGAACTGGCGAACAGCTACGGCAATCTGGTCCAGCGCACGCTATCCATGATTTTCAAAAACATGGACGGTGAAATTGCCAAGTTCGCGAGCGCTGAGGCCGATGATCAACTCCTCGCGACCGTGTTTGCAGCTTGCCACGAGGAACTGCCGCGCGAGTTCGCCTCGCTGAACTTCTCGTCGGGCATCGAGGCGTGGATGCGCGCGGTCTTCGCCTGTAACCAATATGTCGATGAACAGGCGCCGTGGGCGCTGCGCAAGAGCGATCCCGAGCGCATGCGCGCGGTGCTGATGACGCTGTTCATGGCGATCCGCGATCTTACCATCGCGATCCGGCCGGTCGTGCCAACAGCAGCGGACAAGGTACTGGATCAGCTTGGTATTCCCGGCGACGAACGCGGCATCACCGCTTTGACTCAGGCGGACTGGTTCCTCGCGCGCGTGGCCACCGGTGAGCGGATTGCTGCGCCGAGCCCGGCGTTCCCGAGACTGGAACTGCCGGAGGAAGATGCGGCCTGATGCTGATCGATTCGCACTGCCACCTCAACTACAAGGGGCTGATCGAAACCCAGACCGAGGTTCTCGCGCGCGCCCGTGCACGCGGGGTGCGGGGCTTCCTCAACATTTCGACACGGCAAAGCGAGTGGGATGCGGTGCTCGCGACCGCGCAGCGCGAGAGCGACGTGTGGGCCAGTATCGGCATCCATCCGCATGAAGCCGATGCCCATGCCGATCTGGGCGCCGAAGCGCTGCTGGCGGCAACCGCCGACCCCAAGGTTATTGCCATCGGCGAGACCGGGCTCGACTACTACTACGACCATTCGGATCGGCAGGTGCAGCAGGACCTGTTTCGCGTACACATCGGTGTCGCGCGCGAGACGGGGCTGCCGATTGTCATTCACACCCGCGATGCGGAAGATGACACACTACGGATACTCACCGAGGAAATGGCGAAGAGCGCGTTTCCGGCGCTGATCCACTGCTTCACCGCGAGTGCAGATTTCGGCCGCGCGGTGCTCGAACTCGGGCTCACGATCTCGATTTCGGGCATCGTGACATTCAAGAATGCCAAAGACTTACAAGCTTTTGCTGCCGAAGTGCCTGATGATAGGCTGCTGGTCGAAACCGATGCGCCGTTTCTTGCGCCGGTGCCACATCGCGGCAAGGTCTGCGAGCCGGGCTTCGTTGCGGACACTTGTGCCTTTGTGGCTGGGCTGCGCGGGACGACGACCGAGGCCCTGGCAGCGCAGACCGGGGCCAACTTTTTCCGGTTGTTCAGCAAGGCTGAGGCATGAAGCTGGTCGTCCTCGGCTCCGGCACGTCGACAGGGGTGCCGCGTATCGGCAACGATTGGGGCGATTGCGACCCTGAGGAGCCTCGCAACCGGCGCACGCGTGTGGCGATCCTTGTCGAAGGTGCCGATGGTGGACGTATCCTTGTCGATACGCCGACCGATCTGCGCCACCAGCTGCTCTCGACCGGGATCGCACGGATCGATGGCGTCGTCTGGACGCATGACCATGCCGATCACACCCACGGCATTGACGACTTGAGGCCGCTGCGGATGGGGCGCGGTGCGCCGATCCCGGGCTATGCGGCGGATGAGACGGTGCGGCGGCTGCGGCAGCGCTTCGGCTACGTGTTTGCCGGACAGTTCGGCTATCCAACGATCTGCAATCTCGACAATCTCGACCGGGTTCGCATGGTCGCCGGGATCGGCGTGACGCATTGCCAGATGCCGCACGGGCCCGCGCAGACTACGGCATTTCGCTTTGACCAGGCTGGCAAGTCAATCGGTTACGCGACGGACTTCAGCGCGATTACCGGCGAGATGGTGGCGCTGTTCGACCGGGTCGATGTGCTGGTGGTCGACGCCCTGCGGCGGCAGCCGCATCCGACCCATGCGCATCTTGCGATGTCGCTCGAACTGGTCGAGGCCTGCCGGGCCGGCCGGGCAGTGTTGACACATCTCGACAAGAGCATGGATTACCGGACACTGTGCGACGAGACTCCGGCGCACGTCGAGCCGGGTTACGACGGGATGGAAATCGAGCTGTGACGCCGGACAAGTTCGTCGCGCTGATCGGGATCATGATGGCGCTTACGTTTGTGCTGGCGAACGGGAGGCTGCGCAGCTTGAAACCTTCGTCCGGGATGATGATGGCTGGGGCTTGGGTGGTCATCATTCTCGCAGCGGCGCTTGCGTTTGCCGGGTTCCGGCGGTGATTGGCTCGCCTGTCATTTAACATAATAAATATTATCGAACTCAAGGATTAGTCTGAATGAGCGTCTCTCCCGAGGTCTCCCCTGCTGCGGAAGCGTCTCCGGCGCCCGGTATCGCGCGGCTCCTCGCGATCATGGCGCGGCTGAGGAATCCGCAGAGTGGCTGTGAATGGGATGTTGCGCAGACGTTCGCGACGATTGCCCCGTACACCATCGAGGAAGCCTACGAAGTCGCCGATGCAATCGAGCGTGAAGACCTCCCGGCTCTGCGCGAGGAACTCGGCGACCTACTGCTCCAGGTCGTGTTCCACGCAAGGATGGCCGAAGAACTTGGTGCGTTCGATTTCGATTCCGTGGCGCACGCCATCTCTGACAAGATGACCGAGCGGCATCCCCATATCTTCGGAAACGCGGCCGATCAGGGGCAATCGCGCGAAGTGCGCTGGGAAGCGCAGAAGGCCGCCGAACGCGAGGCGAAAGGTGCGACGAGCGCGCTTGATGGCGTAGCCCTTGCGCTGCCCGCGCTGATGCGCGCGGAGAAGTTGCAGAAGCGCGCAGCACGCGTAGGTTTCGACTGGCCCGATACCGCAGGTCCGCGCGCCAAGGTGATCGAAGAACTCGACGAGCTTGCCGCCGCCGGAACCGAGGCCGAGCGGCTCGATGAAGCTGGCGATCTGCTGTTCGCGGCGGTCAATCTGGTCCGCCGCTATGGTGTCGCGCCGGAAGATGCGCTCCGCCATGGCAACGCCAAGTTCGAACGCCGGTTCCGGGCGATGGAAGCCCTTGCCGGGGCTGATTTCCCTTCGCTCTCGCTCGATGCGCAGGAAGTGCTCTGGCAGCAGGTCAAAGCCGCTGGGGGCTGACCCCTTCAGAGCTGCACGAACCGGCCCAATTCGCGCGGGGTAAGCCGCACCGTGATCCGCTGGATCGGGGCGCCTTCATCGTCTTCGGTCTGCACCTCGGACATGACTTCGCCATGCGCGTGGAGCCACGCCAGCTTCTGGCCGTCTGCCATAGGTACGGAAAGTTCAAGGACCTGCGCGCCGCCGGTGAGCAACTCACTCAGCAGCGTGACGAGTTTGTCGACGCCCTCGCCCGTCTGCGCCGAGATCGGCACGACCTGCCGCTCCGGCACGCCCGCAGCAATCAGATCGCGGCGCATGGCGCATTCGTCGGCTGACAGCAGATCCCACTTGTTCCACGCCTCGATGATCGGAACAGAGGCGCCCCCTTCCCCGATCACGCCCAGGTCCGCGAGGATCTCCTCGACTTCCAGCTTCTGCGCAGATGTTGCCGGATTGGCGATATCACGAACGTGGACGATGACGTCAGCCGCGGTCACCTCCTCCAGCGTCGCGCGGAAAGCGGCCACGAGCTGGGTGGGAAGCTCGGAAATAAAGCCCACTGTGTCGGACAGGATCGCCTTGTCGAGTCCCGGCAAGCGAATGGCGCGCATGGTGGGATCGAGCGTGGCGAAGAGCAGGTCCTCGGCCATCACATCCGCGCCAGTCATGCGGTTGAACAGCGTGGACTTGCCCGCATTGGTATAGCCGACCAGCGCGATCACCGGCCAGGGCGCGCGCTGGCGGCGTTCGCGGTGAAGCGTACGGGTACGGCGGACTTGTTCGAGTTCGCGGCGGATGCGCGCCATGCGGCCGCGGATTAGGCGACGGTCGGCCTCGATCTGGGTTTCACCTGGACCGCCGAGGAAGCCGAAGCCGCCGCGCTGACGTTCAAGGTGGGTCCAGCTGCGCACGAGGCGACCAGCCTGGTAATCAAGGTGTGCGAGTTCGACCTGCAGGCGGCCCTCAGCGGTGGCGGCGCGCTCGCCGAAGATCTCGAGGATGAGACCGGTGCGATCGATCACCTTGCGTTCGAGCTTGTCTTCAAGGTTGCGCTGCTGGATCGCTGAAAGCGCGCCATCGATGATCACAAGCTCGGCATCGGATTGCGCAATGGCGACGGCGATCTTCTGGACCTGGCCTTCGCCGAACAAGGTAGCGGGGCGAACCGCACGGATCGGCAGCGCAAAGGCATCGACCACATCGATGCCGATTGCGCGGGCAAGCCCCTCTCCTTCCTCGAGACGCGATTCAGCGTCGAGGCCACCCTTCTGACGCAAATCGGGGAGGACAACGACGGCGCGGGCGCCGCGTGTCACTTCCCCGACAAGCTCGGTTTCTCGGCCGAATTCAAATCCGCTCATGCGGTTCGGCCTGTCTGGAGTTTCAGGATGATTCGCCGTCCCATTCGCCTGAGAGGTCGACGTGGCCGGCAGGCTGGATCGTCGACACCGCATGCTTGTAAGCAAGCTGCACATAGCCCTCGCGTTCGAGCAGCATGCAGAACAGATCGTAGGCGGCGACGCGGCCCTGAAGCATGACGCCATTGACGAGGAACATCGTCACCTGCACGCCTGCATCGCGAACGCTCGACAGGAACACATCCTGCAGCAGCCGCTTCTTCGAAGAATCGTCGTTGCCCGGGGCAAAATGCGCAGCGGCGAGCTGCTGGCCGGGCATGATCGTCGAAATTGCATGCTTGTAGACAAGCTGTGACTGGCCATCACGGCGCAGCAGAATCGAAAAGTTGTCGAACCAGGTGACAATGCCCTGCAGCTTGACGCCCTTCACGAGAAACATCGTGACGGGAATCTTGTTCTTCCGGAGGAAGTTGAGGAAGACATCCTGAAGGTTTTGGCCCTTCCCTGCCACAAGTGTAGCCGGCGGCGTCACGGTGACTTCAGGAGCGGGAGCGGTTTCAACCTTGGTGCGCGGGCGCGCAGAGAGGGTTCTGCCGGTCATCTTGGTATTTCCTTTCGTTTTTTTGGTGCCTGAAAGCGCAGTGGCAAGCAGGCACGATCTGGCAGGGCCCGCACTCACCCCCTTCCAAGCCCGGCGAACGCCGAATCTGGACAAGGGTTTGCGCGGCGCCACAGCCGGTCAGCAGGTGCGATCCTATGTCGGGATCACGCCTTCGTACAGGGCAAAATTGGGTTAACTCCGACTTGACCTTGTGCGGGACAGATCAGTCCAGCTCGTCGTCCTCGCGGCGCTCGGCCATGCCGAGGAGCTTGAGCTTGCGGTGAAGCGCCGAGCGTTCCATCCCGATGAAGCTCGCGGTTTTCGAGATATTGCCCGAGAACCGGCGGATCTGGACCTTGAGATACTCGCGTTCAAAGCTCTCCCGCGCCTCGCGCAAGGGAACACCCATCAGCGCAGAAGTCGTCGAATCGCCGCCGAAGCGCGTCGTGACGATCTCCGCTGGGAGCATGTCAGCATCAATGCGGGTCAGTCGTTCGCGCGGCGCGAGGATGATCGTGCGCTCCACCACATTGCGCAGCTGCCGGACATTGCCGGGCCAGTCATAGCTCTGCATCGCGGCGATGGCTTCGGGCGAAATGGCCGGCGGCGCCACGCCCTGCTCGTTGGCGTAGCGCGAGAAGAAGTGGTCGGCGAGCGCGGGGATATCCTCGCGCCGCTCGATCAGCGAAGGAATGGAGACGGGGACGACATTGAGGCGGTAGTAGAGGTCCTCGCGGAAGCGGCGCTCGGCGATTTCCTTCTCGAGTGGGCGCGAGGTGGAAGAAACCACCCGCACATCGACGCGGATCTGGCGGTGGCCACCGACGCGCACGAACGACTGTTCGGTAAGCACACGCAGGATGCGAGCCTGGCTCGAGGCGGGCATTTCGGCGACTTCATCGAGGAACAGCGTACCCCCGTCGGCCATTTCGAGCAGCCCTGCCCTGACCAGCTTGCCATCGATTTCCTCGCCAAACAGTTCCTGTTCGAAGCGTTCGGGCGTGATGCGCGCGGAATTGACCGTGACGAAGGCATGATCGGCGCGCGGGCTCCAGGAATGGAGCAAGCGCGCCGCGACTTCCTTGCCCGAGCCGGCCGGCCCGGTGATGAGGAGCCGACTGCCAGTGTTGGCGACCCGCTTGAGCGTCGCGCGCACGGCATTGATCGCAGAGGAATTGCCCGTGAAGCCATCGGCCATCGAGAGACCCTGACGCAGCCGTGCATTCTCGCGGCGCAGGCGCTCGGTCGCGGTGGCGCGTTCGACAAGGAGCAAAAGGCGTTCGGCCTCAAACGGCTTCTCGAGGAAATCCATCGCCCCCCGGCCAATCGCAGAGACGGCGGTATCGATGTTGCCGTGGCCCGAGAAGATGATCACCGGCAGTTCGGGCTCGCGCTTCTTGATCTCGTCGAGCACCTCGAGCCCGTCCATCGGGCTGCCGTGGAGCCAGACGTCGAGCAGGACGAGGCTGGGCCGCCGCTCGTCCACTGCTGCGAGCGCGGCGGTGCTGTCGGCTGCTGTGCGGCAGCCGTAACCTTCGTCGCTGAGCACGCCGGCGACAAGCTCGCGGATATCGCGTTCGTCGTCCACGATGAGGATATCGAGTGCCATTGATCGGTTCGTCCTGGGGTCTGGTCTAGCGGTTGGCGGGAATGGGAGCGGCAGGTGCGGCGGGCGAATCGGCCACCACATCAGCAGCGAGCGGATTGCGGGCGAAGCGCATGATCACCGATGTGCCGCCCTCGGCATTGGGGGTGAAGGCCATCGCGCCGCCATGCTCCTCGATGATCTTGTTGACGATCGCGAGCCCGAGGCCGGTGCCCTTCTCACGCGTTGTCATGTAGGGCTCGAGGATGCGCTCGCGATCGGCGGGGAGCCCGACGCCATTGTCGGCGACCGTCACGGTGACGGCATGCCGGTCCGCGGCAAGGCTCACGGCTATCCGCCCGCGGTAGGCAATGTCCTCAGCCTTGGCGCGCTGCTCGATCGCCTCGATCGCGTTCTTGAGCACGTTGGTCATCGCCTGGCCGATCTGGTGACGGTCCGCTTCGACCGGCACTTGCGCCTCGCCGTCGAAGGTGAAGGTGATGTCGCTATGCGCCACTTCCTGCAGGAACAGTGCCTGCCGCACGAGATCACTTGCATCCTCGGGGCGGAACACGGGTTTGGGCAGGCGGGCAAACGAGGAGAACTCGTCGACCATCTGGCGGAGATCGCCGACCTGGCGGATGATCGTCGCCGTGAGTTCCTCGAACAGTTCAGGATCGGTCTCGATCTGGCGGCGGTAACGGCGCTTGAGGCGCTCGGTCGCGAGCTGGATCGGGGTCAGCGGGTTCTTGATCTCGTGCGCAATGCGACGGGCGACATCGGACCACGCGGCGCGGCGTTGATCGAGCAGCTGGCGGGTGATGTCCTCAAAGGTGATGACGTGGCCATTGCGGTCAGCCGTAACCTTGACCGCAAGGGTAAGCAGATCGCCGCCCTTGGCATAGTGGACGACGCCGCTCGGTTCTCCGCCCGCCACGAACTGCGCGAGCTGCGGAGCGAGATCGGCAAGCGATGCGCCGACGGGATCGGCCCCTGCCCCATCATCGCGGGCGGGGTGGAGCAGCGCTTGTGCCGAGCTGTTGATGAGGCGAATGCAGCCCTCGCGGTCGACCGAAACGATGCCGGCGGTGATCGATTCGAGCACGGCCTCGATGAAGGCGCGCCGCACTTCGAGCTGGGCATTGGCGCTGACAAGCGCCTGCGTCTGCGCTTCCAGTTGGGCGGTCATGCGGTTGAACGCGCGGGCGAGCAGGCCCACCTCATCGGTGCCGTTGCCGGGCTGGACACGCATGGCAAAGTTGCCGCTGCCGACATTGCGGGCCGCCGAAACCAGTTCGATCAACGGGGCGACCTGCCTGTCCGCAAAGCGCAGCGCGACCCATACGGCCAAAGCGACCAGCGCGAGGCTGATCACCAGCAGCGCGATGTTGAAGCGCAGTTGCAAGGCGCGAGCGCGGCGCGTCAAGAAATCGTAGGCCTTGAGCACGCTTTGCGCGCGTTGCCATTGGTTGAGCGCAAGCGCATCGGAATTGCGCGCGACATAAAGGTAGATGCCGCGCGTGCGGTCGACCGGCGTGACCGCCTCGATCCGCGCGGCTGAAGCCGTGACGACAACGGGTTCGCCCGCGTCAATCCGCGCCAGTTCCGCCGGGGTGACCCGCTCACGCTGTTCGCTGCGTGCCGGATCGACAATAGCGGCGGTTCGCAAGGTGCCGTCCGCGCCGCGCTCGATGATCGCCGATTCGTTGAGCTTGCGGTTGATCACCTGCCAAGAATACCCCTCGGCAAAGTCCTGGCTGGTGATGGGTGCCTGCCCGAGATAGTCGCGCAGATCCCCCGCCATCGCGACACTCTCGTTGCCGACATCGCGCAGCTTGTCGGCGTAATAGCCGCGCGCGAGGCTGTTGGCGTTTTCCAGCATGCCGCGCGAACTGTCCGAGAACCAGAACTCAACGCCCGACTGGAACAGCAACGAGGCGAAGACCACGACAAGCAGCGTCGGGATTGCTGCGATCAGCGAGAACAGCCAAACGAGCCGGACGTGTAGGCGGCCGCTACTGCCCAGCACCGAACGCGCAGCGCGGCGCAGCGCTAGTCGGCGGCCGATAAGGACAATCAACGCCATCGCGGGCACGAGCGTGCCGATCAGCAGGCTGGCAGTGAGGCGCGAGGGCAGCAGCTGGTTGGCATTGCCGCTGGAGGCAAGCGCCATCCATGTGACCGTGACCATCAGCGCCAGCGCCATGGTCGCCGTCATTTCGAGCAGCAGAAACACGTTGGCGCGGCGCATAACCACGAGAAGGCGGCGATACCACCTCGGAGAGCGCCGCATGCCACCTTTGCTGTTCAGAGCCATCGTGGCGGATGTACAACACTGCTGTTGCAAGATTGCAAGTCGAATCGACGAAGAGTAGACTGCGTGCGGCAGACGGCATGTGGCCATGGGGTTACGCCAGTCGGGGTCATCACCCCGACCATGTCAGTTGCGCACGGCTGCCTCATCCGGATCGATGGCGAGGTCTGAGAGGCGCTTGCGCAAGGTGTTGCGGTTGATGCCGAGCAGGCGCGCTGCGCGTAACTGGTTGCCACCCGTCACGGCCAGCGCGTGGAGGAACAGCGGCCGCTCGAACGCGGCAAGCGCGGCGCTGTAAAGCTCACCTTCGCGCGGGTCCTCCTGGACGAGCCAATTGGCCAGAGCCTCGGCAAAATCGGCGGCGGGGACGGGCTGCTGAAGGCCGGCCTGAGGCTGCGCGCGGTCCTGCGCCAGCAGTGGCTCGATGGCGGCGGCGTCGATCACTTCGTCGCGCGCGAGGAGCGCGAGCCGGTACACGAAGTTGCGCAGTTCGCGCACATTGCCGCGCCAGGGCTGGCGGGCAAGGAGTGCGGCACCGGCGGCGGTGAGCTGCCGGCGTGGCAGGCCCTCCCCCGCTGCGCGCACGAGGAAATGGCGGGCGAGTGCTTCGATATCGTCAGCCCGCTCGCGCAAGGGCGGCAGTGAAATGGGCACGACAGCGAGGCGGTAATAGAGATCCTCGCGGAAGGTCCCAGCGGCGATCATCGGTTCAAGATCGCGGTTGGTTGCCGCGACGATCCGGCAGTCGAGTGTGATCTCCTCGGTACCGCCGACACGGCGGATACGGCCGGATTGGAGCGCGCGCAGAAGGCGGGTCTGCGCCTCAAGCGGCATGTCGCCGATCTCGTCGAGGAAGAGCGTGCCGCCCCGTGCCTGCTCGAACTTGCCGATGCGCCGCGTGACGGCACCAGTGAAGGCGCCCTTCTCGTGGCCGAACAACTCGCTTTCGATGAGATCGCCCGGAATGGCGGCGGTGTTGACTGCGACGAACGGCCCCGCGCTGCGCTTGCCGAGCTGGTGGATCGCTTCTGCCACGAGCTCCTTGCCCGTGCCGGATTCGCCAAGGATCAGGACAGTGAGATCGTTGCGCAGCACGCGCGTGATCATGCGGTAGACCGTCTGCATCGCCGGACTGCGGCCGACAAGTGGCAGACCGGGCGCGACATCCTCGGCAATCTCTTCAGCGCCCGCGTTCGAACTCGAACCGATCGCCTGGCGTACGGTGCGCACCAGCTCGTCCAGGTCGAAGGGCTTGGGGAAGTACTCGAACGCGCCGGTATCGCTCGCCCGCACAGCGGTATCGAGCGTGTTCTGTGCGGAAAGAATGATCACCGGCATGTGCGGCACGGCTTCGCGCACGCGGCCGAGCGTTTCCATGCCGTCGCCATCGGTCAGCACGACGTCGGTCAGCATCAGGCCATATTGCTGTCCGTCGAGCAGCCGGTCGCGCTCGGCAATCGAGGCGCAGCGCGTGACATCATAGCCTTCAGCTTCGAGCGCGGCCGTGATGACCAGGGCAATCGAGGCGTCGTCCTCGACGAGCAGGATGCGGCGTTTCATGGCTTCGAGGGTCCCGCCACCGGCAGATGCAGTCGGAAATGCGTCCACCCGCGCACTTCGTCGCGGTCATGCGTCACGCGCCCGCTCATTTCGCGCACCAGCTTCTGGACGAGCGCAAGGCCGAGGCCCTGCCCGTTCTTTTTGCCCGTCACGAAAGGATCGAAGATGTGGTCGCGGAGCGCCGGATCGATCCCGGGACCGTTGTCACTGACGCGCAGCTCGATCGGCAGGCGCAGGGGCTTGCCGCCCGGCCCGGCGTGGAGCTGGATGCCACTGGCAAAGCGTGTGCGCACCGCAATGCGCGGCTCGCGTGCACTCTCGCAGGCCTCGCGGGCATTGGTGAAGAGGTTGAGCAGCACCTGCACCAGCGCATCGGGATTGGCGAGGACCGGCGGAAGCGAGGGATCGAATTCCTCCTCCACGACGAAGCCGCCATGCCCCGCAGCGACAACGGCCTGCGCGCGGCGCACCGCCTCGTGGAGATTGCAGGGTGCGTCGGGTTCGCGGCCGCGACGGGAGAGCGACTGCATCTGGTCGACGAGCTTGGCGATGCGGTCGACTTCGCCGGTGATGAGGTCGGTGAGCGCGCGGTCTGCTTCGCCAACCTTGCGGGAGAGCAGCTGCGCCGCGCCGCGGATGCCGGCGAGCGGGTTCTTGATCTCGTGTGCGAGGACTTCGGGTGCGCGTAGCGGCGTACCCTCCCCCGCCCCGGCCCCGCCGCCATCGCCCGAAAGCGCCTCCACCCCGACGCCCTCGCTGAGCGCGAGGATTTGCCAGCCCGGGCAATAGGCGACCGGCGAGGTCATGACGTCGATCCGGCGCGCCGGAGCACCGAGAATGCGCACCAGCGAATCGCGCGCCAGCAGCTGCGCTTCGCCCTCGGCAAGCCGACGCAGAATCAGCGGTTCCTCGAAAGCAAAGACATCGTCGACCAGCTTGCCGACGAGGCGCCGCGCGCCCTGCCCGGCCAGCTGTTCGGCAGCCGGGTTCGCAGCGGCGATGGTAAGGTCGGGCGCGAGCGTAAACACGGCAAGCGGCAGGCTGGCGACGACACGCTTTGCATCAGGCCGTGCGCTTTCGCCGCCCTTGCGCCAGTCGGCCGGACCGCTCATGCCCGTGGCTTCACGCCGCCACCCGGCTCGCTGGCGCGGCCATCGCGCGGCCGTAGAACTCGGCGAGCGAAGCAAGCACCACCTTGGGATCGTCGATGAAGTTCACGCGGTTGCGGAACTCGGCCGATCCCGGCAGGCCCTTTGTGTACCAACCCAGATGCTTGCGCGCCATGTTGACGCCCGTCACCGTCCCATAATGCTCGAGCATTGCATGATAATGCTCTGTGATCAGGGCATATTGTTCAGCAATCGTCGGGTCGGGGCGCAGTTCGCCAGTATCGAGCCAGTGCATGACTTGGCCGAGCAGCCACGGCTTGCCATAGGCTCCGCGTCCGATCATCAGGCCGTCCGCGCCGCTTTGCTCGATGGCCTGGGCGGCGTCGTCGATCCCGCAGATATCGCCGTTGACGATAACGGGGATCGAGACAGCCTCCTTCACCCGGCGCACAAAGGCCCAGTCGGCGCTGCCCTTGTACATCTGGTTGCGGGTGCGGCCGTGCACGGTGATCATCTGCGCGCCGATATCCTGCGCTATGCGCGCGAGCTCTGGCGCGTTGAGGCTGTCATGGCACCAGCCCATGCGCATCTTGACCGTAACGGGCACCTTGACCGCTTTGACCGTCGCTTCGATCAGCGCGGTGGCGAGCGGAATGTCGCGCATCAACGCCGATCCGCAATCACCGCTGACGATCTTGCGCACCGGACAGCCCATGTTGATGTCGATGATTGCCGCGCCCTTGTCCTCGGAAATGCGGGCAGCCTCGGCCATCTGCGCGGGTTCGTTCCCCATGAGCTGCATGGAAACCGGCTCTTCAGTAGGGTGCCAGGCGGCCTTCTGGATCGACTGGCGCGTCTCGCGGATCGCGGCGGGGCTGGCGATCATTTCGGTGACGTTGAGCCCCGAGCCGAAGCGGCGGACCATGGTGCGGAACGGCAAGTCCGAGACGCCGGTCATCGGCGCCAGCACGACGGGCTGCGCAATGCGCACGGGGCCGACCATGATGGGCTTGAGTTCGGGAGGGACAAGACGGTCGGACATCGGGGGCTGCCTAAAAAAGAGGCATGCGCTTAGTCGATTGCGCGGTTTGCGGCAAGGACTGTAAGGGCGGTGCATGAACCTGCCCGTGTCCGCTTCCGTTGCTGCTGTCGTTGTCGCCGCCGGCCAGGGGCTGCGCGCGGGCGGAACCGTGCCCAAGCAGTTTGCCCCGTGGCGTGGCAAGCCACTGGTGCGCCACTCGGTCGAGGCACTGGCCAGCGCCGGGATTGCGCCGATCGTGGTGGTGATCCCTGCCGCCTGGGAAGAGACCGCTGCCGAAGCCCTGGTCGGATTGGCGGATGTTCGCCTCGTGCATGGTGCTGCGAGCCGGCAGGGATCGGTGCGCGCCGGGCTCGAAGCTCTGGAGGCTGCCGCACCGGCGCACGTGTTGATCCACGATGCTGCGCGGCCCGATCTGCCCGCAGCGGTGATTGCGGCGCTGGTTGCGGCGCTGGAAGGCCAGCCCGGCGCCATCCCGGTTCTGCCGGTGGTGGACAGCGTGGTGCGCGGCGCCGAGGGCCTGCGCGGTGCGTTCGTCGAGCGCGATGGTCTCTACCGTGTGCAGACACCGCAGGCTTTCCGATTTGACGCGATCCTTGCCGCACACCGCGCTTGGGATGGTGCGGAAGACGCAGGCGATGATGCCGCAGTTGCGGAAACGGCGGGCCTCGCCGTCGCATTGGTTAGCGGCGACGAGCGCCTCAAGAAAGTGACCTTTGCGGAAGATCTGAAGGATGCCGGCATGACTTTACCCGCCGTGCGCACCGGTATGGGCTACGACGTTCACCGGCTCGCGGAAGGCGAGGAGCTCTGGCTCTGCGGCGTGAAAATCGAGCATTCGAAGGGCCTTGCCGGGCACTCCGATGCCGACGTTGCGATCCATGCTCTCGTCGATGCATTGCTTGGCGCGGTGGCCGCCGGGGATATCGGCGATCACTTCCCCCCATCCGATGCGAAGTGGCGCGGGGCATCTTCAGACCAGTTTTTGGCGCATGCCGGAACGCTTGTCACATCGGCGGGTTATGCCATTGCCAACGTCGACGTCACGATCATCTGCGAGGCTCCCCGGATCGGTCCGCACAAGGCGGCGATGCGGGCACGGCTCGCAGCCATTCTGGCGATTGACATCGCCTGCGTCAGCGTCAAGGCGACGACCACCGAGCGGCTTGGCTTCACCGGTCGCGGCGAGGGAATCGCATCACAGGCCGTGGCGACCGTTATCGCCCGCGGTTGAAGGAGTTTCGGACTATGTCGCGGATACGAAACGTTTTGTGGAGCGCGGCGATTGCCTCGCTGGGCATGGCTGAACTGGCTGCCGCGCAGGAGCCGGCCTGCCTTACCGAACGCGAGGTGACGAGCCTCGTGACCTACGCACTGCCGGTGGTGATGGATTCCACCATGAAGGCTTGCCGTCCGCAGCTTTCGCCGCAAGGCTACTTCGCAACGCAAGGTTCCACGCTGGTGCAGCGCTACGCGGCGCGCAAGAGCTTGGCCTGGCCGGAAGCCCGCGCGGCCCTCGTCAAGCTTGGTGGCAACAACGCCAAGATGAAGGACATCGTGTCGAGCCTTTCGGACGAAGCCCTGCAGCCCTTTGCCGAGGGCATGGTGTCTGCCGTCGTGGCCAAGGGGATCAAGCCTGACCAGTGCAAGGCGATCGAGCGCGCGACGCGGCTGCTTTCGCCCCTGCCCCCGGAAAACACGGCGGAACTGGTGACCTTTGTCCTCGTCATGGCGGACAAGCCGAAAGTGCGCGGCGCGGTCGGTGCGTCCAAGAAGTCCGATCTGCCCATCTGCCCGGCGGCCTGATTCAATGGACACGCTACTCCCTCCCGAACTCACCACGCTTGCCGCGAGGGTGATTGCCGAGAACAAGGCCGCCGGCCGCATGGTAGCGGTGGCGGAAAGCTGCACCGGTGGGCTCGTCGCTGCGGCGCTCACCGAGATTGCCGGCTCCTCGGCTGTCGTCGATCGTGGCTTCGTGACCTATTCAAACGAAGCCAAGAACGAAATGCTCGGTGTATCGACCGATCTCATTGATACGTTCGGCGCGGTTTCAGTGGCCGTTGCCTGGTCGATGGCGCAAGGCGCGCTCAAGCATTCGCGCGCTTCGGTTGCCGTGGCGATCACCGGGATCGCGGGGCCGGATGGCGGCAGCGAGCAGAAGCCGGTGGGCACAGTCGTTTTCGCGAAGGCCGAGCGCGGCGAGGACCCAGAAGCGGTGGTCGCCGAGCAGAAAGTGTTCGAAACTGCCAAGACCCGCGCCGAAGTGCGGCTTCAGGCCGCGCTCGTCGCGCTCGAGCTTCTGCTGCCGTAGACCTTTTCCGCGCGCGTTTCGAACGCGGCGACCATCTTGCGGAAAGCGCGGTCGAGATACTGGCCGGCGAGCGCTTCAAGGATCGCGCTGCGGAACGTGAAATCGACATTGAAGTCGATCACGCAGCCGCCGTCCTCCTCGGCGCGGAACTCCCACGTGTTGGATAGGCGCTTCAGCGGCCCGTCGAGGTACTCGACGGCGATGCGGTTCGGGCGCTCCTTGATCACGCGCGAGGTGAACTTTTCGCGCAATGCGGAAAAACCGACCATCATGTCCGCCACCATCTCGGTCTCGCTATCGGACTTGATGCGGGTGGCGACGACCCAGGGCAGGAACTCCGGGTAGCGCTTCACATCGGCAACGAGATCGAACATCTCCTCGGCCGACCAGGCAAGCCGCCGCTGCTGGTTGATAACCGGCATGGGATCAGCCCCTCGCGGCTGCCTTGGCCAGCTGGGCTTCCCGGGCGGCGCGCATTTCGGCGAAATCCTCGCCGGCGTGGTAGCTCGAACGGGTCAGCGGGCTTGCCGCGACCTGCAGGAAGCCCTTGGCCCGGGCGATTGCGCCGTAGGCGGAGAAGGCTTGCGGCGTCACGAAATCGATCACCGGCGCATGCTTTGGCGTGGGCTGGAGATACTGGCCCATGGTCAGAAAATCGATCCCGGCCGAGCGCATGTCGTCCATCACCTGATGCACTTCGAGGCGTTCCTCGCCCAGCCCGAGCATGACGCCCGACTTGGTGAACACGCGCGGATCGTGGTGCTTCACTTCCTCGAGCAGCCGCAGCGAGGCGTAATAGCGCGCACCGGGACGGATCGTGGGATAGAGGCGCGGAACGGTTTCGAGGTTGTGGTTATAGACGTCGGGCCCTGCTGCCATGATCGCCTCGACCGCCGCGCGCATCTTGCCGCGGAAATCGGGAGTCAGGATCTCGATCGTGGTGTTAGGTGTCGCGGCGCGCAGGGCCTGAATGACCTTCACGAACTGGCTCGCCCCGCCGTCCGGCAGATCATCGCGATCAACCGAGGTCACCACGATATGCTCAAGGCCAAGCTTGGCGGCGGCTTCGGCGACATGGCCGGGCTCGCTCGCATCAACCTTGCGCGGCATGCCGGTCTTGACGTTGCAGAAGGCACAGGCCCGCGTGCAGACATCGCCGAGGATCATCACGGTCGCGTGCTTCTTGGTCCAGCATTCGCCGATGTTCGGGCAGGCCGCCTCTTCGCACACGGTATTGAGGCCAAGGCTGCGCATCAGCCCCCGCGTTTCCTCATAACCCTTGCTGGTCGGCGCCTTCACCCGGATCCAATCGGGCTTGCGGGGCCGCGCAGGGCGTTCCGGCGCGGCAATCGGGGACTGATCGTTCATGGCGGTTCAGATAGGCGCATGAAGCATGACTTGAAAGATGCATTCGTAGGCGGCAACAGGTCCGGTATGGCCAGACCTTTCTCCCCAGAGCTCGATCACCTCATTGACGGCTATCGCCGCTTCCGGACGAATGGCTGGACGCCGCGGCTCGAACGCTGGCACCAGCTGCGTGAAGGGCAGGAACCACCGGTCATGGTGATCGCCTGTTCGGACAGTCGGGTAGATCCTGCGCAGATTTTCGATACCGACCCTGGCGAGATGTTCGTGGTGCGCAATGTGGCTGCGCTGGTACCGCCGTTCGAGACATCACCGGGCTACCATGGCGTCTCCGCCGCGCTCGAATTTGCGGTGCAGGTGCTGAAAGTCCGCAAGATCGTCGTGCTCGGCCACGGCATGTGCGGCGGCTGCCGCGCCGCGCTGACGCAGGAGCTCGAAGGCACCGAGCCCGGCGAAGGCGGCTTCATCAATGACTGGATCGGCCTACTCGGCCCGGCGCGCGACGCCGTCGTCCACGCCCACGGCACCAGCGGCCGCCCCGCGGAGCGCGCGATGGAGCAGGCAGGCGTCAAGGTGAGCCTCGCCAACCTGCGCACCTTCCCCTGCGTGCGGCGCAAGGAAGCCGCCGGCGAACTACGCCTGCGCGGCGCGTTCTTCGCGATCTCCGATGGCGTCCTGCACGTGCTCGACGAGGATACCGGCGAATTTCTTGAGGTGCAGTGAGACCGCGCTTCAAGGCCGAAGATGGCGGTTCAGAAATGCGAGCAACGGCAGGGACAGTGCTTCAGGTACCGTCCGGCCCAGCTCATCGTGGCCGATACCCGGCAAGATCAGCAACTGCTTGGGCGCATTGATTGACCGGTAGAGCGCACGCGTTTCCTCTGGAGGAGTGTTCGTGTCCGCTGCGCCCCCAACGACCATCACCGGTGAGTGGAGGCGTGTTGCGGCCCGGATCGGTGCGATCTGCGAGGGCCAGACGCCGAAGCGAGGCAGCGACTGGAAGCTCAGCAATGGCTCGATCAGCCAGGCCGCAAATGCGCCAAGACGCGTTGCGATGCGATTCCTGATCGCATGGCGGATATCGGGATAGACCCCTTCTAGAACCAGCGCATCGGCCTCAAGCGGGCCGTTGCGTCCAAGCAGACTGGCGGCACCGCCGAGCGAGAAACCGATAATCCCGATGCGGGAGCCGGGACTGCACCGCCGTAGCCACGAAAGCGCTGCTGCGGCATCGTCTGCCTCAAACAGGCCGAAGCTCTTGCTAAGCGGTGTCGACCGGCCGTGACCGCGAAAATCGATCGCCAGCACGCCGTACCCTTCTTCACGCAGTACGGCAGAAAGCGCATTCATCTGCGTCCGGTCGGCGCCGTTGCCGTGAAGCAGGAGGATCGCCGACGCACCGAAAGTGGGCGGCGCCCAATAAGTGCCCCCAAGCGTGACAGTGGCGCTGCTGGAAATCGAAACGGGTCGGCCATTCCCATCCGGCAGGGCCATGGCAGCCGGGGTCGGCTGTGTCAGCTGGCTGCCAACGATCCAGAGTCCGGCGAACACGACTAGCACCGAGGCGGCGAGGATTCGGATCATGGCTAAGGCATGGCCTCGGAGTGTGGTCTGCGGTTTGATGAGCTCCCACCCTTATCGCGTCCGGGTAAACAAAAAAGGGCGGCCCTTTCGAGGCCGCCCTTTTCGTTTGGCTTGTAGGCTCAGCCGATCAGGGCTTTGACTTCTGGTCCACCAGCACCGTCCACAGCTTCGCGAGCGGGGCGCGCACGCCGCCGACCTTGGCGAAGCTCGCCCTGGCGGCGTCGAACTTGTCCTGATCGAGCTGCGCGATGCCGAGGCGCGTTTCCGCGCGGTCCATGTCGAACGCGCCGCCCTTGGTGAGTGCGAGCTGGTAAAGCTCTTCGGCCTTGGCGGGATTGTCATATGAAAGGTAGGCATCGGCGGTCGCGATCGCGAGCTTGCCATCAGCGGCAGCGCGCGCGTCCTTTTCAAGACCGACCAGTGAGGCCTTGTCCGCCGCGATGCGACCCTTGGCTTGCGACAGCGAGTCGCTGACGAACACGTCGCTGGTATCGAGCGCGCCCTTCGAGAGACCGAGTTCGATGACCTTCACCGTTTCGCCGGGCAGACGACGCGGGTCGGCAGCCTGAACATATTCGATGAACTCGCGCGTGACGTACTGCTTGTCGTTGTCGAGCGCGCCGCTGCGCAGGAACAGACGGCCGAGATCGAGCGATTCTTCCTTGCCGAAGCCGCCGAACTCGCGCGCCAACTGGCCGGCGCCGAGCCAGTTCAGCGAGGTGGGCTGCGCTGCCACTTCAAGCGTCGACCACTCGATCGCCTGCGGCCCGAGCTTGGCCTTGTAGGCAATGATCTTGGCGCGCGTGTACCAGCCATCGGGGACAGTGCCGCCGGCAGCCTTGCGCGCATCGTAGGCCATCTTCAGCGCCGCGATGCCCTCAGCCGGCTTGCCCAGCTGCGTGTAGGAATCGGCGAGCATTTCGGCCGCCGCGTCTTCCGAGACGTTGCCCTGGATAGCCTTGGTCAGCGGATCAACGGCGCCCTGGAAGTCCTTCGCGGCATAGGCGAAGTTGCCAAGATAGAAGTTGAAGGTGGGGATCTTGTCGGCCTCGAGCAGGCCGCTATCGATCATGTTCCTGACGCCGCGTGCGCGCATCGGCGTATCGTCGAGGAAGCCGCCGATCTGCACGCCGAACTGGCCGGCAGCAAGCTTGTCCTGACCAGTCTTGGCCGCAGCTTCGGCCTTCGCGACCGCCTCGGCAGCGCCAGTGAGCGAGGCCTTGATCTGCGCATCGGGCGTGCCCTTGGCCTTCAGGGCCTGCGCGTCCTGCACCAGCTTCTGGACCGGTCCAGCAACCGCGATGAATTCCTTGGAATAGGTGCCGCCCTTGGGCGCTTCCTTTTCCTTTGCGACCGCAGGCTGGGCGCCGAGAAGCACGCCACCAGCAGCCACAACCGCCATGGGGCCGGCCGAGAGCGCAACAGCGAGCGCAGCGCGCGCCACCATGGATTTCATTGCAATACCCCGCATCACTTCGTCTCCTCTTGGCCCACGCCGGCAGACCGGACCGGTCCCCTGATCGTTCGTGCCCCGGGCCGCATCCCAAAACATCGGCAGAATGGACATCATTCTCACTCCGTCCGCGTCGAACCTCTGGCGCCAAATCGGCGCCTTGGCAACGCCTTGCTGCATTGGAACCCACCGGGTGAACCCGGATTGAATACCAATTCGTCTCATTGTTCAGGAATGGTGCGGGCACGTGCTCGCACATGTGGATAAGGCAGCGCCAGACGGGCCGTTTTCTGGTGTTTGGCGGGGCATTGGCCTAGTGCCGGAGACATCCCTGACAACAGAATGAAAAAGCCCCCGACGTGAGCGATGATACTGGCCTGATCGACCCGCCCGCTCCGCTGCCGGACCACGAGTTCCAGCGGATCGACATCGTCGACGAGATGAAGACGAGCTACCTCGATTACGCAATGAGCGTGATCGTGAGCCGTGCGCTGCCCGACGTGCGCGACGGCCTGAAGCCTGTCCATCGCCGCATCCTGTGGACCAGCCACGAAAACGGCTTCACCTCGACCAAGGCCTACCGCAAGTCCGCGCGCATCGTCGGCGATTGCATGGGCAAGTACCACCCGCATGGCGACAGTGCGATCTATGACGCGCTGGCGCGGATGACCCAGGACTGGTCGATGCGGCTGCCGCTGATCGACGGTCAGGGCAACTTCGGCTCGATGGATCCCGATCCGCCGGCCTCGATGCGTTACACAGAAGCGCGCCTTGCCAAGGTGGCCGATGCGCTGATGGCGGATATCGACAAGGATACCGTCGATTTTCAGCCCAACTACGATGGCTCGGAGAACGAGCCGCAAGTGCTGCCGGCCCGCTTCCCCAACCTCCTCGTCAACGGCGCGGGCGGCATCGCTGTCGGCATGGCGACCAACATTCCGCCTCATAACCTCGGCGAAGTGATCGATGGCTGCCTCGCCTATATGGCGAACCCGGCGATCACCATCGACGAGCTCATTCAGATCATCCCCGCACCTGATTTCCCGACCGCGCCGCTGATCCTCGGCGCCAGCGGGGCGCGCAAGGCCTACCACGAAGGGCGCGGCTCGATCGTGATGCGCGCGCGGCACGAGATCGAGGATACCAAGGGCGGGCGCGGCGAAGGGCGCAAGTCGATCGTCCTCACCTCGATCCCCTATCAGGTCGGCAAGAACAGCCTTGTCGAAAAGATCGCCGAGGCCGCGAAGGACAAGCGGATCGAGGGCATCTCGGACATCCGCGACGAATCGAACCGCGAAGGCGTGCGCGTGGTCATCGACCTCAAGCGCGATGCAACGCCCGAAGTCGTGCTCAACCAGCTCTGGCGCAACACCCCTGCGCAATCGAACTTCCCGGCGAACATGCTGGCGATCCGCGGCGGGCGCCCCGAAATTCTGACGCTGCGCGATATCATCGAGGCCTTCGTCCAGTTCCGCGAGGAAGTGATCCAGCGCCGCACCAAGTTCGAGCTGAACAAGGCGCGCGACCGGGCCCATATCCTACTCGGGCTCGTCGTCGCGGTCTCGAACCTTGATGAAGTGGTGCGCATCATCCGCGCATCGGCAAACCCCGCCTTGGCGCGTGAAACCCTGATGGCGCGCGAGTGGCCGATCGGTGAGATCGCGCCCTATATCCGCCTTGTCGAGGCGATCGAGGACGAGGCGCTGGAAGGTGCGGGTGGTACCTACCGCCTGAGCGAGACGCAGGTCCGCGCGATCCTTGATCTCAGGCTCCACCGCCTGACCGCTTTGGGCCGCGACGAGATCGGTGCCGAACTCGAAGTGCTTTCGAAGGCGATTGCCGAGTACCTCGCAATCCTCGCCGACCGCGAAAAGCTGTTTGCGGTGATGCGCGAGGAACTTGTCGCCGTGCGCGATGCTTATGCGACGCCGCGCCGCTGCGAAATCACCGCGCCTGCCGACGGGATCGAGGACGAGGACCTGATCGAGCGCGAGGAGATGGTCGTCACCATCACCCTCGATGGCTACATCAAACGCACGCCGCTCTCCACCTTCCGCGCACAGAACCGTGGCGGCAAGGGCCGCAGCGGCATGGCAACGAAGGAAGAGGATGCGGTGGCGACGATGTTCGTCACCTCGACCCACACGCCGGTCCTGTTCTTCTCGACCGCAGGCAAGGTCTATCGCCTCAAGGTGTGGCGTTTGCCCGAAGGCGGGCCGACGACACGCGGGCGGCCGATGGTCAACCTGCTTCCGGCGCTCGATACGGGCGAGACGATCGCAACCGTGCTCCCACTGCCCGAGGACGAGGCGGAATGGGGCAACCTCTCGGTCGTGTTCGCGACCGCCAAGGGCAACGTGCGCCGCAACGCCATGGATGCTTTCGCCAACATCCCCTCTAACGGCAAGTTCGCGATGCGCTTCGAGGAGGGCGACGAGGACCGCCTGATCGGCGTCGCGCTGCTTGATCCCACCGATGACGTGCTGCTGGCGACGCGCAGCGGCAAGGCGATCCGCTTTGCCGGCGATGAGGTGCGCGAGTTCACGAGCCGCACCTCGACCGGCGTGCGCGGCATGACGCTGAAGGGTGACGACGAGGTGATCTCGCTCTCGATCCTCCACCGCGTCGGCACAAGCGCCGAGGAGCGCGAGGAATATGTCCGCTTCGCTCCCTGGAAAGGCGAGAAGGAGGGCGAGCCCGCAATTCCGCCCGAGCGCATGGCCGAACTGCAGGCGCGCGAGCAGTTCATCCTCACCGTCTGCGCCAATGGCTACGGCAAGCTCTCCTCGGCCTACGAGTACCGGCGTACAGGCCGCGGTGGCCAGGGCATCACCAATATCGACAACATCGCGCGCAATGGCCCGGTGGTAGCGAGCTTCCCGGCTTCTCAGGCCGATCAGCTCATGCTGGTGACCGATCAGGCGAAACTGATCAGGTTGCCGCTCGATACGCTGCGGGTGATCGGACGCGGCTCGGCGGGTGTACGCCTCTTCAATGTCTCTGGTGACGAGCATGTGGTTAGCGCGGTGCGTCTCGCCGAGGAAGAAGGCGAGGCCGACGCGGAAGGCGAAGCGGAAGCATGAGCACTGCCTACAAGGTGCTGACCTCGGAGCAGATGGAGAGTCTGCTGCGGGACGGTGAGTTTTCGGGCGCACCGATTGATCTGGCGGATGGCTATATCCACCTTTCGGCCGCGGAGCAGGTGACCGAGACGGTGGACAAGCACTTCGCCGGGCAGACTGGGCTCTTTGTGGCTGCGGTCGACCTGACAGCGCTGGGCGATGCGGTGAAGTGGGAACCCTCGCGCGGGGGGCAGCTCTTTCCGCATGTCTACGCAGTGCTGCCGCTATCCGCCTGCACGGCGCATGGTCCCCTGGCGCGCGATGCGTACGGGGCGGTGCTGCTCCCTTGAAGCACGTCCGCTCGTCATGCCCGCAAAGCGCTTGCGAGGTTGACGTAGCTATCGCGCAGTGAACTTACCTTTTCGGCGCAGCGCACCGATCACGCCAACAGTGATCAGGAACTGGCCGAAATAGTAGAGCGGCCATACCAGCAAATACGGGATCCGGCTCTCCGCCAGTAGGCCCATCCGGGCGAAGATCAGCAGATCTGACACCACGAACATGGCGGCACCCAGCGCAACGCGCAGGCGCGGAAAGTCGCTGCCATAGGCGGCCGCTGCCATGCCGCCAAGGCCGAGGGCATAGAGCGCGACCTGCACCTGCCCGGTGATGGCGAACGAGAGGGCAGGCACAGCGAGCACCAGCGCCGCTGTGACGGCCTTCTCCGCAGCAGAGAGCTTCGCGCGGCGATGACCGACATAGAGCGCAATCGCGGCAAGGTGGCCCAGCAGGAACGCGAGCGCGCCGCCGACGAAGCTGACTTCGAGCACCATGTCCCCGAGCGCACCGAGCGCCATGACAATGGCAAGGTGGTGCGCGTCACGCACCGGATGATGAACCCACGCGTAGACCGCCAGCAGGCCGACGCCCGCGCCCTTCCAGAGGATCAGGTAAAGGCCCGGGATGGCGCTGCCCGCGACGAACCAGTAACTGATCCCGGCCACCAGACTGGCGAGCAGCCATGGACGTTGTTCGATCAAGGCGCGCTGCGGCATGGTCTCCCCTTCCCTTCTGGTCCCTAGGACTTGCGGGGGCAGGGACGCAATGCCAATGCGCTTCTCATGACCCATCAGGTTCACATCATCGGCGGCGGCATGGCCGGAAGCGAGGCCGCGTGGCAGCTGGCCCGGCGCGGCATTCGCGTGCGGCTTTCGGAGATGCGTGGCGGCGGAGATACGACAGCGGCGCACAATAGCGACGGTCTCGCCGAACTTGTCTGCTCCAACTCGTTCCGCTCGGACGATGACGAGAAGAACGCGGTCGGCTTGCTGCATTACGAGATGCGCCAGTGCGACAGCCTGCTGATGACGGCAGCGGCAAAGGCGCGGGTGCCGGCGGGGTCCGCGCTCGCGGTCGACCGCGATGTGTTCTCCGCCGAAGTCGAGGCCATGCTGCGCGCGCAGCCCACACTCAAGATCGTCCGCGAGCGGGTGGACATGCTGCCCGCGGACGGCCTCAGCATCGTGGCAACGGGCCCGCTGACCGCCCCTGCCCTCGCCGCCAGCATCGGTGCGGCGACAGGGGCCGACGCGCTCGCCTTCTTCGATGCCATCGCGCCGATCGTTTACCGCGAATCCATCAACATGGACGTCGCGTGGATGGCCTCGCGCTGGGACAAGGGTGCGGAGGCCAGCCTTGCGATGGGCGGAGATGGGCGCGATTACATCAATTGCCCGATGACGAAGGACCAGTACTTTGCTTTCCGCGAGGAGCTGCTCGCGGGCGAGAAGACCGAGTTCAAGGAATGGGAGGCATCGACCCCCTATTTCGACGGCTGCATGCCCATCGAAGTCATGGCCGCGCGCGGGGTGGAGACCTTGCGCTTCGGGCCGATGAAGCCGGTCGGGCTCGACAATCCGCACTGGGCGACGGCGGAGCACCCGAGCGGACGCTGGCCATATGCCGTGGTACAGCTGCGGCAGGACAACAAGCTTGGCACCTTGTGGAACATGGTGGGCTTCCAGACCAAGCTTAAGCATGCCGAACAGGTGCGCGTATTTCGCACGATTCCTGGGCTGGAGCAGGCCGAGTTCGCGCGTCTTGGCGGGCTGCACCGCAACACGTTCCTCAACTCGCCGACCTTGCTCGACCGCGAGTTAAGGCTGAAATCGGCACCGCATATCCGCTTTGCCGGGCAGATCACCGGCTGCGAGGGCTATGTCGAAAGCGGCGCTGTCGGCCTGCTGGCGGGGCTCATGACAGCGGCAGAGGTGGCAGGCCGCGATTGGACGCCGCCGCCACGCACTTCGGCGCTGGGCGCGCTGCTGGCGCATATCACCGGCGATGCCGAGGCGGAGACCTATCAGCCGATGAACGTCAACTTCGGGCTGTTTCCGCCGCCCGATCCGTCGACAAAGAAGAAGCAGCGCAAGGAGGCCTATACGGCGCGGGCCAAGGCCGATCTGGCGGGGTGGTTGCCTGCCTTCGCCTGAGCTACTTGCATTTGCAGGCGGGCTTCTTCGATGCCTTCTGCTTCGTCGTGGCAAATTCCTCGCGGTTCAGCGTGCCATCGCCGTTCTTGTCTGCGCCCTTGAAGCGGTTGTCCGTGGCAACGGACCACTCGTCAAAAGTCAGCAGGTTGTTGCCGTCGACATCGAGCTTGCGAAAGTCCTTTACACGCGGCGCGACCATCTCGGTGCATGTAATCTTGCCGTCGCGGTTCTTGTCGAGCCGGTCGAAGCGCTTCTGCTCGCGCGTCGCTTCATTGGCTTCCGGCAGGCCAGGGCCGACCGCATCGCCCGCATCAGAATCGGGCAGCGCCTCATCGGCGGCCGCCGCAGAGGCAAGCGCCAGTTGGGACGGCGCCGATGGCGGCGACACCGCCGCACGGCCCTGCCACCAGAACAGGCCCGAGGCCACGAGCAACAGCGCGCCGAGCGCGCCCACGAGCATACGGTTCATGCTGGGCCTCCCCTAAGTACGATCTCTAGGATAGGTGGCAAAGCGCGCGTGCGGCAGGGGCAAGTCCTGCCATTTTGGTGAAAGTTTCAGCGCCCGATCAGACCAAGACGCAGGATCGCGAGGAAATCGCGGAAAGGACCGCCCGGGCGTCCCGCCGCCTCGCGAAGGGCCATGCCACGCAAGATCACCAGCGGACGCAGTCTTCCGGGCAGGATCGGCGCGCGCGCTCCAGCGGGTTCCAGCCCCAGCCATTCGGCAGCGGCGCGGCGCACGGTTTCATCGGGGCGTACTCCGCTCAGCCGCGCCAGCGCACAGACCGCCTCGACACGCGCGCGCCCAAGCTCGGCGCCGCCATCATCGCCCACGATCCGCGCCTCCCAGCCATCGACCAGTGCTCGCAAGGCTGGCAGTTCGCCATCCCACGCGCGCAGCAGGGCAAGCAGCGGCTCGCCTTGTGGCCACTCACTGGCAGCCTGATCGAACCGGTCCCGCCACCACGCGAGCCGCAGCTGGATCATGAGCGGATCGCGCCCTTCGCGCGCAGCATCGGCAAGCCGCCGGTCTAGAAGCAGGAAGCCTTCCCAAAGCGCCTGAGCCGCCCGCGGTGCATAAAGCACCGCAAGGCGTTCAGGTGGGCTGAGTTCGATATCGCCGGTAGAAGGCTCCATCAGTTCAGCGGTAGCAAACCTTCTTCACCGCCGCGATCACTCGCGCGGTATCGACCAGCGCGAGCTTTTCGAGGTTGGCGGCATAGGGCAGCGGCACGTCCTCGTTGCAGACGCGCAGGACCGGGGCATCGAGATGGTCGAAGCCCTCTTCCATCGCGATGCTGATGATCTCCGAGGCAATCGAGCAGACCGGGAAGCCTTCCTCGACCACGACCATGCGATTGGTGCGCGCAAGGCTTTCGAGCACGGCCTCCTTGTCGAGCGGGCGCAAGGTGCGCAGGTCGATCACTTCGGCCTCGATGCCTTCCGCCGCCAGCTTCTCGGCGGCTTCGAGCGCGAGCGCGACGCCGATGGAGTAGCTGACGATGGTCACATCGCGCCCGGCACGCATGGTGCGCGCCTTGCCGATCGGGACGGTGTAATCATCGAGCGCCGGCACATCGAAGGTGCGGCCATAGACGAGTTCGTTCTCGAGGAAGACGACCGGGTCTTCGCTGCGGATGGCCGACTTCAGCAAGCCCTTGGCATCGGCAGCATCATAAGGCGCGATGACGACGAGGCCAGGCACCGAGGCATACCACGGCGCGTAGTTCTGGCTGTGCTGCGCACCGACGCGCGACGCTGCCCCATTGGGGCCACGGAACACGATCGGGCAGCGCATCTGGCCGCCCGACATGTAATTGGTCTTCGCCGCCGAATTGATGATGTGGTCAATCGCCTGCATGGCGAAATTGAAGGTCATGAACTCGATGATGGGGCGCAGGCCGCCCATCGCCGCGCCCGTGCCGATGCCGGCAAAGCCGTACTCGGTGATCGGGGTGTCGATCACGCGGCGCGGGCCGAATTCCTCGAGCAGGCTCTGTGTGACCTTGTAGGCGCCCTGATATTCGGCGACTTCCTCGCCCATCACGAAGACGCGGTCGTCGGCGCGCATCTCCTCGGCCATGGCATCGCGCAGGGCCTCACGGACCGTGGTGCCAACCATGGCGGTGCCGGCGGGGACGGCCGTCGCGACCGGCGCCAGAGCAGCAACAGGCGCAGGCGGCGGTGGGGGTGCTGCCACAACCGGCGCGGGGGCCGGAGGGGGGGCAGCCGCTGGTGCGGGAGCAGGCGCGGCCGGTTCGTCATCGCCGCTGATCGTCGCGATCACGGTGCCGACTTTCACCCCTTCGGTGCCTTCGGCAACCTTGAGTTCGCCGATCACGCCTTCGTCGACCGCCTCGAATTCCATCGTGGCCTTGTCAGTCTCGATCTCGGCGAGGATGTCGCCGGACTTCACGGAATCGCCGGGCTTGACCAGCCACTTGGCGAGAGTGCCTTCCTCCATCGTCGGGGAAAGCGCGGGCATCTTCAGATCAATCGCCATGTCAGTAGGTCCCCACCAGCACGTCGGTGTAGAGTTCGGCCGGTGCCGGTTCGGGCGAGCTTTCGGCAAAATCGGCGGCTTCGGCAACGACCTGGCGAATGCGCTTGTCGATCTCCTTGATGCGGTCCTCGCTCACACCGCGGCGCAGCAGATCCTGCTTGGCGCCCTCGATCGGATCATGGTGGTCGCGCATTTCCTGCACTTCTTCGCGGCTTCGGTACTTGGCCGGGTCCGACATCGAGTGACCGCGATAGCGGTAAGTGTTGAGCTCCATCAGCACCGGGCCATTGCCGGCGCGGACATAGTCGAGCGCGACCTCGGCCGCCGCGCGAACTTCGAGCACGTCCATGCCGTTGACGTCCATGCCGGGTATGCGGAAGCCCGTGCCGCGGCGGTGAAAATGCGTCTCGGCCGAACCACGCTTGACCGCCGTCCCCATCGCATAACCGTTGTTTTCGACCACGAAGATGATCGGGAGCTGCCACAAGGCGGCCATGTTGAACGTTTCGTAGACTTGGCCCTGGTTGGCCGCGCCGTCGCCGAAATAGGCCATGCACACGCCGCCATCGCCGCGGTATTTGTGCGCGAAGGCGAGGCCCGCGCCCAGCGGCACCTGCGCGCCCACAATGCCGTGGCCGCCGTAGAACTTGTGGTCGGTCGAGAACATGTGCATCGAGCCGCCCTTGCCGCGGCTGATACCAGCGCCGCGCCCGGTCAGTTCGGCCATGATCACCTTGGGATCAATCCCGTAGGCCAGCATGTGGCCGTGATCGCGGTAACCGGTGATGACGCTGTCGTGGCCTTCCTTGAGCGCAGACTGGAGGCCCACTGCAACCGCTTCCTGCCCGATGTAGAGGTGGCAGAAGCCGCCAATCAGGCCGAGGCCGTAGAGCTGGCCAGCCTTCTCCTCGAAGCGGCGAATCAGCACCATCTGTTCGTAGAAGTGGAGCAGTTCCTCGTCGCTCGCATCGAAGCGCTTGTTGTTGGCGTGGGTCTGCTGGAGGCTGCGCAGCGCGAAGGTGGCTTCATCTTCGGGAGTGGCAGCGGGGGCAGCGGCCTTGGGCGCAGCTGGCGATTTCGCCGCTTTGGTTGCGCGCGGCTTCGAGCGCGGCTGGGCGGGCGGCTTGGCGGACTGGGCCAATGCGATGTTCCTTGTCTGGCAGCCTGGGGAGGGCATCTGTCTTGGCGGCACCCCGGACGAGCCTGAGCGCCACTTGCGCCGCTATAGGACCAAGTACCTGAAATCCGCAACGGCCAAGGCTTCGCGGCGCGGTTTTCGTATACCTATTCGACAGGGATCGCGGTGCGGTTCTGCAAACAGCCATCCATGCTGCAGAACGATAAGAAAACCGGCGATTTGGGGAAATGGCGCACCCGGAACGATTCGAACGTCCGACCCTCAGATTCGTAGTCTGATGCTCTATCCAGCTGAGCTACGGGTGCGTGGAAGCGCGCCTCTATAGCCGCCTTC
>NZ_JAIXZS010000001.1 GCF_027489515.1 Novosphingobium sp. | reverse complement strand
GGCCTGCCCATCGAGTGGAAGGTCGAGGAAGAGTACCGCAAGAAGAAGAAGAACAAGGACGAGGTTCCGCCGGTCGAGTTCCGCGCCGAATGCCGCGCCTATGCCCAGAAGTGGGTGGACGTGCAGCGCGAGCAATTGAAGCGGCTCGGCATCAATGGCGATTGGGACCACCCCTACCTGACGATGGACCCGGAAGCGGAAGGCACCATCGTTGCCGAACTGCTGAAGTTTGCGGAAAGCGGCCAGCTTTATCGCGGCGCGAAGCCGGTGATGTGGTCGCCGGTGGAGAAGACCGCGCTGGCCGAGGCGGAGATCGAATACGAGGATATCGTCTCGACCCAGATCGACGTGGCGTTCGAGATTACTGAGGCTCCGAATTGTCCTGAGCTGGTGGGTGCCTATGCGGTGATCTGGACGACAACGCCGTGGACGATCCCGGTGAACCAGGCTTTGGCTTATGGGCCGGAGGTTGGATACAGCCTGATCGAACTCGATGGCCGCCGGTTCGTAGTTGGGGCAGAGCTCATCATCCCATTCCTCCGTCGAATGAGTGGCTCGCTCGGTCGACCATTCGAGGTAGTGGCCGATGAAGCGAAGGTTCTCGATCTTCCGGGGACCGATAAGCAGTTCGTTTGGGGCAAAGCTCTGGCCGGAACCATCTGCCGCCACCCGATGCACCATCTCGGCGGGTTCTTCGCCAAGCCGCGCCCGATGCTGTCCGGCGATTTCGTCACGACCGACAGCGGTACGGGCCTTGTCCATATGGCGCCGGACCATGGCGAGGACGACTTTGCGCTGTGCAAGGCCCACGGGATCGAGCCGGTGTTCGCCGTGCTGGGCGATGGCAAGTACCGCGAGGACTGGGGCTGGCTCGGCGGGCAGGGCTCGGTGATCAATCCCAAGTTCAATGCGCCGGACGGCCCGATCTGCTTGGGCCTGCGCGAGGCTGGCGGCCTGCTCGCGGCGAGCGCGGACTACAAGCATTCCTACCCGCATTCGTGGCGTTCGAAGGCCAAGGTGATCTATCGCTGCACGCCGCAGTGGTTCGTGCCGATGGACCGTCCGGTCGATATGCCGCACGCCGAAAGCCGGGCGGAGAACCGCTGGGACAACGAGGGCGGCGCGCTGGAGCATCCGAACGCAACCCTTCGCAAGATCGCGGTGCAGGCCATCGCCGAAACGCGCTGGGTGCCCGAAAAGGGCCGCAACCGCATCGGCGCGATGGTCGAGGGGCGGCCGGACTGGGTGCTTTCGCGCCAGCGCGCGTGGGGCGTGCCGATCACGCTGTTTGTTGATCGCAAGAGCGGCCAGTACCTCGCCGATCCCGCCGTCAACGCGCGGATCGTGGCGGCGGTGCGCAGCGGAGGCGTCGATGCGTGGAGCGAGGAGCGCGCGCAGGAGTATCTTGGCAGCGAGTACAAGCTCGAGGACTACGAGCGCGTCACCGACATTCTCGACGTGTGGTTCGATAGCGGCAGCACGCATGCTTTCGTGCTCGAATCGGGCCGGTGGCCCGATCTGCTGCGCCCGGAAGGCTACACCGGCCCCCATGCCGATCTCTATCTCGAAGGCAGCGACCAGCATCGCGGCTGGTTCCAGTCCTCGCTGCTGGAAGCCTGCGCCACGCGCGGCCATGCGCCCTACAAGGCGGTGCTGACCCACGGCTTCACCATGGATTCCAAGGGCATGAAAATGTCCAAGTCCTTGGGCAACACGATCTCGCCGATCGATCTGATGAAGGAATATGGCGCGGATATCTTGCGGCTCTGGGCGCTGTCTGTCGATTTCACCGAGGACCACCGGATCGGGAAGGAAATCCTTCAGGGCGTGGCGGACCAGTACCGCAAGCTGCGGAACACGTTCCGCTATCTGCTGGGCGCGCTGGAAGGGTACGACCACGAGGCGGAACGCGTGGGTGTGGACGAGATGCCCGAGCTTGAGCGGTACATTTTGAACCAGCTTTTCCATCTCGACGTCACGCTCGACGCTGCCATCAAGAACTTTGACTTCAACACCTACACTCGGGCCCTAACGGACTTCTGCAACGAGGACCTCTCCGCGTTCTTCTTCGATATCCGCAAGGACTGCCTCTATTGCGATGCGCCTTCGGACCCGAAGCGTCGTGCCTATCGCACGGTGCTCGATGTGCTGTTCCATGCGCTTGTTCGCTATGCCGCGCCGGTGCTGGTGTTCACAGCTGAAGAGGTGTGGGGCACGCGTTTCCCCGATGCAGGTAGCGTGCACATGCTAAGTTGGTTCAAGTCCGATCTGTTTGTCCACGATCCCGCTCTGACTGCGAAGTGGGATGAGCTGCGTGGACTGCGGCAAACGGTCAACGAAGCCATCGAGCCGCTGCGCCGCGAGAAGGTGATCGGATCGAGCCTGCAGGCCGAAGTAACCGTGCCCTCGAGCGCGCCGGAAGCTGACCTCGCCGAACTGTTCATCACCGCGCAAGTGATGCGCGGGCAGGGCGAGGAGGTGATCATTACGCCGACCACCCTGCACAAGTGCGGCCGCTGCTGGCGGCACCTGCCCGAAGTGACCGAGGACGGCGCGCTGTGCGCCCGGTGCGACGATGTTGTGGCGGGGCTGCCGGCATGAGGAGCCCCGCGGCCTTGCGCGCGGCCGGTTTCGGTCTGGCGCTCGGCGTCTTCGCGCTGGACCGGGGGATCAAGGCTTTCGTGGCGGGGCCGCTCGATCTGCAGGCCGTTGGCCTCGTCAAGCTGCTGCCGTTCTTCGATCTGCGCTGGACGGAGAACTACGGCGTTTCCTACGGCATGTTCACCGCAGATTCGAGCGAGACCAAGCTCGTGCTGCTGGTGATGACCGGCCTCATCGCGCTGGGTGTGGCCGTGTGGATGCTGCGCGAGAAGGTGTTCGGTGAGATTGCCGCGCTGGCGCTGGTGCTGGGCGGAGCGCTCGGCAACATCTATGACCGCTTCATGCGCGGGTTCGTGATCGATTATGCCGATCTGCATATCGGCCAATGGCGGCCGTTCCTGATCTTCAACCTCGCCGATGCGGCGATCACCCTCGGCGTGCTGATACTGCTTGCCCGGTCGCTGCTTTCGCGCGAAAAGCCCGCGCAACCGGCGGATGCGAATGATGATACCGTCACGGAGACTGTTTGATGCGTAAGGCCCATACCATCCTGATGCTTGCCGGCGGCGCCATGCTGCTCGGTGCCTGCTCGCAGGGGGGCTCGCTGTTCAACCGGATCCGGCCCGACGAGTTTGCAGTCAGCCGGCAGGCCCCGCTGGTGGTGCCGCCCGATTTCTCGCTGATGCCGCCCAACCCCGGCGCGCCGCGCCCGCAGGATCTCGATAGCTCCAAGCAGGCGCTCGATGCCCTTTTCGGCGGCCCGGCGCCGCGCAGCACGGTGGAAACCGATACGCTGGGCAAGGCGGGCGCTTCGGCGGTCGGCATTCGCAGCGTGGTCGGCGATCCCAAGACCAAGACCGTGGCCAAGGGCGCTGCGGTGCGCGACGTGCTCGCCGCGCCTGAAGGCGATGGCCGCGAGGCCCGGGCCAGCACCGCAGGCTGATTTCCCTTATTTCGTCATTGCGAGCGCAGCGAAGCAATCCAGAGCGTCATGCGAACCGCTCTGGATTGCTTCGCTACGCTCGCAATGACGAGGTTTTTGGGCTCGACCTTAACCGTCCAGCATGGCTGATACTGCGACCGGTTTGACCTTGCTCGCCAGCAGCTTGTCGATCTTCCGGCCGTCCATATCGACCACTTCAAAGCGCCAGCCCTGATCGTGGAAGTGCTCACCCTCGGATGGCAGGCGTTTTAGCACCGAGAGCGCGAAGCCGGCGGCGGTAGCGAAATCGCGGTCGTCAGGGAGTTCGATCCCCAGCCGGTCGGCAAGCGCATCGGCAGGCAGCGCGCCTGAGAGGAGCAGCGAGCCGTCCTCGCGCTCGACGATCATCGGCGCATCGCCTTCGTCACCATGAGCGACGAAATTGCCGACGATGGCATCGAGCAGATCGGCGGGGGTGACGATGCCTTCGAGATGGCCGTACTCGTCGTGGACCAGTGCGATGGCGATTTCGGCCTGCTGGATCACGCGCAGCGCGTCCATCGTGTCGAGCTGGTCGGGTACGATCGCGGGCTTCTTCATCAGGCGGCTGAGCATGACCTTGCGGCCGCGCAGGAGGACCGAGAGCACATCGCGCACCTTGACCACGCCGACGACGTTGTCGACCGAGCCGTCTGCCACGAGCAGCAGCGAGTGCGGGCTGTCGGCAATCGCGGCGCGCAGTTCGGTCTCGGGCGCTCGGCGTTCGATCCAGTGGAGTTCGGTGCGCGGGGTCATCACTTCGCGCACGGGGCGATCCGCCAGGCGCATGATGCCGGTCATCAGCGCGCGCTCGTCTTCCTCGATCACGCCGGAGCGGGTGGCCTCGGCAAAGATCATGTGGAGCTCTTCTGCGGTGACGTCCTGCTCGCTGGTGCGGTTCACGCCGAACAGGCGCAGCAGCAGCGAGGAGGAGCTGTCGAGCGTCCAGACGAACGGCGCGGTGACGCGGGCCATCAGCAGCATCGGCGCGGCGGCGACGATGGCAATGGGCTCCGCGACGCGCAGGGCGAGCTGCTTGGGGACAAGTTCGCCGATGACAAGGCTAAGGTAGGTCGTGACGGCGATGACAAGCACGAAGCCGACCGACGGTGCCCATTCGGCAGGCAGGCCCAGCGCGGCGAGGCGCTCGCCAGTGGGGCCGCCGAGGCTGGCGCCGGAGTACGCACCGGCGATGATGCCGATCAAAGTGATGCCGATTTGCGCGGTGGAAAGCAGTTTTCCGGGGTCTGCCGCAAGTTCGAGGGCGAGTTTCGCGCCCTTGCTGCCGCCTTCCGCCGCGACCTTGAGCCGCGCGGGACGTGCCGAGACGATCGCCAGTTCCGTCATGGAAAACAGGGCGTTGAGCAGGACCAGCCCAAGGATGATGAGGGCGTCGGGCCAAGGATAGGGTGTCACGTTTTTGCGGCTAGCAGATTTGCGCTGCCGCATGAAGGCCTGCTATTCGGCTACCGTTCAGGATAAAACGGCGAATAGGCCTGACGGAACCGCAAGAGGCGGCAGTCGTTCAATTAAGGGGACACTCGCAGGAGAGTCCGTTCACAGGGGAAGTACCATGAAGATCCGGCGCGTTCTTGTCTCCAGCCTTTGCGCTGTTTCACTCATCAGCCTTTCGGCCTGCGTGACCGATCCCAACACTGGCCAGCAGAAGGTTTCGCGCACCGCGATCGGTGCAGGCGGCGGCGCGCTGGCGGGCCTGCTGCTCGGCGGCCTGATCGGTGGCGGCACCGGGCGCATCATCGGCGCGGGCATCGGCGGCGTGGCCGGCGCGGCGGTCGGCTATACCTACGACAAGCAGATCAAGCAGCTGCGCGAACAGACCGCCGGCACCGGCGTCGATGTCACCCCGACCGATGGCGGCAAGGCGATCCTCGTCAACCTGCCCAACGGCGTGACGTTCGACACCGACAGCACGGTGATCAAGCCCGCCTTCCGCGACACGCTCGACAAGGTGGCGCAGAGCCTCGTGCAGTACCCCGATTCGTTGATCGACGTGTACGGCTACACCGATTCGACCGGCTCGGAAGCGTACAACATGACGCTTTCGCAGAACCGCGCGCGCGCTGTGGCCGACTACCTTGCCTCGCGCGGGGTGAACCCCGGCCGCGTCCGTAGCCAGGGCTATGGCGAGACCAACCCGGTTGCCTCCAACGCCACCGAAGAAGGCCGTTCGGCCAACCGCCGCGTGGAAATCAAGATCGTGCCGGTGACGCAGGAAGACGTCGCTCGCGCCCGCCAGGGTCAGTGATAGAGTGAAATAGACCTTCCCAGCCGGGTTGACGCCATGTCGACCCGGCTGGCATCGCTCCGTCCAAAGGAGCGCTTTGATGACCTTTACCCGCCGCACGATTGGTGCCCACGAGACCAACCCCATCGGCCTTGGCTGCATGTCGCTGAGCTGGGCCTATGGCACGCCGCCGAGCGACGAGGACGGCAAGAGCCTGCTCTCCCGCGCGCTCGACCTCGGTTACGACCACCTCGATACGGCGCGGATCTATGGCGATGGCCATAACGAGACGCTGATCGGCGAGGCGCTTTCGGGCCAGCGCAACCGCTTCTTCCTTGCGAGCAAGACCGGCATCATTGTCGACGGCAAGGCGCGGCGGATTGACTGCAAGCCCGAGACGATCCGAGGCGCACTCGAAACCTCGCTGCGGCTGCTCAAGACCGATCACATCGATCTCTACTACCTGCACCGCCGCGATTTCACCGTGCCGATCGAGGAATCGGTGGGCGCGCTGGGTGATCTGGTGCGCGAGGGCAAGATCGGCGGGATCGGACTTTCGGAAATGTCCGCCGAGACGGTGCGCCGCGCGCATGCCGAGCATCCGATTGCCGCGCTGCAAACCGAATATTCGCCGATGACGCGCAATCCGGAAATCGCGGTGCTGGAGACCTGCCGCGAACTGGGGATCACGTTCGTGGCGTTCTCGCCGGTGTGCCGGGGGCTGCTGGTGGACGAGCGGCCCGATCCCGCCGTGATGCCCAAGGGCGATATCCGGCCGAACATGCCGCGCTTCCAGGGTGAGAACTGGGCGCACAACCTGAGCCTTGCCGAGCAGTTCGCGGCTTTGGCGGCGCGCGAGGGCGTGACGGCGGCGCAGCTGGCCCTTGGCTGGGTGCTGGCGAAGGGCCCGCATGTGGTGGCGATCCCCGGCACCTCGCGGCAGGATCACCTCGCCGAAAACATCGCGCGGTGGGACTGGGAACCTTCGGCGGCGCTGGTGGCCGAGGTGGACGCGCTGATCAATCACCAGACCGTGGCAGGGCACCGGTACGGTCCGGTGATGCAGGCGACGATCGATACGGAAGAGTTCGAGGCGGCTTAGGTTTGCCTCGGGCGGTTTTTCGCCTCCGGCGGGCAAGGGCCATCGCCCTTGCATCCCAATAACTTTTCCATCTCGTCATTGCGAGCGTAGCGAAGCAATCCAGAGCGAGTGTGTGCCGCTCTGGATTGCTTCGCTACGCTCGCAATGACGAAGGGTGGGGATCAAAGGCATATCCCTTTCCGTCACCCCATGCTTGACACGGGGTTGGGCTGTTTTTCCGGCGCAGCGTCCGAAAAGAAAAGCCAAGGCCCGGATCAAGTCCGGGCCGACGATTCTGTCTGGTATCAGTTGGCCCTAGTGAGCCTGAGAGGGTTGAACGACCGTTTGCGCCCACTAGCGGACGTCGCTCCTGCCGTTGCTCATGCTCGCGGTAAGCTCTACTTTCACGAGCGCATTGGGGATGAACATGAAGCGCGGACTGAAAATCATTTGGAGGTCGATAGCCGCGTTGCTGGTCCTCACCATCGCAGGAGTATTCTTCCTGATCACTAATTACGAACTGCATAAAACGGATTGCGCCTACCTTTCAGACCGCAAAAAGCTCGATCTTCTCCGCCTTGCGCATGCTCAATCTATTGCTCGCTCCCGACCGCAAGACGTCGAGAACTTGTGCCTCGTACCGACTCTACACCACCGGTCGATCTATACTCGTGATGATCCTGATTACTCGGTATATGTTGATCTCGTTGAGAGTGGGACCGGCAAGAAAAAGTGGGAGAAGCATCTTTTTGCCGACTGTGACATCGAGACTTGGGGTGGTGGCGAAAACTCGACCCACCCTGCGGACGAGATGTGAGCACTGACCGCTCACTACCCAAAAACAGCCCTATAGCTCAGGGATGCAAGGGCAACGGCCCATGCCCGCCGGAGGCCTCTTTCTAAGCCATCCGACTTGCCCGCTCGGCCAGCCGGTCCACCGCCGCAGCGTGAATCGCAGGTGCCGCCGCCAGCAGCCCGAACGCACGCGGATCCCGCTTGTTGTATGCCAAGGGTGCGCCGAAGGCATCGCTCACTGCCGCGCCGGCCTCGCGGGCGATCAGGGCGGCGGCGCCGATGTCCCATTCGTAGCCCCAGCGCAGCGTGGCGAGGAGGTCGGCTTCGTCGGCGGCGACCATGGCGATGCGGAGCGCAATGGAATTGGGTTTGTCGACGAGGACGAGGTCGTGGTCGACGCGGGGGAGGGCGTCGGCGGGGACGCGGGCTCCGGTGAGGGACAGGCGGTTGCTGGCGGTGATGGGGAGATCGTTGCGGTGTGCGCCTTGTCCGGCGATGGCCTGCCAGTACTCTCCACGTGCAGGGGCATCGAGCGCGCCGATAAGGGGGCGGCCTTCGGAAATGAGCGCGACGGAAACGGCCCAGCCGGGGCGGCCGCGAACGAAATCGCGGGTGCCGTCGATGGGATCGACCAGCCAGCACAGGCCCTTGTCGAGGCGCGATGGATCGTCGGCGGTTTCCTCGGAGAGCCAGCCGGCGGAGGGCAGGAGGGCGCCCAGTTCCTGCTTGAGGTAGGTATCGACCGCGAGATCGGCGGCGGAGACGGGGTTGTTCGGGGACTTGTCCCACACTTCGAGCGCGTGGCCGTGGCCGGGCCAGCTGGCGAGGGCCAGGCGTCCGGCTTCGGCCATGATGGCGCGGAAGCGGTCGAAGTCGATCATTGGCTTTGGCGATGCGGGTTTGGACGCGGGAGCGCAAGGGGCTCTCGGGGTTAGCGGCCAGGCAATGCATTCGTATTCGGCCATGCCGACGCCATGCAGGCGGGGAATGCATCGGTGCAGGTGCGATTGGGGTGTGCGAACCCTTTTCAAGGGCTTGGTCGTGTGCTTTAGGCAGCGCGACCTGCCGGGTTCAAACCGCTTGCTCTCATTCTCTCATTGCGGGGATCACGCATGAACGTTCATGAATATCAGGCCAAGGAATTGCTCGCCAAGTTTGGCGTCGGCATTCCGGCGGGCATTGCTGCCCTGACCGTGGAAGAAGCGGTTGCCGCCGCGAAGCAGCTGCCCGGGCCGCTCTATGTGGTGAAGGCGCAGATCCATGCAGGCGGGCGCGGCAAGGGCAAGTTCAAGGAACTCGCCCCCGATGCCAAGGGCGGCGTGCGGCTTGCGAAGTCGGTCGAGGAAGTCGAGGCGTTTGCCAAGGAAATGCTCGGCAACACGCTGGTGACGGTGCAGACCGGCGCGGCGGGCAAGCAGGTGAACCGGCTCTATGTGACCGACGGCGTTGATATCGCGAAGGAATACTACCTGTCGATGGTGGTGGACCGGGGCACTGGCCGCGTTGCCATGATCGTCTCGACCGAGGGCGGCATGGACATCGAAGAGGTTGCGCACTCGACGCCTGAGAAGATCGCCACGATCACCATCGATCCGGCGCAGGGCTTCATGCCGCACCATGGCCGCGCCGTGGGCTATGCGCTGAAGCTGACAGGCGAGCTCAACAAGCAGGCCGCGACGATCGCCAAGCAGCTCTACACCGCGTTCATGGCGCTCGATTGCGACATGCTGGAGATCAACCCGCTGGTGGAAACCAAGGACGGAAACCTGCTCGTCCTCGACACCAAGATGAGCTTCGACTCGAACGCGCTCTATCGTCACCCCGAGGTCGTCGCGCTGCGTGACGAGACCGAGGAAGATCCGGCGGAGATCGAGGCCAGCAAGTACGACCTCGCCTACATCAAGCTCGACGGCAACATCGGCTGCATGGTGAACGGCGCTGGCCTTGCCATGGCGACGATGGACATCATCAAGCTGAACGGCGAATTCCCCGCCAACTTCCTCGACGTGGGCGGCGGCGCGACGACCGAGAAGGTCACGGCGGCGTTCAAGATCATCCTGCGCGATCCGGCGGTGAAGGGCATTCTCGTCAACATCTTCGGCGGGATCATGAAGTGCGACATCATCGCCGACGGCATCGTTGCCGCGGCGAAGGAAGTGAACCTGCAGGTGCCGCTCGTCGTGCGCCTTGAAGGCACCAACGTCCAGCAGGGCAAGGACATCCTTGCCAATTCGGGTCTCCCCATCGTCCCCGCCAACGACCTTGGCGATGCCGCGCAGAAGATCGTGGCCGAAGTCCGGAAGGTTTCCTGATCCATGAGCATTCTCGTCAACAAGCACACCAAGGTCATCACCCAGGGCATGACCGGCAAGACCGGCGCGTTCCACACGCAGGC
>NZ_JAIXZS010000071.1 GCF_027489515.1 Novosphingobium sp. | reverse complement strand
GCGATTGAACACTGATGGCATCTGTTCCTGGCTCCTCATGTTGGATTTTTCTTTGGGAATCCTAACCGTCGGAGCCTTACCAAAACCTCCATCCGGCCGGGCTGATACAGTTTTGGATACAGTGTGACTCTGATTATCACGATATTTCAACATCTTATTTCTCCATGCGTGACGCTCCTCTCGTTGATGCGCCCTGGTTGCCTCCCAGACTTGAGCCAACCGGTTGAACCCAGGCACGATCAATCGGTGTCTTACGCCACTCTTGCCGATCAACGAACCTTGCGGCCCGTCGACTGACAGGCATGGATGGGCTGGCGGGCAGGTGAACGATGCATGTGAAGCGGGATGGACCGGGCCGGAAATCGGACCGTCGAAGCTGGAAATCGCCTGACCACAAGATGTTGACGCGATTCAGGCGCTGGTGGGCGCATCGTCTCCGCGGGTTTCGACCAGTTCCTGGCCAAAGCGTGGACCCAGTTCCATACGCCGGTTGAGCGTATCGATGAAACGCGTCCAACGCTCCTTGCCCTGGGCATGAGCGGCCTTGACCGCGCCGTCCGGCAGGGGCGGCGTGGTGTTGAGCCAGGAGCGGATGAACAGGGCGAGCGTCTCGTTGGAAAGCTCGACATGCCATTCGAGCCGCTCGACGTCGCGTGTCAACCTATCGAGGCGCCGGCTGAGCGAGGCTTCGAGCCGGTCGGCGGCGTCCGGCGAGAGAAATGACATCAGGGCGGCTTCGATGATCGCGGTCTGTGATGCACGCCGCGCGCGCGCGTGATCGGCGAGTGCGCGGGCGAGATCGGCCGGCAGACGAACGCTGCGCTTGACCTGACCGCCACTCACAGCAGCAGTCCATCATCGGGATCGAGCGATGCATTACGGGCATTGCGTCGCATCAGGCGATCTGCCTGTTGTCGCGCCTGCGCGGCGTCGTCCTGTGCATCGTTGCGGTCGAAGTCGAACTCGTTGGCCACCGGCCTGGGATCGGGTGCGATATTCTCATGCTCGCCCAGTTCAGGCTCCTGACGAATACCGGCATTGGCAGTATCCCCGGACGATCCAGCCTCGTTCGGTTCGGCCGAAGCTTCCGATGTCTCCCTTGCCTGGCCCTTTTCCGCTGGCGGCATCTCAGCCGACTTGGCCGGCAGTTCCGGCATGGGCGGCGCTTCCACCGGATCAAGCGTCGTCCAGTCATCGGGAGGTCGCTGGTCCGGCGAAAGCGGAGCCGGCTTGGGAGCGGGCAACAACCGTGCCTTGAAGCGCGGGTCGAGATAATAGCGCGCCTTGGCCGCGCGGATCGGCGGCGTGCTGGCGACGAAAACCAGTTCCTCGTCCTCGGAAAACTGCTGGATCTCGCCGGGGGTCAGCAATGGTCGCGCCGTCTCCGACCGGGACACCATCACATGCCCGAGCCAGGGTGCGAGCCGATGCCCGGCATAGTTCTTCATCGAGCGCTGTTCGGTCGCGGTGCCGAGCGCATCGGACACACGCTTGGCGGTGCGCTCGTCATTGGCGGCAAAGGCGACGCGGACATGGCAATTGTCGAGGATCGCGTTGTTCTGGCCATAGGCCTTCTCGATCTGGTTCAGCGACTGGGCGATCAGAAAGGTCTTGATCCCATAGCCCGCGACAAAGGCAAGCGCGCTCTCGAAGAAGTCGAGCCGCCCCAGTGCCGGAAACTCGTCGAGCATGAAGAGGAGACGCTGGCGGGTTCCCTTCACCGTCAGTTCCTCGGTCAGCCGCCGGCCGATCTGGTTGAGCATCAGGCGTACCAGCGGTTTGGTCCGGCTGATGTCCGAGGGCGGAATCACCAGATAGAGCGAGACCGGCACGGGGGAGGATACGAGATCGGCGATGCGCCAATCGGAGGCGCCGGTGACCTTGGCCACGACGGGATCGCGATAGAGTCCCAGAAACGACATGGCCGTGGACAAGACGCCCGAGCGCTCATTGTCGGACTTGTTGAGCAGTTCCTGCGCGGCGGCGGCCACCACGGGATGGACGCCGGCCTCACCCAGATGGCGCGTCGCCTTCATCCGGCGCAAGGTTTCTTCAACCGGACGGCGGGGGTCGGAGAGGAAGGCTGCAACGCCTGCCAGCGTCTTGTCCGCCTCGGCATAGAGGACATGGAGGATGGCACCCACCAGCAGCGCATGGCTGGTCTTTTCCCAATGGTTGCGCTTTTCGAGGCTACCCTCCGGATCGATCAGCACGTCCGCGACATTCTGGACGTCGCGCACCTCCCATTCGCCCTTGCGGACTTCGAGCAGCGGATTGTAGCCGTTGGAGGCTGGATTGGTGGGATCGAACAACAGGACGCGGCCGTGCTTCGCGCGAAAGCCGGCGGTCAGCGTCCAGTTCTCCCCCTTGATGTCATGGACGATACAGCTTCCCGGCCAGGTCAGCAGCGAGGGGATGACGAGACCGACGCCCTTGCCCGAGCGGGTGGGCGCGAAACACAAGATATGTTCGGGACCATCATGGCGCAGATAGCGCTTCTCGTGCCAGCCGATCACCACACCGTCGTCGGCATAGAGCCCCGCCTTGTGGATTTCCTTCTCCGTCGCCCAGCGTGCCGAGCCATAGGTCTCGGACTTCTTCTCCTCGCGTGCACGCCAGACCGACATGGCGATGGCGACGACGACGGCGGCCATGGCGCCGGAGACCGCGATGAAGGCGCCGGTCTCGAAGATCGTCGGCGCATAGGCATCATAGGCAAACCACCACCAGAAGAAGGCGGGCGGCCGGTAGATCGGCCATGATCCCAACCAGAACCAGGGCTGCCCCAGTTCGGGCTGATAGGCCAGCGCCGCGGCTGTCCACTGGGTCGCTGCCCAGATGCCGGCGAGAGTGAGGGTAAAGACTGCGAGAACCTGCCCCCAGAGGATTTTTGTTGCAGACATGGCGCCCTTCAATTGCGCGCCGGCGCGATGATCGGACGCGTGAAGGGTCAATCAAGAGGCGCAGATATCGCGCATTTTCAAGAATGATTTCGATCATGCCATGCTGTCGCAGAAAGACAGGCAGTAGAGTAGGGAGTTGCCGCGTTCCGACGGGGCAGGCTTCTCAGGAAAACATCAGACTCGCGTTACGCTGGGCCAGGCCGTCAGATACCACAAGCCCTCCCGTCCACCGTCCCAACGGATCCTGATAACGGAACTGCATCGCTTTGAGGATCGGGCCGAACCTTTGCCGAAGAGCTGCGGCGCCAGGCTGGACATGCACATTGGCGACATAGCCGGTGCAATAGGCTTCTGCAGCGATCGGGTAAAGAAGAGCCGAACAGATGATGTCACAGATCTGGATACCAGCATGGTTCTCGCTGTGCCCGAACGTCGGCAATTCGAGAATGCGGGTATATACAGTCGATGAGGCCCGAAATTTCTGCGTAAAAACGGAATGGGCGACATTGACGTTCTTAAGATGGTCGCGGCTGTCTGCGATGCAGAAGCCAAACGTACCTTCGTTAGCCAGAAACTGGTCGAAATAGGTGTAAAGTCCCTGGATCGAGGAGGTGTAGACGGACTTGCCATTGAAAGGCTGCCCCAGCGCCTTGATCCAGATCCGGGCAATCAGGCGCACACCATGGCCCTGCAGCATGGTCAGCAACTGGTCGAGAAAACCCGTCGCGTGACGGCGCTGATTACGCCCCGATCGTGTCAGGTTCCGACGAAGGTCCCCGCCCTTGATCTCAGGAATGATCCGATCAAGATGGTTGGATGACGGGTAAGGCAGGCCAGGAAACCACCGACGTTTGAGATCCAGGAAATCCTGGGTGACGGCTTCGAGTCGGCTGGCATCTATGATGAGGGCACCGAGCACGAGAACCGGCTGATCATTTCCCGACGGAAGCGGTGCCGCTGGCATGGCTCCCAGATCGCCCGATTCGTCGACGTACAAAATGTGCAATGACGAACCCCCAAAACAGCTATGGCCACCATGCGGTGGCCATAGGATTTGCTGCCCGAAGAATCGGGACAGCGATTAGCGTTGCTCTGAGTAACGTGGGTCATACCTGCGCAAATGTCAAGAATCTCCACATTTATGGCGTGTTGCAGCTCGGAATTTAGACCATGCGCTTTTTCTGACCTGCGCTTCACAGGAGCCGGTGTCACCACATCGATCCGCACAGCAAGGCCATTCACGGCAGCGGGGCGCCTGTCTTAAATGCAACCTCCCCCCCCCCTCAACTTTCGCTCCGAAACGTCACTGGCACGCCCAGCTTTTTCGCATAAGCAACCGCTGCATTTTCCAACTCGACGACGCGCGATGCCTGATAGCCCGAAGATGCACGAGCCAAAGGGATGTTAGCGATGATGGTGAGCCCAACCGGAGCAAATCCGCCGGTTTTATCTTTCTCGAACTCGATCCACGCTTTATCGGCATATTTGTGTGTGAACGGGACCATCTTTTCCTCCATGCTTGCCGCATAGCATATGGGAGCTGCGGCACCGGATACCACCGGCTAAAAACCGGATCATAGCCCGATCCCCCGGCTGCGCCCGAGCGACCAGTCCACTCCGCCGCCGGGTTGCATGGTGCCGGCGATATGTTGCCCCAGATGCTGGTCGAGTGCCGGCCGCCAGGGTACGAGCTGGAAGCCCATGCCGTCGTCGATCATTGCGAAGCGCCCCGAGGCGAGCGTGACCCGCTCGCGATAGATGCCACTCACATAATCGCCCGCCGCCGAAGGCTGATGGGCAAGACCCGTGCGCCGGCCAATGGCGTCGATCTGCTGCTCGATCTCCTTCTCCCGGAGCGTCGCGATGAGATCGCGGGCGAACAGGAAACCGGCTCCCCGCCGCTGGGCGAGTCCCTGGGCTTCAAGATGGTGGGCACGGGCGTCCATCGCATCGCGGATGTCCTGCCCGAACCCGTTGCCGGTCGCTACGGACTCGCGCGCGATGAGTTGCCGGTCGAGCCAGGTCGCACCGGGCGCCTGCACCTGTTCGGCGAGCGTGAGGTCGGAGCGCGTGGCCAGTGACAGCCGGCTGTTGCCCCTGGCGTCCTGCCAGAGGCGCGTCTCGACGATGGCACCGGCTTTGGCATCACCGGTCATGTCGATATCGTCAAACCGCAGATGATGGGTGCGCCCGTCCGCACCATCGATGACGGCATAGGCAGTGCCTGCCAGCTCGTCATGAAGCCCGCGTTCCACCAGCCGCCCGATGATCGGATCGGTCGGCGTCGAGCCGTGCAAGGCGAGGCTGGCGGGATCGAGCGCGCGGGCCTGCCCCTGCATGGCGCGGTGCATGGTCTTGATGATGTCGGTGCGGATCGAAAGATCGCGCAATGTCTGCTCCGCATCGGCGCGGATCGTCCAGACCGCCGGTCCCTGAGCATCGGCAAGGCCAAGCCGTTCGAGTTTCTGCGCCCGCCCGGTCAGCAGCCGGTGCATTTCCAGATCATCGCCGGTCTGCGGCCGCAGATCGACGGTGCCGGCCATCTCCTGGGCCATGCGTTCCAGCCGGCGATCGAGGCTGGTCCAACGATCGGCCTCGACTTCCTTTTCGAGTGCGGTCCGGATCTCCTGTTCGCTGCGTGGCCCCAGTTCGAGCGTGACGCGCGCCTGTGCCCGGTCTCGCAGGCCTTCGCGGACATAGTCGCGATCGATGACGAGATCGGCGCCGGTGTCGTCGACGCCGCGCACCAGCACATGGATATGCGGATTATCGGTGTTCCAGTGATCGACCGCGACCCAGTCGAGCCTTGTGCCGAGATCGCACGCCATGTCGTCCATCAGCGCGCGGGTAAACGCGCGCAGATCAGCCAGATCGGCCGCATCCTCGGGGCTGACGATGAAGCGGAAATGATGCCGGTCCTGCTCGCAGACGTCGGCAAAGGCCTTGCCGTCGGCAGCATCGCCGCGCGCATCGAACAGGCTGGCGTCGCGCCCGTCGCGGGTGACGCCGTCGCGTTTCAGATAGGCGATGTGCCGGGCGAGCGGCGCTGCGCGATAGCGGCTGCCACTGTGCCGTACGACGCGGGCCTTGATGACGACGCGCCGGGCATTGGCGGGAGAACGGGCATTGAGCCGGGCGATGCGGCCGCGGCCATGACGCCCGGTCCCACGCCCCCGCGACGGTCCCTTGCGGCTATAGCCCGCCTTCGCGGCGGCGCGCTTCACCTGGGCGGCAAGGCTCTGTGCCTTGCGCCCCGAGCCGCGCCCCGCATCGCCGCTCCTTCCCGGCCGCACCTCGAAATCATCGTCGCCGGTGATCATGACAGGCTCGCAAAAGCCGTTGCCACCCGCTGACGCATTGAAATCCCGGCACAATCGAAGAAATGCGCCACCCGGTCGCTTCCGATGCCACCCGAAAAAACCGTACAACCACAAGCATATGACACCGCGCAGGTGGCATGCCTTTTATCTCGCCATCCCATTTTTCTTTCGATTCCTGTGACTTGCCTTCCTTTCCAGCGCTTTCCATCCTGCGCTGAAAGACGCCGACGAACGCCAGCGCGGCTCATTGCTCGCTGCTCCCGGACACAGGCGCGAACAGCCCGTGCGCAGCGGGGATGGCGGGGCGCGAAGACCGCATGGCAGGCGGCGCAGAGGGGACGGCGACCAGCCGCTCGGTCGGCGCGGGCGACGTAGCGCCCGATGCCGCTTCGTCGCGGTCCGGTTCGCCGTTGCCGCGCAGCACGAACAACGTCGCGCTGCGCCAGGACGGCGCGACCGGTGCGATCGGCGCGCGCGATCCGGCAGACAGACCGGCGGGCGCAGCGACGGCGGACGTGCCGACCATCGGCGCGATCTTTGCGACATAGGCAATGGTCTCGGCGGGCAAAGCGCGACCGCGCGTGCGCCAGTCATCGACGCGGCCCGGCCCGGCATTGTAGGCGGCGAGCGCGGCGGAGAGATCGCCATAGCGGTCGACCATTTCGCGCAGATAGGCAGCACCGCCAAGAATATTGGCGCGCGCATCCCATGCATTATCGCCCAGACCATAGCGCATGGTCATCGTCGCCCAGGTCGCCGGCATGAGCTGCATCAAACCCAAGGCGCCGACGCGTGAGATCGCCCTCGGATCGCCATTGCTCTCAACGCGCATCACGGCCCAGATCCACGCCTCCGGGATGCCGAAGCGTTGCGCCGCTTCGGTGACGTGGCCGGAATAGGGATGACCGGCGACGGTCGTGACCTGCGCGACGGCGGCGTCCGGGGACAACAGCAAGAGGGCCGGTAAGAGGAAGGCGGCGCTACCGGCAAACGCCGAAGCGACAGCACGGCGAAAGGCTCGGCGGTGAGGACGCAGCGCGAAACGGATACGCATCATGCCTGCTCCGCCTTGGGCCGCCGCAGACGCGGCGACCAGAGCAGGACATGCGCTTCGTCATCGCGGTGGGAGCGCAGAAGATTGGCGCGAACCGGGCGCGGAAAGGACGGACAATCGAGCTGGACGGTGATGAAACCACCTGCCTTGCCATCATGATTCCAGCCCGATCCTACTTCCAGTCCAATGCCTTCAGGCGCGCCGTCGTCGGCGAGATGGACACGCCAATCTGGCGCTCGGCCATGCCCGGTAAAGCCGGTCGGCACGAGCCGTAGCGGTACGTCGAGCGTGAGTGTCAGCAAACGACCGACGAAACCGTCGCCAGACTGTTCAAAGCAACCTATCTGCATGGAACGTCTCCTTCAGGGGTGATGGAATGCGCAGAACATGCGCAGCCGCCACGCCAGCGCAGCGGCGCGTGCGGCGTGTCGCGAGTGAGGATCGGCGTCGCGCGACCGAGCAGGCCTGTGGCCGGAACGGCTCCGAAATAGCGTCCGTCGAAACTGTCGGGAGCCGGGTTGAGCAGGAACAGCTCGCCATCGCGCAGCACGCGGCAACCGCGCCAGACCGGCAACGGTCGGCCATGGCTGTCGGCGGGTTTCGCGATGGCGACGCGGCGCCCGTCGATCGTCACCGTCGCAAAGCGGCGACAGATCTGCGCACCGGGACGCGCGGCGACATGTTTGAGGAGCGGCACGCCGATGGGCAGATAATGGCGCTCGGCCATGACCCGGCCAAGCGCCGGCGGCGGCGTGACAGCGACCATATCGCCAACCGCCGGTTTGCGCAGCGGATTGATCGCATAGAGCCCAGTCGGTGCGCTCGCGCTGGCATTCCACAGCAGCAGTTTGGGCATGGGCAGGATGAGCGTGCTCAGCGCCATGCCGATCGCCACGCCGGTCAGATGCGGCACATAATGCGAGAGCGGAAGCCGGCTCATTACCCGAGCGCCTTGCGCTTGAGCCATGCTTGATGGCGCTCCGCCGTGTAGGCGCGGAACGCTTCGCCCGCACTCAGCCGGTTGTGGACATGGCGCCAATGATCGGGCGCGATATCGCAGGGATCGAGCCCCACGGATTCCACCTGGTCGATCGCTTCGATCACCGAGCGGACTCTCGGCCAGCCCTGGATCGAGAGCAGCAGTTCGCCACCCGGCCGCACGAACGGCACGGTCGTATAGGGCTCACGGCTGCGGACCGCGCGCAGGATGTCGATACGCGAATGGACGGTGCCATAGTCATTGGCCGACCAGCGCACGAAGGCGATGACGGCATCGGGCCGGAAAGCGACAACGCGCGTCTTGCGGGTAAGGATGCGCTCGCTTGCAATGCGACCAAAGCGTATCCAGTGTTCCAGCCGCTTCTCGATCCAGATCAGCTCGATCTCAGTGCGCGGTTCACGACCTGGCGGCGTCATACGCGCAGGCGCATGTGCGCCAACAGGCGATCGGGTCATGGAAGATCTCCGGCAAGAGGGTGGGATGCCACGAGCGCACCAGCTTTCGGCAACGTTACGGCGAGGCGCGCGCGGCCCGCTTCGGCGAAATGGATTCCGCTGGCGGGATCGCGGCGGTCCGTGGCGCAGTGGGCCTCGATGACAGCGGCTGCGAAGCCGTCGCCGGAGAGCCGCGTCATGGTCGCCCCTCGGCCTCGTCCGTGACGGCGGGTTCGCCATCCCAGCGCAAATTCTCCACAACCCGGCAGCAGGTTAGCAAGAGTCCGAAGGACTCTGTTGTTAGCATCGTTAGAAGGGGGCGGATTCACGGCGGAAATCCGGCGAGTCGCGAGCTGCTCGGGTTTTTCATAGGCCAAGGGACCGGTTTTCAATCGGCCAGGTGCGGCGGTTTTTAATAGGCCAGGTCTCATGGCCGGTTATCCACAGGCGTCAGTTTAAGACGGCGCATGGCGCGGATCAGCGGATCGACCGGTTTCGCCACGAAGTTCAATCGTTCGCGGCCAAAGCCATATTCGATGGTGAGGATGTAACCGGGAAGGGATTGCCGCCGGACGATCGCGCGGACTTCGAACGCGAACTGCTTGAGCGGCGAAAGCGCCCCCGACTTCAGGTGGAGATGCGCGATGTCGAAGCTCCAGCCCCCCGGCTGGTGTCCGCCATGCTTGCGCACGAGACGGTAAAGCCAGCGCTCAAGGCCGCCGGTGAGATCGAAATATGCCCGGTCGATCGTCAACACGAGCGCGCGGTCGACAACGCCGGCGTAGAACCAGTCTGGAAGGATCATTTCGATGCCGAGCGGGCGCCCTTGGTTGTCGGCCAGTTCGCGCCATTCGTTGATCCAGGAGAAGCGGTGGCGACGGCGTTGATGCTGCTGGCGGATCGAGGTGGCGACAGTGGTCGATTGCAGCCGATCGAGCGCAGCCTTCAGGCGATCATAATGATCGCGGCCGATGCTGCGCCCGGTGAAGGCCAGGATTTCATGGGGTGTCGTCACCATCAGCCTCGACGTTGGTCGACCGGCGTCGCGGGCTTCGACGATCTGGCTCGCCGCCCAGATCAGGACATCGGCATCCCAGATCGTGGCCATGCCATGCTCCGGGACGGCCTCGACTGAGATCCAGGTCTCGCCCATGCGAAAATCGATCGGCGCCGTGCGCTTGCGCTTGGCGAGGCTGAAGAAGGGCCAGGACATGAGATCCTGCGCGTCACGCGGGGCGAGGTTTCCCGGGATCGACCGGAAGAGGTCGAGTTGGGCGCGCTCGCGAACGTCAGGGTGAGCGGGCGGCGACATCGCCGGTCAGCCCTGCCGGAACCGGCGCTGCGCGGGCAGCACAATGCCGACGCCAGGATCGGAGGTCGATTTGCGGGTTCCCCTCGTCGCCCAGGCGTCGAGATCGTCGATGGCATAGACGATCCGGCCGCCGAGCCGACGATAGACCGGTCCGGTTCCGTAGCAGCGATGCTTTTCGAGGGTACGGGGCGACAGGCCCAGATGGGTCGCGGCGTCGGGAGTTTTGAGGTAGCGGGGCCGGACGATGGCGTCCGGATTGGGCTGTGCGAGATAGCGTGGACGAGCGGCGGGGTGCTCGGGTTCCATTGGCGTCCTCCTGACAAGGACCGGCAGCAACGGCGCTGACCGGCGATGAGGAGGGCAGGATTGGCGAGTACGGGGGCGTCGAAGAAGGGACAGGCAGAAAAAGAAATTATGTCCCTATGGGCCGCCCAGCAGGGTGCGATATCCTCCCTCGACGAGCCGCCTCGCCTCACCGAGCCAGCGGCGCAGGCGCTTGCGGTCGGCACTATCGACCCAGTCCGCTGCCGACATGGAGCCGATAGTGGGATCGACGAGATGGGCGGCGAGTTCGCGCAAGGGAATGCCCGCACGCGTACCGTCGAAAAGGCTTAGGAGAATGCGAAGATGGGAGCGCCGCGTCATGTTGTCCCAGAGAGCTTCGGGAGAAGGCTCGCGCGTCTCTCCGCCGAGCCGCGCCACCAGCCACTGAGCGGCGCGGGCACGGGTGCGGTTCGGCGCCTCGAACGGCAGCAGGATGGAGCCCCATCGGCGCGCATCGGGTTCGATGCGCAGATGCGTGATCGTCTCACACTGGCCCACCACGGCATGGGTGCCGTCATCGCCCTCCTCGACAAGAGTCAGGGCGGGGAGCCTGTCCAGCGCGATCAGCGAACGCTCGTCGAACTGAGCGGGAGCACGGCCGATCAGGACCGTGAAACGATTGACGTCAGCCCGCCAGATCACCCTGTCATCAGGCGCGGGACGCTCGGGATCGACTAGGAAATCGCAGCCCCCACCGCTGGGCGGTGACGGCTTCCTCCTTTCGATCGGGATTTTTCCGACCGGCGATCTGTTCGAAGTCATGGGCGTAAGCAGGATTACGCCGCAGGAATTCAAAAGCGGCAACGCCGATATCGGCCTTGTCGGGAAGGCGCGCGGGTTCTCCCGCGCGCCAGGTGTCGGCATGCGACATGGTCCCCTCCCTTATGTTTTTGGGAAAGCAGGCTATCGCGGCGAAGGGCTTTGAATAATGCAGCCTTACGGCGTCAACGGCGCAATGGGAGGCGCTTTTTCAGGTGTCGTCAGGCGAGTCGCGGCGCGGCGCTTCCATGGCGGCCAGCTGCCGGTATCCGACCTCTGTCATCCAGCGCGCGCGGGCGAGATGGCTCGCATAGACGCGTAAGGCCCGGTCAGGTTCGGCCACCGCGTCGATCCCGAACAGGACCGCAGTGATCCTTTGCCAGGACGGGTCCGGGGCTTTCGCGGCATCGAGCAGTTCGATGTAGAGCGCAAGATGCGCCAGATCATAAGATGTGAGGACGTTACCCTCAGGCGGCATGTCCTCGAAAGGCACGATCGTCATGCGCAAACATCCTCCCTCTCCCCCAAGCCACCGCCCGATGCCGCGTATGACGCGGCGAGACGCGGGCCGTTGCGCCGCCCTTGCGAACCCTCCATTCTGGATGGTTCATATTTAACGTCATGACAGCGCCGGGACGACTCTTTCGCCCGCAGCTAGTTTCGACAGGTTTAGAGAGGGTTAAGCCTGTCGCGGGCGGCGGAAACGCTGCCGGGCGGAACGGCAGGATCATTTCCGCCGCGGCCCAGTTCGAGTCGAACCCGCGCCGGCAATCCGCATCCTGGATGCGCAAGGTCACGACCGTCTTGTCCCGATTGGCCATCATCATCGTCCCGGATTCACCATTACATACTATAGTTGATAAACTTATAGTATGTAATTGCCGATCCATAAGCGCATGGACATGCGCTTGCTGGTAGGTCGGAATTTTGGTCGCCTGCGTCGGGAAAAAGGCCTGACGCAGGAGGAGGTCGAGGCCCGCTCGGGGTTCAGTCAACAATATCTGAGCAGCCTCGAACGAGGACGGCGCAACCCGACCGTCATCACGCTCTATGAACTGTCGCGGGCGCTGGGCGTCAGTCATCTCGACCTTCTCAGGCCCGACGATTGAACCCTGCCGCGATCCGGCGCCGTTTTCGGGACGCGCAGCGGCGTCACCCGGTTCGTACCGGGTGACGCCCTGACCCGCTCAATCCCGCGCCCGACGGACAGGCCGGTTCCAGACCAGATCATACGTGCCATCTTCCGCCTGGAAGAGCTGCGCGAAGATCGGTGCGACGAAACTGGGATCATCGAGCTTGACCGAGAGATAGGGGCGGTCATCGCTTGTCCGCTTTTCCCACGCGGCGCCGACCTCGGTATCCCCCATATAGACGCGGTGGCTGGGAGCGTTGCCGCTTGCCTCGTTGTCCGGGACAAAACGAACGCCCTTGGCCTGAAGTCCGAGCGTGACGATGTCGCCCTTGAGTTCGCCCGAGGTCTTCTTGAAAGTGCCGATCCTTGCCATTGCCTGTTGTCCTTTTGCTCCGAGCCGCGACCATCGCGGCCTCGATGCGCAAAGGGAGCCGGCAGGCGACGGACGCCGCAGCCTTTGGCCCGCAGCAGAGCGGAGGACAGGTGATCGCCCATTTTCTTGGTTCGCGAGGAACGGCGGCACGCCGGGGGAAGAAAATGGGCGATCACCTGTTGCGGTAAGACCGTCGAGCGGAACGCGATCCTGGCGGCATGACGCGCATTGAACGAGGCCGCTCTGGCGCCGGCCGGCAGTGGGATGAACAGGTTGGCGATACCGGCCATGGAAATCGGGGACGCATGGGGGAAGATCCAAGCCCGGAGGTCAGGCCCGCCTTCGTCTACGCCGGGAAGCGCGGACGGCCACGCCGTCCGCTCCTGTTGCAGGGGCACCGGACGCCGCGATGAGAGCGCCATCGATGACCGTTCCCCGGGGGCAAGCCTCGTCCCGCCTGGCGCACCTCACGCCGCGCTTATTCGGCAGCGGGAAGCGATGGCGTCATGGGCTGCGGAACCGGCCCGTTCACCTCGAAGCCCGTGAGCCGGGTCCAGGCTGTCCCCGCGATCAGGGTTGCGCCCAGACCGCTCAGGATGGTGAGCGTCGCGCCGGGATCGATCGCGAGCCCCAGCACGCCATGGACAGCGTGATAACCGGCAACGGCGGCGGGAATCGCGAAGAGCAGCGCGATGGCGAGCCGCGTCAGCGGCGATCCGGAAAAGGCGAAGAGGACTTGCCCAAGAAAGAACGTGGCAAAGCCTGCCGCGAAGCCGACGAGGATCGAGGGGGCATAGCCGAAGCCTGCCCCGTGCATCCAGAAGGCAAGGCCAATGCCAGCATAAAGCGGCAACGCATAGACAGCGAGGCTGAAGAGCAGCCAGAGCATGTAGAGACCGGCGAAAAGGCCGAGTACGAGAAAGATGGTCATGAGATGCGTCCTTTGCATGACGAATGATCGTCGGACGCGCCCGCCACCACCTCCACAGCGCTTGTCTTGCCTGGGCATCATAGCGCCTGAAGGCTCGAAGCGAAACGAATTTCGCGTCGCTCCGAAATGGCAAGATCGCCTCTTCCGATCAGGAGAAGGGATCATATTCGTGGACCAGTTCGGCTGGATTGCCGTCGAACTCGTCCCAGGGCATCACCGCGTAACCCTGGCCGCTCCGTACGATGACCATGATCGTCATCAGTGTTCTGGCGAGGTTCCAGGCGAGCGACTGGGCGGTCTTGAGCGGCATGGACTGAACTCCTGTCGGGGGAGCGGAAGACCATCCTCCGCTCGACAGGTGCCCCGCCGGCCGGAGCCAGGCCGCAATCACCGCGCCGGGCTTGTCCCAAGCGGCCGCACGCGCACGCGTAGCGGACCCTTTACGGGTTGATTGAAGGAGGCCGGGCTTCGGCCACAGGGATCAGCGCCGGACACGAGTGAGATTGGGCTTTTGCTGCTTCGACAGGCTCCATGCCGCGCCGCGCAGCCGTTCGCTGACGACACGAAGAATATTATGGTCAGTTGGTGGCCGAGCCGCATAAAGGTCTGCGATGTTGTCATGACGCGATCCGGGAGAAGATACGTTTGCCCAGGCCATTATCTTGTGAGCTTGACGCCAAGCTCGCCGAATTCGACCAACTGGTCGCGACGCCGAACGCGAATGAGAATGCCATGCAGGCGTTCTTCGAGGCGAACACGCGGTTCATGCCGACGCCGGACATCCTCAACCATCGCGTTCACATGAACAGCGTGATCGCCAAGTTTCCTGTAGGCGAAAGGTCAACCGACTACGCCTATCTCACCAAGTCGAGCATCGAGTGGCGACTGGTGCTGGTGGAACTGGAAGACAGCAGCAAGCCCATCTTCAAGAAATCCAGCAAGAACGAAGCTTTCAGTACCGAATTCAACGATGCGGTCGCACAGATCGACGTGTGGCGCGACTATGTCAGCCAGCACCCGGATCGACTGCGTGACAAGCTGCGGCCGCTGATGGTGCCTGCGCCGATGGCGCAGCACCGGCTGTCGGTTCGCTATCTGCTGGTGATCGGTCGCTCGGCAGAATTCGAGCATCATGATGCACGCAAAATGCGTCTCGCCGGCTATGGCGCTGAACGCGATCTCACGGTCATGACCTATGACACGATCCGCCGTGAGGTTGCGGCGGGATATAACAAGCCCAAGGCGGTCTTGCGCGCGAACAGCCGCGGCTACCGTCTGCAATCGGCAGAAGCGATGCCGACCATCATGTTCGCGCACATGAAGCCCGCTGAACTCGAGCTATCGGACGTCGCAGAGGCCGCCCTGCGCGCCGAAGGCTATGACATCGATGCCTGGAAACGGAACGAGCCTCTGGTCTTCAATGATAAATGGACCCGCGATTCCGAACCCGCACTCTACGAGTCCATGCATCCTGCCGTTCAGAAATTCATCGCGCGGCAGAAAAAATCAGGACCGGGAAGCCGTTCCGACTGACCGCCGTCGAGCGTCGCTGCAGACTTTCGGCCCCGCCCGAAGGCGGGGCCGCCGCAGGCCTGTGGGGGTCAGGCCGGCGGATTCCAGATGATGACCTTCTTGGCCGGATCGTCGCCCGGCGCGTTGGCGATGTTGCCGTAGATCGGAGCGTCGAACTCCGGCGCCATCAGCGACACCGAGGTATATTCGGCGCCGGTGGTCTGGGAGAAGCGGTTCCAGCCGCCACCCAGCTCATAGCCGGTCTTGCGGCTGAAGATGCGGTAGTCGGGCTCGCTGTCCTTCACCTTGCGGCCGTTGGGGACGATGGCGATCGGGGCCTGGACGGTCAGGGTGGCGAGCATGCCCTCCATGCTGCCGTCATTCTTCACAGTGAGGTTGGCGATCGTGGCCATGACGAAAACTCCTTGTGGTTGCTCGGGGACCATCCCCGATGGCGCCCACAGGAGAGACCGGGTGCCGACGTCACCGGAGCGTCAGCGGAGGGGAACCCCTGGTCGGGGTCCCCATCAGGCCTGCCTGATGGGGTGGCTATGGGGTTGACGGCCCAGGCGGCCGAGGCTCGTATCAGGCGACAAAAGAGGGGTTGGTCTCCAGCAGCCCGGAGGCAGTCCGCTGTGGCCATAGCCGACCTGTCTGAAGATCCGTTGTAGTGGCGCATGCCTATCGCACGCCTCAGCCCCAGAATTGCAAGCTTTCCCACCGCCGACTCAGGGGCATCGCATCAGCCCTCCGCGCATCAGGCGCGGCGCGTGGGCGAGTCGCGGCGCAACGCTTTCCCGCAAACCTTCGGCGATAGCACCGCTGTTCGTGCCGCAACGGGCTCGGCTGCATCGCGCCATCGCCATGGGCCGGACGATATTCGGGAAGATCCGTTCAGGCCGGCCGCCGGAACGCCTCACGGGCGCGCTGCGCTTTCGCGCGGGTGACGCAGCCTTCGGCATGATCGTTGATGAGCCCCATCGCCTGCATGAAGGCATGGACCGTGGTGGGGCCGACGAACGCCCAGCCGCGCTTCTTCAGATCCTTTGACATTGCGACCGAGACCGGCGAGGTCGAGGCGAGATACGGGATATCCCCGCCCTGCGGCTCGAAGCTCCAGACATAGGCGGCAAGCGATCCGGCCTCGCGCACGAGGTCCTGCGCCCTGGCAGCATTGTTGATCACGGCCTCGATCTTGCCGCGGTGCCGCACGATGCCTGCGTCCTGCAGCAGCCGTTCGACATCGGCCTCTCCAAAGGCCGCAACGCGATCGATCTCGAACCTCGCAAAGGCTGCACGAAAATTCTCGCGCTTGGTGAGAATGGTCCGCCAGGACAGGCCGGACTGGAAGCCTTCCAAACTCAATTTCTCAAACAGGCGGCGATCGTCGTCGACCGGAAAACCCCATTCGCTGTCATGATAGGCGATATAGTCGGTCGACGCCGCACACCACAGGCAGCGTGGTTGCCCATCAGATGGCGTGAACAGGACGCTCATGTCGTGTGACGCAAAGGGGCATCCAGACGCAGCGCCATGGTTTTGCGCATGCGCCTCACCCTTGCGATCAGCTGTGTGACGCGCGCAGGCGATAGGTTGAACTGGCGACCGAGCGCCGCATAACTGGCGCCTTCGCTATGAAGCCTTTCAAGCTCGGCGTTGCGAGCAGCCTTGCCCGTCATCGAAAATCCCCTGCTAGAATCCGCCAGCCCATGCGGCAGATCTATAAGATAGGGCATCGACGTCCCTGAGCGCAAGATTCTTGTTCTTGTTTCGTTTCAAATTCCGGATCACCCGGCCCGTTTCCGGAAATCCCAGACGCGGATGCCCATCCGCCTTGCCTTGTCGGCAAGATTGTCCTGGATGCCGGTGCCGGGGAAGACGATGACGCCCTTGGGACAGGTTTCGAGCATGGCGTCGTTGCGCTTGAAGGGCGCGGCTTTCTTATGCCGGTTCCAGTCGGGGCGGTAGGGATCCTGCGGCACATTGCGGTCGCGTGCCCAACAGGCGGCAATGCGTTCCGCGCCGGTCGGGGTCGCGCCATGCATGAGGATCATGGACGGCAGTTGCTGATGGACCTTGTCGAGCACCGCATAGATGCGCTGGTGATCGTTGAAATCGGCGCCACCGGTGAAGGCGATGCGCACGCCATCGGGATCGAGCACGCGCTGCTTCTGGAATGCCCGTTTGTCGACATGCTTGCGGCTGTCGAGAACCGCCGAGGTCAGCGCCTTGTGGTTGACCATCGGACCGGAACGGGGAAGCCAGGGCTTGCGCAGATGGATGCGGAACTGGTCCGCGGCGGCGTCGCGGAAGAACTCCATGGTGTCGCGGCGTTCGAGCATCGTGACGCCCTCGGCGATCGCGCGCTCCAACTCGACCGACTTGACCTCGCTGCCATCCTGTTCTCGCTGCATGCGTTTTTGCGCCTGCTCATTGTCGTCGAGTTCGCGCTCGATCCGTTCGCCCGCACGGTGGAAGACATTGACGATGCCCCAGGCAAGATCCTCAAGGTCGGGTTCGATCCGCGTGTCGATCAGGCACGAGACCAGGGCGTCGAACATCTCGGCGACCGCGCCGCCGGCGATGCGCTCGTCGGGTAGCAGGCGATGGTCGGGTTCATCATCATAGGGCCGGTAGCCGAAGAGCTGCATTTCCTGCAGGAGAAAGGCGGTGGAGCCGGGCTGCGGATCCTGGGGCTGGTCATCGTGGGTCATCGAAATTCTTCCGTGCCTGTGCGCCGCGCCTCTCGCGGCCTTCGTGGCGACGGCCAGCGGCGGGCGGAACGGGACTGCACCGCGCCCCATGGGGCGAGGCCGCAGCGAAGCGCAGGATGGCGCAGCGGCGCTATTTTGCCTCGCGATGCAAAGGGACCGCCAAGCATTGCGCAAAAAAGTGGGAACCGGTTTTTTGCACCGGCAATGCGCCAACAGACTGTCCCGGCGGAAAATAGCGTCCGCGTAGCCATTGTCGTCCCGGGCCGACTGCCGCAGTCGCCCTCTCCCGAAGGCCGAGTGCGCGGCGTCCCTACAGGCTGAAGACGGTGGCGATGATCCACCCAGCCCGCGCTGTCATCCGCTGCCCTTCAACCGACTGTCAGGAACTGTGCGGCATCCCCGGCCCGGAGTTGAGCCCGAAGCCCTGCCGCCAGACGCTCGCGTCCGAAGGCCATGAGGTCGTCGTTGAAATCGCCGAGCCTGGGTTCGAGCGGCACGACCTCGATGCCCGCCGGGATCGCCCTTTCGGTCAATGTCTTGAGCGCTCCCGCGCCGGCCGGATCGTCGTCGCGCGCGGCATAGAGGCGTTTCAAGCCTGCCGGGAACAGGATGGCACCGAGGTGGGCGGCAGAAAGCCCCGCGATCCCCGGCATCATGGGCATGGCCTGGCGCAGCGACAATAGGGTCTCGATGCCCTCGCCGGCCATCATCACCGCACCGGCACGCCCGAACCGCACCCCGTTTCCGAGCAGGTCGCCCATGGCGCGGCGGGGATAGGCGATTGGCGCCTTGGCAGAGCCGTCGAATGCGAGCCAGGTGCGATGGACGCCCGTGATGCTGCCATCGAGATCGGTGACGGCCGCGATCATCGCCGGCCATGTGGCCCGGACGTCGGGTTCATCCTCGTCCGATGCACGATACCAGCAGGAAGCGTGAAACCGCAGCGCCTCGCAACCGGTGAGATCGGTGATGTGCCGGGAGGCGAGATAGGTTCGCGCCAGACTGGCTGCGATCGGCTTGGAACCGGCATGGAGCCGCCGCGCCGCCTCGGGCGTCCCAGTCGGCGCCTTGGTCCGTCGTAAAGGCGCATCCGCCACCGTCGGCGGCATGGGCAGACGCAGAAAATGGCGCGCTTCGGCGAGCGTCTCGCGTAGGGTCCGGCAGTTTCGAGCCATAGCGATGATGTCGAGCAGATCGCCATGATCGCCGGACTGCGCGTCCGTCCATTTGCCCGCCGCCCCGCGCCCGTCGGGGGACGCGGAGAGACGGACGTAGAGGCTGCGCCCTGGCGTATTACGGACATCGCCCACCAGCCAGTATCGGCCTTCCTTGCGGCCCTTCGAGAGATAGTGGCGGCAGACCGCCTCAGCGTTGTCGGCGAGAGCAAAAGCGATCTGGCTGGCGGGGCTACTCAGTATACGGGTGGGCATCACAGGGCTCCTCAGGCGGCCTGACGCGCCTGAACCCGTTCGATCGGAAAGCGATCGAGCAGAGCCTCCAGCACGCCGACGCCGACAGCCCCTGTCGGCACATAGAGCTTCAGCTTCCACGAGACGATCTCGGAGATCAAGCCCATGGTCTTCAGCCGCTCGACGCCGAGATCGTTGAACCCGGTGAGTTCGATGCGCCAGTCGTTCATCGCCCGCACGCGCTGGAGCTTCTGGTTCTGCGCCAGCATCAGCGAGGATTCGCCCGACATCAGCATGGCCATCGCGTCCTCGCCCAACAGTCTGACCGGCCCGTCATCGTTGGCGACGCGCGCTGCCCAGGCCGGAGACACGCGGCGACCGATGATCCGCTCACCATCGTCGCTCTGGAGCCGATAGACGCGGGTCGATTCGTCAGGCAGCAGCTTCCAGATCGGGAGCAGCAGCCCCGACACCATATGCAGGCTAGAGGTCTCGTGAGTGGGCAGACTGTCCAGCTCCTTCGTCCAGGCCGCGCTGAACGTCTCCCGATCCGCTTCTTCCCAATGACCGGCAAGCAGCATCTCGGCCGCCATCACGCTGTCGGTTAGCGGCCAGACCAGGCGCACGCGCGGATGGATCGCACCGTCATCATCCGTCACGCTGCGCGCCCGGCGCTGGATCGCGGCCTTGCCGGTTTTGGCATTCACCAGCAGCTTCGCGCCACTTGTCTCGGCCTGGGCCAGCGCATCGGCGAGCGACAAGGGCGTCAGCCGATCCTTGCGCTCGATCGTCAGCAGCGCGGTCTGCGCCCCGGTGCCGGGATGGGTGTAGATCGGCGCGCGACCGACGATGCGGAAGCTCTCGGCCTGCAAGGTTTCGAGCCCCACCTCATAGCTGCCCGACGCCTGCGCCTGCTCGATCCGCGCGGTGAGCAGCCCCTCGAAGGCTTCGAACAGCAGGTTCTGCATGGCGACGGTCAGCGCCAGCATGCGGTTGAGGAAGATGTTGATCCCGGGCAGTTCGTCCTTCAACCCGCCATCGCTGTCGAGCAATGACAGGCCGGTCGCCGCTTCGAAGCGGGCGAGCGAACAGCCCTCGACCTTGCCGCGCGCGAGCAGGACATAGAGCTGGCGCAGCGCATCGCGAGCGTACCAGGATTCGAGATTGTCCGCCGCGCTGAACATATTCTGCCCGCCGGTCTGGCGCTGGCCGCGCGTGATCGCGCCCAGCGAATCCAGACGCCGGGCGATGGTCGAGATGAAGCGTTTCTGCGCTTTCACATCGGTCGAGACCGGCCGGAACAGCGGCGGCTGTTTCTGATTGGTCCGGTTGGTCCGCCCGAAGCCCTGGATCGCGGCATCGGCCTTCCAGCCCGCCTCGAGCAGATAATGGATACGTCGGCGCTGGTTCACCGCGCCGAGATCGGCATGATAGGAGCGGCCCGTGCCGCCCGCTTCGGAAAAGACCAGGATGCGCTTCTTATCGCTCTGGAAGGCGTCGGTCTCGTGCAGCGCGGCGGAGGCCGGACGGTTCTCGACCGAGAAGCGCACCGAGCCGTCATCGGCCTTCTTCGGCACCACGCGGCGCGAGCGGCCCGTCACCTCCGCCACCATATCCGTCCCGAAATGCTGGACGATCTGGTCGAGCGCGCCGGGAACGGGTGGCAGGGCCGCGAGCCGCTCGATCATATCGTCGCGGCGGCGCACCGCCTCGCGATTGACGACGGGATTGCCGTCCTCGCCAGTCACCGGCCGGGACGAGAGATTGCCTTCCCCATCGGTGAAGGGCTCGTAGAGTTGCACCGGGAAGCTGTGCTGGAGGTAGGAGAGAACGCCGTCCCTCGGCGTGATGTCCACCGAGACGTCGTTCCACTCATCCGCCGGGATCTCTGCAAGACGGCGTTCCTGCATCGCCTCGCCGGTCGAGACGATCTGCACCACCGCCGCATGGCCCGCATCCAGGTCGCGCGCGATGCTGGCCACGACGGCGGGCGTCTGCATGCTGGTGATGAGATGGTTGAAGAAGCGCTGGAGCATGCCCTGATAGGCCGACTTGGCCTGCGCCTTGGCCTGACGGTTCAAGGTGCCATGCGCAGCGCTGGTGACGCCAGCGGCTTCGAGCGCGGCGTCGAGATTGTTATGGATGACCTCGAACGCCGAGGCATAGCTGTCGTAGATGCGGATCTGCTCGCCGGTCAGCCGGTGCTCGAGCATCTCATATTCGACACCGTCGAAGGACAGCGAACGGGCGGCATAGAGCCCCAACGCCTTGAGATCGCGGGCCAGCACCTCCATGGCCGCGACCCCGCCATTTTCGATCGCGGTGACGAACTCGCCGCGCGTCGCGAACGGGAAATCGTCGCCGCCCCACAGGCCGAGCCGCTGGGCATAGGCGAGGTTCTGCACCGTGGTCGCGCCGGTGGCCGAGACATAGACGATGCGGGCATTGGGCAGCGCATGCTGGAGCCGGAGACCGGCACGCCCCTGCTGCGAAGGCGCAACATCGCCGCGCTCGCCCTTGCCGCCGGCGGCATTGGCCATGGCGTGCGCCTCGTCGAACACGATCACGCCGTCGAAATCCGCCCCCAGCCATGCGACGATCTGCTCGACGCGCGATTTCTTGCCGCCACGGTCCTGCGAACGCAGCGTCGCATAGGTGGTGAACAGCACGCCCTCTTCCAGACGAATAGCGCTGCCCTGCTTGAAGCGCGAGAGCGGCGTTACCAGCAGCCGTTCTTGTCCGAGCGCCGACCAGTCACGCTGCGCATCCTCGAGCAACCGATCCGAGACCGACAGCCATACCGCACGGCGGCGGCCTTTCAGCCAGTTATCGAGGATGATCGCGGCGACCTGCCGGCCCTTGCCCGCGCCGGTGCCGTCGCCGAGGAACCAGCCCCGACGAAACTTGACGGCATCCGCCGCCTCCTCGCGCGCAGCGGTCACGACATCGCAGGTCGCATCGACCTTCCACGCGCCGGACAGATGGCCCGCATGAGCCTCGCCGGCATAAATTACTGATTCCAGTTGCGCGTCGGACAGGATGCCGAGCGTCACCAACTGCGGCGGAAGATGCGGCCGGTAAGAGGGTTTGGGCGGCGCGACCGAGGCCATCGCCGCTGACTGGACCAGCGGCGTCGGATGCGGCTGCGCACCCTCGATGCGCAGCGACTGGAGCGCATAGGGTTCGTAGATGCCCTCGCTCAGCCGTTCGGCGGGCGGCGCCCAGTCGATCGTCTCATAGGCCAGCTCGATCGCAGCCAAGTCCGGCGAGGCTGGCACCGGCACCGATGGCGCAACGACGGCGCGGGTCTTCGTGCGAGCCGGAGACGCCGATGCACTGACCGGCAGCACGGAAACCGGCGACGGCGTGACGGGCGAGCGCGGCGGCACCTGGTCGAGCACCCAGCCCAGCAGCGTCGCGGTATCGGGCGCGATGCCCGCGCTCGTGGGCAGAACGATGGGATCGTCCGCCGGCACTTTGTCGATGACGGTCAACCGCGTGTCGATGGTCGTGCCGTGCCTGGCATAGACCTTCCCGTCGATCGCGGCGGTGAACACAACGCGGGCATGTTCCTGCAACTTCACGAAGGCGTCGCGCCAGGTGGGTGCATCCGGCGAGCAGGACGCGCCGGTAATCGCGACCAGACGGCCGCCCGGTTCGAGACGGGCCAGCGCCGAGGCGATATGGCGCATCGCAGCGTCACGCATCGTCCGGTCGACATGAGCAACTGCCGAAAAGGGCGGGTTCATCATCACCACGGTCGGGCGCACAGCAAGCCGCAGCCGATCGTCGATCGAGGCGGCGTCGTGCCGCGAGACGGCAATGCCGGGAAACAGAGATCCAAGCAATTCGGCGCGGGTCTCGGCCAGCTCGTTAAGCGTCAGGCCTGCCCGCGCGAGGAGGGCATGGACGGCCATCATGCCGGTGCCGGCGGAGGGTTCCAGCACATGATCGCCGGGAACCAGCGCAGCCGCGATCGAGGCGACATAGGCAAGGCCCGGGGGCGTTGAATATTGCTGGAGTGCCTGCGAGGTTTCCGAACGGCGCGTATGCGTCGGCAGCAGGCCGGCCACGCGCTCGATCAGCGCCAGCGCGCTCGCAGGGGAGCGGCCGGTGATCGTCTGACCGTAGCGGCGCAGGAACAGGATCTCGGCAGCCTCGCACGCATCATAGGCGCTTTTCCAGTCCCACGCGCCATCCGCATCGGTCCCGCCGAAAGCGTCCGCCATGGCGGCGCGCAGCACTGCGCTATCGATCGGCCGCCCGGCCTCAAGGCCGGGCAGAAGGCCGCGTGCGGCAGCCAGTAGGGCAAGGCCTTTCGTGGCGAATCCGGATGCGGCTGGGGAAGGAGCGGTGCGAAGCGCCGCGTCGGACAAAGGCTGGGTCATGGGGGAAGGTCTCCGGGAGAGCGCAACAGGAGAAACCCGCCGGACGCTCTCTCACCCCGGCCGGGTTCTCCCTTCCCGGCCCAGCCTCTCCCTCTCACCGGGGATCGATTTCGAGGTCTTCCTCGACGCCCAGCGCCTTGAGACGGGCATGATCGTCACAGCGCACGATCTCATTGACGTCGGTCATATGCGCATATTCACCGACCCGGACATCGCCGGGCGTGCCCCAGGTGCCATCGGGCCAGAACGCGATATCGTCGGAACCATAAGGGGGCGTGTGGTCGGTCATGAGCTGTCTCCAGTTCCTCTGGCGGAACCATTCCCACCAACGCCGAAAACAAGGGGCCGGATGAGACCGTCACCGAGCATGTGCGAGGGAAACCCCCTGCGGGTTGACGGACACGAGGCCGTGCCCCTTACCGGCAAGGATCGAGCGGGAAGATCAAACCTGGAGACAGGGCGATGGCGGCCGGACGTCACCGCAGGGGAATGACTTGTCCGTTGACGGTCGGCACAGCCGTGCCAAAGCAGCATGCCGCAGTGCGGGTATGCTGCTGGCTCTGGTCGGCGGGCATAAGAAAAGCCCGTCCCGCCATGCGGAACGGGCTCTGGGTCAGGCGGGAATTGGTGCGTGCCGCGCGGGATCGATCACGAACCCATTTCGTCCCGCACTGTATTCTTGGACCGGCACGAGCCAGGCGCGCTTGTCCGATCCGTCACGATGGCCGCCGAGCGCGGCGATAGTCTCGACGAAGCCCGGATACTGTCTCGACGTGACAGCCGAGATCACCACCCAGTCATCGGCATGCTCGCGCGCGAACCGCTGGCGGTCGCGGGTGAAGGATTCCTCGATGCCGAGTGCCCGGCCATGAACCGCTTCCCAAGCGTCAGGCACCCAATCGCGCAATGTCCGGTCGGCTGATCTTTTTTCCCGGTCCGTGAAGAGATCGGGATAGCCGACCGCCACTCGCGCCCAGTCCCCATCCTCTTCATACCAGCCACCTTTCAGCCTCAGCGCGGGATGCAGCGCGGCGTTGCGGGTGCGGTCCAGCTTGAACCCGCCATGCGAGGCCGTGGAATGGCAGACCACACCCTCGGCATAGATAGTCGCACCCTGCGACAACCCCCAAGGCGTCGAAACGCGCATCCGCACCTCCGTGCGGCCAAGGGCTTCGCGTTGGGTGAGATGGAGCGCGAGATCCTCGACGTGCGCCCGAAAGCCCGCCGCGTCGGGAACCATGCCTTCGCTGCCATAGACGTCAGCCTCGGTCCATTCGTCGATCGGGCGCCGCAGTCGCCAGCCTGAGGCGAAACGCAAACCGTCCCGTGCCGGAATGGCGATATAGGCCAGATCGCCAATCCGGGCGGCGAAATGCCCGTCGGCGCTCGTGCCATAGTCCGGAATGACCGCGCTCATGCCGCCCTCCCGAACCTGACGGGAGGCATTACTCCATCGGGGTCCGCAACCTCCTCCATGACCGCGTCACGATAACGATGCTCCATCAACCAGGCTTCGGCAGAAGCCCGGTCGCACGCGAGATGGTGGAGTTCCTCGCGCCCGTCGCGGCGGGACAGGATGCGCACCATCCCGGTTCTGGGCTGTTCGGCAACAGCGAAGCGGAGCTGGCTGGTGATGGTGTAGGTCCGACGAACCTTCATCACGATAATGCCCTGGCTGCCATAATTTCCCAGATGCAGTGCGAAGGTCGCCGGCGAAGGATAGGCGCCGTCACGACCGGCTACCTTTTCGACCAGACGTCCCATTCCGTTCTGCTCGTTCCACGCCCGCAATTTGCGGGTGAAGCGCTCAGGCGGACGCGGCTCGCCGTTCGAGAAAGTGATGAAGCTGCCGAGCGGCGCGGCGTCGAAGATATGCTGTGCGGACATTGTTCGTGCTCCTTGAAACGCGAAAGCCCGGCGCGACGGCCGGGCTTTCGAGAGAGTTTGGGGAAAGAGAAGAGGGTCAGGCGGTCGCCACGCGCGCGAGGCGGATCGCCGCCATGGCAGCGCTGAACTCAAGCCCGCGAAGCTGCTCATCGAGATGGAGCGTCGGGATCAGCGCGATGCAAGCCTGCCTGATCTGGTCGTCGCTGACAGTGACGCCGGCGGCATCGGTGCCCTCATAGGCCTGCTGGATATCCGCCACCATGGAGCGGATCTCCGCTTCATCGAGCGCCAGCACAGGATGCTTGCCGTGCCCGGGCGCACAGCCAAGATCGCCATAGTCGGCGCAGTCGAGCAATTGCGCCTCCATCTCGTTGGTGGAGCTCCACAGGACATGGTCCGCCGTCACGACGGTGACACTGCCACCAAAACCATCAGGTCGCATCTTCGTACAGGTCCAGGCCGAGGTGATGACGACATGATCGAGGGCGTCGCAACGCCGCACGATCGGCTGGAAGATATGCGTCTCATCCAGATCGGACAGGTCGAGTTCCAGTTCGACATCATCGGGACCGGCTTGGGCCAGTCGATCCCGCACAAAGACGGCGATTTCTCCCTCAACAATGGTTTCGGCGGCAAGCAGCGTTTTTGCCTCCGCTATGTCGAGCGAGACACTGCTCGATGCACCTTCGGTAGCGAAGAAATAGAGCGCGTCGCCATCAGGCTCATGCTCGAACATGGCGGTGAGCAGGGCCAGTTCGAGCGGCGTAATCGCCACGGCCGGAATGCTCGGGCGCACGACGGTCGGCGAATGATAGTCAGCCATTATCAGGTCTCCAGATATGCAAAAGCCCGGCGCGATGGCCGGGCTCGGTGATTGAAAGGTGGAAAGGCGACGACCGGCTACCCCCAGTCGAAGATGGGCAAGTCGTCGATCTCGTCGGCATCGCGGTCGAAGTTGATGTATTCCGCCCCGAGCGAGCGGGCATACGCCATGATCGTCGCGAGTTCAGGCGGCACATCGTCGCCGGGCTCTTCGCTGGCCCAGACGAACCAGCCATAGGGCGTGGGCGACGCGATCACGTCCGACCTGTCGACATAGGCGCGCGCATCGGGCGAAAGATGCGCCGTCGAACAATCGAGGAAGAGCCGCAGCGGATAGATGGCGGTCATGGCCCTTCTCCCGCGATGGCCGCCGCCGGAGCAGGTTGTCGTCCCGGGTCGCCGGCGGCGAAGGGATCGACCTCGCGGTGGATCGGCTGTGCGCGTCCCATCCAGGGTTCGGGGCGAATGCACCTCACCCAGTCGGCGAAGCTTGGAATGAACCCCAGATCTTCTCGGACGTGCCGCTCGCCAATCAGCCGGACGGGAACGACCCGGCCGGTCGAGATGGTGATTGTCGCCCCAAACGCCCTCTCCAGTTCGAATATGCCCTGAGCATGGTGCCGTAGCGCCCGATGCCGGAAGTCCGCGGTGATCTCCTTCGAGGGCTGATCAAACCACTGGTGCAGCGGCAGATAGTCCTCCGGCACGCCGCCCCATGTGCGGACCGACGACAGCGCATGATGATAGCAATGTCCCATCGCTCCCTCCTCACCAGCTGTAGCAATACTGTTCGGACGACATGAACCGCTCATTGTAATCGAGCGTGATCGTGCCGGCGGCGACGTCGAAGGTGAATTCGCCGTAAGCCCCGTCCGAATTTTCCCAGCCATCGTGCTTCTCCTTGAGGAGGTCATAGGCCATGGTCTCGAGCGCCAGTTCGGCGCTGTGCCACCGCTCGACGGGCTCAATTTGTCCATAGGGCAGGTCGAGGCTGGCCACTTTGCCGCCGGGCAGGGCGACTTGGGCGTCGCCCGCGTAGGCGGTGATATCCTCGATCTGGCCGCTATCGCCCTCGCCGTCGAAGCGGACGGTGACGCGCGTAATATTGGCTGAGGCGAGGAAGGCGAAGAGCCGAGCCTTGTTGTCGGGGATGAGCGCGGCGGCGGCGGCTTCCCAGGCCGCATATTTCGACATGAGCGAATCCATGTCGATGGCTGCCTGCGTTGTGTCCGTCATGACGGATCTCCAGAACGGCGAAAGCCCGATGCGAGGACCGAACTCTCTGAAACAAAGGGGAAGGTGAACGGCGGTGACGGCGTGTCATTCGCGCAAAGCTCCGCTGGCGATGTCGGCGATCCATTCGGCCGCCTCGTCGAAATCAGCATCGTCATCCGCGACGAGCCGGGCGAGCGCGACGGCGCCCTCGCGTCCGAGCTGGCCAAGGCGTTGCAAGGCGGCATGCAGAACAGGCGCCAGGCTATCGGCGCTGGCGGTCTCAAGATTGGGAACAGACATGGGTCGATCCTTCAGGAACGAATTGGGAGGAAAGGCGGGGAAGCAAACGCCACCCCACCCGGACGATCAGGCCGCTTCCGGCAGCGCAGCGTCGTCATCATTGCCAGGAGCAGTGCCAGCCCCGACCAGGTCCCCCTCGTCGAGGAAGGCCGGAAGCGCTTCAGCTTCATCAACCTGCGTCCCCGGTTCCTCACCTTGGGCAGCGTCAATCGGTGCGGCATCCACCGGCACCGGCGTGCGCATCGGCTCGGGCAGCCAGTCGCTGTCCTCCAGCAGCCGCTCGGCCTCGCGGGCCATGTCGCCCTTCTTGAGATGGTCGATCATCTCGGCAAACTTCGCGCCCTTCGCCTCGGCCACGTCGGCGATGATCCGCTGCTTGGTGACGCTGCCCAGATAGCCCGCGACCGTCGGCCGCCAGCCCGCACCGATCAGATCGAGCCCGACAGCCCTGGCGAGGACATGGCTGTGCGACACCCGGCGCTCGACGCTGCTCTTGGAGATGCGCCCATTGTCATACTTGGGTACCACCTCCTGTTGCGCATTGAGCACCTTCGAGGCGCAATGCGCGAAGAGTCCGGCCTGCTCATTGCCGTCGAGCGCCAGCAGTGCGTCCCAGAGATTTTTGTCGGAATCGGGCAGCCGGTCGGCCCAGCGCTTGTGCCGCTCGGCGATCGCCCGCGCCGGTGCGCTGTCGCGCAGCCCCGTGGCCGAGAAACCGAACGAGGCTTCATTGAGCGAGATCTGGAGGCACGATTCGCAGGTCGAGGAATAGAAGCAGTCGAGCACGAAGGCGTGCAGCACCGCCGCGAAAGCCATCGAAGGCGACTGCGCAAACGCATCCTGCAATGCCAGCGTGCGCCAGGCGGTGAGTTCGGCGACGAGCCGGTCGGGCAGCGGCTTGACCACCTCGCCATCCTCGTCGTCGTCATCCCCGGAAGCGGTGCTACTCGCCGCGCCCATCGCGACGACATTGGAAACCGGGGAGCCGGTCGCACCGTCATCCTCGTCACCATCGTCATTGCCGTCATGATACCCACCCTGGCTGTCGACACCCGCGTCTTCCTCGCCATCGGCCTGAACCACCGGCTCATCCTCGGGGCGGACGTAGCCGCGCTCGATGCACAGCGTCCCATCGACCTCGATCGACAGGAAGGCGCCGGCGATGGCCATGTCCTTCGCCTCGAACGTCACCGGCCGTTCGACCAGCGCGCCGATCGCAGCGTCGATCACTTCGATGCGCGCCTGGACCTCGTCCGGAACCTCGGGGGCATCGGCCCATTCAGCTTCCAGATCCTCGATCTCGGTCTGAAGCGCCGCGAGCCGTTCTTGCTCCTCATCGGACATGGCCAGTTCCACGCCGTCGATCTCACGCAGGCCGTTGGTGACGCCCCAGGGCATGTCGATCGCGGTCGCGACCCATTTCCAGCCCTCGCCGGCGATGCGCTCGCCCTCGGTCTGGAGCTTCTCGCCAACCAGACGATCCAGCAGCGCGGGATCGGTCAGCCAGCCGCCATCATCGGGCTCGAAGAGGTCGCGCATCACGCAGCCGCCCGCAGCGACATAGGCCTCGACGCCGATGAAGCGCACCCGCTTGTCGCCGGCACGCACGGTATTTTCGGTCAGCTTGCTGCGGATATAGCTGCCCGACTTGTTATAGCTGTGGGCGAGCATTTCCCACACCTGCTCCTGGCGGGCATGATCGTCGGTGACTGCGAAGGCCATGAGCTGCTCGAGCGTCATGCCATCCTCGGCATAAATCGCGTGAAGCGTCGGCGAGACCTTGGCGAGGCGCAGGCGCTGGTTCACGACCGCTGGGGTCACCAGGAAATGCGCGGCGATCGACTCGATGTCCTCGCCCTTATCGACCATCGCCTGCATGGCGCGAAACTGGTCGAGCGGATGGAGCTGCTCGCGGAAGGTGTTTTCCGCAAAGCTGTCCTCCTCGGCGGTGACGGCATCATTGGCCGCCTTGACGACACAGGGGATCGGCGCGTCCTTGGCGAGACGCTTCTGCTTGACCAGCAGTTCGAGGGCGCGAAACCGCCGGCCACCGGCCGGCACCTCGAACTGGCCGGTCTCCTGGCCTTCCGTGTCCAGCACCGGCCGCACGTTGAGGCTCTGGAGCAGGGTGCGGCGCACGATGTCGTCCGCCAGTTCGCCGATCGACACGCCGGCCTTCACCCGGCGGACATTGGACTGGGACAGGACCAGACGGTCAAACGGAATGTCGCGCGAGCCGCTGAGGGTGATTTTCTGAGGCGCTTTGGCCATGGCTTGTCTCCATGACGGGCCGCCGAAAGACTCTCTCCCGGCTCCCAGCCCGTCACGAAAACCCGGCTTTCCTCTCCCTCTATCGGGCCTGCCACCGGCAGGCCCGCGCTGCTCGCCCGAAGCGCAGGCGTTCGCCCTCACAGCACACCGGCCAGAACCAGAACTGCCGACCAGCACAGGAGCGCGCCCAGGAGGATGAGCAAGAGGGACAGGCCCGGCGACAGGCGGGTTTCGTGGACCCGCGCCTCATAGTCGGCGGCCTCCATGTCGGGGGAGGCTTCCATCACCAGCCATGCAGCGACGAAGGCGCGCAGGCGAGTGATGACAGGGTTCGACGATTTGCGAGATTGAGTCATGGGTTTCTCCATGACGAGCGGCCGCGAGACTCTCTCCCGGCTTCCTGCCCGTCACGAGACTTCCCGGCTGCCCTCTATCTCTCGCCTGCCCTTACCCTGAAATCGTCCGTCCGGCATGGGCTGGGCACGCTAGGACGGATTCGTCTTGCCCTTATGTTCTCTATATGTTCCATTTCTTTCATGGAGCGAATCGAAAGAGATGAACTGTCCGCCATCCTGATGGCGGCGCCGGGATGGGCACGCGTCGGACTGACGATGCCGGACGAGCGGATGCGCGAACGCGCCGCCGACACGCTTGCGGCAACGATCATCGAACGGCTGGAAAGAACGCCCACGCCCGACCCCAACCAGTTCAGGCTTCCGCTCTGAGTCCTTCGGCCTTGAGCGACGCGGCATCGAACACGCCCCGCCGGACCGCGAGGCGATCGGAGAAGGTCACGACATTGGTGCGCCCGTCGCGATCGACCTGGGTGAAGCGCAACAGGTCGCCCTTGAGGATTTCAATCGTGACCGGCGGCAGTTCGTCCAGCGGGTCATGAAAGGTCTGGCGGTTTTTGGGCATCGGCGGCTCCTTGACCAGGATTGCTTTCCTCATAGCATGGATCAATATGCAAGCCGATCACCGATGCTCGTCCGGCACATCCTCTTCATGCCCCTGCCAGACGATTCGGTCGCCTTCATAGATGGTGACGAAACCGCGCCCGCGCATGATCGGTGCGGGCGGCCTGGCCGAGAAATTGAGGCAGCCGAACGTATCGACGGTCGACGCGAAGGCGAGCGGCTTGCCATGCTGCAGCACCACCCGGTCGCAGGTGCCCGAAGGTCGCTTGACCCGTCGTTTCGACAAGCCGAGCTGAAACGCTTCATAAGCGCGCGCCTCCCGTTCGGAAGGCGGCGACCAGTGCCGACAATATTTGCAATAATGCGGTCCTGGCGGGAGCCGCTCGGGTTCGTCGTCGACCGCCGGCCCGCCATTATGACCGGCACGGATGCGGGGATCGCTCATCCCCCGCGCCCCTGTTCGAGCCAGATGCGCAGGCGCTGGCGCATGACGCCCATCCCCGCGTTGATCTCGGTGATCTGCGCGTCAGGCACGATGCAGCGCATCTCGCGGAAGCCGTCGAGGAAGGCGCGCATCACCTTGAGATAGAGGCCGCCACCGACCAGCGCGACATCGGTGAACGGCCGCGTGCCATGATAGCAGAGGCTGGCGATTTCACAGCCGGGATGCGATCCATACGTGTCGGGTTTGCGTGGAGACGGCGGGCGCGGCCAGCGCGTCGTCATGCCGCCCGCGATCATGCGCTCGGCGAGTTCGGGCGTCAGGCGGGCATCATAGTCCCCGATGGGCCGATCACCGGCACCGAAGCCGTAGCGTGCCGACAGGAAACCGACCCGCGCGAGGCGTCGCCCGGGATCGGCGCTGCGCCAGGTCTGCCAGAGCGGACCATCATAGCGGTCCCAGGCCGGCATCCATCCGGGATCACGACGCTTGGTCGCCGAACAGGCGAGGATCAGCAGGCGATGCGAGAAACCGGTGGCGCGGGTGTGCGGCAGATCGACCCGCACTACCCGAACCGGCTGCTGCCGTTCTGCTTCGGCAAGCCGTCCGATCAGCGCGATCTCGGCGTCGGTGCAGACGCCCCGGACCTGGAAGGTTGTAGGACCATCGGCTTCGACCGGCGGCACGGCGTCGAGAAACAGAATGCCATGCCCAAGATTGCCGCAATATTGCGGCGCCTCAACGGGAGGAAGGTCGGGCGCCGGTTCGATTCTGCGTTGGCCGACCCGCTTGAACGCATCGGTAAAGCTGGCGGGACTGGACGTGATGCGCGCCTGCGCGCGGGCATGATATGTCCAGGGCGGACGACCGGGATCGACCTTGCCGATGCGGATCTGGTGCAGCAGGTCCGCGAAGCTGTAGGGATCGGCCGGATAGGGACAGTCTCGCCAGATGCGGCGGATCGTCTGTCGCCGATCGGTGGAGAAGTCGAACAGCCCTGCTCGTGCCCGGCGCCATACTGCGGCGCGTTCATCGCGCAAACGCTGCTGCCGCTCGGGCCACCAGACGGCGCGCTGCGCCATCTCCTCCTCGACGCTGTGCTGGGTTTGCCCGATCAAGTCCGCGAACAGCGGCAGGGCCTCGCGCTCGCGCCGCTGTTTATGGACAAAGGCCGCGCGTTTGCGTGAAGTCTCCTCATAGGCGGCGGGTTTTGGCCATTTGCGAAAACGCATCACGCACCGCCTTTCACAGCCTTGGCAGCCCGATACAGGATGCGCTCGGCCTCGATCAGCGATCCGGCACGGCGCGCGGCCTGCGCATAGGCCGAGAGCGGGAACGCGCCTTCGAACAGGATGTCGCGTTCGATGCCGAGACCGAAGGGAAGCTGGATCGATTCCAGCTCTTCGAGCGCAAAACTGCCCAATTCCGGACAGCCGAAGCCAAGATCTGCAATGCCGAACAGCACGCCATCCTCATCCATTTCAGTGGCGAGCCAGGTGGCTGCGCCGACGGGATTGAAGAAGCGCACCACCGGCACGGGATCGAGATCCGCATCGCCACGGGTGCGGGCGTCGATCCGGGCGGCATCATTGGCGCGAAGCTGCGCGCGCAAGTCGGGGGTGAGAAGCGTCATGCCGCCACTCCCCGATTAAAGCCGGCCCGTTGCGTCGCCGTGAGCGCCATAGCGCAATCGGGATCTGGGTCGGGATCGTCGTCATTGGCGGCGACGCCGGCCTCGGGCCGGAAGGCGAGCAGATAGTCGGCGGCCTTGGAGGCGGCGCTGGCAGCGCGCAGGATGGCGCGGCTGTCCTCGCGGATGATTTCCAGCCAGGAACCGATATAGTCCGCATGCCGAACGGTGGGCGTGATCCCGAGCGCGGCGCAGACGAAGGCTCCCGTCAATTCGGCGCACAATTCTTCCTTCCCGTAAGCGACCGAACCGAAGACGCCGCTCTGGTCACGGTTCAACCGCGCCGCACCGCCGACCCAATGACCCAGCTCATGAAAAGCCGTCCGGTGCCAGTTCACCGGATCGAAGAAGTCGTCTGGGCGTGGCACCTGGACGTAATCGTGACGAGGAGAATAATAGGCCTGTCCGCCGCCGATGCGGAAGTCAGCCCCCGTCGCGGTGATCAGCGCCTCGGCCTGCGGGAGGATCAGCCCTTCGGGGACCGGTGGCGGCGGCTCGCAGACATGGGCGGGTAATCCATCGCATTGCTCGACCGAAAACACGGTGAAGCTTTTCAGAAACGGAATCCCACCGGACGGCTCGCGGCCTTCGACTTCGGCGCGGCGGCGTTCCTCGCCGGGAATGAAGCGGCGCGTATAGATGATACCGACGCCATGCTCGCCGCGCCGAACCGAGCCGCCAAGCGCAACCGCCTGCCGGAAGGTCAGGAAGGCATGGCCGGAGAAACCGCGCTCGACGACAGCATTCCAGAGCGTGAGGATGTTGAGGCCGCTGTAACGCCGATGGCTGACGGCATTGTAGGGCATACCGATCGCCGCCCGCGCCGTTCCCCAGGGTTGGACCCAGGGCACGCGCCCGGCTTCGAGTTCGGCGATGATGCGCTCGGTGATCTGCTGATAGAGGTTCACCCGTGCGCCGGTGGGGCGGGGGCGGCGTGTCTGTGCCATGGCCTGTCTCCATGACGGGCCGGTGGCGAGCCTCTCTCGCCCCTTAACCCGTCACGGCTAACCGGCTCTCCTCTCCCTCTCTCGGGGCGCTACGGGGCACGAGCCCCGTTGGAAGGGGGCCGGAGCGACGCGGAACGCGGCTCACCGGCAGGGGAAGGCTTTCCCCCTCCCGGCAATTTCAAAGAAATTCTGGAAACTTTCAGAAATTGGAAGTATCGAGGAATTTATGTCCTCCTTGGCACAGCAGATTTCGGCAGCAGGCCTGGCCGATCATATCCTGAGCGATCGCCAGCTCGGCCGGGTGCTGGGTGGCGGTGATGCGCGCCGCTATGGCCTCGTCAACCGCGCACTCAAGGACGGCTCTCTGCTCCGCGTGAAGCGTGGCACCTATGTTCTGGGATCGCGCTATCGCTCCGAGACCGTCCACCCCTTCGCAATTGCCCAGAGCCTCGTTCCGGGCAGCTATATTTCGTTTGAAAGCGCACTCGCCTGGCATGGCTGGATTCCCGAAGGTGTCTTCACGACCGCCAGCGTCTCGCCGGGTCGCAAAACGCTGCATTATGAGACGCCCGGCTTCGGCACCTTCGACTTCCATCCCTTGGCCATCGCCGATTATCGCTTCCTGACCGCTGTGGATCGGGTGGAGGTGAGCAAGCGTTCTGCCTTCATCGCCCAACCGCTGCGCGCGCTGATGGATCTCGTGGCGCTGCGCAAGGAGAACTGGAACGGGCTCGACTGGCTCGTTCATGGCCTGCGGATCGACGAGGGCGAACTCTCAGGCCTTGGCCGCAAGGACTTCGCCAAACTCAAAGCGGTCTACAAGCACAAGGCCGTAAACATCTTCCTCACGGCGCTCGAGAATGCCGTCACGATGGCCCGAAAGGCCTCCAGCCATGATTGATATCATCCGGGACAAGCTGCGCCGTTATGAGGCGGCCAATGCCCTCGAGGAAGAAAATGCCGTCAAGGAAATCCTCCAGGAGATCGCGCTCTACGGCCTGTGGCGCGCCGATTTCTTCGACGTGGCGTTGTTTCAGGGCGGCACCTCGCTGCGCATCCTCCATGGGCTGCCGCGCTTTTCCGAAGATCTGGATTTCCTGCTGCGCGCACCCGATCCGGATTTCGACTGGTCACCCTATCTCAAGGTGCTTGTCGAGGTTTTCGAGCAGTTCGGGCTCAAACTCGACGCGCTGCCCAGGGCGAAAATGGAAAGCGCGATCCGGCAGGCCTTGCTCAAGAATGATTCGATCGCGAGCCAGCTCGACCTGTCCTTCGCGGGAACCGGCAAACCCAGGACGATCCGCATCAAGCTGGAGATCGACGTCAACCCGCCCACCGGCTCGGGCGAGGATGCGACCTACCTCGACTTTCCGGCCGATCATGAAGTGCGGCACCAGGATCTGGCGTCCAATTTCGCGCTCAAGATCCATGCACTGCTCTGCCGTGGCTTCCTCAAGGGCAGGGACTGGTATGACTTCTCCTGGTATGTCGCGAAGGGAACGACGCCCAACCTCACCCTGTTGCGCACCGCGCTGATCCAGGCCGGCCCGTGGGCGGGCGATGAAAACATCGCCGCTGACATGCCCTGGCTGAAACAGGCGCTCAGCGATACGATCGCCACGATCGACTGGCAAGCAGCGGCCGACGATGTGCGGCGCTTCCTGCGTCCCGCCGAAGCCAGATCGCTCGAACTGTGGAGCGAGCGTTTCTTCATGACAAAACTGGACAAGCTTACCGCTGCCTTGTGACCAATCGAAGAGGATGTCTCGCTTGCTTATCGAAACTGTCACCATCGCCGGCTTCCGCTGCTTCGGGCCTGATCCGATTGCGATCGATATAGCAGCGGATATCACTGCCGTGGTCGGCCCCAATGCCTCGGGAAAGACCGCGCTGCTGCAGGCTTTGTCCAAGTTGTTCGGCGTCACCCGCTCGCAGCGCACGGTGCAGCGCTCCGACTTTCATTTGGGTGCCGAAGATGATCCCGATGATCGGGACCCCAAGGATCTCTTCATCGATGTCCTGATCGGCCTGCCGGAACTGAGCGATGGCACCGCGACGCCGGAGACCGTCGCGCCGGCTTTCCGACGCATGCATATAGCGCGTGCGGGGGATGATCCGGTCTGCCGACTTCGTCTTGAAGCCCGGTGGGAAGATGACGGCACGGTCGAGGGCGAAGTGTCGCAGGAGTTGTTCTGGGTTGAGACGCTTGACGCCGACCCGCCGGCTGACAAGCGCCACCCGGTATCGGCGGCCGATCGGGGTTTGATCCAACTCTATTACACGCCTGCCAGCCGTGATGCGGCGGCACAGATCCGGGCGACGGCAGGCGCGCTGGCCGCGCGTCTCCTCCGCGCGATCGAATGGTCATCCGACACCGAGGAAGCGGTCACCGAGGCCAGCGAAACGCTGACCGAAGCCTTCGAGGGAGAAGCCGCGATCGCCTCAATCGGTAAGGCGCTTCAGCAACGCTGGGCGGGGCTTCACGATGATGTGGTCGATACCAAGCCACGACTCAGCCTGGTCAGCCGGCGCTTCGAGGAGGTGGTCAGCCGGATTGCGGTCGTCTTCGAACAGGGACCGGATGGCCACGAACGTGGGCTCGACGCGCTCAGCGACGGGCAGCAGTCACTTTTCTATTTCGCGCTCGCGGCGGCGGTGTTCGACCTCGAACGCGCCGTGGTCGCTGGAACGGTTGACGGGTTCCGTGACGACAACATGCGCATCCCGGCGCTGACGTTGTTTGCGCTGGAGGAACCGGAAAACCATCTCTCGCCTTACTTCCTGGCGCGGATTGTCCGGCAGATCCGCTCCCTGACCGAAGATGGCGGAGCACAGGCGCTCATCACGAGCCATTCCCCGGCGGTGCTGAGCCGGGTCGATCCCCGCGAAGTGCGCTATTGCCGCTGTGAACCGAAAACGCGCATATCGACGGTCAAATCCATCAAGCTGCCCAAAGGCGCGAGCGAGGAAGCCAAGTTCGTTCGCGGCGCGATGCTCGCCTATCCGGAACTCTATTTCGCGCGGTTCGTGGTCCTCGTCGAAGGGGATTCGGAGCGCATCGTGCTGCCCAAGCTTGCCGAAGCGCTCGATCTGCTGGTCGACCCCGCCTTCGTCGCGATCGTGCCGCTGGGCGGCCGCCATGTTCAGCATTTCTGGCGGCTGCTGAAGCAGCTCGGTATCCCTTACGCGACCCTTCTGGACCTCGACCTTGGGCGCAAGGGCGGCGGTTTTGGCCGGATCAAGACGGCGATTGAAAAGCTGATCGAGCGGGGCGAGAAAAAGAACACATTGCTCCTGACCACCAATGGCGTCCTGACCGACGCGCAGTTTGCCAAAATGCACGAATGGGCAGAGGCGGATAAGCTTCCGGGCTGGGTCGATTTCCTGCAGAAATATGGCGTCTATTTCTCCGCGCCGCTCGACCTCGACATGGCAATGCTCAAGGCCTTTCCCGCGGCCTATGACGCCGTAATCCCGGCTGGTGGTGGCCCAAGGATGGCCAAGGACAAAGCCGCCGAGGCAGTGCTGGGCACGGCTGGCCCCGGCCTGACGGTCTGGACCGGGCCCTATGCGGGGTACGAGGATCTTTTCCCGGCCTATCGCTACCACTTTCTGACGCAGAGCAAGCCAGCGACCCACTTGGCCGCCCTGGTTCATATCAAGCGAAAGGAGCTGATCGCCAGCATGCCGCCGGTGCTCAAGGCGCTGCTCGTGCACGTCGCCAAATCGCTGCGGCGGGATTGACCATGGCGGTTCTGTCTCGGCACGTTCGGCCCGATCAATGGGAGCCTGTCGGCGTCGCTTCGCTGGAAGCGAACGCGCTCGACGTGGTGCGATCCGGCGACAATCGCTCCGTCATCGCCGGTCCCGGCGCCGGCAAGACGGAATTGCTGGCGCAGCGGGCGGCCTATCTCCTCCAGACCGGCAGTGCGCCGCGCCCGCGCCGCATCCTGGCGATCAGTTTCAAGCGCGACGCCGCGGTCAATCTCGCGTCGCGGGTCGCCCAGCGCTGCCATCGCGACCATGCCGGCCGCCTCGATTCCATGACATTCGACGCCTTCGCCAAAGGCTTGATCGATCGCTTTGGCCAGGCTCTCCCCGCGCGCTGGCGCCCGACGCCCGATTATGAAATCATCTTTCCAGGCGAACGGGACTTTCGCGACTATCTTCAGAATCAACTTGGATCCCCGCCTGCCAGTGTCGGCACCTACGCCGATCTCCAGGCCATAGCCGTCAAATCCTTCGAGCGGCGGCATCTCGTCGGATCACGTCTGCCGGTCGGCGGTTGGAGCAATCCTACACCAGGCCAATGGGCAGCCGACCAATATTGGCAATCGTCCCTGCACGGCTCGGTCACGAGCCATCTCTCCTTCCCGATGATCGGCCGGCTCGCGGAACTGCTGCTTCGCGTCAATCCTATGGCGCGCGATGCCCTCAGGCTGACCTACTCGCATCTGTTCATGGACGAGTTTCAGGACACGACCCAGATTCAATATGATCTGGTGCAGACCATCTTCATGGGAACTGGCACCGTGATCACTGCGGTCGGCGATAACAAGCAGCAGATCATGCGTTGGGCCATGGCGATGGATGCGCCCTTCGCGACTTTCGAAGCCGATTTCGGGGCAACGCGCACGCCGCTCTACAACAACTACCGCTCGTCGCCCGATCTGGTGCGCATCCAGCATGTGCTGGCCCAGGCGCTCGACACGAAATCGGCCAAGCCCGTTGCCATGGCGGCCGGTTCGATCACAGGCGAGAGCTGCGCGATCTGGGACTTCTCCTCAGCGCAAGCCGAAGCGACCCATCTGGCCGCTTTTGTTGCGGCCGAGATGAAAAGCCATGGCCTATCACCTCGAGACTTCGTTTTGCTCGTCCGGCAAAAGGCGGGAGACTATGCGGCCGTCCTCGAACCGGCCTTCGCAGCGCAGGGGATACCGCTTCGCAACGAGGCAGGCATGGTCGGGCACGTCATGCTCCAGGAACTGCTCGCCGAGGACGCTTGCGAACTGATTGTGGAAATCCTGCGGCTTGCAGTCTGCAAGGCCAGCGGCCGATACTGGACGCTTTGTCAGGACAGGCTCGCCTTTCTACGTGGTATTGCACCCGATGACGACGGCGACCAGGCACGGTTGGCGCGTGAACTCGATGGTTTCGCGCTTGATCTGCAAGCCCGATATCCCATCCCACCGGCCAACAAGGCAAATGCGCGTTCACTGATCGACAGCATCATATCCATGATCGGGCGTGATCGCCTCATCGCGGCTTACCCGGCTTACCGGCAGGGCGGATGGCTGGATAAGGTGCTCGATGCGGCGGCGGAGCATCTGCACCTTTGCGGGGCCGGCGGCGTGAATTGGGATGCCGCACTCGATACCTACGAAGGTCTTCACGCCATTCCCTTGATGACGATCCACAAGAGCAAGGGCCTTGAGTATCACAGCGTCATCTTCGTCGGACTCGACGATGGCGCGTGGTGGAGTTTCGACAAGGACCAGATCGAGGCCACCGCCGGCTTTTTCGTCGCCTTCACGCGCGCCAAGCAGCGCGTCCTGTTCACCTATACGGCGCATCGAGGCAACCGCAGCAAGATCGCGACGCTCTATGATCTGCTCAGATCAGCGGGTATCCAAACCCACCAGATCGCGTGACGATATCCGTCAGACGCGCGCCGAGCGGACGACCACTTGCTCGATCCCCTGTTCCTGCGCGAAGCGCGTAGCTCGCTCGATAGCTTCGGACATGCGCCAATCGAAACCAGCCGAGCCGCCGTTATCGCCTTTTGCGCTGTCGAAGAAATAGGCCTGTTCCATCCCGCCAAAACCGCGATGCACGATCACGGCGACATGGCGCTCAACGGGAATTTCGTCCTTTGGGGACAGATAGCGTATCGCAGTCATCGGACCCTCCGTTTGCCCGTCGAAGAGATGGCCGTTCATGTTCGGGGCACGGACCAGCAAAGCGCGAACATATGCTGAACAATGTCTGGGATCAATGCGGCTATCCCCGGTTTTACGCCAGAAAGCGATAAATCCCTCTGGCGCCCACCCGATGACAGGGTAATCATTCAAAAGATGAGCGAGGAAGACGGTGACATCGAAATAACCATGGATGATTTTGCGCGGCGCTTTTCCATGCGGTCGGCAAAGTTGATGTGGTTCCTGGGCGCCGGCGTTTCAGCTGCAGCTGGTATCCTGACGGCCTGGGACATGATCTGCCGCTTCAAGCGCGAACTTTACATTACACAGCGCAAAGTCTCCCCTCAGTCTGTTGCGGACCTTTCTTCTCCCGCAATATTGGCAACTCTCGACGCTTTTCTGGCCGAATCCGACACATTGCCAAAGCCAGGCGCGTCTGACGAATATTCGGCGCTATTCGAAGCCACCTACCCCCAGGAGCAGGACCGGCGGACCTATATAGACCACATGATCCGGGGCATGAAGCCAACCCAGGGTCATCTGGCACTGGCCGCCATGCTTCGCGCCGCGCATTGCAACATCGTGTGGACGACCAATTTCGACCATCTTCTCGCAGACGCCTGCGCACGGACATTCGACACGACGGCAGCCCTCAATATGGCGTCACTGGACGGGACGCTTTTGGCAGGAGAATTTATCTCCGAACAACAATGGCCGATCGAGATCAAGCTGCACGGCGACTTCCGCTCGCGGCGCCTCAAGAACACCAGCGAGGAGTTGCGCCATCAGGATGCACAATTCCGCAGGCAACTGGTCGATGCCTGCCGACGTTTTGGTCTTGTCGTAGCCGGTTATAGCGGCCGAGATTCCTCCATTATGGATGCGCTGGAAGAGGCGGTCGGCCAACCCGGTGCCTTTCCCAACGGTCTCTTCTGGATGCACCGCGGTGAGACACCTCCCTTCGAACGCGTGACACAGCTGATAGCACGAGCAAGAGCTGCGGGCCTCGAAGCCGGCATTGTCCGCATCGAGAATTTTGACGAGGCGATGATCGATCTGCTGCGGCTGCTGCCGGACATCGACACCTCTCATTTGCGCACGGAGGGCCAGGAGCGCCGTCGCTTCTCTGCTGCTCCTGCACCCTTGGGCAAGAAGTCGTGGCCCGTCCTGCGGATGAACGCGGTCAAGATTACACGTCCGGTCAATTGCCGCAAAATCGTTTGCGAGATCGGCGGCGGCAAGGATGTGCGGGATGCGGTCGAGGCAGCGGACGGGAAGCTGATCGTAGCGCGGACACGGGCAGGCGTCCTTGGCTTCGGTAGCGACGATGAATTTCGCAGGGTCTTCACGCCGTTCGGCATCACGGAGTTCGGCATCGCCACATTCGAGGATCGCCGGCTACGATACGACTCGCAGGAGCGAGGATTGCTGCGCCGGGCTCTCGTCGCGGCCATCGCGCGGACCCATGACATGGAGGCACGGGCAAGAGGCTCGGCCGACATACTGGCACCGCGCGCACCGGGAGACCCCGCCTGGCAGGATTTACGCCAAGTGATCGGCGGCCCGATATTCGGCAACGTTCCCCGCAAACGCGACATCGCCTGGCGGGAAGGGATCGGTCTGCGGCTCGATTGGGCCAGCGATCAACTCTGGCTGCTGCTGGAACCCAGGATCGTCTTCGACGGCGGTAGCGAAGAAACCAAGGCTATTACCGCCGACTTTGCACGGGAGCGGACCGCACGCCGATACAACCAGATGCTCGACAAACTCATCAACTACTGGTCTCGCCGCTTTACCGGCCAGAATTTGCGCGCTCTTGCCATCGGGGATGGGCTGGACGCCGCCTTTGACGTCGATCGCCAGTCGGCGTTCTCCTGGGCCGCCAAGCCATGATCGGACAGTTGCAGCATCATGTCCGGCTGCCCGAGCCGCATCTCTTGTTCCATCCGGACAGACCATCCGATCGGGACATCCATCCACTTCGGGGACTGGCCCGATTCGGGCCCTATTCGAGCATGTTCACGCCGTCGCCCATCCGCGTGGCAACGCTTTCTCCGGCCGGAGAGTCCCAACGGCTGTTTGATTTTCTGCGTGAACTCAATCAGCCGGCAAGGCCTCAGGAACGGACCGACTACCTGCCGGAGTGGGCCAGCTTCAACAGCGTCTTCCAGACTCGCCTCGCGCCGGCCGCAAGCCACTGTCGGCGCGAACTCGACGCCCAGTTAAACGGAGAGTTGAAGGATTGTCCTGCACCCGGCCTGCTGCTTGCGGATCGGCTCATTCGCTCGATCCAACTGCTCGACGCCAACCGCGCGGATTTCGACGTTCTGTTCGTCTACCTGCCTGAACGCTGGTCTGCCGGCTTCTATGGCGCTGATGATTTCGATCTGCACCACCAGCTCAAGGCTTTCACTGCGGCGCGGCAACTGCCGATCCAGATTGTGCGCGAAGACAGCGCCCTGTCCTATCGATGCCGGGCGAGCGTGATGTGGCGGATCGGCCTTGCCCTCTATGCCAAGGCGGGCGGCGTTCCATGGAAACTGGCAGATGTGGATCCGGACACGGCCTATATCGGCATCTCCTATGCGCTAAGGCCGGTCGAGTCAGAGCTGGCCCGCTTCGTGACCTGTTGCAGCCAGGTGTTCGATGCCGATGGCGCCGGCCTAGAATTCATTGCCTATGATACTGGCGACGTGAACGTGCAGCGGGAGAATCCCTTCCTCTCCCATACCGAGATGTTCCGGGTCATCACCCGCTCGCTGGACCTTTATCGTCGACGCCATGGCGGCCGGCCGCCAACCCGGGTGATGATCCACAAGTCGACAGAGTTCAAGGAAGCCGAAATCGAAGGCTGCTTCGAAGCGCTCAAGCACATCGAGGCGGTCGACCTCATCCAGATCGTCGAGGACAATGGCTGGCAGGCGGCACGATGGGAACAGGACCGCACCGATCCGAGCAAGTCGCAAGCGGATGGCTATCCGGTAAAGCGCGGGACGCTGCTCGGCCTCAGCGGCAAGGACTCTCTGCTCTGGATGCATGGTTCGGTCGATGGTTTTGGGCGCCGCCCCTATTTTCAAGGCGGCAAAGGGACACCGCGACCGTTGCGGCTGGTGAGGCATGCCGGGCACGGAACATGGGACGACACGGCAAGGGCGGCTTTGGCGCTGTCGAAAATGAACTGGAACAATGACGGGCTCTACGATCCGCTGCCCGTCACCATGAGTTATGCGAAGACTCTGGCCCAGGTAATCAAGCGAATGCCCGGCCTTGGCAAAGGCACATATCAGTTCCGCTTCTTCATGTAAGAGCCGTTCACAGGTTAATCAAATTCACAGGAAATCATATCGGCGGCGCCTCCTCGCATCGAGATCGCAACGCCGCCATATACAATGGCGTCGATGGCGCTCCGGTCGATTTCATTTATCGCTCAAATTACCGCGTTTGATCGAATTTCGCGCAGATCATTAACCCGAATCCTTTAAGGTAACGGAAGGCGTCGCAATCATCGATGCCGTTCGCACGCGCGAGATCATCGCCCAGATCCGGTCTTGGGGTGTAAAAACCAGTCTTGACGATTTCGGGACCGGCTTTTCGTCGCTCAGCTATCTTCAGTCGCTCCCCTTCGATGCCATCAAGATTGATCGCTCTTTCGTACAGGCCATGGACGGCTCTACGCAGGGCGAAGGTATCGTCTGTGCCATCCTCGATCTTGCGCGAACCATGAATATGACGGTCGTTGCCGAAGGCGTCGAGACGGCCGAACAGCAGGCAAAGCTAAGAGCATTGGGTTGCCATTTTGGGCAAGGCTATCTGTTCGATCGGCCAGTTGATGCCGGCAGCGCTTTTGATCTGCTACTGAAGAAACTCGACGAACGACTGGAGTGATGGCGCGAACTGTCTTCCGGAGACGCCCGGAATGTGCCGCACGCCAAACGGCAAGAGCCGCCTCGAACTCACCGTTCACCAATAGCACGGCTTAAGCGTCTGAGATCAATATCAAAGGGGAGGCCAATGTCTGGATCATTCCTCTAACCTTGATCAATCGTCAGTCACGCAGCCTCTCTGAAGTCGTCCTCATCAACGGCAAATTCGTCAGGCGTTGCTGCCAGCAGGCCGGTGATATGGTCGTTCCAATCCCGCAATGCCTCCTGCTTTTCCTTTTTCCAGTCATGTCGCTGATAAATCCCGGCGACGCCCGACCTTGAACCACCCACATGGTTGAGCACGGCCTCCGTCACCTCAAATCGGACACCCAAGCGCTGAAATCCGGTTGCCAGTGTCCGGCGAAGATCGTGAAGGCGCCATGCTGGCAGCGGATCGGCTCCGTCTTCGGACACCAGACGATCCAGTTTGGCCTTGCCTTTCGCGTACCCTGTGAAGCCCGCACCGGTCGAGGTCGCAAAGACCCGCCCTTTCCGTGGCCATTTCCGGCCCCCTGCCTGTATATCAAGTTCGGCGAGCGCCAGATCGTTTAGCGGGACACTGTTCGGCTCGCCATTCTTCGCTCTGTCGCCAGGCAGCCTCCACATGCGCTCGTCCCGGTTGAGTTCCTCCCAGCGCAGGCTGGAAACCTCTTCCCGACGCTGACCTGTTACGATCAGCAGACGCACGATAGGGCCGAAACACCGATGTGTTTTGGGCGCTTGTATCCAAACGCGCCGAAGTTCGTCGTCACTCAGCCAACGGTCCCGGGCCTTGACAGGAGGAGGGGTTTCCATGCCCTCCATGGGGCTTCGCTCCATGTCACCGCGACTGACCGCCCATTTGAACAATCGGCGGATAACCGCAAAGACGTTGCGCTGATTCGCAGCCTGATCGACCGGCATGGCGTCAAAGATGCTCACGATGTCGGCGCGCGTGATTTTGGGCAAAGGTTTGTCACGAAGGACCGGCGTGACGTGCAGCCGGAGCGATCTGGTGACCAAGGTCGTCCAGCCCTTGCCCTTGCAAGAGGCTGAGAAACGATCTGCATAGTTGGAGAAAGCCAGATCGACAGCTTCGCGTCGACGTTGCTGATCCGCGGCAACCGGATCGATGCCTTGAGCGACGAGCAGCATTAGTCGCTCTGCCTCCGTTCGTGCCGTCACCGGCGTCCAAGGCGAGCCATGCTGCCCGATCGTATAACGGCGCGACTTCGATTCCCGACCGCCCATCCGATATTGCAGAACATAGGACGCGAACCCGGTCGACATGACGCGAACGCCAAAGCCCTTCAGATCATCGTCCCACAGGAAGCCTGTTAGGCCGGCCGCGCGAAGGGCATCGACCGACCGCTTTGTGATTTTACCTGTCGCCATTTCACGCCTCCAGGGGGTTTCCGTGTAATCACCGTGTAAGCACGATAACGGAAAACCCGCGAAGCGGCAACCTGCCTTGTCGTATTCAACATATTGTAAAAACTACGAATAATCTACGACGCTGTACCCCTATTTACGCCTAAAACGGAAGTACCACACCTCGTGCCCTTGCGCGCGGGCCTTGGCCTCATAGCGGGTCTCCGGCCAGCCGCCCGGGCGGGTCTGGAAATCGCGGGGTTGCTGCGCGAGCCAGTCGAACTGGTCGGTGTGGCGGCGCATTATCATCAGTGCGTGGCGAAGGTAGACCGGATGATCGGTGCCGAAGCGAAACTCGCCGCCCGGCTTCAGCTTGCGGGCGATGAGGTCGACCGGCCCGTCGTTCATCATGCGGCGCTTGGCGTGGCGCGCCTTGGGCCAGGGATCGGGGTGGAGCAGATAGACGAACGAGAGCGCCTGATCGGGCACGCGCGCCAGCACTTCGAGCGCATCGCCGTGGTGAATGCGCACGTTGCGCAGTGGCAGGCCCGTGGCCGTGCCGTCAGACCCGCGCCCGCCATCGACATGCACCAGCGCCTGCGCCACGCCATTGAGGAACGGTTCCGCGCCGATGAAGCCGTGATCGGGCAGCATGTCCGCCCGCCCCGCCATATGCTCGCCGCCGCCGAAGCCGATTTCGAAGTGCAGCGGGCGCGCGTCGCCGAACAGCGCCTCCGCCGTCACCGGCCCTTCATCGGGCACCGCGATCTGCGGCAGCAGCGTTTCGATCAGCGCCTGCTGGCCGCTGCGCAGCGGCTTGCCCTTGGCGCGGCCATAGAGTCGGTTGATGGTGAGCGGATCGCCCGGCTTGTGCGCGGTCATGGTGCGCGCCTCTGGCAGCGAGGCCCCCAATGGTCAATGCGCATGATCGGCGGCGTTCAGAACCCGTGCCGAATCCCGATCGTCCAGCGCCGCGGCGCACCGGGGCCGAGGAAGCGCGGCGAGGATGCGCCCGGCGCTTCGGCGAGTGGTACTTCGCCGATCTCGCCAAACGTGCCGAACGTGGCATGCGCGCGGTCAAACAGGTTGCGCACTTCGCCGAACAGCATGGCGCCCGGCAGCAGTTCGATCCCGGCGCGCAAATCAACCAGCACGTAGCCCGGCACCAGCGGGGCGCGATTGGCTTCATCGCCCAGCAGCACCTGCCCCGACCGTGCTGAGACAGTGCCGCCGAAGCTGATGCGCCGCCACGCACCCGCCTTTCCGCCCCCCATCTTCCCGGTATAGTCCAGATTGAGATTGGCGCTGTGGCGCGGCACGCCGGGCAGGCGGTTGCCTGGCCTGACCGTGATTGCCCCGTCCGCTTCCGCATCCGGATTGCCGGGGCTGGCGATCCGCACCAGCGAGCGATTGGTGGCATCGGTGAGGGCATATGTCGCGCCCACGCGGAAACCGCCGTGCTCGGCGACCAGCGAGAGTTCGATGCCCTGGCGCCGCGCATTGCCCAAGTTCTGGAAGTAGGCGCGGCCGCGCACACCCGAAGCGACGCGGCGGATCTCATCGCGGCTGCCGGCGCGGTAGATTGAGGCGAGCCATGACAGGCGCCAGCCGCCTACAGCCGCCTTGCCGGAGCCGCCCAGCTCCCATGTCCGCGCCACGACTTGTCGCAGCGGCGGATCGGCGACGAAAAAGTTGGCGAGGCTGCACGGCGCTTCGGGATCAGCGCAGGAGAGCTCCGCCGGGGTCGGTGCGCGGTTGGTCTCGGCATAGCCGGCGCGCAGCGAAAGAGCGGGCGCCAGATCCCAATCCAGCTCGATGCCGGGATTCAGCCGGGTGAAGCTGTGCCGCCCGTCGAGCGCGCTGCCGAGGCGGTCGTCGAGCCGGATCGCAGCATAATTGTAGCGCAGCCCGGCCTCGAGGTGCAGGCTCGGTCCGAGTGGGAGGGTCTCCGCCGCGAAAAACCCGGCATAGAGATTGCGCGCGACGACCGAAACCGGCGCGATCGCGTTGTCCTCTTGCGCGATCACCGGGCCAGCGACCTGCACACCGCGCGTCCGGTCCAGCGTGCCGAGAACGGTCGAGGCCGCGAACGCGCTGCGCCCATAATCCAGGCTGGTGCCCAGCGTGAGCACGTTGGTGCCGCCCAGCAGGGCCCGCCGGTCGGTGATCTGGGCCAGCATGCCCAAGGCGCGGGAATGCAGGAGGCCGCGATTGAACACGGCGTAGACAGGATCGCCCGCCAGCGCGCGGATCGGACGGCCCAGCCGGTCGGTCAGGACTTCGGATTCCTCCTCGCCATCATCTTCGGATTCAAGGCAGAGCAGGCCGGGCTCGTCTTCGCAGGGCTCGATATCGGCGGCATCGCCGTTGAGCGCGCGGCTGCGCTGCCACTGCAGATAGAAGGCCGCCTGCAGCCGCGTCGTCGGGGCGAGATCGGCCCATGGATGGAGGCTGACGCGTGCGAAGCGGTTTTCGGTGCGGTCGGGGTGGGTGAAGACCGCAGCGCGCCGCACCGCGAGCAGTTCTCCGGGCGCAGCGCCATTGCCGCTGAGCCCCGTGCTCGCCGCGATTAGCTTGGCGTGAAGCCCTGCGGCGACGCCATCGTAGCCGACGTCGGCGTAGCCGCTGGCGAGGCGCGAGGTGCTGTAATCACGCCAACCGCCCTCACCGCGGAACTGCACGGCGGCGAACGCGCTGACCCGGCCCGCCGCACCGCCTGCGGCGAGGCTCACGTCATGCGCGCCATAGGCACCGAGCGCAGCACTTGCGGTCACGCCCGGATCGGTCCGCCCTGTTGCGGTTTCGAGGACGAGCGCGCCCCCCAGCGCATTGAGGCCATAGACCGGGCTCGAATCGACCAGTTCAACGTCACGCAGCGCCGCATCGGGCACAAGATCGAACGACACCGTATCGCCGAAGGGGAGATTGAACCTGGCGCCATCGAGATAGGCCGCCAGCCCTTGCGCCTGCCCCTGCGCGCCCGAGGCGGTCTGCCCGCGATAGACCAGCGCCGGCTGCCACGGATTGCCCTGCGCGTCCTGCAGGGTGACGCCCGGCAACTGGCGGGTGAGCGCGCCGAGCAGGTCAGGCCGGCCGCTGCGGGCCAGATCGCCGCGCGAAAGGCCAAGGGCATCATCGCTGTCGAGGCCAGCGCCGGGCGCAGTGACCAGAATCGGAACGGCGGCGCCCTCCTGCGCCTCGACCTGCGCCGAGGCCGCGAACGCAAGCAGGGACGCCAGCGCGCAGGCGCGGAACGGATGCAGATGGAAGCAGCGCATGGCCTTGGTGGCAGAACTCATGATCCGGGTACGGGCGGCATTGAACTGGACCGGCAAGGCCTTCAAGACAACCGGCAAGGTCGGTGTGGTTCATTTCATTTTGTGCAGGAAAAAGACGCCGGCGGCTGCGCGATTGCCACGCTACACGGCGGGGTGCTAGGCCGGACGAAGCATCCCATCCACCGCGAGAATGGAACCTGATGATGGCGAAAGTCGCTGCACTGGATACCTTCGACATGACGTCCATGCTCGATCTGAGCGTGCTGGGAGAAATCGCAGAACACTTCAGCTTTCTCGACAACGTGAACTTTGCTTTGCTCGGCAATGTCTTCCAGGATGTCGCCGCTTATCAGTTCACGACCGACACCACGCAGCTGGTTGCTTTCGGTGGAAAGAACTTCTCGTTCATCAACGGCATTCCGGTTTCCGGCAGGGTGACAGGCATAGCACTGACGGACGGCGCGTTGAGCGACGGACTTGAAGGGCAATCGCTCAATGTCCTGATCACCGGGATCTCGGTTGGCACGGTGGACATTGCCAAGGCAGTTGCTTCTGCCAGCAAGGCCGATGACCTCGCGCTCATCGCGGACATGTTCAAGGGCAATGACCGATTCGATCTCAGCGAAGGCAGCGATCTCGCCTTCGGCCTCGCCGGGGCCGACAAGATGTTCGGCAACGGCGGGAACGACCTGCTCTTCGGCGGTGACGGCATCGATACCCTGGTGGGCGGAGCCGGGGATGACGCGCTCGAGGGCGGCAACGGGGCCGACATCATCAATGGCGGCATCGGCAGCGATACCGCATCCTACGCGACGGCTTCGACCGGGCAGACGATCAACCTCGGCGTTGCCTTGCAGGCCAACGGCGACAGGCTGGTCAGCATCGAGAATGTGCAAGGCAGCGATCTGGCGGACCAGCTGACGGCGGGCAGAGTGGGCGCCGGACTCAGCGGCGGCGGCGGCGGCGACACGCTGGTCGGAGGCTTGCGGGCAGACACGCTGTCCGGCGGCACTGGCAATGACGTGCTGACCGGCGGCGGCGGCAAGGACCTCTTCGTGTTCGACGCGGCACCGGTCAGCGGCAATGCGGACGTGATCACTGATTTCGTCCGCGGCAGGGACAAGATCGTGCTTTCGAGCGAGGTTTTTACTGGCCTGGACCGGCTCGGCACGAACGGGCTCGACCCCAGCAATTTCATCCGGTCAACCAGCGCTACCGCTACATCGGCCCGCGATGCCAACGATCACCTCATCTACAACAGCACAACAGGCATACTGTTCTTCGACGCCGATGGCGTGGGCGGCAAGGCCGGGGTGGCCATTGCCCAGATCGGGACGGACCTTCATCCCAACCTCGCCGCAAGCGACATCCTGATCCTCTAGGCACTCCCAAGAAAATTGGGATGGACCGGCGGCCGGGCTTGTGGTGAGCCTGCGCCATGCCGACAATGGATCGCAGGATTGATACAGGCCGCGGCGAGGCTGTGGTCGGGGCGGTGGCCGAGGCATCAGACGCGATTCCCGCGCCTGCACGCCATTTGACCCCGCGCGAACTCGAGGTGCTGCGCCTGCTGGCGGAAGGGCACACGATCAAGTCGATCGCCGCGCAGCTCGGCTGGACCGAAGCCTCGATCAACGAGCGGCTGCGCGATGCCCGCCGCAAGACCGGCGTGGGGAGCAGCCGTGAACTCGCCCGGCAGCTCGGTGCCCAGAAAATCTGGGACAGAAATCCTGATCTGGCAATGACATCCCCCGCAGCGGAGGGATCGGTCCGGCCCGCACTTCGCGGGCTGTCAGGACCGAAAGGAAAGATTGCCATGTTGATCACCATGCCACTCATCGCGGCAGGCGCGCTGTTCATGGCGGCCGACGCGCCCTTCAACGCCGCCCGGCCGCAAGCCGCTCAAGCCGCCGCCGGGGCCGCGTTGGCATCCCCGCTGGTCGGCCGCTGGGCGCTCGATGTCGCGGGGGTGCCGGAGGGGGAACGTCCGAAAAGCGTGACCATCAGCTTCGCCGTTGCGCCGGACCAGCGCTGGACCACCGAGGTGCAGATCGTGAACCTGGACGGCGCGACCCTTCACGCCGAATCCACCGCCGCGCTCGATGCGGCGCCGGTGCCGGTTACCGGCAACATGGCCTTCATCGATAGCGGCTCGCTCCGCCAGCCCGCACCGGGCACCTTGGTGATGACGCTCGGCAAGGACGGTGCGCCGGTTTCCACCCGGGTTTACACCGTTTCGCGCGACCGCAAGTCGATGACCGAGACGATCATCTGGGCCGGCAGCAACATGCCCAAGCTGGAAACCAACACCTTCCGCCGCATCGGCTGACCTTCCAAACGCAAGCGGCCCGCCATTGCTGACGGGCCGCTGCGCACGGAGGTCGAGTACCGGGGGGATTTTCGGCCGATCAGGCCGCTTCGACGTCCAGCTTGTCGTCCGGATCGCGCAGCACATAGCCGCGGCCCCAGACCGTTTCGATGTAGTTTTCGCCATCGCAGGCATGCGCGAGCTTCTTGCGGAGCTTGCAGATGAACACGTCGATGATCTTGAGTTCAGGCTCGTCCATCCCGCCATAGAGATGGTTGAGGAACATTTCCTTGGTCAGCGTGGTGCCCTTGCGCAGCGAGAGCAGCTCGAGCATCGCGTATTCCTTGCCCGTCAGGTGGACGCGGGCGCTATCGACCTCGACCGTCTTGGCATCGAGATTGACCGAAAGCTTGCCGGTGCGGATGACCGACTGCGAGTGGCCCTTCGAGCGGCGCACCACGGCGTGGATGCGGGCGATCAGCTCTTCGCGGTGGAACGGCTTGGTGACGTAGTCGTCGGCACCGAAGCCGAAGCTGCGGACCTTGGAGTCCATCTCGGCAATGCCGGAGAGGATGAGCACCGGCGTCTGCACCTTGGCGACGCGCAGCTTCTTGAGCACGTCGTACCCGTGCATGTCGGGCAGGTTGAGGTCGAGCAGAATGATGTCGTAATCATACAACTTGCCGAGATCGAGGCCTTCTTCCCCGAGATCGGTTGCATAGACATTGAAGCCTTCGGTCGTGAGCATCAGCTCAATCGCCTTGGCCGTGGTCGGCTCGTCCTCGATCAACAGCACGCGCATGGATCAGCCCCTTGTTGCCATTCCCCGATGGCTCGAGCCCTCACAACCGGGGCCTTCGCCGTCATTAACCATATGACCAATGAACATGAAAGGTTAATTTATCGTAAGCGTACGGGTCGGTACACTAGGCATACGACGCATCCGGAAACCGTCTCCAGATCGGCAATTTCCCTTTTTGCGTCAATAGTTAAGATCCCTCATTCGTACTAACCATCGTGCCGGAGCGCGTAATACGGAACGAAACCTTTTTTAAGAAGTGGCTCCTTATCGGCCAGGCGCTGCGCCCGGCACACCGATTGCGCTGGCCGCTTCACGCAGCTTGCGGGTCGCGGAAAGATCGTTGCGGAAGGCGGCAAGCCCTCCTTCGAGAGCCTTCGCCGCCTTGGCCGGTTCGCCCAGCTGCATGCGGCTGCGCATCAGCATGATCCACCCATCTGCATTGCCCGGGTTGCTCTGAAGCTTGGCCTCCAGGCCGTCGACCATGCCGCGGATCATCGCTTCCTGCTGGCCCTTGGGCAGCGCGGAAGCGGCCTTGATTTCGGCCGAGCTCGGACCTGGGATCGCGCCTGCGGCAACCGCTGCGCCATTGGTCGCCATGCCGCTTGCCGGCGGTGCGAACTGCGCGGCGGCGAGCCGCTCCTCGTAGGGGATCTTGTAGCGGTCCCCGACATTCTTGATCACCGCGCGGATATCCTCGGCATAGGGCGCGTCGGCCGGGGTATCTTTGAGCAGCGCGAACCAGGCATCGATCGCCTTGCGGTGCTGCCCCGCCAGGTCCATCCCCACGGCGCGGAAATAGCGTGCCCGCGCATCCTTGGGATCGAGCTTGATCGCCTTGCTGAACGCGGCCTGCGCGTCTGCCGGGATGCGGCCTTCGGTCTTGCTGGCAAGAACCAGCGCTTCGCCGAGAAACGAGAACGTCTCGGCATGGGTAGCATCGAGCTTGGTCGCCTGCTTGAGCGCGGTTGCTGCTTCGGCGTAGCGCTCGGTCTGGAAGTAGGACCAGCCAAGCATCCGCCAGCCTTCGGCATCATCGGGCTTCGCCTTGAGCCGCGCCTCGAGCCGGGTGATCACATCATCGACCGAGGGCGCCTGGCTCTCCGTGGGCGCTGGCGGCAGGGCAATGATCTCGGCATCGCGCTGCCCGCGCCAGACGGCAATGCTGCCGGCCGTGAGCGCAACGACCGCCGCGAGCACGAGCACGACCCGGCCGCCACGGCCCGACGCTGTAGCAGGTGCAGGAGCAGGTGCCGGAGAGGCGGACGCGGCAGCAGGTTCTGCGGTCGGCGTTTGTTCGGCCTCGGTCATCGCATGCTCCCTTGTGCGCCATGATCGGCGCTGCCCCTCATGGCGGGCATATCCTCTGCCCCGGGCTCCATGCAAGCGGTGGCGGCAGCTTTGCCGGGCGCACCAAAGCGGTACTGGCCGGGCAGTGCCACTGCCAATTTGCGGCTGGCAAAGTGCAGCGCTTGCGCTAAAGTCTTGGCCAAACGGGATCGCAAGTCGGGGAAACGAGGCGCAGGGCCAGCGAAAAAGGGTCCGCGCTGGCATGGCGGGGGACCTGCACCGGTGAGCGAAGTATTCAAGGTTGCGATCATCGGATCGGGCCCGGCGGGGATGAGCGCCGCTAGCCGCGCGGCGCAGCTTGGGCTGCCGCACGTGCTGCTCGAAAAGACCGACCACCTTTCCGACACCATCTTCAAGTACCAGAAGGGCAAGCACGTGATGGCCACGCCATCGCAGCTCGTCCTGCGCTCCGATCAGGAGTTCGATGCCGGCAAGCGCGAGGACATCCTCGGCCGGTGGAACACGCGAACCGAAGAACTCGGCGTCAACGTCAAGTACAACGCCGAGGTCAAGTCGATCAAAGGGACCGGCCCCGCCATCGAAGGCTCGGTCCAGAAGATCGTGACCCGCGCGCGAGACGGATCGACGACCACAACCGAACTGCAGCGCCATGCGCCGCCCTATGCGATCACGCTGACAAGCGGCGAGGTTGTCATGGCCGAGGCGGTCGTGCTTGCTATCGGCACGCAGGGCAACCCGAACCTGATGCGCTGCCCGGGTGCGGACCTGCCGCATGTAACCTACCAGCTTGATGACCCCTATGCCGTGCTCGACGAGCACATCGTGGTGGTCGGCACCGGCGACGCGGGGATCGAGAACGCGCGCGGGCTGGCCGAGGACCCGGCGCAAGGCAACGTCGTCACCGTGCTCAACCGTTCGCCCAAATCGGCGAACGTGCGCGAAAGCTTCGCCACCGCGAAAGAACCCAACGCCAAGGCGCTGGTGGAGGACGACGCGGCGGGCAAGCTCAGCATCCGCTACGAAACCGAGACCAAGTCGATCGAGCCGGGCTGGATCACGCTCAATACCCGCGACGGCGAGGACCGCATCCGCTGCGACCGGATCATCGCGCGCATCGGCTCGGCCCCGCCGCGCGGCTTTGTTGAAGGCTGCGGGATCGAATTCGCGAGCAATGACCGGCTCGCCTTCCCGACGCTTTCGCCGCAGTTCGAATCGACCGCGCCCGGCATTTTCGTCATCGGCGCGCTCGCCGGCTATCCGCTGATCAAGCACTGCATGAACCAGGGCTATGACGTCATCGAGTTCATCAACGGCAACACCGGCCTCAAGCCGGCGGACGAGCCGCTGCTCGAGGCGAAGTTCGCCGACCTCCCCGGCAAGCGCACCGTCGCCGAATGGCTCGAACTGCTGCGCACCAATATCGCCATCCTGAACGGCATGACCACGCTGCAGCTGCGCGAGTTCATGCTGGATTCCGATGCGCGGTTTTACAAGGCTGGCGAGACGATCTTCGAGAAGAACGATCCCGGCTCCTCGCTCTTCGCCATTGCCGAGGGATCGGTGAACGTGCGGATCGACCCGAACGATGCAAGCAAGGTCGTGCCGATCCAGCAGGGTTCGATCTTTGGTGAAGTCGGCCTCATTTCCGGCCGGCGGCGCGGCGCGACCGTGGTGGCGGCAAGCGACTGCATCTGTGTCGAAATCAGCCGCAATGCTGCCTTGAAGCTCCAGAGCCAGGTGCCGAGCGCCCGCCGCGCGATCGAGCGAATCTCCACCGAGCGGCAATTGCTGCAGATGTTCGGCTCGGGCCTCACTCCCGACGACGTGCGCGAGGTGGTCGATACCGCGAAGATCATGGGCGTGCGCGCGGGCGAGCCGATCATCACCGAAGGCGCGGACGACAAGGACATCTTCGTGATCCGCGTCGGCTCGATGATCGTCGAGAAGGTGGTCGGCGGGAAGCCGGTGTTCCTCTCTTATCTGCCTGCAGGCTCCTACGTCGGCGAAATGGCGCTGATCGATGGCGGGCAACGCACGGCGACGGTGCGGGCGGCGATCAAGAGCGAAGTCATCAGGATCGACGGGGAGGCATTCGCCCGCGTGCTGGCGGCCAAGCCCGCCCTCCTCGAACGCGCGCGCAAGGACATGGAAGCTCGGCGCGCGACAAATGCCTTCGTCGAATCGAAGAAGGACGGCTTCTCCGGTGTCGTCGATCTCTATTCCGAGCAGGCCAAGTTCCTCGTCTCACAGGGTCTGGGCGAGGCGACCGACGTGCTGCTCATCGACGAGCGGCTCTGCGTTGGCTGCGACAACTGCGAAAAGGCCTGCGCCGACAGCCACGATGGCCTTTCCCGGCTCGACCGCGAGGCAGGCAAGAGCTTTGCGCACCTTCACGTGCCGACCTCGTGCCGCCACTGCGAGCATCCGCACTGCATGGCCGATTGTCCGCCCAACGCGATCCACCGCGGGCCGGACGGCGAGGTGTTCATCGACGACACCTGCATCGGCTGCGGCAATTGCCAGCGCAATTGCCCCTATGGCGTGATCCGCATGGACAAGGTGCCGCCAAAGAAGCCCTCGCTCTTCTCGTGGCTGCTGTTCGGCAGCGGGCCGGGGCCGGGCGAACCGCCCTACAAGTGGTCCAAGAAGAACACCAAGTACACGGGCGATCCGGTTCAGGACGACAAGCTGGACCGCAAGAAGGCGATCAAGTGCGACATGTGCGCCGGCATCGAAGGGGGGCCGAGCTGCGTGCGCGCGTGCCCGACGGGGGCAGCCATCCGCGTATCGCCCGACGAGTTCCTGACCGTCGCCCGCCTTGAGAACGAGGGGGCCTGAGCCATGGCGACGACACCGGCACAGCCTCCTGTTCAGGCACCCCGCCGCCGCACCGGCGCGACCCGCGAACGGCAGAGCACGCACGAGGGCTTCCTCGTCCACAAGAACGGCAAGTGGATCAAGCTTTCGGCCGCGCTCGCGACGGCGCTGACGGTGCTGTACATCTTCGTGCCCTTGCCGCCGCACCATTTCGGGTCGAGCTGGCTGGGCTACACGCTCGGCACCGTGGGCGCGCTGCTGATCCTTTGGCTGACGGCGCTGGGCATGCGCAAGCGGGCGATCACGCCCGGGCGCTGGTCGTTGAAGGCTTGGACTTCGGCGCATGTCTGGCTTGGCGTGCTACTGATCGTGATCGGCACGCTTCATTCGGGCTTCGCCTTTGGGTGGAATGTCCACACCCTTGCGTGGGCGCTGATGATGATCGTGATCATCTCGGGGATTTTCGGCGTGACCGCCTACGCCACCCTCCCCCGTGCGCTCTCTTCCAACCGCTATGACGCGGAAGGCGCGATCACCGAAAAGCAGATGGTGGAGGCGCTGCGCTCGCTCGACCGCCAGCTCCACGATGCCGCCCAGCCGCTCGACAGGGAGTGCGCGGTGCTGGTTGACCGCAGCCTCGAACAGGACCCGTTCACCGGCTCGATCATCAACCGTCTCAGCGGTCGCTATCCCGGCGATGCCACGCGCGAGGCGGCGGGCGAGCTCAGGCGCCTGCGGGCGCATCGGCCGCGCATTGCCGATGATCCGCTCGACAAGGTGGACGCACTGCTCACCCGCAAGGAAGCCATGCTGGCACGGCTGAGGCGACATCTCAGGATCAAGGGCTGGCTGCAGGCCTGGCTCTACGTCCACGTCCCCATGACCTTTGCGCTGATCGCCGCGCTCTCCGCGCATATCGTCAGCGTCTTCTTCTACTGGTGAGCGCGCCCATGAGCTTTGTCGTCCGCCAGATCGCCCTCAAGTCCAGCGGGGAGGAGATCGTCCGCCGCGCGGTCGTCGAGGATCCCGTTCTCGTCATCGGCCGCGACGGATCCTCAGGCATTCACTTGCCCGACCTTGCCGTCGATCCCCGCCATGCGCGGATCCGCGCGCTTGATGCCGATACGCTGCTGATCGAATCGATCGGAGAGCAGCCCTTCACCGTCAACGGGCGGTCCACGACGTCGAGCGAACTCGAGATCGCGACCGGTGCCGAGCTCGCTTTCGGCGGCCACCGCATCACGCTGGCGCGCGAGGCGGAAAGCGGCCTCCCCGCCTTCACCGTGCGCCGGGTCGAAGCCGTTTCGGAAAGCGCCGAGGCGATCGACATCGGCAGCGCTTACACCTTGCAGAAGCTGCTGCCGGGCAAACGCCTTTCCGCCTGGGGCTTTGCCGCGCTGATGCTGCTGGCGTTCCTTGCCGTGCCGATCTGGAGCTGGGCGACCTACCAGCCGCTCGCGCTGCACAAGGATGCGCGCCGCCCGGCAGGTATTCATGGCGACACGGCATGGTCCTCGGGCAATCTGAGCCTCGCGCACAAGAACCTCAATGGCGATTGCCAGGCCTGCCACGTGCAGCCCTTCGTCGCCGTGCGCGACAATGCCTGCATGACTTGCCACACGCAGGACGCCCACCAGCATATCGCCGATGGCGGGCGGCTGCTGAAGGCGCGCGGGGAGCCGACCGGGTTCGCCGGATTCCAGCGCGCGGTGGCGAATGCCTTCAACAAACCGGCCGGAAGGTGTGTGGATTGTCACACCGAGCATGAGGGGGCGGGTGCTATGCCGGCCACTCAGCAGCAATTCTGCACGACCTGCCACGATGGATTGAAAACGCGCTTGCCCGACACGAAGATCGCCGATGCCGCCGATTTCGGGACGGCCCATCCCCAGTTCCGGCCGATGCTCGTGGCCGGGATCGGCGGGGACGGCAAACCCGTGTTCCAGCGCGCCGTCTGGCAGGACGGCATGAAGGAGAACACCGGGCTCAAGTTCACCCACGCCCAGCACCTCTCCAAGACCAACGGCATCGCCCAGATGGTGCGCCGCCGTCCGGGCGAGTTTGCCGCCAATGATTCGCTGAACTGCAAGGATTGCCACCAGACCGACAGCGGGGGCGCGCGGTTCAAGCCGGTCGAGATGGAGAAGGCCTGCCAATCGTGCCATTCGCTCACGTTCGACGAGATCGGCGGCACGTTCCGCACCTTGCGCCATGGCCAGCCCGAGCAGGTCGTCGCCGATCTGCGCGCGGCGTTCCGGGGCGGCATGCCGCCGCGGCCGGCCAGCCTTTCCGGCATGGCGCGCCGCATTCCCGGTGCAGCGGCGCAGCAATCGAGTGCCGCTGACTATGCCCGCGCAGTGCATTTCTATCCGCTGCAAGCCGACGAGGCTGTAGCGCAGGTCTTCAGCAAGGGCGGCATGTGCTACGATTGCCACACGATCGGACGCGGCGGCAGCGCAGCGACGGCGGGCTTCACCGTGCAGAAGGTCGCGCAGAACGGGCGCTATTACAACAAGGGCTGGTTCGATCATAAGGACCATCGGAAGTCCGAATGCGCGACCTGTCACGTGAAGGCCGCTACCTCGAACGACGCCAATGCCGTACTGGTGCCCGGGATCGACGGTGCAGGGGGCTGCCGCACGTGCCACGTGGGTGAGGGCGGTGCAAAACTTGCAAGCGCGCACGTGAAGGAACCGGTCGCATCGGGCTGCGCAATGTGCCACGAATACCACATGGACAACGGCGCGCCATGGAAGCCGGCAGACAAGCGCAAGGGCCCCGCACTGCTCACGGCGGTGTGGGATCGGCCGCGCCATCCGCCTGCTCTGCGCTAGAAGCCCCTGGGACGACCGGATGCTGATCGCGCAGATCACCGATATCCATCTGGGCTTCGAGCCTGACAGCCCCGGCGAGTTCAACCGCCAGCGGCTCGACCGGGTGGTGGCGGAACTGGCTGCGATGGTTCCGCAGCCCGACCTGCTGCTGGCAACCGGAGATCTGATCGATCGCGGCGACCGCGCGAGCTACGAGCGGCTGGACGAGGCGCTCTCCGGCCTGCCGTTTCCCGTCTATTACGCGCTAGGCAACCACGACGAGCGCGCCAACTTCGCGGAGGTGTTTCCTGCAGCGAAGTTCGAGGGCGGGTTCCTCCAATATGCGATCGACACCCCGGCCATGCGCATCCTCGTGCTCGATACGCTGGAAGAAGGTCGCCACGGCGGCGCCTTCTGCGAGGATCGCGCCAGATGGCTCACGGCGCAGCTCGATGCCGAGCCGGATCGCAGGACGCTGATCGTGCAGCATCACCCCCCGATCGAGGTCGGCATCGCGTGGATGAACACCGATCCCGCCGAGCCCTGGACCATGCGGCTGGCTGACTGCCTGCGTGGCAGGACCAACGTGATCGGCCTGATCTGCGGGCATATTCACCGCGCGGTGACGACGCATTGGCAGGACCTCGTCGTCGCCACCTGCCCCTCGACCGCGCCGCAAGTCGCGCTCGACCTAAGGCCGATAGATCCCGACCAGCCCGACCAGCGGCCGCTGATCGTCGCCGATCCGCCCGCCTATGCGCTGCACTGGTGGAATGGTCGCGAACTGGTGACCCACTGGCAGACCGCAGAGGACCACACCGTGCTGGCGCGTTATGACGCCAATCTGCAGGGGATGATCCAGCATATGCTGGCCGAGCGGCCGAGCTGACTTTGCCTGTTTCTGCCTAGCATAAACAGGAGCGGACCGGGGCCGCATCCGCGTGAGCGGATCAATTCAACGCACGCCGGCGAGCGCCTTTTGCCGGCGCCGCTGCACCGAACTGCCGAGCCCGATCGCTTCACGGTACTTCGCCACCGTGCGCCGCGCGAGGTCGAAGCCGCGTTCCTTGAGCAGATCGACGAGCGCATCGTCCGAGAGGACTGCCTTGGGATCTTCCGCATCGATCAACTGGCGGATCGCCGCCTTGACCGCTTCCGCCGAAACCGAACTCTCGCCATCGGACGAAGCAACGCCTGATGTGAAGAAATACTTGAGCTCGAAGGTTCCCCGCGCGCAGTGGAGGTACTTGTTCGAGGTCACCCGGCTCACGGTCGATTCGTGCATCGCAATCGCCTCGGCCACGGTGCGCAAGGTCAGCGGCTTCAAGTGCGCCACCCCGAGGCGGAAGAAGCCTTCCTGCTGCTTCACGATCTCCGCCGCGACCTTGAGGATCGTCTTCTGCCGCTGGTCGAGCGCCTTGAGCAGCCAGTTGGCATCCGCCAGCCGTTCGCCGAGCCAGGCCTTGGCATCCTTCGCGACGCAGGCGTGCCGCATTTCCACATAGTAGCGCCGGTTGACGACGAGGCGGGGCAGCGTCGCCGGATTGAGCGCAATGTCCCAGCCCGGAACTCCGTCATCTCCGGTGACCGCCTGCACGAGGATATCGGGTACCACCGCCTCGGCCGGGCCGCTGCCGAACCGCAGGCCCGGCTTGGGATCATAGCTGCGCAGTTCGCGCAGCATGTCGGCAAAGTCCTCGTCATCGACCTGGCACAGGCGCTTCAGCCGCGCGATCTCGCCGCGCGCGAGGAGGTCGAGATTGTCGATCAGCCGCGCCATGCAAGGGTCGTAGCGGTCCGCCTCGCGCGCCTGCAACGCAATGCATTCGGAAAGGCAGCGCGCGCCGACCCCGGTCGGATCGAGCGACTGGACGAGGCCGAGCGCCGCCTGCATCGCCGTTTGCGGCAAGCCCAACGCTTCGCGCGCGTCTTCCAGCGTGGTGGTGAGGTAGCCCGCCTCGTCGATCTGATCGATGAGCCAGCGCGCGGCGAACAGCAGCGCCGGGTCCGACGTCACGGCGCCGATCTGGGCATGGAGATGCTCGGCCAGCGTTTCACTGGCGCCGCCACGCTCGTCGATATCAGGGCCTTCGCCGCCGCTGCCGCCCGCACCGGAGTCGCCTAGACTTTCGGTAAAGTCGGTTCGCGCCCCATCGCCGGTATCCCGGTCGCGGTCGAGCGTGGCAGCGTCGATATCGAGCGGTCGATCATCTGCCGCGCGCCCTTCGCTCACCAGTTGATCGACCGGCGAGCTTTCAAGCGTCGTGCGCCGCAGCGCCTCGGGCTCGCCCTCGAAGGCGGAATCGAGGCCGCTTTCGGGTGCGGCTTCGCCCAGTTCGAGCAATGGATTCGCATCGAGCGCCTCGCCGATGAAGGCCTCGATCTCGAGGTTCGACAGTGCCAGCAGCTTGATCGCCTGCTGGAGCTGCGGGGTCATGACCAGTGACTGGCTCTGGCGGAGGTCGAGCCGCGGACCCAGCGCCATTGTCCGCTAGCCTCCCGGCCCGGGCGACGCGCTCATGCCGGAGCGCGGCATCACAGCGTGAAGCCCTCGCCCAGATAGAGGCGGCGCACGTTGGGATCGGCGACCAGCGCCTCGGGGCTGCCGGCGAACAGCACCTGCCCGCCATAGATGATGCAGGCACGGTCGACGATATCGAGCGTCTCGCGCACGTTGTGATCGGTGATCAGCACGCCGATGCCACGATTCTTGAGATCGATGACAAGGTGACGGATATCGCTGATCGAGAGTGGATCGATGCCCGCGAACGGCTCGTCGAGGAGGATGATCGAGGGGTTGGCTGCCAGCGCGCGGGCAATCTCGCAGCGCCGCCGCTCGCCGCCCGAAAGCGCCATCGCGGGCGAGGTGCGCAGGCGGGTGAGGCCGAACTCATCGAGCAGCCGGTCAAGCTCCGCGGCGCGGGTGACCTTGTCGGGTTCGACCAGTTCGAGCACGGTGTTGATGTTCTGCTCGACCGTCATGCCCCGGAAAATCGAGGTTTCCTGCGGGAGGTAGCCGAGGCCGAGAATGGCGCGGCGGTACATCGGCAGCCGCGTGATATCGACCCCGTCAAGCAGGATGCGCCCCGAGTCCGGCCGCACCAGCCCCATGATCGAATAGAAGCAGGTGGTCTTGCCCGCGCCGTTGGGGCCGAGCAGCCCGAGCACTTCGCCCTTGCCTACCGACAGCGAGATATCGGTGAGCACGGCGCGCTTGTCGTAGCTCTTGGCGATCGAGACGACTTCCAGACCGCCCTTCTCGAGCGCGGCAAGATTGGTCGCAGTGGCGGGCGTTTCGTCCATAATCGCGTTGGTCCATAGCCCGGTCCGCCGCGCGGGCAAAGCCCGTCTGCGCGAATCTGGCAGGATTTATGCATGGCTTGCTGCAAGATGCAGGGCGATTGGGCCCCGGTAATATTGCAGTGCTTGAAACATAGCCGAATGCGTGTTCTACTCTTTGCGGAGAGGTACAAAACGGGGGGCACATCCGATGCGCAAGGGTATTGCTGCGGATCTGGGACGCGAGGGCACAGCGATGCAGGGCCACGCACTCGATTGGCGCAAGCGGATGAGCGACACCGTCGCCTACAGTCTGCTCGTATACACCAGCCTCCAGATCTTCGTGACCTTGCGCACGCTAGAGGGCGAAGGCGGCTCCATGCTGCCGATGCTGGCGCTGGTCGTGCTTGTGGCCGGGATCATTCCCATGTTCCGCCATTTCGAACGCCGCTGGGAAAAGCTGAGCGACGCCGAAGCCGCTGATCCAGCGCTGCAAGCCAGCTTCCGCCGCGATCAGCTTGCAACCTGGGCCGTGGCGATCGGTCTGCCATTCCTGCTCGCTGCGGTATTCAGGGCGCTTGTTTCGCTGTTCTGATTGCCCGCCGCGCGGCGGCGCCTATATGCGGGGCCAGACGAACGTTCGCTTGAAAGGCCCGTTTCCCCCATGCTTTCCCCCCATGAGGCGCAGGAGCTCTGCCACGCGCTGATCGAGCGCGCGCTGAAGGCCGGAGCCGAAGCCGGCGATGCCGTCTACCTCGCCGATTCGTCCGAAGCCGTTTCGGTCCGCCTTGGCGCGCTCGAGGATGTCGAGCGCTCCGAATCCGAGCATATCGGCCTGCGCGTATTCGTTGGCGGCGCATCGGCCTCGATCGGCTCGACCGACCTTGGTGACAGCGCGCTCGATGAACTCGCCAGCCGAGCGGTCGACATGGCCCGCGCCGCGCCGGCCGACAAATTCGCAGGCCTCGCGCCCGAAGAGTTGCTGCTGCGCACCGGCGTGCCTGATCTCGATCTAGTCGACGAGGAGGAGCCCGATCCGCAGACGCTGCGGCGCTGGGCCGAGGAAGCCGAGGATGCCGCACGCGCCGTTCCCGGCGTGACCAACAGCGAGGGTGGCAGCGCCAGTGCGGGGCGCGGGGTCGTCGCGCTCGCCACCAGCCACGGCTTCGGCGGCGCCTATGCCGCAACCAGCCACAGCCGTTCGGCCAGTGTGCTCGCGGGTACAGACAGCGGCATGCAGCGCGATTACTCTTGGCGTAGCGCGCGCCACAGGGCCGACCTGCTCTCGCCCGCCGAAATCGGCCGTGAGGCGGGGGAGCGCACTATCGCCCGCGTCAATCCGGGCCGGGTCAAGAGCGGTACGTATCCGATTGTGTTCGATCCGCGCGTCGGCAGTTCGCTTATCGGCCACCTGCTCGGCGCCATGTCGGGCTCCGCCATAGCGCGCCGGGCCAGCTTCCTGCTCGACAAGGATGGGGCGCAGATCTTCGATTCCAGCATCACCATCAGCGAGGACCCGCAGCGCAAACGTGCTCCCCGCTCGCGCCCGTTCGATGGCGAGGGGCTGCCCACCGCTCCGCGCAACCTGGTCGAGAACGGCTGCCTCACCGGCTGGTTGATGGACACCGCTTCAGCGCGCCAGCTTGGCGCAGCACCCACCGGCCACGCCTCGCGCGGGGGATCGGGCGCGCCGCATGTCACGGCCGGCAATCTCGTGCTGCAGCCCGGTGCGGTCAGCCGGGCCGCGCTCATGGCCGATATTGCCGACGGGATCTACGTGACCGAACTGATCGGCCACGGCGTGAACGGCGTCACCGGCGACTACAGCCGGGGCGCTTCGGGCTTCCGCATCGTGAATGGCGAAATCACCGGGCCGATCGCCGAGTTTACCGTGGCCGGCAACCTGATCGACATGTTCGCCCGGCTGGTCGCGGCGGACGACCTCGAAATCTGGCGCGGCATCGACGTGCCCACGCTCAGGATCGACGGGCTCAGCGTCGCGGGGGATTGAGGGCGCCGCAGCACCCTCATTCCGCAGCTTACTTTGCGGTCTTTGCGCGCTCGATGGCTTCAAGGGTGATGCGCTTGGCATCCTCGGCGCCGCCCCACTTGCCGACGCGAACCCACTTTTCCTTCTCGAGGTCCTTGTAGTGGGTGAAGAAGTGCTCGATCTGCTGGAGCACGATCTCGGGCAGGTCGCTCTGCTCGGCAACGTCGCGGTAATAGGGGAACGTCTTGTCGTCGGGCACGCAGACGAGCTTCTCGTCGCCGCCGTGCTCGTCCTCCAGATTGAGTACCGCGATCGGCCGCACCCGCACGACCGAACCGGGCACGAACGGCGAGCGCGCGATGACCAGCGCATCAAGCGGGTCACCATCGGGCGAAAGCGTGTGCGGCACGAAGCCGTAGTTCGCGGGATAGCGCATCGGCGTGTGCAGGATGCGATCAACGAACAGCGCGCCCGAGGCCTTGTCGAACTCGTACTTCACCGGCTCGCCGCCGACCGGCACTTCGATGATCACGTTGAGCGATTCGGGCGGATTTTCGCCGGTAGGGATCATGTCGATGCGCATGGGATGCCTTCGCTGTGCCGGGGTGGCTTGGAGAACGTAACGCGCCTCTAGCGCCGCGCGTTGTGCGCCGCAACATGAACGTGAGGGGTATGCGCGAAAGCGCGCCTCATATCCCGCCGATACCGTTGATGGTGAAAGCGATCACCCCGATGTTGAACACGAAGGCGGCGAACGAATGCGCTGTCACGATCCGGCGAATCGCGCGCGAGGAGATCACGACGTCGGAGGTCTGGAAGGTCATCCCGAGCGTGAGCGAGAAGTAGGCAAAGTCGAGGTAATCGGGATGTCCGCTGCCGGGAAACTCGAGCCCGCCGGCATCCTCGCCGGGTACCGACCCGCCCCGGTAATACTCATGCGCATAGTGCAGCGCGTAGACGACATTGGCGAAAAGCCAGGTCAGCAGCAGCGTGACAATCAGCCGCAGCAGCGCACCCGGCTCGCCGTGCTTGGCGGCGGGCAGTTCGCCCGCGATCGCGGCCATGACGACCAGCGTGATCAGCGTGCTGACCGCGAGCACGATCGTGCGGTTGGCATCGTTCTCCTCTGAATGCTGCCGCATCGTCGCGATGTCGCAGGCGCGCAGCAGGGGTATCAGCGAGACCAGGAAGCCTGCCGCCGCGAAATCGAAGCCGACGACCAGCACATCTGCAGGATCGCCATAACCGGTCATCCAGCCGCGCGTCGCCGAACCAGTAATCAGCAGCACGAGAAACAGCACAAAGCGCAGCGGCGCATAGCGCTGGCCGAACCTCCGTCTGGCCCGGTCAGCGCTGGTGCGGCCGCCGCTGCTCACGTCACTTCGCGGCCGGCTTTTTTGCAGCGGGCGCACGCGGCGCCAACAGCCTGTCGAGCCCGGTGGGCGCGGTGCCCGGCGCGGCGCGCTCCAGCCAGGGCCAGCGCAGACCGTCGTAGTAGGGGATCTGCACCGTGCGCACGACATCGTCGCGCTTCACGATCAGCTCGATGGGTGCAGTCGTCCCCTTGGCGGCGGTGATCGCGGCCTTGATCGTTTCCTGATCGTAGGTCTTGCCATTCACCGAGACGATCTGCATCCCCGTGACGATCCCGGCCTTGAAGCCCGGGCCATCCCAGCGGCTGCCACTCACCTTGCCGTCGTTGTCGATGGCAAGGCCGATCGAGTGGTTGAGCGAGATGTACTTCGCTGATGCCATGCGCGCCTTGTCATAAGGATTGGGCTCTTCCTTCCACGCCAGCCGGTAACCGCCGCGCTCGATCCCGCCGAGCGGCGACGGCTGGCCAGGTGTCTGGATCCGGGTCTTGAGGAAGCTCGCCCAGTCGTAGGCATAAACGCCGTTCAGCGTCTTCACGACGTCTTCGAACTCGTAGGTCAGCACGCCCCAATCGCCATCGCGCACGCCGAAGAATGCCTTGGCGAAATCGTCGATGCCCTTCTTGCCGCCCGTGCCATCGCGGATAATCGCATCGGCTTCGAGCCAGACCAGCGCGCCTTCGGTGTAGTACTCCTCGTTGCGGGCGAGCGATGAGAACGGCTTGGGCTTGCGGCTGGCCATGATCGGATCATGCGTCGTATCCTCGACCGAGCGCCATTCGCGCCCCGGATACTGGGTAAAGGAACCCGCATAATTGGCCAGCTGGCCCAGCACCTGCTCCTTGCTTTGAACGCCCGAGCGCGCCGCGAGGACAAGGCCCCAGAACTGGGTCTGCCCTTCATAGACCCACAGCAGGTTGTCCTGCATGGGCACGCGATAGTCCGGCGTCCACAGCTTGGCCGGGCGGCGATACTTGCCGTCCCATGAGTGCGAAAACTCGTGCGGGATCACATTGCGGTCCCAGTCACCTGCCGCCCAGTCGACCAGCGTACGCGGCTCGTACTGGTTCTCGCTCGAGCGGTGATGCTCGAGGCCGATGCCGCCCATGCGGTCGGTCATCGCCAGCAGGAAATCGTAGTGATCGAAATGCTTGGCGCCAAAGGCCAGCATCGCCTCATCCACCATGTTGCGGAACGTCGTGAGGTTCTCCGGCGCGATCTTCAGCAGCTCGGGCTTGTCGGCCACGAGATCGAGCCACACGCCCTGCCCCAGATCGTGGCGGGCGGCGTAAAGCCCGGCATAAATCGGCGAATCGACCAGCGTTTCATAGTCGGTCACGTCCCACGTCACGACGTTACCATTCGCGGCCTTGCCATCCAGCGCGGTGAAGACCTGCCAGCCTGCCGGGACGGTGACGATGGGTTTAACCTTGATCTGCCGCACGTAGTACCCGGCGGGATAGAGGCTCATCTTCTCCCACTGCAGATTGAGCATCTCGCGCGTCATCGTCACGCGGCCTTCGCTCTCGCGCAGCGGCGAGGTGTGGATGAACCTTGCGGTCACTTCACTCGCGCCGGCCGGCACATCGACATGGAAGGCAAAGACGTCGACCGGATCGCGGGTCCAGGTCAACAACCGGCCACCGGCGTAGAACCGCACGTCGACAAGCTCGGCGATAGTCCCCCTTGGCCCATGGTTGCCGGGGAGCCACTTGGGATGGAGCAGCGTCAGCCTTGAAAGGCCCGCGGGCACCGGGATCGTCTCGGTCACGCGGTAGGCGCCGGTCGTGGTATCGCTGGCATCGATCGCGAGCTGGATCGTGCCGGGATAGGGCTTGTCCTCGGCATCCGGGATCGACTGCACAATCGGCACCGCCATCGGGCGGGTATTCGACGGCGGTTGGACCTGCGCGCCGGCGGGAGCGGAAGTGGCAAGGAGCGCTGCAATCAAGGCGAGGACAGGGCGCAGGGTGGCGGGGCGCAAAGGCCGCTTGTGCGTGGTGAACATCGCCGCTTCATGGCGCGAACCCTTCCAGACTGCAACCGGCCTAGCCAAGAGGGCAGTCCGCCGGAAAATCCCGGCCCCTTTCCCCGCGCCCGCATTGGCGCTAATCGCGCAGGCGCAATGAGCAGCGAAACCCCCAGATCCGCCCCTAAGCAGGCCGCATCGACCCCGCAGGCGATCCGCGGCACGCAGGACATCTTCGGCCCCGATGCGGAAAGCTTTGCCTTCGTGGTCGAGACGTTCGAGCGCGTGCGCCGGCTCTACCGGTTCCGCCGCGCCGAAATGCCGGTGTTCGAGAAGACCGCCGTGTTCAGCCGCAGCCTGGGCGAGACGACCGACGTCGTTTCCAAGGAAATGTACAGCTTCGAGGATCGCGGCGGCGAATCGCTGACGCTGCGCCCCGAGTTCACCGCCGGAATCGCGCGCGCCTACCTGACGAACGGCTGGCAGCAGCATGCGCCGCTGAAGCTTGCCACGCATGGCCCCCTGTTTCGCTACGAGCGCCCGCAGAAGGGTCGCTACCGGCAGTTTCACCAGATCGACGCTGAGATTCTGGGCGCGGCCGAACCGCAGGCGGATGTCGAGCTGCTGGTGATGGCGGACCAGATCCTCAAGGAGCTGGGCATTGCGGACGGCGTCACGCTGCAGCTTAACACGCTGGGCGATGCCCCTAGCCGGGAGGCCTGGCGCGCTGCGCTGATCGAGTACTTCCGCGCCGTGAAGGGCGACCTGTCCGAAGATTCGCAGGAGCGCCTCGAGAAGAACCCGCTGCGCATCCTCGACAGCAAGGACCCGCGCGACAAGGTGTTCACCGCCGATGCGCCGATGATCGACGCGTTCCTTTCGGATGAAGCGCAGGCGTTCTTCGGCAAGGTGACCGCCGGACTGGACGCAGCAGGCGTCGCATGGACCCGCGCGCCAACGCTGGTGCGCGGCCTCGACTACTATCGCCATACCGCATTCGAGTTCGTGACTGACCGGCTTGGCGCACAGGGCACCGTGCTCGGCGGCGGACGCTATGACGGCCTGATCGAGGCGCTCGGCGGGCCGCACACTCCTGCGGTCGGCTGGGCGGCGGGTATCGAACGGCTGGCGATGCTGGTGGGGGACAAGGGCGAGGCCGGGCCGGACGTGGCTGTTGTCGCTGAAAACGAAGCTCGCGAGGTTGAAGCGCTGGCGCTCGTTGCCGCCATGCGGCGAGCCGGTCTGGCGGCGGAACTGGTTGCAACCGGCAGCCCGCGCAAGCGGTTCGATCGCGCCAAGAAGCTTAACCCGGCTGCATTGGTGTCGCTCGACGTGCGCGATGGGAATCCCTCGAAGTCGTTCCGCGCTACGGAGGAAGGCTCGCCCGTCGCTGCAAAGGCGGGCGAAGTCTACGACACGTTCTTCGCGGAGCTGCGGTGAGCGTCTCCGACACCCGCCTTGCCCAGATCGCGGCCCGCTTCGCTGAGCTCGAAGCGCGGCTGGCTTCGGGCACGCTGGAAGGCCCGGCGTTTGTCACGGCGAGCCGGGACTACGCGGAGCTGGAGCCCGTCGCTCGCGCCGCTGCCCATGTCAGCACGATGCGCAGCGAGCTCGCCGCGCTCAGCGCCAGCAGCGATCCCGATCCGGAGATGCGCGCCCTCGCCGAAGAGGAAATCACGCATCTGCGCGCCGAACTGCCGGAAGCCGAACGCGCGCTCGCCATCGCCATGCTGCCGCGTGACAGCGCGGACAGCCGCCCCGCGATGCTCGAAATCCGCGCCGGCACTGGCGGCGACGAAGCAGCGCTCTTCGCCGCAGACCTCTACCGCATGTACGAGCGCTTTGCCGCCGAGCAGGGCTGGCGGGTCGAGATGGTTTCGGCCAACGCCAACGAAATCGGCGGTTTCAAGGAAGTCGTCGCCAACGTCGCCGGGCAGGGGGTGTTCGCGCGGCTCAAGTACGAAAGCGGCGTCCACCGGGTACAGCGCGTGCCCGTCACCGAAAGCGGCGGACGCATCCACACCAGCGCCGCCACCGTCGCCGTGCTGCCGGAACCCGATGAGGTCGACGTCGCGATCGAGGACAAGGACCTCAAGATCGACATCTACCGCGCCTCGGGCGCGGGCGGGCAGCATGTGAATACCACCGATTCCGCGGTGCGCATCACGCATCTGCCCTCGGGAATCGTCGTCACCTGCCAGGACGAGCGCAGCCAGCACAAGAACAAGGCCAAGGCCATGCAGGTCCTGCGCGCGCGGCTCTACGAGAAGATGCGCGACGAGGCACAGGGCGCCGAGGCCGAGGCGCGCAAGGCGATGGTCGGTTCTGGCGACCGGTCCGAACGCATCCGCACCTACAACTTCCCGCAAGGCCGCGTCACCGACCACCGCATCAACCTCACGCTCCACCGCCTGCCCGAGATCCTCGAAGGCCCGGGCCTTGGCGAACTGATCGACGCACTGGCCGCCGAGGATCAGGTCAAGCGCCTCGCGGCGCTCGATGCCTGACATCAGATCGGCGCTGCGCGAGGCGGCGGAACTGCTTTCCGCCACCAGCGATACCGCGCGGCTCGACGCCGAACTGCTGATGGCGCATGCGCTCGGCGTTTCCCGCACCGAACTGCTGCTGCGGCACCTCCATTCCGGACCTCCAGCGAGCTTCACGTCCATTCTGGATCGCCGGCTGAACCACGAGCCGATCGCCTATATCCTTGGCACGCAGCCATTCTACGGGCTCGACCTCACCGTCAGTCCGGCCGTGCTCATTCCGCGCGGAGACAGCGAAACCGTGATCGACGCAGCACGCGCGGCACGTGAAGGACGGCCGCCGACGCGCATTCTCGATCTCGGCACGGGCTCGGGCGCCTTGCTGCTGGCCGCGCTTTCGCTCTGGCCGGAGGCGCAAGGGATCGGCCTTGAACGCTCGGCCCCGGCGCGGGCCATCGCCACCCACAACGCCGCCGCCAATGGGCTTGCCGAGCGGGCCGAGATCATCGCTGGTGACTGGACGCAGCGCGGCTGGGCAGACGGACTTGGCCGGTTTGATCTCGTGCTCGCCAATCCGCCCTATGTAGAAGACGATGCTGCGCTGGCCCCCTCCGTCAGCGCGCACGAGCCTGCCGAGGCCCTCTTTGCCGGCCCGGACGGGCTTGCCGATTACCGCCTGCTGATCCCCGAATTGCCCGCCCTGCTGGCGCGCAGCGGCACCGCCCTGTTCGAAATCGGCGCGGCGCAGGCAGACGCGGTGACGGCACTGGCGCAAGGGACGGGGCTTGCCGCCAAAGTGCACCACGACCTCGCCGGACGGCCCCGCTGCGTCGAAATGGCGTGATTTTGGCAAACATTTCGCTTGGCAAGGCAGCGGTGCGTCACTAATCAGGCTTCAGGCAGGGCGACGGATGAAGGCTTCCCGTCCCGGCTCATTCCACCATTTGCATCGATCGCCGGCAAGGCAGGCTGGCAACGCGCAGATGCTGGGAACCACGAATAGTACGTCTCGTGGTCAATATGCGCGGCGGCGGGGCTTGCCTTACAGGACCCACGAGTTGCGCCACGTCGGATCCAGGTTGAACACAAAGTTTAACGTGCCTGGGCCAAGGTTGCACCGAAACAGGAAAGTGCCTGACTTGAACAACAATCGTGGTAACAACCGCCGGCGCGGTCGCGGGAACAACAACCGCCCGCAGGGTGGCGGCCAGCAGCTCAACCGCATCGATAGCCGCGCGCGGGGCAATGCCCCCCAGATGCTGGAGAAGTATCGCAAGCTTGCGCAAGACGCGCACCTCAATGGTGACCGGGTCCAGGCCGAGTACTATCTGCAGTTTGCCGATCACTACTTCCGCGTGATCGCCGACAGCCGCACGCGGGTCGAAGACCAGCGGCAGCGCCCCAATGGCGAGCGCTGGACCGAGGGTGAAGGCGAGGACGACGGCACCGACTTCTCGATGGACAACGATTTCCCCGCATTCGACCGCCCGCAGAGCCGCCGCGACGAGCCGCGTGAGCAGCGCGAGCCGCGTGAGAACCGCGAACCGCGCGAGGGCCGGGACCAGCGCGAGTTCCGCGAACCGCGCGAACCCCGCGAGAACCGCGAGCCACGCGAAAATCGGGAACCGCGTGAGAACCGCGAACCGCGTGAGCCGCGCGAGACTCCGCGTCCCCGCTTCGAGCCTGCCGCCGCCACCGAAAGCATGGTGCGCGCCGATGAAGGCGAACCTGTCGGCGATGCCGCCGATAATCCCTTCGTGCGCGAAAGCCGTTCGCAGCGCGGCCTGCGCCCGCGCACCGACCGCCGCCCGCGCCGTGAGGCCGACGAAGCCCCGGTTGCAGCACTCGATCCGATGAGCCTGCCCCCGGCAATCGGCGTCCGCGCGGCACCCGAGCCAGTGGAAGAAGCCCCTGCTGCGGATGTGCCTGCGGCTGAGGCTCCTGCGCCCAAGCGCCGTGGTCGCCCTCGCAAGAACCCGCTGCCCGAGGCGGCGGAAGGCTGATCGCGGCCGTTCGCAGCGCCTGACCGAGGCCGCCGCTTGCAGAAACCTGCCCCGCGCTGGATGCCGTTCGCGCTGATCGGCGCGGGCGCATTGGCGGCGACTGGCTTCCAGCCGCTTGCCCTGTGGCCGTTCACGCTGGCCGCGCTGGCCTTCCTGATCGACCGGCTCGAACAGGCCGGCTCGGCCCGCCGCGCGGCGCTGGCCGGTTGGCTGTTCGGGCTCGGCTATTTCGCGCTCGGCAACAACTGGATCGCCACGGCCTTCACCTATCAGGCGGCGATGCCGGCGTGGCTGGGGTGGATCGCGGTGGTGCTGCTGGCGGTGTACCTCGCGGTGTTCCCGGCGTTCGCCGCATTCTTTGCTGTTTGGCTGGCCAGGCGCTGGCGCGCCGCGCTGCTGCCGGCATTCGCGGGCTCGTGGGTCATCGCGGAACTGCTCCGGGCGACCCTGTTCACCGGCTTTGCCTGGAATCCGCTCGCGATGGTGGCGCTGGGCGGATTCACCCGCCCCGGCCTTGCCGCGATTGCACCGTGGACGGGGACTTATGCCCTGTCGGGGATCGTGGTGCTGCTCGCCGGCCTCTGGCTGTTCGCGTGGCGCGTGGCACAGGCCTATCGGCTCTATGCATCGGCAGTCGTCGCCGCGGTTCCAGCGGGGCTCATGATGCTGCCCCTGCAGGGAAGCGGCGGGGAAGGCCACCTCACCTACACGCTGGTGCAGCCCAATATCGGGCAGGACACGATCAACGAGCCCAGTCTCTACGAGAGCCAGTTTCAGGGCATCGCCCGCCTCTCGCTACCCCGCGCAGCCGACACACCGCGCGTGGTGCTCTGGCCCGAAGGCGGCCTGCCCGACTATCTGCGCCCGGGCTACCCGCAGGGCTTCTACAATGCGACGACCTTCGCCGCTGATCCCGCCCTCGCCCGGGCACGCATCGGGCAGGTTATCGGGCGAGGTAGCCTGCTGCTGACCGGAGCGACCGACCTTGTCGTGCAGGGCGGCGAGGTGGCGGCTGCGCGCAATGTCGTCACCGCGCTCGGAGCCGATGGCGCGATCCGCGGCAGCTATGCCAAGGCGCATCTGGTGCCTTATGGCGAGTATCTGCCGCTACGCACATGGCTCGCCCCGCTCGGCCTGTCGCGGCTGGTTTCGGGCAGCCTTGATTTCCTGCCCGGTCCCGGGCCGCGCACGCTCGAGATGGGCAGCTTTGGCAAGGCCGGCCTGCAGATCTGCTACGAAATCGTCTTCTCCGGTGAAGTGACCGACCGCGCCCACCGGCCGGACTACATTTTCAACCCGTCGAATGATGGCTGGTTTGGCGCCTGGGGCCCGCCGCAACACCTTGCGCAGGCACGGATGCGGGCGATCGAGGAAGGCCTGCCGGTGCTGCGTGCCACGACCACCGGGATCAGCGCAGTGATCGACGCCGACGGCGTGGTTCGCCAGTCCGTGCCGCGGCTCACCGCCGGCCGTCTCGACGGCCGAGTGCCGCCTGCGCATCCGCCCACGCTGTTCGCCCGGCTTGGCAACCGGCTGGCGCTGGCCTGGGTCTTTGCGCTGCTCGGCGCTTCGCTCGTGGTTGCAAGGCGCCGCCGAGGGCGCTAGGGAACCCACATAAAGAAATCTTTATATTGCAGGATCCAGCATGCGCACCGATTACCTGTTCACGTCCGAAAGCGTATCCGAAGGCCACCCGGACAAGGTTGCCGACCAGATCAGCGACGCTATCGTGGACCTGTTTCTTTCGAAGGACCCCGAGGCGCGCATCGCCTGCGAGACACTGACGACAACCCAGCTTGTTGTTTTGGCAGGGGAAATCCGCTGCAAGGGCGTCTATGAGAACGGCGCATGGGCGCCCGGCGCGCAGGACGAGATCGAACGCACCGTGCGCGAGACAGTGAAGCGGATCGGCTATGAGCAGGACGGCTTCCACTGGGAGAAGCTCGAGTTCATCAACCGGCTGCACGGGCAGTCGGCCCACATCGCGCAAGGCGTCGATGCGGCGGACAACAAGGACGAGGGCGCGGGCGATCAGGGTATCATGTTCGGCTATGCGACCGACGAGACGCCCGACCTGATGCCGGCGACGCTCTACTACAGCCACAAGATCCTCGAGCGGATGGCCGCCGACCGCCACTCGGGCGCCGCACCCTTCCTCGAACCCGATGCCAAGAGCCAGGTTACGCTACGCTACGAGGGCTCGCTCCCGGTCGCCGCGACGGCCGTTGTCGTCTCGACCCAGCACGCACCGGGCTATGACGAGGGTGAGAAGGAAGCTGAGCTCCACGCCTACGTGAAACGCGTGGTGGCCGAGGTTATCCCGCCTGTGTTGCTGCGCGAGACGACGTACTACATCAATCCGACCGGCTCGTTCGAGATCGGCGGCCCCGATGGCGATGCCGGCCTGACTGGCCGCAAGATCATCGTCGACACCTACGGCGGCGCGGCCCCGCACGGCGGCGGGGCGTTCTCGGGCAAGGATCCGACCAAAGTCGATCGCTCGGCGGCCTATATCACCCGCTACCTCGCCAAGAACGTAGTGGCCGCCGGCCTCGCCACCCGCTGCACCATCCAGATCGCCTATGCCATCGGCGTTTCCGAGCCGCTCTCGCTCTATGTCGACACGCACGACACCGGGACTGTCGGCGACGACAAGATCGAAGCGGCGATCAAGGGCATTGCCAAGCTGGGCGGCCTCACCCCTCGCGCGATCCGCACGCACCTCGGCCTCAACAAGCCGATTTACCAGCCGACCGCCGCCTATGGCCACTTCGGCCGCAAGGCGGACGGCGACTATTTCCCGTGGGAACGCCTCGATCTGGTCGACGACCTCAAGGCGGCGTTCGCCTAAGCACGAGAATGGTCCGGGCGGCATGGCCCTCGGGCACCGGACAAAGAGACAGCGCAGGAGCTTGGGGCTCCTGCGCCTTTTCCTTTATCCGAACATGCCCTTCCTCGGCCCGAGATAGCCGAACAGGTAGGCACCGACCTTGCGCATCTGGATTTCCTCCGCGCCTTCGGTGATGCGGTAGCGGCGGTGATGGCGGTAGATGTGCTCGAACGGCTTGTGGCGCGAATAGCCGATGCCGCCATGGACCTGCATCGCCCGGTCCGCCGCTTCGCAGACCAGCCGGTTCGCCCAGTAATTGCACATCGAGACTTTGTCAGACAGCTCGCGCTCGATGCGTTTGTGGCCCCCTTCCTCAGCTTCGAGCCGGTCCATTTCCCACGCCGTCTTGCGGATCAGCAGGCGCAGCATCTCGCACTGGGTAGCAAGCTCGACGAGCGGGAACTGGATCGCCTGATTGCGCGCCAGCTCTTCGCCGAAGGGCTTGCGTTCGCGCGCATAGCGCACCGATTCCTCGATGCAGAATGTGGCGGCGCCCAAAGAGGACGCAGCCTGCCGGATGCGGTTCTGGTGGACAAAGCTTTGCGCGATGGCGAGGCCGCCGCCTTCCGGCCCGAGCATCGCCGATTCCGGCACCCAGACATTGGTGAGCGAAAGCCGCGGGTGGTCCGTCGGCATGTTGAAGGTCCACATGTATTCCTCGATCACCAGCCCCGGCGAAGGGTTGGGCACGAGGAGGCAGGTGATCCCGCGCGCATCGCCCGGCTCGCCCGCCGTGCGCGCAAAGACTGCACAGTGGCTGGCGATGTGCATGCCGGTGATCCACATCTTCTCGCCGTCGATCCGCCAGCCGGGAACGCCATCGCGCGTTTCACGCACCGCGCGGGTTTCCATGTGTGTCGCGTCCGAACCGTGCCGCGCTTCGGTGAGGCCGAAGGAAACGCGGCGCGTGCGCGCAAAGCCGCCGAGGATGAATTCCTCCTGCTGTTCGGGCGTTCCGAAGTGCTCGAACATGTTGACGAACGGGAAGTTGCCGACGATCGAGTGCTCGTTCTGCAGATCGTTGTGGAGGCCGAGGCCCTTCTGCGTGAAGTGATCGCGGATCACCGCCATCCAGAGGTTCTTGCCGTCCTTGCCGCCATACTTCTTGGGCGCGGAAAAGCGCCAGTGGCCGGCAGCATCGGCGCGGCGGGTGGCTTCGACGAGCAGGGCTTCCCATTCGTGGCGGGGCAGGCCCTGATTCTCGAAATCAGTGCGCGCGTATTCGCGGCGGTGGTCGAAAAAGCGGATGTTGTCGTCCGCCTGCTCGAGCGGCTTGATCTCGGCCTCGATGAAGGCGTCGAGCTCGGCGAGATAATCGACGAGATCCTGCGGCAGATCGAAGTTCATTCCGTTCTCTCCCAGATGCGGCGCGCTTCGCTGAGCGCAGGGTATTTCGGCATGTCGGCGGCCAGCGTATCGAGCACCCGGCGGCGCAGACGTGCGAGCAGGCCAGGCTCGGCCAGCGTGGTGCCCCCGGCAAGGATGGCATCACTGAGCGCCTTGTCGTGCGGGCTGGGGCGACCGGCGAGTTCGCGGCGCACGATGCCGAGCGCGTTCTGCGCGACGGCGAGCTCGAAGCGTTCGCGCGGTGCTGCCATGTGCGGCTTGACCGTCGCCGCGAGCCATTCGGACACGGCGGTGAGGATTTCGGCTGCGCTCGGTTCGCCTTCGCCGGGCGGCGGCGGGGGAGGAGATGGTGGCAGGGGCCGTGCACGCTCCGCCACCGGGGCATCGTCCTCCAGCAACAGGAGCAGGTCGAGGTCCTGCTCCGCCGCGCGGCGGGCAACGACCACGCGTTCGAGCGAGCGGTCCGCACCGCTGCGCCAGCCCCTGCCCATCGAGAGCGCGGAGAGCGCCCACCACACCGTGCGGTAAACGAGCCAGAAGCGGAAGCGCGGCGGATCGAACGTGGTGCCGCCTGCGGCTTCATAGGCGCGCGCAAGGTCCTCGATCTGACCGAGGCCGAAGCCGCGCTTGTCGAGCCGGCCAAACCGCCAGACGGTCATGCAGCCAAAGGCGAGGTCCTCGTGCGGATCGCCGAGGTGGGCAAGTTCCCAATCGAGCAGTGCGGAGAGGCGCCCGTCTTCGACCATGATGTTGCCGATGCGTAGATCGCCATGGAGCACGGCGAGTGGCACGGGCGCCGGCAGGTTTGCGCGCAGCCAGGCAAGGCCAAGCGCGATGGGTGGCCGGTCGCCACCCGCTTCGGCGAACTGGGCGGCAAGCGCCTCGACCCCGGCGGCGGGTTCGAGCACGGGGAGGAACGGCAGATCGGCGGGATCGAGCGCGTGGACCCCGGCCATCGCCGCAGCGATCTCATCGAGCAGCGCCGGCGGGGAGGACAGCGCGTTGTCAGGATCAGGCGAGCCCGGCACGCAGCGCATGATGAAGCCGAGGCCGATGTCGTCTTCAGGTGCGAGTTCGGCCACCACTTCGGGCGCGGGCACGCCGCCGGCAAGCGCACAGCGAATCACCGCAGCTTCCTTGGCCATGTCGAGCTGCCGATTGGCAACCCATTCGGCTGAAGGCGCGCGGCGCAGCACGAAGGCTTCACCGCCCGTTTCGAAGCGCCAGCTCTGCATGTTGGCGCCACCGGACAAGCGCAGGAGACCGGTGACCGGGCCGGGCCAGCCGGCGCGCATCATGACGTGCTCCAACCCCTTGGCCAGGCTATCAGCCAGCCCATCAGCACCGCCTTGCTGCGCCTGCGCCGCCATCTGCTCCTCTCGCCCGATCTGCACCGGGCTATTCGCTTTGCTGTTCTTCGCGCCACTATCATTAATCGCGCGGTTAATGTCCAGCACCCGCGTCGGCACGGCAGGCCGCGCGGCACATGCGACCACTTGCAGCAATCGGCGCTTGCCGGGGAATCACAACAGGTTAGGGTGCTAATCAATCCTAAACGGATCATCAGCTAAGGGGGACCATGGCGTCCGGCACCAAAAGACTGAGCAAGTGGATCGCAGCGGCACTGTGGTGCGCCGTTCCGCTCGCGCTCGGCGCCCCTGCTGCCGAGGCGCGTCCCGGTTCCAGCCTGCAGACCGCGCGCGAAGCCGCGATCGAGAGTCAGGTCTCCGCGATCGTCGCGCAGGGGCGCGGCCGGATCGGGGTTGCCGCAGTCGATCTCGATGGCAGCGGGCAGATCCTGATCAACGGCGATATGCCGTTTCCGATGGCGAGCACGGCGAAGATCGCCGTTGCCGCAACCTATCTTTCCGGCGTCGAGCAGGGAAGGCTGCGGCTTGACCAGCAGTTCCCGATGATGGTGCCCGTCGCCGAATCCGCCGATGCGCGCGGCGCGGTCGCGGCGGTCCGCCCGGGGATGGTGATGTCCGCGCAGAGCCTGATGGAGCTTTCCATCACGCGCAGCGACAATCACGCAACCGATGGCCTGATTGCCGCAGTCGGCGGGATCGGCGCGGTCAACACCTGGCTCAGCCGCATCGGCGTGTCAGGCCAGCACCTCGATCACACGATGGCAACGCTGGTGCGCGACGACGGCCAGGTCAATCCGGTGACGACGATCGACACGCGCACGAGCAGCACGCCGCGCGCGATGGTGCAATTGCTGGCTGCGATCGATCGCGGCGGCGCGCTGAGCCCGGAAAGCCGCGCGGTGCTGCTCGATACGATGACCCGCACGAGCACCGGCAAGAACCGCATCCGCAGCGGCCTGCCCGAAGGCGTGGTCTTTGCGCACAAGACGGGGACGCTAGCCGGGGTGACCGACGATGTCGGCATCGTGCGCCTGCCCGATGGGCGGCACCTTGCCATCGCGATCTTCGTCACAGGGCCGGAAGGCCATACCGCGCATGCCGGGATGATCGCCCAGATCGCGCGCGTGCTTTACGATGGCTTCAGCCAGACGCCGCTGCCCAGCGGTTTCGAGACGGCGCGCCGCTGACTTTCTGATACGCAGGCAATGTACCGCACTGGATCAGGTGCGGGCTCTCTATGCGCGCGAGTGGCGCACAAAAGAGAAGGGGCGCGACCGCCGATGCGATCACGCCCCTCTATCTCTATCAAACCCTTGCGGGGTTGATTACATCTTGGCGGCTTCGCTCGAAGCGTCAGCAGCCGGAGCCGAAGCGTCTTCCGAAGGAGCAGCCGAGGCGTCCATGGCAGCGTCGGTCGATTCCATGGCGGCTTCGGTGGCGGGGGCTTCAGGAGCCTTTTCCGAGCAACCGGCGAGAGCGAAGGCAGTGCCGGCGACTGCGGCGAGGAGGAGCTTGCGCATGCGTTACAATCCCTGGATTGAAGT
>NZ_JAIXZS010000031.1 GCF_027489515.1 Novosphingobium sp. | reverse complement strand
GCCCGCCCTCGCCGCTGCGATCCGGAGACGTGGGTGAGTGGCTGAAACCAACGGTTTGCTAAACCGTCGTACTGGGATTACCGGTACCGAGGGTTCGAATCCCTCCGTCTCCGCCACTTTGCGATCTGCAAGGTTCCTCTAACATCCCATTTTCCTTGCATTTCTGCCGATCTGCGGCCAGAATTGTTCCCTGTTTGTTTCGATTGATCCCTGTGAAGCCGCGCCCATCCGGGGGCGTTGACGGGGCACTCAATCACAGATCCGGGGGCATCAATGCTCACAGAACTTACCATCAAGAATGCCAAGGCGAAGGACAAGGATTACAAGCTCTCCGATTCTGAGGGTTTGTACCTCTACGTGACCAAGTTCGGTCATCGCAGCTGGCGGATGAAGTACCGGTTTGCTGGCAAGGAACGGCGACTTGTCCTTGGAAGCTACCCTGAAGTTCCGCTCAAGTTGGCGCGTGATCGGAAGATTGCGGCGCGCAAGCTTCTGGCCGAGGGACGCGATCCGGGACTCGAAGCCCGGAAGGCCAAGGTGGCGCGCACGGTTGCTTCGAGTAACACTTTCGAGGCGCTGGCACGGGGCTGGTATGACCTGCAGGAGAGCCGCTGGACGCCGATCCATGCAGGCGATGTCATCGGCAGCCTTGAGAAGGAAGTGTTTCCCTGGATTGGCAAGCTGCCCATCCGCGAGATTGATGAGCCGCTCGTACTTTCGGTCTTGCGCAAGATCGAGAAGCGCGGCGCAATCGAGACCGCGCACCGGGTCCGGCAGAGGATCTCGGCAGTGTTTGTCCATGCGATCGCAGAGGGCGCGGCGGCGCGCGATCCGGCGGGCGTGGTAACCAAGGCGCTGAAGCCCGTGCCCCGCGCCCGCAAGCGTCCGGCGCTTATCTCGATCGATGCTCTGCATGATATGATTCGCAACACCGAGGCGGAGCCCGCTTCGCCGCTGACCAAGCTGGCCTCACGCTTTCTGGCATTGACCGCTCAGCGGCCCGGCATGATCCGGGCCCTGCCATGGACCGAGATCGAGAACGTGGAATGGAGCAACGAGGAGCCTAGCCCGGATGCGCTGTGGCGCGTGCCAGCCGCACGGATGAAACTCATGCTGGAGCTCAAGCACAACGATGGGTTTGAACATCTGGTGCCGCTGTCTGCCGAAGCAGTGGCGGTGCTGCGCGCAGTGCATGTGCTGACGGGACGCGGGCCGCTGATATTTCCCAGCAACCGCAATGCCCGAGTGCCGATGAGCGAGAACACGTTGAGCTATTTTTACAACCGCTGCGGCTATCAGGGCCGGCATGTGCCGCATGGCTGGCGGGCCTCGTTCTCGACCATCATGAACGAGTGGGCCGAACGCAGGGGCACGCCGGGGGATCGCCATGTCATAGATTTGATGCTGGCGCATATTCCTGAAGGTGTGTCGGGTTCGGAGGGTGCTTACAATCGCGCCGCATACCTCAAGCGTCGCCGCGAAATCACCGAGGCATGGGGTGCAATGTTGCTCGGGATTTTTCCTGAGCCAGCGAAGATGCTTGGTTGGCCGAGCCGATAAGGCAAGCCCGGCATCAAATTCCCATCTCGAAAGGCTTCACACGCTCGATCGTGCGTTCAAGCTCGGCATGCTTTTGAGGCTCTGGCGGCTTACCTGCTTCTTGCCCTTTGGCCGCCGCCGCGCCGAGCCGCTCGGTAACCTCGAGCGCCGAAGTCTTGTCACCGAGATTGCGACCGATGCCCAGCTCGACCTTGTCGCGGTTGTCGACGATCAAGGTGAGCTCATCGCGCAGGCGAGTGATCGTCACGAGGAAGGTGCGAGCGGAGAGCAGCTTGCGGGTGCGGCTGTCCATGACGGCGATGCCTTTATCGGACGTCAGCCCCTGCGCCATGTGGGCATTGAGCGCATAGGCCAGATCGATCCGAGCCAACATCCGGTCTTCAGACCTGAGGGTGTGCTCCATACCGGTCGACGTGCGCACGGTCACGCTATCGGGCGTGATGGCGGTGATCGCGGCCCTGTCGGCATTGATCAGCGCGCGCTGGCGATCGTTGGCGGTCCAGCGGATGGTGTCGCCAGTGTAGAGTGTGAGCGGCTTGCGCTCATGTAATTGTATGGCCTGACTGTCTCCTGCTGCGCCTAGGCGCGAGGGGACGAACGTATGTTGCCAGCCGCGAGAATCCCGAAGTTCGACGACTCGCCTGCCAGCATCGACTTTGACAACGTCATAGCGTCCTTTGCTCAGATGCTGGCGCGACTGCCGGGTTGCCAGTTCCAGCACCATGCCAGGCTCATATGTCCGGATATACCGCAGTTCCTCGCGCGTAGTATTGACGCGGGAGAGCACGGTTAGGCTCACGGCGTCGGGACCGATCTCGCCATTGGCAGCTAGGCCTGTCTGCACTGCGGCATTCACCTCATCGCGTAACTGCCGGCCCGAGACATAGATGCCCGTCCGCTCGCGCTCGGCGGGCGGGAGCGACAGCCAGCGCTCGGCAGCAAGAAGAGCTCCGTTCTCGCTGACCTCGACGGTATGATCCCTGAGATGTTCCAGCGCCTCACCGGTTCGCCCCTGCTGCGCTGCCGCCTGAGCGAGCCGCAATGTCTCCGATCGCGCCCTGAGATTGGTATCCATGCGCGCGGTCTCGGTGCCGGCCGCCAGTGCCAGCGCAAACGGCTTGCCCGCCTCGACCGCACCCAGTTGCTTAGGATCGCCCATCAGGATTAGGCGGTCGACCGCTAGCACGTTGGCGAGCCGTACGAGCCGGTCCTGATCGCGGGTCGAGACCATCGAGGCTTCGTCCAGCACAAGCACGGTGTCACGATAAGCAGTCCGCGCGTCCGCCAGCTCGGCCCTGCTCGCATTCCCGTCGAGCAGCTTGCGGTGCTGCCCAAGGAAGCGGTGCAGCGTCATCGACGGGATACCCGTCTCGCGCTCCAGCATACGCACCAACGTGTTCTGCACGCCGAGCCCGACTACCCGCTTGCCGTTCTCGCTGAGTATCTGCGCGGCGGGGCGCAGCAAGCTGGATTTACCAGCGCCGGCCACGCCTTGCACGGCGACGATCCGGTTTGTCGATGACAGGATCATCCGCCCAGCCGCTTCCTGACCTGCATTGAGCGTCATGCCGAAGTTGAAGCTGGCCGATGCCTGAAGTTGGGCGCCGGCAATGTCGCTCGGCAGGATCGGCACTGCTGCACCCTTACCCTTCCCAATCTCGGCCAGCATGCGGCTTTCCAGCGCTGCAGCATCGGTGGTCGTCAGCCAGCCGTGCATGGTGCCGCGCCCTTTGTTCAGCGCCCCTTGATCGGCGAACTGCACGATGCGTTTTTCGATCAGCGGCATGGTCGTAGGCAGGCCAAAATCGAGCGCAGCCTTGGCAACATCGGTCGCTTTGAACGCCGCCTCGCGCTCGGACAGGTGGCGCACGGCCGAGGCCACGGCATGGGCTGCGGCGATCTCCTGCGCAGGTCTCAAGTGGATACGCGCCGGGACCAAGGGATCACCCTGCTTGAGGCCCAGACGCTCGGCCAGTTCGAGCACCATCACCTTCCCGCGTTCTGCGATCGATGGGCGATCCTGGTCCCGCCGCTGCGCGACAAGTGCCATGGCCCCCGACCGCTCACGGGCATCACGCACCATCCCTTCAAGATCGAGACCCTGCCCCCAAGCATGGTCCTGCCACTGCGACTGAAGGGCACCCCGATCAACGTCGTGCTGCTTGGCAGAACGCGTCGCTAGCGTGGCGATCACGCCGGCTTCAAGCCCGCCGCCGCGCCGGGCTTCGAGCACCTCCTGTCGCCGCGTCGAGAACGCCATAACCGCCTCGCGGCTGATCCCATTTGCTTCGAAGTTGCCATGTTTGCCGACGTCGCCAATGCGGTATCCCAGCTTCTCGACCGCGACCCGGAACCGCGCCATGGTCATGGCATTGAGCAGCGTATTGAACTCCCACAGCCGGTCATTGCGCAGCGCCTTCCATGTCCCGTCCTTGGTCTGAGTCATGTTGGCGACGACGGCGTGGAAGTGGAGATTGGGTTCCTGATTGCGGTTGGTGTCGTGCTGGAACAGCGCCACGGTCAGGTTGTCGGTCTGGACCTGCCGTTCCTTGCCGGCCTTCTCCATGCGCATGAAGGCGGCATTCCGTTCGGCCCATTGCAGCGTCTCGATCACCGCTTCGCGGTAGGCATCGACGATGCGCTGGTCCTTGCCCACGAGCGCGAGCAGCGACCAACTTTTGGGGAGCGAGAAAGTCAGGTCCGTACCCGCGCGATGGGCAGCTCCGTCCCGGCCGATGCGACCGCCACTGGGGAGTTCGCCGCGCAAGATCGCCTCGAAGGCGCGCGGCTCGACCATACCGGAAAGACCCAGCCGTTCGGCACCCTTGCCGACCCACATGCCGGACCGATCAGCATCGGCAGAGGCATAGTAATTGTCCTTGGCGAAGTAGCTGGCGGCACCACCGGCTGAGCGCACATTGGCGACAGAGAGCATGGCTCAGTCACCCTCTCTGAAAGGAGCAATCTGCTCGCGATATTCGCGCAGCTTCTTGCCATGTGTTTTATGGACCCGCGCGCGGATCGCCTCGTCGGCATGCGCCAGCAGCAAGCCTTCGGCAGCCGTAGACGCGAAGATCAAATGGAACATCAACCGGTCGCGGAAAGCGGCCTCGTCGTGACCCTCGATCGTGCTGATTACCGCCAGCTTGAGCCACTGGCTCACGCTCATGTGGGATGCGGCAGCGGCGGCCTTCACAGCCTCATAAAGGCTCTCATCGACATAACATTGGAGCGCAAAGCGCATGGGTCCCAACTCGCGTTGGCCGCACCCCTCGGCCGGAAACCCCTCCGGAACGAGACTTTACGATACTGTCAGGGCCGGGCTGTAGGAAAGCGCTATTTTATGCCGACAAAACAGAGCTGTATTCAGATTCAAATCACTCTGACTTGCAGATTCGGAGCTGACATTAGGTGACATCATCCGGGCGCAGCGCTGCCAAACACAGCGAAGTCGCGGATTTCTGCGCAACTCAGCACACCGGGCTCCCGGGTACGGTGTGCCTACTTTCCCCATTCCAGAATAGTTGTTTGGGGCTCGCGGAAGGACTGACAACCGGGATCAGGACGGCAGGACTAGCGGGATCTCCGGTTGCCCTCAGGCGCAGGCCTGTTGGTACCGCAAGTGTACCACCTGACCACCACTTCACGGCGGCGCGTGGGGCTCGATTCCCCCGCGATGCCGATTGTGGCTCAAGCACAGATAAGGCCCCGGCAGATCGGTCTGCAGGGGCCTTGTTCGAGCGGGATGAGCCCTTCAATCCTCGTCGATGTCGGGAGCGCTCTCGCCGAAGGAGATACGGCCATTGGTCAGGAAGTCGACCTTGTCCGCGATGATCTCGCAGCCGTAGCGCTTGGTGCCGGACTGGTCTTCCCACTGCGTGTAGCGGATGCGGCCCTCGACCGTCACCAGCTGCCCCTTGCGGCAGAACTTGGCGACGTTTGCATTGAGGCCGTTGAAGCAGGTAATTCGGTAGAACTCTCTGTCCTTGGCAGGCTTACACTTAACGCGGTTCCACTTTCGCGCGCAATCTGGCCAGCCTTGACCTTGCGGGCTCACCAATCAAACAGAGGAGCTGATCTATCGTGACCACCACGCAGGCAAACTGCCGCCTAGGTGCCCCAGAATCATTCGCGTGCTTAAGGAAATCGACAGAGTAGAGTCCGGGTCCAATCGCGTCACTGGGAGCGCATTCACCAATCGCCCTAAATCGGCCGCAGGCTCGCCATTGCCCAGGGTTATGACCGCGTACGGCCTGTTCACCATCGCTGCCATTCCTCACCGATTCTGGAATATGCGCAAATCGCGCGGATATGGTTCACGCGGCATTAAATCCGGCCACTACCGCTGCACGCAGCAGGTATATCCGCCCGGCGTCGACCCGTAGCGGGATGGTGGGCACACAGCCCTTGTCCTCACCCAACGCCTCGCCGGTCCTAAGCGAGATGTTCCAGCCATGCAGTGGGCACGTTACAACATTACCATGAATAATGCCTTGGGACAGCGGGCCTGCCTTGTGCGGGCATTTGTTGATCAGAGCGAAGAACTCGTTAGCCAAGGTGCGGAACACAGCAATTTCCTCGGCGCCAACCACAGGCAATGTGCGGGCATTGCCGGGGGAAACTTGATCCACCGGGCCAATGTCGAGCCAGTCGCCAATCATTCGACATGTTCCGTTTGAAGAGGGCGGATTTCGGCCATGTGGCTGTGCAGTTCGGCATCCTCTCCCGCCACGCGCTTCGCCCAGGGATCATCCTGCATGAATGTCTGCGAAAAGCGGAACCGGTGCGCCAGAGACGCGGTCGTGCCCGGATCATCGAACAACGCCGCTTTGACACGATCAATCCCTACGCGCTCGACCCACGGGGCAGTGCGTTCCAGATAGTGCGCCTGTTCGCGGTAGAGCTGGATAAACGCGGCGCACACGTCCATGGCTTCCTCCTCGGTCGCAACCTTGCAAAGCAGGTCGGTAACACGGACCTTCATCCCCCCATTCCCGCCGACATGCAGTTCATAGCCGCTGTCCACGCAGACCACGCCGAAGTCCTTGATCGTGGCTTCCGCGCAGTTGCGCGGGCAGCCCGAAACCGCGATCTTGAACTTGTGAGGCATCCATGAGCCCCATGTCATCCGTTCGATCTTAACGCCGAGCCCGGTCGAATCCTGCGTGCCGAACCGGCACCATTCGCTGCCCACACAGGTCTTCACCGTGCGCAACGATTTGCCATAGGCGTGGCCGGACACCATTCCCGCGGCATTAAGGTCGGCCCAGACCGCGGGCAAGTCCTCCTTGCGGATCCCGAAAATGTCGAGCCGCTGACCGCCGGTCACCTTGACCATGGGTGCGTTGTACTTCTCCACCACATCGGCAATCGCGCGCAGCTCGCGCGGATTGGTGAGGCCGCCCCACATGCGCGGCACCACCGAATAGGTGCCGTCCTTCTGGATATTGGCGTGCATCCGCTCGTTCACGAAGCGGCTCTGCTGATCGTCTTTGTATTCGCCTGGCCAAGCGCACAGGAGATAATAGTTGAGTGCCGGACGGCACGAGGCGCAGCCGTCGGGCGTGGACCAGTGCAGTTCCTGCATCAGCTGTGGAATGGCACGAAGCTGCCTTTCGAGGATCAAGCGGCGCACGTCGTCGTGGCTGAAGCGAGTGCATTTGCACACTGTCTTCGGCCCGGATTGCACTTCGCCGCCAAGCGTCAGCGCGAGCAGGGTTTCGACCTGACCGGTGCACGAGCCGCAGCTCGCCGAGGCTTTGCAAGAGCTGCGCACCGCATCAAGGCTGCGAGCCCCCGCGCTGATCGCGGCGATGACTCTGCCTTTGGAAACGCCGTTGCAACCACAGATTTCCGCGTCTGCAGAAAGGGCGGCAACTGCACCGCTAGGGTCAGCGAGGGCGCCCTTGGCAACAAAAGCCTGGCCGAAAATCAGCACCTCGCGGATGCCCGATATGTCTTCGGCTTTGCGCAGCAGGTCGAAGTACCAAGCGCCGTCGATGGTATCGCCATAGAGCACCGCGCCTACCACGCGGTCGTCTCTCACCACCACGCGCTTGTAAATGCCGCGCGCGGCATCGCGCAGCACGATGTCCTCGGCCCCGCCACCGCCGGAAAAATCGCCTGCCGAAAATAGTTCGATGCCGGATACCTTAAGTTTCGTCGAGGTGACCGATCCTGCGTAACCGGTGGGCTTGTCGGTGGCGTAATCGGCCATTGCGCGGCACATTTCCCACAGCGGCGCGACGAGGCCGTAGCAAGCCCCGCGGTGCTGCACGCATTCGCCCACAGCCAGAATCGCAGTATCCGAGGTGACCATGTGATCATCCACCAGGATGCCGCGTTCAACATCGAGCCCGGCGGCTTTGGCTAGAGCAGTCGCGGGGCGGATGCCGATGGCCATGACCACGATCTGCGCCGGGAACTCGCGCCCGTCCTTGAGCCTCACACCGGTGACGTGCCCGTCGCTGCCCAAAATTTCGGCTGTATCGCCGCTGGTCACGATGGTTTGGCCGCGCCGTTCGAGTTCGACCTTGAGCAGCCAGCCTGCCGCCTCGTCCAGCTGCCGTTCCATCAATGTCGGCATGATGTGGACCACAGTTACCGCCATGCCGCGCAATGAGAGGCCATGAGCAGCCTCAAGGCCCAGCAAGCCGCCGCCGATCACAACTGCCGCGCCCCCGCCGGCAGCCTTTCCAGCATCGGCTGCAGCGATCATCCGGGCCACATCATCGAGATCACGGAACGTGATGACTCCGGCCAGATCGCGCCCCGGCACTGGAATGACGAGCGGATCGGAACCGGTCGCAATCAGCAGCCGGTCGTAATTCTCGGTCCGGCCCGAGCGAGCGGTAACGGTGCGGTTGACGCGGTCGATTGCGGTGACCCGATCGCCCGCCACCAGCGTGATCGCATTATTGGCGTACCACGCAGCATCGTTGATGACGATTTCATCGAAGGTCTTTTCGCCCGCCAATACGGGCGAGAGCATGATCCGGTTGTAATTGACACGCGGCTCGGCCCCGAAAATCGTAACGCTGTAGCTCGCTGGATCGCGGGCGAGGATTTCCTCCACTGCGCGGCACCCGGCCATGCCGTTGCCGATCACGACCAGCCGTTCGCGCAACGGCGCTTCGAAGGTTTGCTCGCTTAATGTGTTCAGGGCAGTCAAGTGGGGGCTTCCCTTGGCAGAGTTTGTCGCGAGCGGGCCACTTGCATGCCTATGCGAAAAACTTACTGTACACTTGTTTACTGATTATGATATCGCAATGCTCAGGTCAATAGGTACACAAGCCAGTGGCTATGGGATGGTTGGGTCAAGTATGCGCGCTGGTCTCGACCGAAGGCAAACAGCACGTCGGGATTGGCATGCCCAGGGGCGTCTGGCCGTGCACTTACGACATGCGCGGCGAGGCGCAACCGACGCTATCTTGGGCGCGACCATGAGGCGATCCGTAACCGCCAATGATGACAAGGAACTGATCCGATGAAGGCAACTGCTGCCGTTCTCAACCAGCCCAACGGCCCGTTCTCCATTGAGGCAGTCGACGTGGCGCAGCCGCAAGCCGGCGAAGTCCGCGTCGCCATCAAGGCAGCGGGCATCTGCCATACCGATCTGGTGGTCGCCTCGGGCGCGATGGGGCTGCAGTTCCCCGCCATCCTCGGCCACGAGGGCGCAGGCATCGTCGATGCGGTCGGCGAAGGTGTGACGAGCGTGAAGCCGGGTGACAAGGTGCTGCTCACCTTCAATTCGTGCGGCGCGTGCAAGCCCTGCGGGCGCCATGCACCGGCCTATTGCAGCAACTTCGTGCCGCTCAACATGATCGCCGCACGCGGTGACGGATCGACCCGTGTCACCCGCGAGGGCCAGCCCATCTCCGACAACTTCTTCGGCCAGTCATCATTCGCCTCGCTCGCCATCGCGAACGAGCGCAACGTGCTGAAGGTAGATAACGACGCTGATCTCGCGGTACTCGCGCCGCTGGGTTGCGGCATCCAGACAGGCGCAGGCGGCGTCCTTCGATCGCTCGGAGCAAAGGCAGGCGAAGCACTCGTAGTGCTCGGTGCGGGTGCCGTTGGTCTCTCCGCTGTGTTGGGTGGACAGATTGCCGGATGCGCGACGATCATCGTGATCGAGCCGCAGGAGGGCCGCCGCACGCTGGCATTGCAGCTCGGTGCAACCCATGTGCTCGACGGACAAGGCGATATGGCCACTGCGGTTCGGGGCATCATTCCCGAAGGCGCGGACATGGTGATCGACACCAGCGGCTTTATGCCGGTCGTCGTGCAGAGTGTGAACATGATTGCCAATCGCGGTCGGATCGGGCTGCTCGGCGTGCCGGGCTCGCTTGATGCCGTCCTGCCAGTTCCCGTCGTGCAGTTCATTACTCAGGGCGGCACGGTGCGCGGGATCATCGAGGGCGATTCCGACCCAGCGGTGTTCCTCCCCGAACTGATCGCGCACCACAAAGCGGGGCGACTTCCGATCGAGACGTTCATCAAGACCTATCGCCTGGACCAGATCAACGAGGCCATCGACGATGCCCACCACGGGAAATGCGTCAAGGCCGTGCTGCTAATCGATTGAGGACACCCCAATGTGGCTCTATCCCGAAGTCAGGACGCTCGGCGAATTCATCGAATACTATGCGCGCACCGCGCCCGGGCAGCGCGCGCTGGTTCAAGGGGATCGCACGATCTCCTTTGCCGAGTATGATGCGGTTTCCAGCCGCATGGCGAACGGCCTGCTGGCGCATGGTGCGGAGCCGGGCGACCGGATCGGCTTCCTTGGCCTCAACAGCCCCGATTTCTACTTCGCGCTGACCGCCACGGCCCGAACGCGCGCCGCCTTTATCCCCTTCAACTGGCGCCTTTCGGCCGCCGAACTGGCGCAGCTCATCGACGACAGCACGGCGCGGATCGTATTCGTCGAGCGCGCGCTGGCAGACCTGTGGAACGCCGCAGCGGAAGCTTCAGTGTGTGCGGTCGAGGTGATCTGGTTCGATGGTGAAGACACGTTAGAGCGCCGCTATTCCGGCGATAGTGCGAAAAAGCCCGACCTGTTCATCAGTGAGGAAGACGTTGCCATCCAGCTCTATACCTCAGGCACCACCGGCAAGCCCAAGGGCGTGATGCTGAGCCACGGCGGGTTCAACCGGATGCGTTTGTGCGAGCATCTCGAGCCCGCCTACGAATGGCACGAGGGCGATATATTCATAAACCCGTTGCCCAATTTCCATCTGCTCTCGATCGGCATCGCGTTCCAGTGCCTCTACAACGGCGTCGCAGTCTCGATCGTGCGCCAGTTCGATCCCGGCGTGATTTGCGAGACGATCGAGCGCGACCGTCCGACCTTGCTGACGCTTACCCCGACGATGATCCAGATGCTGCTCGATCATCCGCGCGCGGCCCAGACCGATTTCTCGTCTCTGCGGCTCGTGCTCTATGCTGGATCGCCGATTTCGCTGGGCCTGATCCGGCGCGCCATCGCGCAGATGCCGTGCCAGTTCATGCAGTTCTATGGCGCCACCGAGGCCTGCGGGGCGTTCACGATCCTCAGGCCGGGCGAGCATGACCTTGAGGACGAGGCCAAGCTGCAAAGTTGCGGCCGCCCCTTGCCGCTGATCGAACTGCGCATCGTCGATGCCGCCGGGAACGATGTTGGCGAGGGTGAGCCAGGCGAACTGATTGCACGTGCGCCTGCTATCACCGCTGGTTATTGGAAACAGGAAGAAGCCACCGCCAAAGTGCTGCAGAATGGCTGGTACCGTACCGGCGATGTAGCGCGCTGCGATGCTGAGGGGCTTTACTACATCGTCGACCGGGTCAAGGACATGATCGTCTCGGGCGGCGAGAACATCTATTGCGCCGAGGTGGAGAACGCGCTTTCGACCCACCCGGAGGTGGCGCAAGTCGCGGTGATCGGCGTGCCCGATGCGCGGTGGGGCGAAGCGGTGATGGCCTGCGTGATCCGCCAGCCCGATAGCGGGCTCGATGAAGCCGCGCTCATCGCACACGCCCGAACGCTGCTGGCGGGCTACAAAGTGCCCAAGCGAGTGACGTTCATGGAAAGCTTCCCGCTGGTGCCATCGGGCAAGGTTTCGAAGAAGGACCTGCGCGCGCCGCACTGGGAAGGGGCCAAGCGCCAGGTCGGGTGAGCATCATGCGCTAAACCGAAGCCGCAAACATCGGATAATCGGTATAGCCACGCGCATCGCCGACATAGGCATGGTCCATATCCGCCACCGCGAGTGGATGCCCGCCGCGCATGCGCATCACGAGATCGGGATTGGCGATATAGGGCCGCCCGAACGAGACCGCATCGGCCTTGCCAGCCGCGATGCAGGCATTGGCTGCCGGGGCATCGAAGCTACCGTTCTGAATCACGACGCCCTTGAAAATCGCACGGATGCGCTCGATGACGGGATTATCGGGCCGCTCCATGAAGCCGGAAGCAATCGGCTCGATCAGGTGAATGTAGGCGATGCCGAATTCCTGCGCCAATGCTGCGACGGCATCGGCCAGCGCATCGGGGTTTTCATCGCCCATGCCCTTGCGCGCGCTGGTCGGGCTGATGCGGATACCAACCCGGCCGGGGCCGACCGCTGCCGTCACTGCGTCCAGAACCTCGCGCAGCAGGCGCGAGCGACCAGCCAGGTCACCGCCATAAGCATCCCTTCGGTGGTTGGCGTTCGATTGCAGGAACTGGTCGATGAGATAGCCGTTGGCGGCGTGGATCTCCACGCCGTCGAACCCGGCGACCAGCGCATTCGCGGCGCCGGTACCATAGGCTTCGACCGCATGGGCGATATCCGCATGGGTCATCTCGCGCGGGACGACGTAAGCCTTCATCGGCAGGAAACCGCCCACATAGTCCGGCGGTGGCGGCGCAAACGTCTGCCCTTCCCCAGCGATGGGCGATGGGCCCAGCGGCTGCGCACCACCGATGTAATCAGGCAGCACCAGGCGCCCCATGTGCCATAGTTGCGCAAAGATCTTCCCACCCGCTGCATGGACAGCGCCGGTGACCTGCGCCCAACCCGCGACCATGTCCGCAGTCCAAAGACCAGGCACCCGGTACCAGCCCATTCCGAGCGGATCGACCGCGGTCGCTTCGGAAACGATCAGCCCGCAATCGGCGCGCTGCGCATAATACTGCGCCATGAGCGGCGTCGGCACATTGCCAGGCGTCGCGCGGGCGCGGGTGAGAGGGGCCATGATCACCCGGTTGGGCAAGGTCAGCCCGCCAAGCTGCAGCGGCTGGAACAACGCATCGAGACTCATAGGATCAGGCTGCTCGCAGTCACGTGTTTCTCCATGTGATTTCGCCTCCATCGAGCACCTTGCGGTTGCCGACATAGGCGGCAAAGTGCGCGGCTGCGCCTTCACGTTGCCAGATCTGGAATTCCAATTCGTCGCCGGGCAGCACCACGCCCGAAAACCGGCACGCCAGCCGCGAGAGGGCAGCCGGATCGCGCCCCACTGCGCGCGAAACTGCCACACCGGCGATGCCATAGCTGGCAAGGCCCTGCAGAATCGGTCGTTCAAATCCAGCCGCGCGCGCCACTTCCGGATCGAGGTGCAGCGGGTTCCAGTCGCCCGAGAGGCGATAAATCAGCGCGCCACGCGGACTTGTCGCAAAGCTGACTGTCAGATCAGGGACGCGATCCGGTAATGCGATTTCGTTGCGCGGCGCGGGTGATCCGCCAAAACCCCCATCCCCTCGCAACAGCAGCGTCTGATGCAGGCGGCAGTACATCGCGCCGCTGGCAACGTCGAAAATCCGCCGTTCGAGCACCAGCACCGCGCCTTTGCCTTCACCCCGGTCGGTCAGCGAGAGAACTTGCGCCTCGCCCCGGACATGAGCCTCAGGCGGCAGGGGCGCTATAAAATCGGCAGACTGCGCAGAATGGACCAGTTTGGCAAAATCGACACCAAGTGCGGGATCACGGATCCACATCCCTGGCGTACACAGAGTGACAGCAAACGTCGGGAGGACCGCCAGGCTCCGCTCGTCGAGGAAGGCGAGCACGGCCGTATCGAGGGCATCGCTGCCCAGCCCCACGCCCAGCGCATACAGGATCGCGTCGCGCGGCACATACGTCTGCTCCGGCTGACCGAAATCATACGCCAGAATAGCGGCGGGATCGATCACACGGGGTCCCAGCTGAAGACCTCGGCCGAACGGTGTAGCGGATAAAAGTCGTTCGCGAACTGAGGGAAGACGCGATCAGCGATGGCTTCCGGCGTCCAGCCCTCGGCGGTGTGGGCAGCGCGCATCGGGCGCGGCTGCGAGAACAGGAAAATCTCGTTGTTGCGCACGCCGAAGATCTGTCCGGTGACCTTGGCAGCCCCGTCGCCGCACAGGGCGACGCACAAGGGCCCGATCTTGTTAGCATCAAGCTTCTTGAGGCCCTCCACGCGCTTCTGCTGCTCGGGCGTATCGGTCGGGATGGAATCAATCATGCGTGTCCACGCGAACGGCGCGACGGCGTTCGAACGCACGCCGAAGCGCTGCATATCGAGCGCAATCGACTTCGAAAGTCCGACGATCCCGAGCTTGGCTGCGGAATAGTTGGCCTGCCCGAAATTGCCGATCAGCCCGCTGGTCGAGGTCATGTGGACATAAGCCCCGCTGCCCTGCTCTTTGAAGAAGGGCGCTGCCGCGCGGCTGGTGTTGAAGCTGCCCATGAGGTGCACTTCAATCACCGCCCGGAAATCATCGGGGCTCATCTTGTGGAAGTAGACATCGCGCAGATTGCCCGCGTTGTTGATCACCCCGTCGATCCGGCCGAAACTATCGATGGCCGCCTTGATCATGCGGCCCGCGCCGAGCCAGTCGGACACGCTGTCGTGGTTGGCGACAGCCTTGCCGCCTGCCGCGCGGATTTCCTCCACGACCTGCTCGGCGGGCGAGCCTTCGTCCTGGCCTTCACCGCTCAGCGCAACACCAAGGTCGTTGACGACCACCGCCGCCCCCGCCTCAGCCATAGCGAGCGCGATCCCGCGCCCCACGCCGCGCCCCGCGCCGGTGACCAGCACCGCCCTACCGTCCATCATCCCCATGGATTTTTCCTCAATAGCTCTTGGGCAGGCCGAGCACTTTTTCGGCAATGAAGCACATGATCAGCTGCTCGGTGATTGGCGCGAGGCGGGTCAGCGCACTTTCCCGATAGAGCCGCTCGACGTGGTACTCCTTGGCATAACCAAAGCCGCCATGGGTGGCGACCGCCTGCCAAGCTGCATCATGGCAAGCGCGCGCGGCGAGGAACTTGCACGCATTGGCTTCGGCCCCGCAGGGCAGGCCCTGATCATAGAGGCGCGCAGCCTTTTCGACCATCAGCCAGGCGCTCTCCAGATACATCCACTTTTCCGCAAGCGGGTGCTGGATGCCCTGGTTCATGCCGATCGGCCGATCGAATACCACGCGTTCCTTCGCGTAGTTCACGCCCCGCCGCAGCGCATCGCGCCCGATGCCGATGGCCTCGGCGCCGATGAGGATGCGTTCGGGATTGAGACTGTGGAGGATGTAGCCGAAGCCCTTCCCTTCCTCGCCGATGCGGTCCTCGTCGGGAATGAACAGCCCGTCGATGAAGATCGCGTTCGAATCCACCGCCTTGCGGCCCATCTTGTTGATCAGTCGCACATCAATCTTGGACCGGTCGAGATCGGTGTAGAAGATCGTGATGCCATCAGTCGGCCGGGCGCAGTCCTCGAACTTGGTCGTCCGAGTCAGAAGCATGATCTTGTTCGCGACTTGGGCGGTCGAGGTCCAGACCTTCTGGCCGTGGACCACATAACCCCCCGGCACTTTCTCGGCGAACGTCTTGATCCGCGTGGTGTTGAGCCCAGCGTCGGGCTCGGTAAAGCCGAAGCAGCACTGGTCCTCGCCCGAAACGAGCCGCGGGACCCAGCGCGCCTTCTGCTCCAGTGTGCCCTCCACCACGATGGGGTGCGGGCCGAACAGGTTGATGTGGATGGTAGAAGCCGCCGCGAACCCGCCGCCGCAAGCTGCGACCTCACTCATCATTGTCATCGCCTCGGTCACGCCGAGGCCCGAACCGCCGAATTGCTCAGGCATGGTAATCCCAAGCCAACCGCCATCGGCCATCGCGCGGTGAAACTCGCGCGGGAACACGCCGTCATCATCGCGTGCGAGCCAATAGTCATCGCCGAACGGCGCACAGGCAGCGCGAACGCCTTCGCGGATGGCCTGAAGGTCTTCCTCGGTGGGAAGCGGGCGAGCTTGGGTCATACGGTTTCTCCGACGGCTGCTAGCGTCTTAAGCGCGGCCTTGAGGTGCGGGATATCGACCATCTTGCCGTCGATCCCGAGCGTACCGGCATCGGGATTGGCGGCGAATGCGTCCACGATCCGGCGGGCATGCGCGACCTCCTCGTCCGAGGGGGTAAAGCAGCGGTTGATCGTGTCGACCTGATCGGGATGGATCGCGATCCGGCCAAGAAACCCGTCGCGACGGGCCCGGCGGCAATCGGCCTCAAGCCCCGCCCCGTCGCGGAAATCAGCATAAAGCGTATCGACCGGCACCACCCCGGCCGAAGCCGAGGCAAACAGACACAGCGAGCGCGCAAAGCGATAGGGCTCGGTCCACTGGCCATCCGGTTCCTTGTTGTCCGTCGCACCGATGGCGGCCGCAAGGTCTTCCGCGCCCCACGTCAGGCCAATCAGGCGCGGATGCGCCGGGGTATAACTGCCGAGCGCAAACATCGCCTGCGGAGTCTCAGTGGCGACGACCATGATCTTGACCGCACCGGGCGCCATTCCGGCGGCGGCCTCCAGCGGATCGATCATCCCTGCAATCGTCGCGATATCGTGCGCACCATTGGCCTTGGGCACAAGAATGCCAGCAAGTCCCGGGCGCACCACAGCGGCGAGATCATCGGTGGTAAGACTGGTATCTAGCGGATTGACCCGCACGAACAAGCTGGCCTCGACATCGTCTGCCTCGCACAGCCACCCCGCCACGAGATCACGTGCAGCGGCTTTCATCGACGGCGCAACCGCATCCTCCAAATCGAGGATCAGCACATCCGCGCCAGCCGAACGGCCCTTGGCGAACTTGCGCTCGCTGTCTCCTGGTACAAACAGAAGCGAGCGCAGCCTCATGCCGGCTTCTTCATCATCAGCGCGTTGCGCACAGTGCGGCATACCACTTCGTTGCGCTGGTTAAGCCCGATGTGCTCGAAGGTGACGATGCCCTGCGTGGGCCGTGATTTGCTTTCTCGCAGCTCCAGCACCCGCGTTTCGGCGCGGAGCGTATCGCCCGAGAACACCGGCTTGGGGAACGTCGTCTCAGTCATCCCAAGATTGCCTACAGTGGTGCCCATGGTGGTGTCCTGCACGCTGAGTCCGATCACCAGTCCGAGCGTGAAGATCGAGTTCATCAGCGGCTGGCCGAACTCGGTACCTTCGCAATAGGCATGATCGATATGGATCTGCGCCGGATTGTAGGTGAGCGAAGAAAACAGGCTGTTTTCATAGTCCAGCACGGTCTTGCGGACCTCGTGCCGGAAGACCTGCCCCACCGTGAATTCGTCAAACCACAGACCTGCCATTTTTCAAATCCCTCTCAGTTCAACCGGCCGAGGATCGCAACGGCGGCCACGCTGTTGAACGGCGATCCGCCCAAGTTGTGCGTCAGGCCAAAGTCGACCTTGCCTCGCTGGCGCTCACCTGCCCGGCCCTGAAGCTGGGTATAGACCTCGTAGGCCATGCGCAGACCAGAGGCACCGACCGGATGCCCAAAGCACTTGAGCCCACCATCAAGCTGGCACGGGATCGCACCGCCGCTATCAAAACGCCCGTCGAGGATATCGGCAGGCGCGCGGCCGTCGTCCGACAGGCCGAGGTCCTCCATGATCACCAGTTCGGTGATGGAGAAGCAGTCATGCACCTCGGTCATGTCGAGTTCGGCGCGCGGATCACGGATACCGGCTTCGGCATAGGCGCGCGCGGCGGCGGCGCGGGTATTGGGCACCGAGGCCCCATCCCATGCGCCGAACTGCATTTCCCAGCCATTGCTCGCCGAAAGCTGGATCGCCTTGATCGTTACCGGGTCAGCCTTGCCGAGCGCGCGGGCAATTTCGGGCGTGGTCACAATGGCGGCGGCAGCTCCATCCGAAACCCCGCAGCAATCGAACAGGCCCAGCGGATCGGCGATCAGCGGCGCGTTCAGGATCTTTTCCATATCGACCGCGCCGCGCAGGTGCGCTTTGGGCGACAGCGCGCCGTTTTGGTGGCTCTTCCACGAAACATGCGCCATCGCACGCTTGAGATCTCCGACAGCAATGCCGTGCCGCGCAGCATAAGCACCAGCGAGCTGGGCAAAGGTACCCGGCGCAGAGCCATAAGGCATCCACAGATCGTTCTGCATACCCTTGGTCCGCAGCGGCAGCCCGCCGTAGCCGGTATCCTTTAGTTTCTCGACGCCAATCGCCAGCGCAATATCCACTGCGCCCGAAGCGACGGCATAAGCCGCACCGCGCAGCGCCTCGGTGCCCGTGGCGCACATGTTTTCGACCCGGGTGACGGGCACTGTACTGAGCCGCAGCGCGTGTGCGGCAGGCAGCGCACTGTTGCCGACGTTGATGTCATCAAGCGCGTTGCCGACCCAGGCGGCTTCGATTCGCGCGCGCTCGATGCCGGCATCGGCCAGCGCTTCGAGAAACGCCTCGACCATCAACCCGTCCGCACCCACATCCCAGCGCTCGCCAAACCGCGTGCAGCCCATGCCGATGATGGCCACCTTGTCGCGTATTCCCGTGGCCATCAGGCGTCTCCCAGCACGGGCCGCATCAACGGCGCCGCTTTCCAGAAGTAGGTGCGAAAGCCGAGACGGCGGTTCTGCGCTTTGATGCGCAGCCGCATCCGCACCCGGTCGCCGACACGAAAGCCTTCGGCGGGGCGATTGACCATTTCCATCAGGACGCGGGCGCCATTTTTGAATTGGACAAGGCCGAAGTCAAAAGGCGGATCTGGGCTGAAGTTGAGCCGGTCGGCTGTGATCGAAACAATCCTCGCTTCAAGATCGGCTAGCCGCACGTCCTCCATCATTTCGACCTCAGACAGCGCCGGATTGACGGGGAAGGCGCTCTTGGGGAACTGCACGTTGCCGGTGCTGTCGCGCCCGCCGATGAAGCCGATCATATCGCGGCCCACCCGTTCGAGAACAGTCGCTTGCGCCTTCTGCTCGAATTCGGCACGCATGCCCCAGTCGAGCTCGAGCGAACCAGTCAGGCTGAGGAAGCGCGAATAGCTCGCGAGGACCTGCCCTTCCTTGAGAGCCGCCGCCATGGCGCTCGCCCCCGGAACCGGACTGGTCACCTCGAACACCATGGCATCGGCGCCGCTGCCGAAGCTGACGAGGAGCACAAATTCACCAACTTCTGCCGTGTCGAGCGCGAGACCGAGCCCATAGAGGGCGTGGGCCGTGCCCAGATCGCCGGCCATTTCGGAAACCGCTTCACAATGATTGGGGATGCCGCAGTCCAGCGCCTTGGCCACTGCACGCCAGCACCCGCCAACCGGTTCATGCACGGCGGCATGGGCAAGTTGCCCGGGCGCAATGCCGGCAGCTACACACGCTGCGCGCACCACCGGCACCAGCACTTCGGCCACTGCCACATCGCGCACGAAACGCTCTTCGTAGGCGTAGGTGAACGGATGATCGCGCGACGCGTAGCGGTCGACCAGATCGTGCGAGAGACTGGCATAGCCAGCGAGCCTCGCGGGCGCATCAGGCCCAGTGCGCACAGCCGCCGCGCCGTCGCCGAAGGCGAGTTGCGCCGCACTGCCCGGTTGGGTGGGCCGCTTCTCTCCAGCCGTCACGATCTCGTCTCGCCTGCCCAACAGGGCATCGAGCATGGCCGAGGTGGCAGCGCGCCGCGAATTTGCGGCATCGCTGGTGCGCACCGTGCGCGGCATGGCTAGTGCATCGAGAGCCATCCCGCTTTGCGCGCGATCGGTGAAATAGGCTGAAGTCGAAGCGAACCGGAGCGCGTCCGGCGCGCTTTCCGGGCATAGCAGGCGGGCCGCTTCCACTGCCATGGTCAGCGCATCCTCATCCCAATCGGCAACGGCGCGCGTACCCGTTCGCGGCATTGGTAGGCCGGACCAGGCCAGTTCGCGGGCCGCCGCCTTCCGGTCTAGCCGAAGCAGCGGGACATAGCCGCCGAGCGCGGCAATACCGAACGATTGCGTTAGCCCTGACACCCGCTTCTCCTCGATCCGATACCCTGCCTTATCGCTCCAAAGTGGCGGCTTTGCTACACTCGCGCTTGACAGGCTCAAATACAGTAGTAAACAGCTTCACATTGTCTGGCAAGAGCAATTGGCCTTGAGGTCAGGCTGGCGAGACAAGGAGGGGACGATGACCTTTTTCACCGACGACACGCAAGTTGGCCAGTCCGCAGCAGTCGCCGCAGGTCAGCACTTCGCCGGACCCACTCCTGCCGCCGACCGCCAGCTCCCGCGATTGAAGGCTGCCCAATGATTGAACGTTCGATATTCCAGCCCGAGCACGAAATGTGGCGCCAAACAGTGCGCCACTTCGTCGAGAAGGAAATCGTCCCCTTCCACGATCAGTGGGAGAAAAACGGGATTGTACCGCGTGAGTTGTGGCTCAAGGCGGGCGAGGCCGGCATGCTTTGCTGCACCGTGCCCGAGGAATACGGCGGCCTCGGGCTCGACTATCTGTTCGACGTGGTGGTTTTTGAAGAACTTTGGCGCGTCGGCGCCAGCGGCCCTGGGTTCCTAATACACACTGATTTGGTCGCGACATATATCCTTACCTTCGGCAGCGACGAGCAGAAACGCCACTGGCTGCCGAAAATGGTGCGCGGCGAGGCGATCGGCTCGCTCGGCATGACCGAGCCGCACGCTGGCAGCGACCTCAAGGCGATCCGCACCAAGGCGGAGCGCAATGGCAACCACTTCGTCATCAATGGGCAGAAGGTGTTCATTTCGAATGGCCAGATGTGCGACGTGCTGGTGCTTGCCACCAAGACCGATACCGCGGCCGGCGCCAAAGGCGTGACGCTGTTCCTCGTTGACGCCTCGCTGCCCGGCTTCAATCGGGGCAAGAATCTCGACAAACTGGGGATGAAGGCGCAGGATACGTCCGAGCTGTTCTTCGACAACCTGCGCGTTGATGCAGATGCGATGCTGGGCGAGGAAGGCAAAGGCTTCTCGCTTATGATGACCAAGCTGGCGCAGGAGCGGCTGGCGCAGGCGATCCGCTCGGCCACCGTGGTCGAGACGGTGATTGACTACACAGTCGAGTACACCAGCGAGCGCCGGGCCTTCGACCAGACCATCGCGGACTTCCAGAACACCCAGTTTGTACTCGCCGACTTGAAGGCCCGTAGCGTGATGGCACGCGTGTTTACCGACAAGTGCATCGAGCTGTTCATGCGAGGCGAGCTCAATCCCGTCGATGCCGCCATGGCCAAGATGGTCACGTCAGAGCTGCACTGCGAGACGGTCGACAAATGCCTGCAATTGTTTGGCGGCTGGGGCTACATGTGGGAGTACCCGATCGCGCGCGCCTATGCCGATGCGCGGATCGTCAAGATCGCCGGCGGCTCCATCGAGGTGATGAAGACCATTATCTCGCGTGACATGTTCAAGGGCAAGCTGAGCGCCAAAAGGTGAACCGGCTTACTCTCCCCCTTGCGCAAGGCGCGGCTACGGCTAGTCCAGGAAATGTCTCTCCCGGAGGTTCCTTGATGATCCAGAAAAATCTCGATTCCAGTCTGCGTTTCGGCTTCCTCATCCATGATGTCTCGCGGCTGCGACGAATCGTGGTTGACCGTGCGCTCAAGCCGCTCGGGCTAACGCGCTCGCAGTGGTGGGTTCTGGCTTTCCTCTCGCGCCGCGACGGCATGACCCAGACCGCGCTCGCAGCCGACCTTGACCTGACCAAGGTAGCGATCGGCGGCCTGATCGACCGGATGGAATCCGGCGGTTTTGTCGAACGGCGCGCTGACGAGCGCGATGCGCGCGCACGCCGGGTCTTCCTGACCCGCGCCGGGCTGAAGCTGGTCTCGACCATCCGCGAAAGCGTTGACGCGGTCGAGGCCGACATTCTGGCGACCGTCAGCGAGGATGAACTCGACGCTGCGGCGCTTGTGCTCGTGAAAATCAAGAACCGCCTGCTCGATCTGGCTGGCGGCGAAGCAGAGGGCGGACAGGACTTCGATCTCTGACCGCCAAGTCCGAATGGAGGAATACGTGAGAGGATTGGACGGAAAGGTCGCCATTGTCACCGGCGGCGGACAAGGCATTGGCCGCGCCTTGACACTGCGGCTCGCGGCGGAAGGCTGCAAGGTCGCGATCTTCGACCTCAGCATGGCAGCGGGCGAAGAGACCGCGCTGCTGGCGGGTGATGGTGCCATCGTTCGCACCTGGCAGCTTGATGTCAGCGATCTGCCTGCCGTTCAGGCGGCTGTCGAGGCGGTCGAAGCCGAACTGGGCCCGATCTGGACACTGGTCAACAACGCCGGTTGGGACCGCCCCGCCCCGTTCCTCAAGACCACGCCCGAATTCTGGGACAAAGTCATCGCGATCAACCTCACCGGCAATCTCAACACCCATTTTGCCGTGGCTGGCAAGATGGTCGAGCATGGCGGCGGCCGCATCATCAACATCGCCTCGGATGCCGCCAAGGTCGGCACCGCGATGGAAGCGGTCTATTCGGCGTGCAAGGGCGGCCTCATTAGCTTCACCAAGTCGATCGCCCGCGAACTCGCGCGCAAGAACGTACTGTGCAACGCCGTGTGCCCGGGGCCGACCAACACCCCGATGATGGCCGAAGTTGCCGGCACCGGCCCCGAGGCCGAGAAATGGAAGGCCGCGCTCGAGCGCGGCATCCCGCTTGGCCGCATGGGCGAGCCTGAGGACTACGCCGGGATCGTCGCGTTGCTCGCTTCGGACGACGGCGCCTACATCACCGGCCAGGCCATTTCGGTCTCCGGCGGCATGAACATGGTCTGAGTCGGGCGCCATGCCGCCGATCGGTCCGCCTCCTCTGGCCGGAAACTGGGCCTGCCACACGCCCCCCGGCGACGGGACCTGGACGATCGGCGATGTGTGGATTGATCGCCAGAGCGGAAGGCTGGCCCTGTTCGTCACCACAGCGCACTGCAACCCGTTTGACGTGATGCACGGCGGCGCACTGGCTACCTTTGCCGATTACCAATGCGCGGCCTTGCGTGACTATTCCGATGACGGTGCAGACCATACGCCGACTGTCACGCTGTCGGTCGACTATCTCGCCCCGGTCCCCCGGGATCGGTGGCTGCTGGCGGAGGTGACGCTCCTGCGCGGGACTGGCAGCCTGATTTTCACGCAGGCGGTCATGACCGTCGATGGCGCCAAGGTTGGCCGGTCGAACGCAATTTATCGCAGTTTCAAAAGGAAGGATGCGCCATGAGCACCCCCGAATTCGAAGACATTCTCTATGAAGTGCGCGGCCGCGCCGCATGGGTCACGATCAACCGTCCCAAGCTTTACAACGCTTTCCGCGCGCAGACGATCGAGGAACTGATCGCAGCATTCAAGCTTGCCGCCGATGATCGCGGTGTGTCGTCGATTGTGCTGACCGGCGCGGGCGAAAAGGCATTCTGCACCGGCGGTGACCAGAGCGCGAAGGACGGCCAGTATGACGGGCGCGGCATTGTCGGACTGCCGATCGACGAGTTCCAGTCGATCATTCGCGACATTCCCAAGCCCGTGATCGCGCGCGTCAACGGCTTCGCGATTGGCGGCGGCAATGTGTTTGCCACGCTCTGCGACCTCACCATCGCGGCCGACACGGCCAAGTTCGGCCAGGTCGGCCCCAAGGTCGGCTCGGTCGATGCCGGCTGGGGCACTGCATTTCTCGCCCGCCACGTTGGCGACAAGAAGGCGCGCGAAATGTGGTTCCTGAACCTGCAGTACTCGGCGCAGGAAGCGCTCGAGATGGGCCTCGTCAACAAGGTGGTCCCTGCTGCCGAGCTCGACGCAGCGGTCGATGAGTGGACCGAGATGCTCGGCCAGCGTTCGCCTACGGCGCTGGCGCTGGCCAAGCGCAGCTTCAATGCCGACAGCGACAACATTCGCGGCATTTCGATGATGGCGCTCAATTCGGTGAAGCTGTTTTACGACACTGAGGAATCGAAGGAAGGCATGCGCGCGTTCCAGGAACGGCGCACGCCGGACTTCCACAAGTACGTGAAGTAAGCGGATTTGGGGCGCAGCACATGACGAAGCGCCTGCTGCGCCCTGGAGACCTGCCCGGCGTTGTGCCGCCGGGTGGGCTCACGCTGGTCTCCTCCTGCTCGGCGGAATCCGATCTGCTGATCGCCGAGGTTGCCGCCGCCGGTAGAGCACTGGGCGCGATGACGTTCTCGGGCATCTTTGTCCCCGGACTCAACAAGGCGGTCTGGCGCGCAGGGCATGACGCGCGCGTCCTGACATTTTTCCAGACGCCGGAACTGCGCCGCGAAGGCGCGCGAAGCCAGTTCCTGCCGCTGTGCTATCAAGACATCTTGGCGCTCTATCGCCAGCAGAAGCCGGCCGCAGCGCTGTTCATGTGCAGCCCGCCCGATGCCGAGGGCAATTGCAGCTTCGGCGCGGAGACCGGGTTTATCGCAGCCCTGTGGCGCGAGATTCCGGTGCGCATTGCCCACTTCAATCCGCTGATGCCCCGCACGGCGGGTGATCCCGGCATTCCACTTGCAGAGCTGACCGGCTGGTACGAGAGCGAGCAGCCGCTGCGCACGATGGCCAGCGGCGAGGACGTGACGAGCCTCGCTATCGCCGCCCACGTCGCGCCGCTCATTCCCGATGGGGCGACGGTTCAAACCGGGCTCGGCAAGATCCCCGATGCCGTGCTCCGCGCGCTCACGGGCCATCGCGGCCTGCGGCTCCACACGGGCCTCATCGGCGATGGTGCGTTGGAACTCGTGCGCTCGGGCGCGATGGCAGACGGCCCGTCAGCACTGGTCGGGGTCGCGATCGGCAGTACCACGCTCTATGACGGGCTCGGCGATCCCCATTTCCAGTTCCGCCCGGTCAGTGTCACCCACGATCCGGCAACGCTCGGCGCAATCGAGCGGTTCGTCACGATCAATTCGGCGATGGAAGTCGATCTTTACGGGCAGGTCCATGCAGAAGCATCGGCGCGCGGGTTCCTGTCGGGACCCGGCGGCGGGGGCGACTATGCGCGCGGCGCAAGGGCCGCCGGCGGCCTGAGGATCATCGCGCTGCCGTCGGAGGCAGGGACTGCCAGCCGCATTGTTCCGGCAGGCGGAGGGCACGGTCCGGTCTCGCTCTCGCGTTTCGATGTCGATGTGGTCGTAACCGAACATGGCGCGGCGGATCTACGCAATCTGGGGCACGAGGCGCGCGCGCAGGCGCTGATCGGCATCGCCGCGCCCCAAACCCGCGAAACTTTGGCCCGGCATTGGCGCAATACCATGCAGGCCCTGCAGGAGAGTTGAACGTGGCACAGCACAAAGTCATCATCAGTTGCGCGGTCACCGGTTCGATCCACACCCCGTCGATGTCACCGCACCTGCCTGTCACCGCGCAGGAGATCGCCGAGGCGGCGCTGGGTGCCGCCGAAGCCGGCGCCGCCATTGTCCACCTCCACGCCCGCGATCCGCAGGATGGTCATCCGGTCCACACACCCGAGGACTTCGAGCCCTTCCTGCGCGTGATCAAGCAGAGCAGCGATGTGGTGGTGAACCTCACCACCGGCGCCTCGCCCTATATGCCGGTCGAATACCGCGTGAAGCCGGCCGAAGTGTGGAAGCCTGAAGTCGCCAGCCTCAACATGGGCTCGATGAATTTTGGCCTGTTCCCGATGCTGAAGCGCTTCAAGGACTTCCAGCACGCGTGGGAGCCGGAAATGCTGGAGGGAAGCCACGATCTGGTGTTCCGCAACAGCTTCAAGGACATCCGCTATGCGCTCGACACGCTGAACGCGACCGGCACGCGTTATGAGTTCGAGTGCTACGACACCAGCCACCTCTACAACCTGCACTACTTCTGGAGCGAGGGGTTGGTGCAGGCCCCGCTGTTCATCCAGACCTGCTTCGGCCTGCTCGGGGGGATCGGCGCGCATCCCGACGATGTGATGCACATGAAGCGGACCGCAGACCGGCTGTTTGGCGACAACTACCGCTGGTCTGTGCTGGCGGCCGGCGCGAACCAGATGAAAGTTGCCGCCATGGCCGCGAGCATGGGCGGCCATGTGCGCGTCGGGCTGGAGGACAGCCTGTGGATCGGGCGCGGTCAGCTAGCACAAAGCAATGCCGAACAGGTCACCCGCGTACGCCAGATCATCGAGGGACTCGGACTTGAGGTCGCCACGCCGGACGATGCACGCGCGATCCTTTCGCTGAAGGGTGCCGATGCCGTCGGCTTCTGAGGCCTTCCTGCCGCTGGCCAACTTGTTTGCGCGGGTTCCGCCCGAGCGCGAGGCGCTGGTCCATGGGACCGAGCGCTGGACGTTCGGCAAGCTCGATGCGCGCAGTGCGCAGCTGGCGGCATGGCTCATCGGTAAAGGTGTGGAGCCCCACGATCTGGTGGCCTTCCAGCTTCCGAACGGGCCTGACTTTCTCGCGCTCACTTTTGCCATCTACCGCTGCGGCGCGACTCCTGCGCCGCTCTCGCATCGCCTTCCCCCCACAGAGCGTGATGCCATCATCGGCGTAATGCAGCCGCGCTGTGCCATCGATGCCGCGATGCTGCCCGCGCCCTCATCCCTCCATGCCCCGGTGGAGCCGTGCCCGGTTGCGGCGTCGTGGAAGGCCTGCACCAGCGGCGGCAGCACCGGCACGCCCAAGGTCATCGTCGATGGCCGCCCTGCCGGCTTTCCCACTGGCACCGCCTTCATCGGCATCCCCGCCGACGACAGGGTGATCGTGCCCGGGCCGCTTTACCACAATGCCCCGTTCAGCGCGGCGGTGTTCGCACTGTGGAATGGCTCCACCGTCCACACCATGGACAGGTTCGACGCGGCGGCGGCACTCGATACAATCGCGCGCGAGGGAATTGGTTGGGCGCTGATGGTGCCAACCATGATGCACCGGATCATGGCCCTGCCCGAAGCCGACCGACCCTCAACCCGTTTCGAGGCGTGGAAACAGGTGGTGCACACCGCAGCCCCCATGGCGCCCTGGCTCAAATCGGCGTGGATCGAATGGCTCGGCCCGGATCATGTCTGGGAAGTCTACGGCGCGACCGAAGGCCTTGTCCGCTGCTGGATCGGCGGGCGCGAATGGCTCGAACGTCCCGGTTCGGTCGGCCGCCCCATCGGCGGTGCCCGTATCCGCATCCTGCGCCCCGATGGCAGCGACGCGGCACCGGGCGAGCAAGGCGAGGTCTATGCCATGCCGCCCGGCGGCCCCGGATCGACTTACCGCTACATCGGGGCCGAGCGCCGTGCGACCGCCGAGGGCTGGGAAACCGTCGGCGATATCGGCTGGCTCGATGCAGACGGCTTTCTTCTCCTGGCAGACCGCAAGGATGATCTGATCATCAGTGGCGGGATCAACATCTGGCCCGCCGAGGTCGAGGCAGCCGTCCTGCGTCACCCGGACGTGCGCAGCTGCGCGGTCTTCGGCAAGCCCGATCCCGATCTGGGTGCGCGTGTCCACGCCGTCATCGAAACTGACTCGGCGCTGGCAGCGAGCGACCTCTCGGCCTTCCTCGCCGACCACCTCGCCAAGGCCAAACACCCGCGCTCTATAGACGTTACCACCCAGCGTGTCCGCGACGATGCAGGCAAGTTCCGCAAACCGCGCACGCCGATCCCGGAGCCCACACCATGACCCCGCCCAATCTCACGCAGTTCCGTGCCGAGATGCAGGACAATGGCCTCGTGCACCTCGTGTTCGATTGCCCCGGCAGATCGATGAACGTGTTTTCGAACCAGGCTATCCATGAGCTCGGTGAATTTGCCGAATGGTTGCACCGCGCGGATGTGAAAGGCGTGCTCGTGCGATCAGGCAAGGCCACCGGCTTTTGTGCGGGCGCTGACCTTACCGAACTCGGCGTGGCTTACGACATGATCGTCGCTGCCCCCGCTGCTGACCGGTTCGACATGGCGTTCGGCCACTTCTTTCCGCTCAGCCATGCCATCCGGAGGATGGAGACAGCGGGCAAGCCCGTCGCCGCTGCCATCGCGGGCTTAGCACTGGGCGGTGGCTGCGAACTGGCGCTCGGCGCACACTACCGCGTCGTCACCAGCAATCGCCGGGCCATGCTCGGTCTGCCCGAGTGCGGGGTCGGCCTGCTGCCGGGCGCGGGCGGAACCCAACGTATGCCGCGGCTCGTCGGCGTCGCGCTCGGCCTCGAGGTTCTGCTGTTGGGCCGCACGCTTTCCGGCGAGGAAGCGCGTGAGGCCGGCCTTGTCCATGCCGTGGTAGCCGAGGGTGAGGAAATCGCTGCGGCGGAGGAGTGGCTCCTCTCGGACCGCGCGCATGCGGTGCAGCCGTGGGACGACGCCGCGCAGCCGCTCCCCCATGCCGCCTACGCGGATGCCATCGCCGCGCATCGCACGCGCGAAATGGCGCGAATGCTCGGCCATGAACCAGCCCCGCTCGCGATCCTCGATTGCGTCGAGTTTGGACTGATGCAGCCGATTGATGGCGCAATCCGCGCGGAAATGTCGGTGTTTGCCCACCTGATCCAGCGTCCCGAGCCGCGAAACATGATCCGAACCATGTTCCTGGGCAAGCGGGCCTATGACAAGGCCAGCCGGGAAGGCACGCTTTCGCCGGCAGTGATCGTTGCCAGCGAAGCGATCACGCGGCTTGTCGTCTCTGCCATGCCCGAGCATCCGGATCTGACCACGGCCCTCGGATCATTGGCGCCTGAAATCGGCCAGATCGCGGCGAAACTCTCCCCGGCCGAGATGCTTCAACTGGACCATGCGGTAACGCTGAGCGGTGCAATCCCGGCTTATGCGGGCGGTGCAAGCGGCGCACTTGAACGGGTTGCGGCATAGGCGCTTAACTGCATCAGCCTGCGCCAAGCGCTTTCAGCGTTGCAACTTCGGGCGGCGCGCCCAGATGAGCAAACACGGCCTTGAACGCCGCCTTGTCGATCAGCTGGCTGCCGGCGGTATAAGCTGCCGCCGATTGCCAGCGCTCGATGAAAATGAAGCGATTGGCATCCGCCTCGTCTTGCAGGAGATCAACCCCGACAACGCCATCAATCTCGGCAATCCGCTGTGAGAGTTGGCCAAGCTCCGCGCGCAAGGCCGAAACGGCACCCTCCGCTGCCCGCAGCACATAATGCTTGATGAACAGATCCATGGGCGCGTCTCTCTCTTGCGGCCAAGGCGCTGGGCAGAGCCAACCGCTCTGCCCGCAACCCTCCCCGGATCAGGCTTTTGGGGGCAACGCAGCGATCAGTTCGGGCGCGATATCCTTCTGGCCATGCTCGTCGATATGGCGCTGGATGCGGTCCTGGATCGCGGCACCGATCTGCCCGGCCAGTTCGGGCCGGTTGGCGCGGCATTCGGCTTCCGACACGGCGCGGTTGTCGATCATGTCGTCCACCTTGGGCATGACGAAACGGGCAAACATCTCGTAGGACCGCTTGGTCTCGGCCCAATCTGCCCAGTTGTGGGCAAACAGCACCAGCGTGCCGAAGCCGCCCGACTGTGCCTGCAGCCGCTTGATCTGCGCCACGGCGTCGTCGGGCGTGCCGATCACCGCCATGTGCGAGCTCATGAGCGCATCGATGACATCGCCGCCGCCTGGAACGATCGGCAAGGCTGCCACGTTGCGCAGGTAGTCGGCCCAGCCTTCGACGCCGAACTCGACTTCTTTGCGGGCCTGTTCACGCGTTGGTGCGATATGCATCGGTGCGACGAGACGCCAGTTCTTGCGGTCGATCGTTTGGCCGCTGGCCTTGGCCACGTCCTCGGCGATGTTCCAGTTGGCCGATAGAGCATCGAACGCTCCGCCGGATGTGGCACCGAACGAGAGCATGCCGATCCCATTACGCCCCGACGCGCGCGAGCCGGTGGGGGAGACGGTGCTGGCCGCGATCATTTCGATCCCGGGCCGGGAATAGGGGGTCATATGGATGCGCGCGTTGTCGAGCGTGAACCAGTCAGTCTTGGCCGTTACCGTTTCACCGCGCAGCAGGCGAACAAGCACGTCGATGCCTTCGTCCATCATGTCGCGCTGCTTGGCGACGGGAATGCCCATCATCTTGGCATCGGAGGCCAGCGAGCCAGGCCCCATGCCGAGCATGACGCGGCCACGAGTCATGTGATCGAGCTGGCTGTAGCGCTCGGCAATCATCAGCGGATGGTGATAGGGCACCGAGGTCACCGCCGAGCCCAGCTTGATGCGCTTGGTCCGCTCAGCAGCAGCCGCGATCATCACTTCGGGGCTTGCGATCAGTTCCCAGCCGGCTGAATGGTGCTCGCCATACCACAGCTCGTCAAAGCCAAGATATTCGAGGTGCTCCGCCAGCTCGAGATCGCGCTGCAATGTGAGCGTCGGGTTCTCGTTCAGCGGATGGTGGGGGCCGCAGAAGGCACCAAATCGAAGCTTGCCAGACATCCTTGTTCTCCACTTTGATATCGTTCGACTGCGCCCCGTTACGTTCGGGGTTTTGTAAGCCGGGCGGGTGAGGGAACCCGCCCGGCGCTGACCTTAGAACTTGTAGCGCAGTTCAGCCATGAACGTGCGCGGCGCACCCGGGACCACCGTGTTGAACTGGAACAGTTCGCCGGTGGCAATACCGCCCACATAGTAGACCCGGTTGAAGGCGTTCTTGAGGTTGGCCGACAGCGACCAGCCCGCCTTGGTGTCTGCGAGGCCAAGGCGGAAGTTCACCAGCGTATAGCCCTTTACATTGGCGCCAGGGCTGCGGTTGCCGGTCGAAGCGAACCAGAACAGCGACTGCGAGTAGAGGTCCGAACGCAGGCTGACATCGATCGAATCGCGTACCGGCACCGTGATTTCGCCAAACGCCGAACCCGACCATTCTGGTGTATCGGGGTATGTCCCGAACGGAACCGGAGCGCCGCCACCGATCGAGACGAGGTTGTCGGTGAAACGGGCATTGGTATAGTTCAGCGATCCGCCGATATTCAGCCAGGATGCAGGACGGATCGAGCCATCGAATTCAAACCCGGAGACTTTTGAGAATGGCACGTTGACCGTGACGGCTGCCGGGGTCGAACCGAGAAGCGTATAAGCCACACGCTGCCCGTTCTTGATCCAGTTCTGATAGCCAGCAAGGTTGAACTGGACCGGAATGCCACCCATCTGGCCGCGATACTTGATGCCGATTTCGGCGTCGGTCAGGGTTTCCAGCTCGTACTCGTTGCCACCTGCAGAGCCTTGGCCCGGCTTGGGGTTCTGGATGCCGTTGTAGCCACCGTTCTTGTAGCTGCGGCGCGAGGCCAGATAGATCAGGAAGTTGGGATTGACCTGGTACTGGAGCCCCAGCGTCCAGCTGAGATTTCCATAGGACTTGCGCTGATTGAAATTGAACGTTGCCTGGACCGCGGGCGGTTCCTTGAATGCCGTGTCCGCCGGAAGCGTATCGAACTTGATCTTCTCGTGCGTGTAGCGCGCGCCGATCGTGATGCCGAGGCCCTCGAGGCCGGTCGCTTCGCTGAGGTCATAGGTACCTTGAGCATAGCCCGCGATCATGTCGCGCGTGGTCAACTTGTTGTAGTTGGTTTGCGACGTGAGCGGCGGAAACTGGAGCAGCAGGCTGGTCGTGACGTTCTCGTTGGTTTCGTGGCTGAGGAAGCCGCCGACCACATAATCGAGGTTGCCGCCGAACGCCTTGCCCACCAGCTGCAGTTCTTCCGAATACTGGCGGGTATTGTCGTTCTTGCCGCCCGTGCCGTTGTCATCGATGCCGAAGGGAGTGCCGTCGATATCGCCCCTGATACCGTTCTGAAGGTAGGTGTAGCCGAAGATGTTGCGGATCTTGGTATCGGGCGCGACCTCGAACGAAGTGATGTTCGAGATGATGATGTTACGGCCGCGATACTCTGCAGGGCCATCCGATTCGATCTGATAAGGACCGCGAGCCTTCTGCGTCTTGAGATACGAGACCAGACCACCCGGATCGAGCTTGGGGTTGGCGGCAGCGTAGGCGGCAGCGCAGTTGTTGGTGGTGTCATTGCAACCGGCGGCACCGCCAGTGAATGCATTGATCAGGAAATTGTACTGCGCCTGGTTGCCGAAATTGGTCAGCGCGAGCAGCGGAACAAGCCCGGTCGGCTCGAGGCTGTCGATCAACCCGCTCAGGCTGTTGCCGCCCGAATGCAGGTAATCGACCACCAGCTCGTTCTTGATGGTATCGGAAAGCTTGAAGGTGAGGCTGCCGCGCAGGCCATAGCGATCGACATTGCCGGCGCGCGTGTTGTTGAACAGGTTGCGCTGATAGCCATCGCGCTTTTCATAGAACCCGGCCACACGAGCGAGCACTCTGTCACCGGCCAGCGGCACGTTGAGCGCGCCTTCCAGCTGGTAGGACTTGTAGTTGCCCACCCGCCCGCTGAAGTATCCGCCAAAGTTCTCGTCCGGCTTGACCGACGTGAACAGCACTGCGCCGCCCGTGGAGTTGCGACCGAACAGCGTGCCTTGCGGGCCCTTGAGCACCTGCACCGACTGCAGGTCGTAAAACGCCGAGGAACCACCACCGACGCCGTCGAGCTGGATTTCGTTGAAATAGGGCAGAACACCCGGGCGCGTATCACTGAAGGCATCGAGCGACTGGCCGCGCAGCGCGTAGTTGAGCTGGTTGGAGTTGTAACCCGCGCGGATGATCAGGCCCGGGCTGGCCGCTTGCAGATCGGACTCGGTCACGATGGCCCGCTTGGCAAGGGCTTCACCGCTAACCACCGAGATGGCCACAGGCGTGCGCTCCAGCGCTTCGGCGCGGCGCTGCGCGGTCACAATGATCTCGCCCGACGGATCGCTGGCAGCAGCCCCGTCCTGAGCGGCCTGAGCGGCCTGAGCGTGAGCGGCGGTCGCATTTGCGAGAGCCAGTGCCGTCAACGCGGATGCAATGCCAATCTTATGCTTGGTCATGAAAATCCCCTTCCCTTGAATGCTTCGGATTCTGCCTTTGCCGCCTTGCCCGCCCGGTATGTCGGGCTTGGCAACGGCGTCGGGGATCATTCCCGCCCGAACGGATTTAGTTAGCCAGTTCACTTGATAGATTCGGACCTTGGGTCTGTCAACACTGTAGTTGAAAATCGGCGATCTCCGGCTCGCCACTGTTGCTCTAGCCCAGCATTCCAGCGTGAAGTCCGCAACGAGGAGGGTGCCCAAAGTCGGCAAAAGTCATAAATTTTATTGTATTTAATCAATTACTAAGTGAGATCTCTGGTAAGTCAGAGCGGACTGCGCCAGGGCAAGGCCACCGTTCCATAAATGCAATACCGGACCTGCTTCGGCCTGCTGCTGCAGAACAAATGCACCCTCACCCAATGTCGACGGCATTGACATTACACCAGTGAACGATATTCATCGTGGCAGTAGATGGTAAGCGCACATATTGATCGGGCAACAGCGTAGGCATCCGAAAAGTGGGCGTCGAAGCCACGTAGGAACCACCGCTTCTGACCGAGCCGCTCCATCAAACCAATGCGGGATAAACCCGTTGGCCAATCAGGCGAGCAAGCGCCCGGCAAAGTGGAGAGATGTCATGGGTAGATTGTCAGGCAAGGTCGCCATCATCACGGGTGCGTCGCAAGGCATGGGTGAAGCCCACGCAAAGGCCTTTGTTGCCGAAGGCGCCAGCGTGATCCTCACCGACGTAAACGCCGTAGCTGGCGAAGCGCTGGCCGAGGCGCTGGGCAGCCAAGCCATGTTTGTGAAGCACGATGTCTCCAGCGAAGCCGACTGGGCGGAAGTCGTTGCTGCCGGCGAAGCCCGCTTTGGTCGGGTCACCGTGCTGGTCAACAATGCCGGCATCATCGGCACGATCGCCAAGACGGCCGACCTTTCAGCGGCCGATTTTGCCCATGTCTGCGCGGTCAACCAGACTGGCGTGTTTCTGGGCATGCGCGCGGTCCTGCCCTCGATGGTCGCCAGCGGCGGCGGCTCGATCGTGAACATCTCCTCGACCTCGGGCATGATCGCCAATGTCGGCACACCCAATCTCGCCTATGCTGGCAGCAAGTTCGCGGTGCGCGGCATGACCAAGCAGGTTGCCGTCGAATACGGCGACCAGAACATCCGTGCCAATTCGGTCCATCCGGGCTACGTTAAGACCCCGATGATGGTTGCCGCAACCGATGAGGATGGCGGCGGTGCAGCGGCAGGTATTCCGCTCCGCCGTTTTGCGGAGGCTTCAGAGATCTCGCCGCTAGTGGTTTTCCTCGCTTCGGACGAATCCTCGTTCATCACCGGCACCGAGCATGTCATCGATGGCGGCATGATCGTTTGCTGAGGCGGCTGGTGCTGGAGACCCTAAGATGATCACTGCTCAGGATTTCGCGTTCCACCCCAGTGACCCGGCGGATATACAGTGGACCGAAACGCTGTTCCTGATCTTCTCGGTGCCCGAAGCGGGCATCAGCGGCAATCTCTACAATCTGGCGCGACCCAATCTCGGCGTCTGTCACAGCTCGATCGAGATCCACAAGGGGCTCAGCCTGCATCCCTGGCAGATCGAGCACAACGACGCGCAGATGCATTTGCCCTGCCCCGAGCGCTTCGACGATTTCACGCTAACCAATGGCCTGTCGTTTCAGGCGCACAGCGCCCGCGATTGCGCGTTCCAGTACCAGTCTCTCGATGGCAATTGCGCGCTCGACATCACCTACAGCGCGGTATGCGATCCCTTCGATCCTCACGATCCGGCGGAAAACCCGCTGATCGCCTCGTCCAAGCTCGCCGGCTATGATGGCTGGAACACTGGCCACATGGAAAGCAAGGGCCGCGTCACCGGCACGCTCTCGCTTCACGGCCGCGAGTACAAGGTCGATTGCACCGAGGGCATGAACAAGAGCTGGGGCCCGCGCAAGGACTGGGGCAGCAAGGGCGGCACGTGGGTTCATGTCAACCTCGGCCCCGATCTCGGCGCATTCCTCGTCCTGGGACTCGAGTTCGAAAACAAGGAGGTCGTCTATGGCCCCTTCAAGTTCGGCTACGTGGTCATCGACGGCGAGCGCCGCCCCCTCGTTCGGGCCACCATGCGCGCGCAGCGGTTCGATATGCTGGTTACCCGCGCCGTGGTCGAGTTCGAAGATGATCGCGGCAACTGCTGGAACGCGGTCGGCACGACTGTTGCTGCCGCACCGTGGTATAACTTCAATCCGTCGAGCGCGGCTTTCCAGACCTTGATGCGCTGGGAAAGCGGCACCCGCGTCGGCCACAGCCACATCGCCGATTTCGCCGGCCTCGCGCACCTTTCACGCGGGATGGCCGACAAACATGACACCTGACCCTAAAAGCGGGACGACGGACCAGACCATGATCGACGACAGCATCCGGCAGCATCCCAGCGATGCCTTCATCGAAGCGGTCCGCGCGCGGTTTCCCACCGAGCACGAAGTCGACACCGTGCTCACCCGCAAGATGCGCCGCCGCAATGGTCCTTCGTTTCAGGCGGTTGCGCTGAATACGCTGGTCGATGGCACCGAGCGGCTGATCACCAATCAGGTCGGCTATCCGGTCCGCATCGCTGATGCGCGCTGGCTTTCCGGCGGCGCATCCAAGCTGCAGATGCTGTTCAACCTCCAATGGCGCGGCGAGAACGCCGATGGCCAGGCGCAAGTCGTCACACCGATGGTGCTGCGCATGGAACCGGCAGCCTCGGTTACCGAGTCGAGCCGTCGGCGCGAGTTCGAAGTGATCCGCGCGGTTGAGGGCACCGTGCCAGTCCCGCATGCCTACTGGATGGACCCGGACGCGCAGTTCCTGCCTTATCCGGCGATGGTCTATGGCTTTGCCACCGGCACGGCCAAGCCCTCGCACGATGCCGGCAAGGTCACGGGGCTGGGCCAGAACTTTGGGCCGGAGCTGCGCGCCAAGCTGGCGCCGCAGTTCATCGACTACCTCGCGCGCATTCACAATTTGCCGATCGTCGCGCCGCCTGTGCTCGCCAGCTTTGACCGGCCGGAAGTGGGATCGAACGCCTCAGTGATCCGGCAGGTCAATGCCGCGCGGCGCATCTGGGAGGAAGACCGGATCGAGGAAGAGCCGGTCATGGCGGTGGTTTACAAGTGGCTCATCCGCAATGCCCCGCCGATCGACCATATCTCGATTGTCCATGCCGATTATCGCAGCGGCAATTTTCTGTTCGATGAGGCAAAGGGCGAGATCACCGCATGGCTCGATTGGGAAGGTGCGGTGCTGGGCGACCGGCATCAGGACCTGACATACGCGGCACTGCCGATCTTCCAGCACTATGCCGAAGATGGCGAAACGATCCTGGTCTCGGGGATGATGCCCGAGGCCGAGCTCTATGCCGCCTATGAAAAGGCCTCGGGCCTGCCGGTCGATCCGGCCCGCATCCGCTATTTCGGCGTGTTCAACCGCTATCTCGTCTCGGTGCTGCTGCTGGCAGCCTCGACCCGGGCGGCACGCGGCGCGTCAACCCATCAGGACGTGCTGCTCAACCATGTTGCCGGAATGGGCTACCTCGCCCTTTCCGATCTGCTCGGCTTTTTCCGGAGTGCGACGGCATGAACCAGGATCTCGAAACGCAGCTGCAAGTGGTCCAGCGCGCGCTAGGCGAGGTGGTGCTTCCCGCTCTTGGGAACGCTGACAAGCATGTGATCGAACAGCTCCACCTCTCGCTTGCCGCGATCGGCTTCATGCAGCAGCGCGTGCCGCTCGCGCGCCGGTACTATCGCGGCACGCTTGAGCGATATCTGGCTATGGCAGGCGCGGTCGCGGCGCTGCTTGACGCTGACGCGGAGAGCCTCGCAGACCAGTCGAAGCAAAGCAAAGCGGTGCTGGATGATCCGGCCGCCTCGGACGCCGATCTGCGCGCCGCGACCGCCACGTTGCGAGCCGGCGTTGCTGCGCTTGTCGAAGCCGCGAAGGATACGCCGCATGAAAGCGCGCTCGATGCGCTGGTCATGGAGCACTGCGAGGCGATCCTCAGCGAAGACCGCTCATGGTGCATCCCGCTCGGCTTTGAGCTGCGCCCCGAGGATCTGCCCAAGCCTGACTGGCAGCCCTGAGCGGCTTCGGCCTCACGCGAAGTGCTTTACAGCGAACGTAAGCGGATCGGGCCCGGTGCGGCCCTCCGCGCTGTCGAGTGTCGCAATCGCGGCGAGATCGGTTTCGTCGAGATCAAACGACAGTGAAGCCATGTTCTGCGTAAGGTGCTGCACGCTCGTCGCCTTCGGAATGGCGGATGCGCCGGATTGCGTGAGCCAGCGCAGCACCACTTGCGAGGGCGTGCGCGCATGCTTGGCTGCGATTTCCGCAAGCACCGGCTCACCCAGCAAAGGGACTCCCCCGGTGCCGCCACCGCCGAACGGCGACCAAGCCTGCGAAATGATGCCATGCTCGCGGTGAAACGCATGCAGCGCGCGCTGCTGAAAGCGCGGATGCATCTCGATCTGGTTCACCCCCGGCACGACCTCGGTTTCAGCGATCAGCCGGGCGAGATGTTCTGCCGTAAAGTTCGAAACGCCAATCGAGCGGACCAGCCCCTCTTCCCGCAGCGCAATCAACGCGCGCCAGGTCTCGACGAAAAGGTCGTCCATCGGCAGCGGCCAGTGGATCAGGTAAAGGTCGATCTGATCGAGCCCCAGCCGCTGCAGGCTGCCCTCCAGCGCGGCGCGCGGTTTGCCCAGGCCATGCTCGGTGTTCCAGAGTTTGGTGGTGACGAACACATCGCTCCTCGCCAGCCCGGACTGGCGCAGCCCATCGCCCACTTGCTGCTCGTTGCCGTAGACGGCGGCGCTGTCGAACAGGCGGTATCCAGCATCTGCTGCGCTGGCGAGCACGGCGGCCGTTTCGGTTTCAGAGCCGAACCGCATGAGGCCAAGCCCCAGCTGTGGCATGCTATGGCCATCGTTGAGGATCACGTCCGGGCTCATCATCAATCCGCCTCTGTTGCGTACACGGCTCGCGTGCCAATATCGACTCGCCATCCGCGAATCAACGTATTCGTTGAATTGGTAGAAGGCACTGCCAACCGCATCAAAAAATCCCTGACCCAGATGCAGAAGTGCGCTGCGATGTCCGTTCATCTGCAAAATATTAGACCTTCGTGTTATGAACTTAGCCTCAACACGCAAGATCGACACCGAAAGCACGCCCATGCAGCGCCGTATGTGGGGAGACGCTCATTCGGCTTAATCAACATACATGTTGACTTTTGTCGCCCGGTTGCGGACAGAGAGATGGAGAGCGTCCCGCTATTGGTGCGCGCCGACAATCACAAGCAGTGGCAGGTAGCTGTGCAAACCACCGAACATCCCGATTGGCTGACTGAGGCGCTGGCGACCGCGAATGTGCCCACCCTTGCTTGCTTGCTCGTGCAGCTGACGGGTGAACACCGCTGGATCGAAGGAAAGTTCATCCCCACTCGCACGCGCGGGATGGACGACAACGACAGCGGCGGCCTGCCCGATGATGTGCAGCGCGAAATCCGCGATGCCGCCCACATGGCTCTGACCCAGCATTTCGCTGGTGAACCGGCCCGACTGGCCAACCCCTCCGATGCACTGCTGGTCGAGATGATGGGCGTCTCACTCGGCGAGACGATTCCGGCATCCTATGCTGCCATGATCCGCACTGACCTCGATCTGCCCGCAGCGGATGGCAGCAGGCCAACCAATCCTCCCGTTCCGGAAGGCTTTCGCGCGCTGATTATCGGCGCAGGCATTTCCGGCCTTTGCGCCGCTATCCAGCTCGCAGAGGCGGGCATCCCGTATACCATTGTCGAGCGCCACGACCGACCCGGCGGCGTCTGGCTGGAAAACCGTTATCCGGGGGCGGCCTGTGACGTGCCAAGCCACCTCTATTCGTTCTCGTTCGCGCCTTACGACTGGTCGCGCTACTTCGCCGGCAGCCGGGAGATCCACGCCTATCTCGAGAAAGTCGCAGGCGATCACGACATCACTCGGCACATCCGCTTCGGCGTGGAAGTCACCGAAGCGCGCTTCGACGAGACTGCAGGCGAATGGACCGCCCTCGTCACCAACGAGGCGGGCAATGCCGAAACCTTGCGGGCGTCGATCCTGATCAGCGGTGTCGGCGCGTTCAACAAGCCGCGCCTCCCCAACATACCGGGGCTGGACACCTTCAAGGGCCCCAGCTTCCACACTGCCACCTATCCCGATGAAGGCGTGCCTCTCGAAGGGCGCGATGTGGTTCTGATCGGCAACGGGGCGAGCGCAATGCAGGTCGCGCCCGCGATTGCGGACACGGTCGCCTCGCTGACGATCGTACAGCGCACCCCGCAGTGGGCCGCACCCTTCCCCAAGTTCGGCAAGAGCATTCCCGAACCGGTGCGGCGCCTGCTCGATGCGGTTCCGCTCTACCGCCGCTGGTACCGCATCCGCCTGAGCTGGGCGTTCAACGACAAGCTCTACGAGGCGCTGCAGCAGGACCCGGCCTGGGAAGGCCATGGCCGCTCGATCAATCCGATCAACGATGCGCACCGCAAGGGGCTTGAGTCCTATATCACCTCGGAACTCGGCG
>NZ_JAIXZS010000110.1 GCF_027489515.1 Novosphingobium sp. | reverse complement strand
TGATACAGTTTTGGATAGACCGTCACAGACTCGCCGGTTCGACCCGACGAGTTTCGGGGGGGTCTGAATGGTCCAGGTGGCGCACAATCGGGAGGGGAACGGCTCGGCGGCCGGCAACGTGCATTCGCTGCGCCGCCCCAAGCGGATATCCGATAGCGACGCCGTCCATTTCGTGATCCGCATCGAAAATTACGCGCACATTCGCCGAGCCTATGGCGAGGACGGCGCGCGTTGCGCGCTTGCTGGCATCCATCGCCTTCTGACGGACCTGTTTCGCGAGGATGGGATCGTCGTGCCCGAAGCGAACGGCGAGATCGATCTCCTGGTCTGGAATTTCGAGGCTTTGGGCTGCGGCGTGCTTTCTGACGCCTGCCGGAAATGGCTCAATGAGTTCTGCTGGCTCGTGCCGCTGCTGTCCTTCGAGACGCCAGTGGGCCCCATTCATCTGTGCATCAGCGGTCGCTGGGAAATTCCCGATGCCCTGATGCAGGCGGGCGTGTTCGAGGCGGGGAACTCTGGCGTCTGCAATCTCGGCTTTTGCGGTTCATGGCCCGATGATCGCAGCGATTGGTCCGATCGCTACCGCAGCGACATGGGTCTCGTTACCGACCTGTTGTCGGGGATTATGTCGGGTGCTTCCGATGATCGTCGCCCCCGGGAACTGGCGCTTGCCTGGCAGCCTGTCTGCAACGCGGACGGGGGTGATGGTGTCTTGTATCGTGAGGCACTCGTCCGCCTGCTCGACAATGACGGGAATACCCACTCGCCGGGGGATGTGTTTCTGGCGCTTGAGCGGCTCGGCTTCGTGCGGGTCGTCGATCATTATGTTGTGTCCCGCGTCATCGACGAGTTGGAAGGGTCGCCCGACGTCGTTCTTGCGGCCAACATTTCCGCGCGCTCGGTGCGATCCGATGTCTGGTGGGATCAGATCAGGACCCGCCTTCTGGCCATGCCCGATGTGGCGCGCCGTCTTGTTCTCGAGATCACCGAAACGGCGGATCTGCCGGGCGTTTCCGAAGCGGTGCGTTTTGTCACGGGCATGCGGCGGCTGGGATGCCGCATCGCGCTTGATGATTTCGGGACGGGCTATGCCTCGATCCGCCAGCTGCTGGCCTTCTCGCCGGACTTCGTAAAGATCGATCGCTTCTTCGTTCGGCGGGCTGCTTTTTCCGGTGCCGACCGTGATTTGCTCACGCACCTCATCGGTGTGGGGCAATCTCTGGGGGCGGTCGTCATCGTCGAGGGTGTCGAGACGGCGGAGCAGGCAGGCATCGTGCTCGCCGCCGGGGGGCGTTGGCAGCAGGGCTATCACTGGGGGCGGCCATCGTTGCTGCGAAGCTGGCGCAGGACGTCAGGCGGCCAAGCCTTTGGCGACGTGACTGCCGCCGACCTCGGCACTGCATTCCCCTATTCCTCACGGAGTCGCTCATGACTGGTGATGATCGCCATCCTCATGGCGGGCATTGGACCTGGCTGGTCACACCCGCTGAACCTGATGCGCCGGTCGAAGACTGGCCGAGCGGTGCAGGAACGTTCCGCGGAATACTCTTCGCGGTTCCGCTGAGCGGCTTGCTCTGGTGGGGCATTGTTGCCCTTTGGCAGGCGTTCGCATGAGCGGGCCCGGGCCAGTGAATGAGCCAGCAGCCGGGTGGAGCAGCAGCGAAGCATCGTCTTCGCCTCGGGGCTCGCCTTGGGCTCAATCACAACGTGATCCTTACCAGCTTTTCACAGGCCCTCAGGATGATGACGGTGGGCCGAGCCCGCTCGCACCGCTGATGGTGATCCTGGGCTTTCCTCTCGCGGTCCTATTCTGGGGAGGGCTCATCTGGGCGGGGTGGAGGCTGTTTCATTGAGCGGCCGGTTCTCTTCGACCTTCTTCAGCCGACTCCGGGAGGTAGCCCATCGGGTTCTCGTGGCCTCCGTTGCCCGGCCGTTACCCTTTCAAGCCGGTTCCCTCGGGTCGCACCACGGGAAGGCGAGGCATGGTGCCGGAAAGCGCGTCCACCAGGCGCTCAGGGCGTCATGTCTCGCCATCTGGCCAAAGCAGTCCATCCATCGCCCTTCAAGGGGTCCACGGGAGAGGACGCCAGGTGAGGATGCGAGACGGGTCGCAAGAAACCCGTCCGCATCCTTGTCCGGAGCAAGGGTCGTCCCGGCAAATTCCATCGGTGTGTCCGCCTTTGCTTTGCGCACCGATCCCACGTTCGGCCCCGCCGGTTCGGACGTTCCGGCTCTTTCCCCACGTCTCTCCGGAGTATGTTCCCAATGAAAATTTCACCCCTGATTTCGGGTGCGCTGATCCTCGCCCTGCTGGCGCCCACCTCGGCCCTCGCCAACAATCTGGGCGAGAATGTCGGCTGGCAGTTCCAGACGACGACGGACAAGGTCAACAAGGCCTATCTCGAGGATTTGCGCCAGAAGAAGGCGAACGGCTATTATGCCGCGCCGGTCTACAACACCTATATCGACCGGCAGTATAATTGCTCCGTCGCGGCCACTGCGACCGGCAACCAGTCTTCGACCAGCGCCGTCGCCAATTCGCCCAGCACGACTGGCCACTCATCCAGTTCGACCGGCAACGACAGCTCGACGAGCCTGACCAGCGCCAGCACGACCGCTCTGGCGAGCACGAGCACCGATCAGCTCAATGCAGGGTCTGTGAGCTCGGGCGCCTCCGGTGACATCTCCACCAGCGTGCGCGGCGACAATTATCAGGCGCTCAACACCAGCCAGACGAACTCGGGCAACCAGACCGCGTCCGTGACGGGGTCGACCGCCTGCCAATATAGTTCGCTGAACTGAGGGGCGGTTTCATGACCATGTTCCGCCAATCGACCCTGTTCCGAAAATTTTCCGCCATCGGTGGTATGACCGCCATGGCCCTGGCGCTGTCCGGTTGCACGATCCTGCATCCCGGCCTTGCCTCCCAACGCCTCGCTCCCGGTGAGGTGCCGACCCCCATCGGAACGCCAGTGCGCGACAATCGCTCGCCGATGGAAGCCGCGCTCGCCTGCTTTGGTGACCAGTTGGTTGCGCAAAACGGCCCGCGCCGCGTGATCGCGGTCGGGGATGTCAAGGATTACACGGGCAAATATTCCATCAACGAGGGCAATGCGATCACCCAGGGCGGAGCCCTGATGGTCTATTCGGCGCTCGGCAAGATCGGCGGGCCGCTGGCCATCGCCGAACGGTTCGATCCCACCATCGCCGAACGTGAACTCGGCTACACCGACCGGCGCCAGCTTGGTGATGGCGATGTCCATGAGGTCAACGGCAATCGCGTGCCCTGGCTGCCCTATTTCGGCGGCAGCATTACGAGGTCAGACTATTACATCGTCGGCGGCATCACCGAACTGAACTATGATATCCGCTCGGGTGGCGGCGAGATCGAGATCAACAACGTCGGCCCCAAGGCGCGTGTCTTCACCGAAAGCGTCGCGGTCGATCTGCGCATCGTCAATTCCCGGTCGCTCGAGGTCATCAAGACCGTCAGCCTGACCAAGCAATTCACCGGCTACGAGATCGGCGCCAACGTCTTCCGCTTCTTCGGCACCACCCTGTTCGACATCAATGTCGGCGCAAAGGGGCAAGAGCCCTTGCAACTCGGGGTTCGCACGGCGCTTGAAGAAGCAACGATGAAACTCATCGCGGCGGTTGCGAAGGTCGATCCGTCCACCTGCATGGCGCAGCGGCTCGAGACGATCCCGGATCTCACCGCCGATCAATTGCGGGGTCGCGCACTGGCCAAACCGGCGGGGCAGATCGCGCCTGTTACGCCGCCCGCTCCCCCGCCGCCGCCTTCCGCTGCCTCGGCACTGACCGGGCAGCAGGTGACCACGCTCAACGACCTCACTTCTGCCGGCGCCGCGCCTTCGGGCGCCATGCTCCAGATCGGCTTCGAATTTGGCGATACGGCCCTGATGGGCAACGCCCAGGCGGTGCTCGACCAGATCGTTCAGGCCGCCGCCAAGGGGCCCGTCGATGTGATGATCATCGCACGCGACACCGAGAATTGGGACCCTGCCAAGCGGGACAGTCTGCTCGACGGACGCCTTGCCGCAGTGGTCTCGGCGCTTGCCAATCGCGGCATCGCGCCAGCCGGCATCAGCGTCACCTGGCGTCCCGACAAGGCCGACACGTCCATTCATCGCGACGGTCCCGGGATGCAGGAAATCGCGAGAATTCAGATCCGTAAATAGGGAGGTGGCCACAGCAGGGGGTTGGACCCGGGGCAAATCAACAGGTTCAAATTAACCAAATCCATTAACTTTTGGAAGGATATTCCATGTCGATACAATCCAGAAAGCGGCGCGCGCAGCTTCTGACCGGTGCTGGTACAGCGCTGATCGCGGCCATGACCGCCACCAGTGCCTTGGCCGATCCGACGCCTTCGACCGCAACTCAGACCTCGTCGAATTCGATCACGGTTCAGCAGCAGTCAAACGGCTACTTAGCGAGCAGCGAAACAACCGGCGCCAACAATGTAACGGTCAACAACAATGATGCTGCAGCGTTCGCGCTGCAAAACAGCACGGTCAGTGTCGGCAATGCTTCCGGCACAGGCAACAGCTCCTCGGCGACGGGTTATGCCAATACGGCCTCGCTGACGGTCAATGGCGACCTCAACAACGTGACCGGTTCGGGCACCTCCAGCGTGAGCGGATTTTCGTCTTCGGACATCCAGGGCCCCCTGGTTGGTTCCTCGACCGATATCGGCATCGCACTGTCCCAGCAGAGCAGCAGTGTGAACGCCGGGGTAGTCAGTGACACGGATTTCGAGATCGATCTCGATCATGGCGCGTCGGCCAGCACGGCGAAGATCGCTGGCAACAGTTCGACCGCGACCGGGGTGCTCAACTCCGGCGTGAACACGATCGCTGCGACCGCCAACAACAGCAGTGGATCCTCTGCGATCGGTTCGTCACAGCAGAGCCTGGAATCGACCTTGGCGTCGGTCGCCTCGTCGCAGCTTCATTTCGACACGGGTCAGGTGACCAGCGGCGAAGACGCGGGCATTGCGCTAAGCGACAGCACTGTCGGCATCACCGGCAACACGCTGTCTGCAACCGGCGTCGCCAACTCGGTCGCCAACACGCAGAGCATCACCGGCAACACCCTGACTCTGGCGGCCGACAACGGCGGAGCCTTGACGGGCGTAGGGTCGCAGGCAGATGCTGGCTACGCCATCGCGTCGAATCAGGAGCTGGCGGGCACGGATGACAACGCGGCATCGGTTTCCGCGACTGTCCGGGACAACCCCGGAAACTCCGGCTCGCAGGCGTTGATCGATGGCGCGATGTCGGGCTCGGTTCTCCACAACGACAGCAACACCTTCAAGGCACTGGCGCGCGGCAACGAAGGCGTCAATGCGACAACCATCACCGCAAACAGCGTATCGACCGGCGATGCCGCCACACCCGTCGACGGCAATGTCGCCGCAGTGTCTTCCATGCAGAAGCTCACCGGTGATGTCACCGTCACGGCGGCTATCACCGATGGCGCCGGTGTCGGTCCGATCGTGTCGAACGTCATCACGGGGGACGTCAAGGCCAGTTCGGCTGTGACCGCTTCGGGCAACGCGGCGTTGGCGGATGCGGTTGGCAACCGTGCCGGCAACAGCATTGCCGTGAACGCCACGACGATCAGCACGGCCACGGATGGTGCCGCTACTCCCACCAACGTGAACCTGGTCAATGGCGTAGCTTCGTCCTCTTCCGCCTTCGCGGTCGGGAACGCGCAGACTGTCGGTGCGGACAGCAAGATCGTCGCGCATCTGGTCGATTCGGTCGATGAGACCACGCCGGCAACGTATCGTCAGGCTGGCACCTCGATCCTGACCAGCATTGGCGGCAATGTGCTCGATTCGAGCGTGACCTCCAGCAACAACGCCCTTGAGGCGCGCGCGGTTGGCAACGAGACTCTGTCGGGTGGCAATGCGATCACGCTGACCGGCACGAATGTGTCGACCACGGCGGGCATTGCCAACAGTCAGTCGATGCTGGGTGATGCGACACTGGTGATCGGTTCGGGCGGCACGGCAGCCACGGCGGCCACGCCCGGTACTGATCATAGCTTCACGTTCACGGGTACGAGTACGGGTGATCCCGGTAACTATAACTTCCGCGGCACGGCGACGGGCACCCAGGCCGACAGGGATGCCTTGCAAGCCGCATATCCCAGCCTGGCCTTCTCTTATGCCTCGGGCGTCATTACGCTGGATGCAGGGGAACAGCTTACCGCGATCTCGTCGTTCTCCGCCTCTTACACGAGTGGCGCTACGGCAGCGACCGCCGGCACGCCGGGCACCGGCGGTGTGATTGTCACCGTTGGTCACGACATCACCAACAGCAGCGTGACGGTTGCCGACAACCTGACCTCTGGCGTCATCAAGGGCAACAGTGCGTCCAATGCACTGACGGTCTCCGCCACCAACCTCAATCGTGGTACGGATACTGACGCAACGACTGCCGTCGTTGGCTCGGGTGCAGTCGCCACCGCCGATCAGGCTCTGGTCAATGCCCAGACGGTGGGATCGGACTCGGCTCTGTCGAGCAAGGTCGGCGCAGTGTTCACCGTGACCGCCAGCAGCCTCGACGACCAAACGCTGGGCAATGTGACCAATAGCACCGTCTCGGTGTCGGATAACGCGGCCAGCACGGCGGTTACCGGCAACACGGCGTCCAACGCCGTTGCGCTGTCGGCCACCAACCTCGCCACCACATCGGCTCTGGTCAATGCGCAGACCAGCAGGGGCGGCATCACGTCGGAAATCAGCAGCTTCACCGACAATGACAATGCCACCTACAGTGGCGCTGTGGTACAGGTTGCGCGCGACATCGCCGACAGCTCGATCCTGGTTGATGGCAATGCCTTCACCGGCTCGGCGACCGGCAATGCCGCCACCAACAGCCTGTCCGTGACCGGCGCCAGCTCGCTAACGGCGGCTGACGAGGTCAACGGTGCCACCGCAGACCCCTATAATGGTGTCAATCAAAGCCTGTCGGCTACGGCGGACCACGCCCTGACCAATGCGCAAAGCCTGGCCACCGGCGATCTCTCGACGAGCGTCACCGCCAGCTACGGCATCCAGACCCTGGGTGTCGGCGCACCGGGCAACACAAATGACACCAGCGATGTGACCGGCAGCACGCTGTCCGTTTCGGATAACGTGCAGTCCGCAACCACGACTGGCAATACCGCCACCAACAGCGTAGCTCTGGCCGGCGGCAGCATCTCGGCCAGCAGTGCGCTGCTGTCGAGCCAGTCCGCCGACTATGAGGTCAACGTCAACGCAGTATCGGATATGATGGTCTCGGCTCCGGCCGCCAACACCGATTCGTCGCTCACCATGAGCGGCAATTCGAACACGGCGACTGCGACCGTCAACACCGCCACCAACAAGGTGACGCTGGCGGCCGACACGGGATTGGCTTCGACCGTCACTGGAGGGGCCGCTGATACGAACCCAGCGGGTAACGGTCTCTTCGCCGTGCAGGCTGACCATGTCGTCAACAATGTGCAGGCGGTTGCAAGCGGTGCTGGTGTATCCGCGACAGCGGTGACCCTGACCCAGAACAGTGACGGCAACAGTGCCTTCATGGAGGATAACGACACTCCGTCGGATGGTATTCTGCGCAGCACTGTCACCGTAAGCGGCAACAGCACGGCGGCAACCGCGCTGTCCAACCGCTCGGTCAACAGCCTGGCGCTGTCGGCTGTGTCGGACACCGCGTCTGCCGCGGTGCTCAACCAGCAGGCCAGCGGTGCAGAGGTCACCGCGCAAGCGGCGACCTTCACCAACGTGTCGGTTGCGGGCTACAATGCCGGCAGCACCGACCCGAGCCCGATCGACACCTCGGCGGTTTCGATTACCGGCAATTCGGTGACGGCGCGTGCGGGTGGCAACAATGCCACCAACTCGCTCACGGCTACGGCGACCAACCTCGCAAACGCCAACACTGGCGGAACAGCTACCGTAACCGGTACGGGCCCTGGCAACAGCACCGATCATGTGTCGGCCAGCTTTGCCGTCCTGAACGAGCAGACCAACACCGGGTCGGTTTCTGCTACAGCTGGCTTCGCGTTCCCCAACTTCAACATCGGGAACGCCAGCTCGCAGGGAACGGCACCGTCGATCATCAACGCGTCGCTTACCATCAGTGGTAACAGCGCGGTGGCGGTCGGTTACGGCAACGCTGCAACCAACAGCATGTCGGTCTCGGCGCTCAACAGCGGCGCGACACCCACCACCTCGGCCATCGCCAGCAACCAGTACAATAGCGGTGACGTCTCCGCCTATGCGTACACGGTCAACTATGCTGCCGGTAGCACGTCGGGTTCCGGCAATACCGGGCCGGTCAGCGCCAGCAGCCTCTCGGTCAATGGCAACGCCATTGGCGCGGCGGCCTATGGCAACAGCGCGACGAGCACGCTCACCGTTGGTGGGAACAACGTGAACGTCAGCTACGTCCAGCCGTAAGGCTGACACAGGAATTCCGGCGCGCCTCCCCTGGTGCGCCGGAAGACCCGGAAACCCCCCATACCGACGGCAGCCTTGCCACCGCTGCCGATTTTCCGGGTGTCCCCCGCGTCCTCGTTCGGGCGCGGGGGCTTCCGGGGCTCCCATCTTCCGCATCGCCCCGCAATCGGGTCGCCGATGCCGCAAAATCGCTCACTCATATTCCCAGGATCGGATTTTCCATGCCTTACGCCCGTCTTCGCCGCGTGCTTCTGCCTCTCCTGCTGGCGTCGATCGCCGGAACCGGCGCTGGGGCGGCCCATGCGGCCGACGCCAAAGGCAATTTCGCTATCCGTGGCCCCGGTTCACAGAGCTGCGCGGCCTATCTCGCGACCATCTCCAAACCCGACGCGACCGCCCGTTACGGAAGCTGGCTGCTCGGCTATGTGAGCGCCCATAACCGGCTCGACGCCGATACCTATGACCTGCTGCCGACCGAAGCGGGCGGCGATTTTGTCAACATGGTTGCAATCGTCTGCCGCACCAATCCGCAAATGTCGGTCGAGAACGCCGCGAACAGCGCCGTCCGCGCGATTACGCCGCTGCGTCAGACGGTGTCGTCGCCGATCGTCCAGGTGCAGTCCGATGGCAAAACCATCTCGATCCATCAGGACTCCCTGAAGCGTCTGCAGACAGCGCTGATCGCGAAGCAGTTTTTCAAGGGAACCGCCACGGGCACCTCCTCACCGCAATTCGTCGATGCCCTCAAGGCCTTCCAGCGCAAGGAAGGCATCGCGGTGACCGGTCTGCCTGATTCCGACAGCTTCATTCGCGCGATCATCAAACGCTGAACCATCCTGCGGCGCAGACGAAGGGGACTACTTCATGAAGTTGGACTGGCTGACACAGGCATCTTCGCCATTGCATATTTTTCTGGAGGCGGACCGGCTGGTGCAGGCCATCATCGTGCTTCTGCTTCTCGCGTCGATCGCGTCTTGGTCGATCATCCTCGGACGCATCTATGCCATCGCGCTCGAACGTCGTCGTGCCGCGACGGTGAAGCATCTCCTCACCAACATCGGCACGCAAGAGGAACTGCGGCATTTGAGCGGTGAGGCTGAAGGGCGGATTGTCCACATCCTGGGCGCGATCGAGGTCGAATGGCGCTGGTCGGTCGACCACGCGATCGGGCGATATGATCAGGTCCGCGAGCGCATCGCGTCCATTGCAGAAATGAGCATCGGCCGGGAAAGCCGGCAGCTCGCCGGTCGCACGGCCTGGCTCGCGACTTTGGGTGCTTCGGCCCCCTTCATCGGCCTGTTCGGCACGGTCTGGGGCATCATGGGCAGCTTCCTGGCCATCGGGCAGACGCAGGACACCTCGCTCGCTGTGGTCGCGCCGGGGATCGCGGAGGCACTGCTCGCGACCGCCGTCGGGCTGTTCTGCGCCATTCCGGCTGTGATCGGGTATAACCGCGTCGTTCACGGGCTGGGCGAGGTCGATGCCGAATGGCGTTCGATTGCCGGTCTGCTCGAAGTCGCCATTTCCCGCCATCTGGGAGCGCGGTCATGATGCCGCGCGCGCTTTTCCGTCTCGCGACCCAAAGCCATGGAACAGCAGCATGGAAAGGATCGCGCCGATGGCATTGATCCCCAACGGACCGTTCGGCGGTCACACAGGCAGGGGCGGTCGCGCTGCCCCACCGCTCCTCAGCGAGATCAACGTCACGCCGCTCGTCGATGTCATGCTTGTCCTGCTGGTGATCTTCATGATCACAGCCCCGCTTGTCGCGACCGGCGTCAAGGTCGATCTCCCCCAGGCGCGGACCCGTGAACTGGCGTCGGACCAGAAGCCGCTGGTCATCACCATCGACGCTGTCGGCACCGTCTTCATCGGCGACGCGCCGGTTGCGCGCGAAGCGCTTGGATCGACGCTGCGAGGGCTGGCACAAGAATCGGGCGATCCCGCGCAGCTGCGCATCTTTGTCCGCGCCGATCGCACCATTGCCTATGGCACGGTGATGCAGTTCGTTGCCGAGATCGCTGCTGCAGGCTTCACGAAAGTCGCCTTCCTGTCGGATGCGCACGAACTGCCCGAGGAGCGGGCCGCGCCGTGAGCGATCGCCTGTCCCCGGTCCTTTCACTTCTACTGCACCTGGGCCTGCTCGCCCTGCTGTCGATGGTGAGCCTGCATGTCCGCGATGTCGTGCCGCCGCCGCCCGGCATGGCGATCGAGGTCGTCGATCTCGATCATGCCATGCCGCTTCCCGATCCTGCCCTATCGCCGCCGCAGGACGAGGTTGACACCTCATCACGCGACGACGCCAGCCATGAAGCCGTCGCTGCGCCGGTGCCGGTGGCATCAAAGCCTGTGCCCTCAGCGCACGCGGCTCCCATTCAGGAGCGTGTGGCGGCACCTGTTCCCTCACGCTTGCCAGCCCCGCCAAGCCCTCCGCCCGTGCCTGCGCTCGCGCCGGCGCCGGCGCCTCCGGCACGCATCGCGCCGCAGCCGCCAGTCGAAACGATCGCCGCATCGCCCGCGGTCGCTCAGCCGGTCGCGCCAGCACCCATGTCCGCCCCCGTGGTCGCGACAAAGCCGGTGGCGCCCGCTCCCGCTCCAAGACGGCTCGATACTGCTGCGCTTGCCCGATCGCTCGGAGCGGCCAACAGCCCGGCGCCGCGTCCGCGGCTCAATTCCGCCGCGATCGGATCAGCGATCGGACAAGCGGTTCCCAAGGGCGTCGCCGGCCTCACCGTTCGCCAACGGACAAACCTTGCCGAGATGATCCGCGCGCAGGTCACCCCTTGCTGGAACCCGCCATCGGCCGAGGAGACCAGCGGCCATGTCACCGTTCTCATGCGCATCAGGCTGGGGCGTGATGGCGGTGTAACCGGCCTGCCTGCCGTTTCGCGCACAACGGGCCTCACCACCGTCAACGGCGCTTATGCCAACGCACTGGCGGGAAGCGTTCGCCGCGCGATCCTGCGTTGTGCCCCACTCAAGCTCCCGGCCGAACTCTACGAGGCATGGGCAGATGTCGAACTCAATTTCGATCCGAGAGACATAGGATGAGGAAATCATTAGCCCCGGCGGTATTGTTATTGTGCCTGATGGCCGGGCGTCCCGCCTTGGCGGAAGGACCGCTGCACGTCGATATCACCCAGGGCGTAGCCTCGCCCCTGCTGATTGCCATTCCCGATCTGCTGACCGGGCCGATCGCGGGAGTCGGTGAAGGAACGGATGCCGGGACCGCCCTGGCGGAGGTGGTTCGCGCCGATCTGCTCTCGACGGGTCTCTATCACTTGCTCGGTGTCGAAGGGCGATATTCCGCCTCAACGGAAACCGGGCTAGCTCCCTTTGCGCGCGCCGGGGCGCAGGCCCTCGTGCTGGGCCGCGTTCGACCGGCCGGCAACGATCTCCTCAGCTATGATTGCGCCTTGTACGATGTGTTCGGCGCCCGCATCGAGGCTTCGCAGCGTATCACGGTGCCCGTCGCCCAATGGCGCCGCGCGGCGCATCGCTGCGCCGATCTGGTCTTCTCGGCGACGACCGGCGATCCGGGGCATTTCGATACCCGGTTGCTCGTGGTCGCCCAGAAAGGGGAAGCGCCTGGACAGGCCGTGCGTCTGGTGTCGATGGACTATGATGGCGCGAACCCCTCCGACCTGACGCAAGGGCGCGAACTCGTCGCCATGCCGCGTTACGCGCCGGGCAGTCGCCGTATCCTCTATCTGTCTTTCGATGACGGGCGCGCGGTGTTGGTGCTCGCCAATCTCGACACGGGGCAAATGGCATCTCTCAAGCTTCCGGAAGGCGTGCCGTCTGCCGCACGCTTTTCGCCCGATGGCCGCTCGGTCATCTTCTCGCTGGCGCGCGACGGCGACGCCGACATCTACCTGCTTGATCTCGCCAGCGGGACGACACGCCAGCTGACCAGCGCGCCAGGCGCGGACACCAGCCCCTGCTTCGCACCGGATGGCGCCTCGATCGTCTTCGAATCCGACCGCTCCGGCCAGCCACAGATCTACCGAATGGCGCCCGATGGCAGCGACCAGATGCGGATCAGCTTCGGGAAGGGCGCTCATGCTTCGCCTGCGTGGAGCCCGCAAGGAGATCTCATTGCATTCACCCAGATCGACGGCGACCGCCTGCGCATCGGCATCATGAAACCCGATGGCTCGAAAGAGCGCATCATCACCGATGGTGCGCGCGACGAGGATCCGAGCTGGGGCGTCAGTGGGCGCGCTCTCATGTTCCAGCGCACAGTGTCCGGCGCGGCTCTGCCGGCCATCTGGATGACCGACCTCACCGGAAAGGTCGTGCGTCGCATCGCGACCCCCTGGTCAGCCTCGGAGCCCGCATGGTCGGGGAAACGCCCATGACGCGGCTCCCTCATCACCGCCTTTGGCGCCTCCCTGATCTGCGGTTGCGCTGGCTCCTGGCGCTTGGCCTGCCGGTCCTGGTGGCCGGGTGTCAGCGGCCGACCCAGTCGCTGATCCCGCCGCCGCTGTTCGACATGCAGCAGCCTGCTGATGCCGGACCGCCCGCCAATGCGCTGCAACCGGCCGTCTCTCGCGATGCCGACCATCCCGCGATGCTCGAGGATTTCGAGACGTTCGCGGGCTCGACGCGCATCCTCTTTGCGCGAAACAGCGCGGAACTTGATCTCGCGGCGCGCGCGATTCTTGATCGTCAGGCGCAATGGCTGGTGCTCCACCCCGAGGTTCGCGCTTCGCTTCAGGGGCATGCCGATGAACTCGCGACGCGCGAGCAGCAATTCGCGCTCGGGGAGCGCCGTGCCGCTGCCATGAAATTCTACCTCACCGCCCATGGCGTCGCGGCGGATCGCCTGCTGCCGACCTCGTTCGGCAAGGAACGGCCGGCAGCGACCGGCAGCGATGAGGCCAGCCAGAGCCGGAACCGCCGTGGTGAGACGGTACTGGTCGGTCTTCCAGCAACGCCCTCCAGATGAAGAAGGACAAACAGATGCGCCAGCACAGCAAGGCCCTCGCCACGGCGATGGCTGTGATCGCAGGGGTTGCCATGACCTCTCCCGCCATGGCCGCGCCCGGCGATATCCTGATCAAGATCCGGGGCGGCTATGCGCTGCGCACGGGGAGCAGCGCGGTCACGGTCGATGTCGGGGATGCGCCGGTCACCACAAGGGCGCGTGGCGCGGTTAGCGGTGAGGCGAGCCTGACGTTCTTCATGACCAGGCATCTCGCCGCCGAACTGACGCTTGGCGGCGCACCTTATGATCTCGAGGATAGCAAGGGACGCAGTCTTGTGTCGGCGGGCGTGATCACCCCGACGGCGATGCTGCAATATCATCCGATGCCGGACAGCAAGACGCTGCGCCCCTATGTCGGAATCGGCTTGTCCTATGCGAATTTCTACAGCGAAAAAGCTGGTGAGATCCTCACCGACCGTCATGTGTTTCCGCCCATCTCCTATTCGGCAAGCCTCAAGGGCGCGCTCGCGCCGGTCGCGCAGATCGGTGCGGACATTCCGATTGACGACCAGTTCTACATCAATCTCGACGCCAAATATCTGGGCGCCAATACCAAACTGACGCTCGAACAGGGAAGCGACAGCCAGACTGTCTCGCACAGGATGCGCTCGATCGTTCTCGGCGCCGGTGTGGGGTTCCGCTTCTGATGGCGCTGGGCTCACTCCCCCGCTTGCGTCGTTGCGGTCGCCTTGCTGTCGGGATCGCCTTGCCTCTCGTTTGCGCAGGCACCACGCAGGCACAGAGCCTGGGCGGCATCGAGCAGAGACTGAGCCACGTTGAACAGGCGGTGCGTCAGATACAGGGGCATGCGCCTCCCGTTCCGGCGCCCACTCAGCAGATCGACCGCGAGCGTTCGCTGTCGGCCGATGCGCTCGCGCAGCTTGATCGCAGGCTTGCGGCAATCGAGCGGGCGGTCGCCGGCCTGGTCTCGGGGCAGGAACAGGATCATCACGCGCTGACCGCTGCGCTTACCCAGATGGGCGGCATCAAGGCGGATATCGAAGCCCGGATCGATGCGATCGAGCGTCAGGCCGCCATCCCTCAAGTCCTCGGGGCAAATGGTACGCAGGTGCCCGCCGGGCCTCCTCCCGTTACGGCTCCGGCGAAGACGCCGACCGCGGAAGATCAATTCCAGCAGGCGCTCGACTATGCGGCCCGGCAGGATTGGCCCCAGGCTGAACTCACATTCGACAATTATATTGCCAGCTATCCGGACGCCCCCAATGTGCCCGAAGCCCGATTTCATCTTGGGGAGGCGTTCGAGGGGCAGGGCAAACATGCCCAGGCCGCGCAAATATTCCTCGACCTTTACGAGAAAGTGCCCGCCGCACCGTTCGCCATTGCCAATCTCTTCGCGCTGGGTCAGGCGCTTGCCGCTATGGGGCCGGCCAGTCAGGCCCAGGCCTGCGATGTCTATGGCGAGATTGAAGCCGTGCACGGCGCCAGCCTCACCAACGAGCAGCGTTCCGATCTGCTCGCCCGCCGTCTCACGCTCAAATGCGCGAGCTGAGCCGCCCTGCAACGCTCCCGGTGGTGGCGCGAGGGATGGCGCGTGTCGCGCTTTGGAGAGGCGTCGCCATGGTTCTCGCGGCGATCCCGGCGATGCCGCTTATGGCACAGACTCTTGCCTTACCAGCCTCGCCGCTCGACGGTACGGTTGAGAGCCCGGGCCTGCAATGCGTCCCCTATGCCCGCCGGGTCAGCGGCATCGCCATTTTCGGCGATGCGTTGACCTGGTGGGAGCAGGCTGAAGGGCAGTACGAACGCGGCGATCGGCCCGAAGTGGGCGCGGTCATGGCTTTTGCGCCTTACGGCCCCATGAAACTGGGCCATGTCGCCGTGGTCAGTCGCATCATCGACCGACGCACCGTCCTGCTGCGTCATGCCAATTGGTCTCCGTTGGGCGGTGTGCGCGGATGGATCGAGAATGATGTGCCGGCCATCGACGCTTCGCCTGACAATGACTGGAGCGCAGTCCGTGTCTGGTTCGCACCGACGCAGCGCCTTGGCTCGACCGCATGGCCGGTCCAGGGCTTCATCTACAACCGGCGCGTTCGGCCCCTTGCAAGACGCATGCTGGTCAGCCGATCAGATGATCCCATTGGCGCCATCATCGCCCGCCTGATGAAGGAAGCGGCCTATGATCGCGAGGTCGCATCCATCCGGCCACGCGCGTTCAAAGCGGGCGCCCCGGGGCCGGACAGCCGCGATGGATTGCGACGTCGGGTCTCCGGCCTCGGACGTGGCGCCGCGCGTCCTGTCCTCCAACAGGGCGTCGCGCCGCTGGTGTGGCGCGATTTGGCAACGCCGTGACGGATATGCCCGCCTCCTTGTCGGCTGCGGTCGATCGGTATGCGGCGCTGGGGCGCCTGCTCGCTGCCGCCGGCGTGCCGCCCGCGCGGACGGAGCAACTCATCGCCGATGCCCTGGCCGATGATGCCCGTGCCACGCGCGATGTGGTGAGCCAGGACATCCGCGCGCTCGTCGAAGCGTGTCTTGCGCGCCTCGATCAAAGGCATCGGCGTCAAAGCGACGAGGCCAGCCTATTGATGACCAGGATCACGATCGAACTCGAAGTATCGAAACGGCGTGCGCGCGACATGCGGTCCGCGAGAAGCCGGCTCATCATCGCCCTCCTTTTGCTCCAGTTTCTCGGCACCGCCGTGATCGCGACCGCGCTGGTGACAGGCGGTGCTTTCACGCGCCCAGGCGCAATCGACGTCCCGGCAAATGCGTCGGCCACTCTCTGCCAGCATGAGGGGAGATAGAATGGCTCCCCGGAAACATGTCGGCTCCGCTGAATTGCTGCGCATCGAGCAGCTTCTGCGCGTGATGAGCGATGCGCTCGCGCTGGCGCAGACGCTTTTGTCTGACCGGCTCGAGCAGGAGCAGGCTGCCGCGCTTCAGAAGAAAATGCGGCCCGTGACAACACAGCCGCCCTCTGCGGATGTCCTCGCCAGTATCCAGGACATTGCCATCGCCTTTGGCGAACAATTATCGCATCCCGACCGCAAATTTTCCGCGTGCTGGCGCGATCTGGTCAAGGCCCGCATCCATCATCGCATACATCGGGCCGGCCGCGCGGGTGCTGCCATTCTGCTGCGGATGATCGAGGAGCCGGATGTCTTCATCGACCAGAAGGATCTCGCCAGGTCAGCGGGCGTCGCCTCCAAATCCCCCCGTGTCGTCAAGGTTTATATCTGCCATTTGCGCAATGGCCTGGAAGAACAGGGCTTGCCGGCGGACATGATCGAGACCGGTAGGCGCAGCTATCGGTTACGGTCAGACGCCATTCCTCAGATCATGGAAATGGTGACCAGTCCATGAGCTTCGTTCTTCGGCCAGGCACGGGAAGAATGCGGGTAATCTCGCGGCTTCTCCCCCGATGGGTTGGAGGGGGATAACTGGCATGCTCCACATCATCCGGGAAATCGAGGCGGATGGCAAAGCCGAAGTGTTGCTTGACCCGGTATCCGTGCGGACCGGCATCGAGCGTGTGCATCTCGAGATCGCCCTGGCGGTCGAGCTTCACGGTTCGTTCGGGAAAGCTGCCCGCGCGCTCAACATGTTACCAAAGACCGTCAACAAGCGGGTGCGCGACCTCGAGTTTCAATTGGGCTGCGCAATTTTCGAAAGGCACAAGCGCAGGCTCGTACCGACCCGGTCGGGCCGGGTATTCCTGCGGCGCATTTCGCAGCTGCTCCAGGATTTCCATACCCTGGTGGAAGCGGTGCGACGGATTGCCGATGGCAAGGCCGGTCAGATCGCGATCGGTTATCATGGTTCCGTCGCGCACGGCGATCTCCATCATTTGTTGTTCGAGCCCGATCCGCTGCACCCTGATATCCACCATTTGCCCATCGAATTGTCGCATGACCGATTGTTCGAATCCCTGGCGAGCGGTCGCATCGATCTCGCCATCGTTCGCGGTAATCCTGCCGATTTCCATGGCCTGAACGCGCCGCTCTGGAATGAGCGCATCATCCTGTGCCTGCCCGAGACCCACCCGCTGGCGGATCGGAGCCTGCTGCAGTGGCCGGATCTTGCCGGGGAGACGTTTCTGGTTTCAGGCTATGATCCAAGCGATGCGATCCGCCAGTTGCTGGAAGATCGGTTTGCTCCCCTCGAAGTGTCACCGCGGATTGTGGTACACGACATCGGCACATCGGCTGTTATCCAAATGGTGCGAGCGGGTCATGGGGTTTGCCTTTGCCTCGAACCAATGATGGTGGACCATTATGCGGGGACAGTTTTCCGCGAGCTGAGCGGGGCAACCGGGCCAGAATATGTAACCAGTTTCGCCTGTTGGCATGCTGATAGCCCCAATCCGGCACTGAAGCGCCTGCTGGTCCGCTTGAGGCGTCAATATGGTGCAAAGGTCAATATCGATCTTTGCGTGACCAAAACGCCATGATCTCATCCAAACGAATTCGTTTCTCTTTTTTCCAAATTTCAAGTCCGTCGGGTTGCTGGGACAATGCTCATCTTTTCATCATTCCCGGAGCATTGGGTCTATCCGAACCAGGATGACGAAGAGCGTGTGTTGATTGCGTTCGATGACTGGGTCGAACCGAGGGTTCCGATCAAGGATCGCGCCCCCGTGCGGAAAGACTTCGACCTGTAGCGAACGCCTTGTCCATCACGCCAGTGGAAGGGATGCAGGCTACGCCATTGCCTGTCCTTTTACGCCAACCTTCTCCCGCCGCATATAGCTGTTGAAGCCCACGCTTTTCTGCGTCTCTTACTCATCCCCATCGCGCCGAGCGGTTTGTCGCCGGCGCTCTCGAACGGGGACATATCCATGGGCGCAGCCAGCCAGAGATCGGAAGTCCATGCACGCGGGGCGCGCATGCTGCGCACCGCGATGGGCGCGTCGATCGCGGCCTGGCTCGCCGATCCCGCCGTCACCGAAGTCATGCTCAATCCGGATGGACGCCTGTGGATCGATCGTCTGGGTGAAGGGATCAGCGACAGCGGGGAGCAGCTCTCGCCCGCCGATGGCGAGCGTATCATCCGCCTCGTCGCCCACCATGTCGGGGCCGAAGTTCATGGCGGCGCTCCGCGCGTCTCGGCCGAACTGCCGGAAACCGGAGAGCGGTTCGAAGGGCTGCTGCCGCCGGTCGTAAGCGCACCGGCCTTTGCCATCCGCAAACCCGCTGTCGCCGTCTTCACGCTTGATGATTATGTCGCGGCGGACATCATGTCCCGGGCCGAAGCTGAAGTGCTGCGTCGGGGCGTGGCCGACCGGCTCAACATCCTCGTTGCCGGCGGCACCGGGACCGGCAAGACCACGCTCACCAATGCGCTTCTGGCCGAAGTCGCCAAGACCTCTGATCGCGTGGTGCTCATCGAGGACACCCGCGAACTGCAATGCGCCGCGCCCAACCTCGTCGCCATGCGCACCAGGGACGGTGTCGCGTCGCTTTCCGATCTTGTCCGCTCCTCGCTGCGCCTGCGGCCCGATCGCATTCCGATCGGCGAGGTGCGCGGCGCCGAAGCGCTCGATCTCCTCAAGGCCTGGGGCACCGGCCACCCGGGTGGCGTGGGCACGATCCACGCCAATACGGCGATGGGTGCTCTGCGCCGCATGGAACAGCTCATCCAGGAAGCCGTGGTCACGGTGCCCAGGGCCCTGCTCGCGGAAACCATCGACCTTGTCGCCGTGCTGGTCCGGCACGGCACCGGGCGCCGCCTCGCCCAGCTCATGCGCGTCGAAGGGCTCGATCCCGTCCTCGGCGACTACCGCCTCATGCCTGCAACCCCCGACATCGGAGAAGAACCATGATCGATCTGTCTCGCCGCGCTGTGCACCGTCTGCGCGTTGCGCCTCTTGCCCTCTGCGTTGGCCTCATCGCGCTGCAGAGCCCGGCCTATGCCTCGGGCTCCTCCATGCCGTGGGAAGTCCCCCTCCAGTCAATCCTCGAATCGATCGAGGGGCCGGTCGCCAAGATCGTCGCGGTGATCATCATCATTGCCACGGGCCTCGGCCTTGCCTTCGGCGATACGTCGGGCGGTTTCCGGCGGCTGATCCAGATCGTCTTCGGCCTGTCGATCGCCTTCGCGGCCTCCTCCTTCTTCCTTTCCTTCTTCTCATTCGGCGGCGGAGCGCTGGTCTGATGGAGGGCCGGGACGAGGAGGTGCCAGGCTACCTGGCGCCGGTCCACCGGGCGCTGTCCGAACCCATATTGCTGGGGGGCGCCCCGCGCAGCCTTGCCATCGTCAATGGGACGCTCGCCGGCGCGCTGGGCCTGGGCTTGCGGCTCTGGCTCGCAGGCCTCGCGCTCTGGGCCATCGGCCATGGTCTCTCGGTCTGGGCCGCACGCCGCGATCCCCAGTTCGTCGACGTCGCCCGCCGTCACCTCAAATATCCTGTCTGGATGCGGCCATGATCAACCTCTCCGAATATCGCTCCAAGGCGGCCCGTCTCGCCGATTTCCTGCCCTGGGTCGCGCTGGTGGCAAAGGGCGTCGTGCTCAACAAGGACGGCGCGTTCCAGCGGTCGCTGCGCTTCCGCGGCCCCGATCTCGACAGCGCGACACCTGCCGAACTGGTGGCCGTGACCGCACGGCTCAACAATGCGCTGCGCCGGCTGGGCTCGGGCTGGGCCGTGTTCGTCGAAGCCCAGCGCTGCCCGGCGCAGGACTATCCCGACAGTGACTTTCCCGATCCGGTCTCCGCGCTGGTTGATCGCGAACGCTATGAACAGTTCCGCGAGGAAGGCGCACATTTCGAGAGCTTCTATTATCTGACGCTCCTGTGGATGCCGCCGGCCGAGGACGCCGCGCGCGCCGAAAGCTGGCTTTATGAAGGGCGGTCCGGCTCCGGTGTCGATCCGCATGAGCTTTTGAAAAGCTTCATCGACCGAACCGATCGCGTCCTGCATCTGGTCGAAGGCTTCATGCCGGAGGTCACCTGGCTCGATGACGGGCAGACGCTGACCTATCTCCATTCATGCGTGTCGACGAAGCGGCAACGGGTGCGCGTGCCCGAGACACCCGCCTATCTCGACGCACTGCTGACCGATGAAGGCCTGACCGGCGGTCTCGAACCCAGGCTGGGCGAGCACCATCTGCGCACCCTCACCATCACCGGTTTTCCGACCGCGACCTTTCCGGGGCTGCTCGACGAACTCAACCGGCAGGCCTTCGCCTATCGCTGGTCGACCCGCGCGATCATGCTCGACAAGACCGACGCGACGAAGCTGCTCACCAGGATCCGGCGGCAATGGTTTGCCAAGCGCAAGTCGGTCGCCGCGATCCTCAAGGAGGTGATGACCAACGAGCAGTCGGTCCTCATGGATTCCGACGCCTCGAACAAGGCGGCCGATGCCGACCTTGCCCTGCAGGAACTGGGCGCCGATCATGCCGGCATCGCCTATGTCACCGCCACGGTGACGGTCTGGGACCGCGATTCCGCTCTGGCGTCGGAAAAGCTGCGGCTGGTCGAGAAGATCATCCAGAGCCGCGACTTCACCTGCACCGTCGAGGGGATGAACGCGATCGAGGCCTGGCTCGGGTCACTGCCCGGCCACGTCTACGCCAATGTCCGCCAGCCCCCCATTTCCACGCTCAACCTCGCCCACCTGATCCCCCTGTCAGCGGTGTGGGCGGGACCGGAACGGGACGAGCACTTCGGCGCTCCCCCTCTGCTCTACGGCAAGACCGAAGGGTCGACCCCGTTCCGGCTTTCCCTTCACGTCGGCGATGTCGGTCATACGCTGATCGTCGGGCCGACCGGTGCGGGCAAGTCCGTGCTGCTGGCGCTCATGGCGATGCAGTTTCGCCGCTATGAGGACAACCAGATCTTCGCCTTCGACTTCGGCGGTTCGATCCGCGCAGCCGCGATCGGAATGGGCGGGGACTGGCAGGATCTGGGCGGCGCGCTCAGCGGCGATGATGTCGGAGACGGCGTCACCTTGCAGCCGCTTGCGCGGATCGACGAACCGGGCGAGCGCGCCTGGGCCGCCGAATGGCTGGCCGCGATCCTGGCAGGTGAAGGGGTGAGCATCGATCCCGCTGCCAAGGAGCACCTGTGGGCCGCGCTCACCTCGCTCGCCTCCGCGCCCATCGGCGAACGCACGCTCACCGGCCTGGCCGTTCTTCTCCAGGCTCAAGAACTGAAACAGGCGCTTGCGCCCTATTGCGTCGGCGGTCCGTGGGGACGGCTGCTCGACGCGGAGACCGAGCATCTGGGGGAAGCGTCAGTCCAGGCCTTCGAGACCGAAGGGCTGGTCGGCGCGGCCTCGGCTGCCGCCGTGCTCGCCTATCTTTTCCACCGCATTGAAGGCCGGCTCGACGGGCGTCCCACGCTCATCATCATCGACGAAGGCTGGCTGGTGCTCGACAGTCCGGCTTTCGCGGCGCAGCTGCGCGAATGGCTCAAGACGCTGCGCAAGAAGAATGCGAGCGTCATCTTCGCGACCCAGAGCCTCGCCGACATCGAAACATCGAGCATTGCCCCGGCGATCATCGAAAGCTGCCCGACCCGTATCTTCCTGCCCAATGAGCGCGCGGCCGAACCGCAGATTCGCCGCATCTATGAACGCTTCGGGCTCAACGCACGGCAAGTCGACATCCTGTCCCGCGCCACTCCCAAGCGCGACTATTATTGCCAGTCGCGCCGGGGCAATCGGCTGTTCGATCTGGGGCTGGGCGAAGTGGCGCTCGCCTTCGCGGCGGCCTCCGCCAAGACCGATCAGCGCATGATCGACGATGTGGTCGCCCGCCATGGCCGCCACGGCTTTGCGGCGGCCTGGCTGCGCCACCGTGGCCTCCCCTGGGCTGCCGATCTGCTTTCCTTACCCGATCCGCTGATCCCGTCCGGTTCGGACGACGATCCCTTGCTGCCGCTCGATCCCGAGGAGTCTGTATCATGAAACAGTGTTCGCTTCGCCGCGCCTTGCTGGCTGGTGTCATCATCTTGTCGGTGGCCGCGGGACCGGTGCTGACCACGCCGGCGCAGGCGCAGTTCGGTGGGATCGTCTATGATCCCAGCAACTATGCGCAGAATGTGCTGACCGCTGCCCGCTCGCTCGAACAGATCAACAATCAGATCCGCCAGATCGAGAATCAGGCGACCAGCCTTATCAACGAAGCGAAGAATCTCACCAGCCTGCCGATCTCGACGCTCTCGACCCTGCAGGCCCAGGTCCAGCAAACACGCCAGCTCCTCGGCCAGGCCCAGCGCATTGCCTACAATGTGCAGGACATCCAGAGCGCTTTCACCTCCCGCTACAGCGGCGCGAACCTCTCCGCCTCGCAGGCGCAGATGGTCGCCAATGCCGAGGATCGCTGGAAAGACAGCGTCGGTGCCTTCCAGGATGCGCTACAGGTGCAGGCCGGTGTCGTCGGCAACATCGATGGGGCCAAGGTGAGCATCGACACGTTGGTCAGCGCCAGCCAGTCGGCGAGCGGCGCGCTGCAGGCCGCGCAGGCCGGCAACCAGCTGCTCGCGCTCCAGTCTCAGCAACTCGCCGACCTGACCGCGGCGGTCGCCGCGCAAGGCCGTGCGCAATCGCTTGAAGCCGCGCGCAACGCCGCCACCGAGGCGGAAGGGCGTGAGCGCTTCCGCCGTTTCCGGGGCAACTGACATGCGTCGGCCGGGCAAGCTCCTGCTCGCGGCGGCGCTCGGTATCGCCATGCTGGCCGTGACGGTCGGCATCGCGATGGTCCGGCCGGAAAGCGGTGGGCGGGGAAGCGGGGCTGCGGATGTGCGCGCGGCGGCCGGCGGCGCCCCCGGTCCGGCGAGCCGCAACCTCGCCCGCTGCCGCACGCTCACCATGCCCGATTCCGGCTGCGAAGCCGCCTGGGAAGCACGCCGCCGCCACTTCTTTGGAGAGGATCAGCGTCCATGAACGACACTGGCGTCATCGACAGCTTCCTGTCGGTCTTCACTCACTATATCGATTCCGGCTTCGGGCTGCTTGGCGGCGAGGTCGGCTTCCTCTCCTCGACCCTCATCGTCATCGATGTGACGATCGCCGCCCTGTTCTGGGCCTGGGGCGCGGACGAGGATGTGCTTCAGCGCCTGATCCGCAAGACGCTCTACATCGGCGTCTTCGCTTATATCATCGGCAATTTCTCGAACCTCGCCAACATCCTGTTCGAAAGCTTCGCCGGTCTGGGTTTAAAGGCCTCGGGCGGCGGCATGGCGCTCGCCGATTTCATGAAGCCCGGCACCGTCGCCGCCACCGGTCTCACCGCAGGCAAGCCGCTGCTCGATGCGACCGCCGACCTGCTGGGACCGGTCGGCCTCTTCACCAATTTCGTGCAGATCCTCGTCCTGCTGATCGCCTGGTTGATCGTGGTGCTGGCCTTCTTCGTCCTCGCCATCCAGGTCTTCATCACCATCGTCGAGTTCAAGCTGGTGACCCTTGCCGGCTTCGTGCTCCTGCCTTTCGCCTTCTTCGGCCGCACCGCCTTCATGGCCGAGAAGGTGCTGGGGCACATCATCTCCTCAGGGATCAAGCTCCTCGTCCTTGCCGTCATCACCGGTATCGGCACCACCTTGTTCAGCCAGTTTACCTCGGCCGGACTGGGCGCTGATCCCACGGTCGAACAGGTGATGGCGATCGCGCTCGCCGCCCTGACCCTGCTTGGCCTCGGCATTTTCGGGCCGGGCATCGCCAATGGCATCGTCGCCGGCGGACCCCAGCTTGGCGCCGGTGCGGCGGCGGGCACGGCGCTGGCCGCGGGTGCGACATTGGGCGGCGGTGTGGCCGGTGCCCGGCTCGCCGGGGGCGCGGCGATGGGCATGGCCGGCAGCGCCGCGACCGGCATGGCGCGGACCGCAGGCGCGGCATCGGGTGCCTACAGCGCCGGCGCGGCGGGACAGTCCGGGGCGGCAGCCGTCGGGGCAGGGCTCGCCAATGTCGGCAAGAGCGCTGGCGGCGCGGCGGTCTCGCCACTGCGCCGGGCGGCTCAATCGCTCAAGCAAAGCTATGCCGATGGCCAGAACGCGGCGGCAGGCACCGCAGCCAGTGCGGGCGCGCAGGCCTCTGCTGCCGCATCACCCGCCACCGGCTCGGCGGCGACCGGACAGCCCGCCTGGGCCGTAGCCATGAAGCGCCGGCAAGCGATCACCCAGGGCGCCAATATGGCCGCTCATACCCTGAAGGGCGGCGACAGCCATGGCGGCGGCGCCGGTCCCGACCTCTCGCAGAAGGACTGACACCCAATGTTCAAGCGACCATCGATCCGCTACGGGCAATCGCCCGAACCCATCACCCCCTATCAGCGAGCAGCCCAGGTCTGGGACGACCGCATCGGCTCCGCGCGTGTCCAGGCCAGGAACTGGAGGCTCGCCTTTTTCGGCTGCCTCGCGCTCTCGGGAGGCCTTGCCGGTGGCCTCGTCTGGCAGTCGGCACGGGGCACCATCACCCCCTGGGTGGTCGAGGTCGACAAGCTGGGTGAAGCGCGCGGCGTCGCGCCCGCCGACGCCGATTACCGTCCCACCGATCCGCAGATTGCGTTCCATCTTGCCCGTTTCATCGAGAATGTCCGCTCCATTCCCGCCGACGGGATCGTGCTGCGGCAGAACTGGCTACGTGCCTATGACTTCGCGACCGACAAGGGCGCGCTGTTCCTCAACGATTATGCCCGCGCCAACGATCCATTCGCACAGCTCGGCAAGGTGCAGGTCGCGGTCGATGTGTCGAGCGTGATCCGCGCCTCGAATGACAGCTTCCGCGTGGCCTGGACCGAGCGCCGCTATGTCGATGGCGCCCTTTCCGAAACCGCGCGCTGGTCGGCGATCCTGACCATCGCCGTCCAGACCCCGCGCGATCCCCAAGCTCTCCAGAAGAACCCGCTCGGGGTCTTTGTCGCCAATCTCAACTGGTCGAAGGAACTCAACCCATGATCTGCCTGTCTCCCGCGAGGGCGCGCCCCGGTGCGCTGTTCTGCCTGTTCGCTTCCGTCTCGCTGCTGCCGATCGGCGGCATTGCCGAGGCACGGAGCCGCAAGGCGACGCCTGCGCCGATGGTCGCGGCAACTCCAGCGGCCGAACCGCGCCTTCCGGTCCGAATCGTCAGCGTGCCGACGCCGCTCCCGCTTCCCGGCCAGCTGAAACCCGCCGAAGCCCCGGCGGGCGCCCGAGAACCGGCGGATCCACAGCGCCGCGTCACCGCCGCCAACGCCGCGGCCCGCGTGCAGCCGAGCAAGGGCGGCTATTTCAACGCCATCCAGCAATATCCCTATGCCGATGGCGCGCTCTATCAGGTCTATACCGCCCCCGGCCAGGTCACCGACATCGCGCTCGAGGAAGGCGAAGAACTGGTCGGCTCCGGGCCGGTCGCGGCCGGGGACACCGTGCGCTGGATCATCGGCGATACGGTGAGCGGCGCCGGCGCCGCGAAGCGCGTGCATATCCTGGTCAAGCCCACACGGGCCGAAATCGGCACCAACCTCATCATCAACACCGACCGGCGCACCTATCATCTCGAACTGCGCGCGACGGGTTCGACCTATATGGCCTCGGTCTCCTGGACTTATCCCGCCGACCAGCTCATCGCGCTGCGCCTCGCCAATGCCGAGCGCGAACGCAGCGCGCCGGCAGCCACCGGCGTCGATGTGGAAGGTTTGAACTTCCGCTATCGGCTGTCCGGCGACAAGGTGGCCTGGCGTCCGGAGCGGGTCTTCGACGATGGCCGTCAGGTGATGATCGAGTTTCCAGACGGGATCGCCACCGGCGAGATGCCGCCGCTCTTCGTTCGCGGTGCCGATGGCAAGGCGGAACTGGTCAACTATCGCGTCTCGGGCCGCTACATGATTGTCGACCGGCTGTTCGATGTGGCCGAGTTGCGGCTCGCCACCCACAAGGCCGAGCAGCGGGTCACGATCGAGCGCCAGGCCGACAAGTCGCGGAGGGCGTCATGAACGGGCCGGAACGGGAAGAAGACCAGGCTGAGGTGGCTCCGGTGGCTGCTGTCGCACCGTCTTCCAGCGCTGCTCCGGGACAGTCGGAGGTAGCGGGCAATCCGGCGGCCTTCCGCCTGGGCGGCCCACCGCCGCGCGTCACGCGGCTGTCGCGCAAGGCACTTGCCGTGTTGGGCATGGTCGCAGGCCTCGGCATCGGCGGGTCGCTGCTCTACGCCCTCCGGCCGGTCCAGCATGGCGCGCCCGTCAATCTCGTCGATACCAGCAGCCATAACAAAGCCGATATCGTGACGGCGGCGCCGGCGAGCTATGACAAGGTGCCGAAATTGGGGCAGCCGATGCCGGGCGATCTGGGGCGGCCAATCCTGTCAGCGCAGCAGAATGGGCAGAGCGTGCCGGTGCCGCCGATGGGACCGGCAGCGGGACAGCCCGATCCGCGTCTCGCCGCCGCGGAGCAGGCCCGTCAGCGCGTGATGCAGGAGCGGGAATCAGCAAGAGCCAGCAAGCTGTTCCTTGGCGCTGAAGGCGCGCGCTCTGCTTCTGCCGCGAACGCCGGCGATGGCGCGCAGACGGCCCGCACGGTCTCAGCGGGCGATGGTGCTGGCGCGGCGCCAGCTGCCCAGCCCACCGGCCAGGCCGCGAAACGCGCTTTCCTTGCAAATGGAGGGAATCGCGCCGTCGTCAGCAATGAGCGGATCATGGCGCCAGCCTCGGCCAATATGGTGCAGGCGGGCAGCGTCATTCCGGCAGCGCTCATCACCGGCATCCGTTCGGACCTGCCGGGCCAGATCACCGCCCAGGTGACACAGAATGTCTATGACAGCGCGACGGGCCGCATCCTGCTGATCCCGCAAGGGGCGCGGCTGATCGGCGAATATGACAGCGAGGTTTCGGCCGGGCAGAACCGGGTGCTGCTGGCCTGGGATCGCCTTATCCTTCCCGGCGGCCGCTCGATCTTGCTCGACCGCCAGCCCGGCGCCGATGCTTCCGGCATGTCGGGGGCGCAGGACAAGGTGAACTATCACTGGGGCAATATGCTCAAGGCCGCGATGGTCTCGACCCTGCTCGGCGCCGGTACGCAACTCGTGGCTCAGGGCGACGATGACCTGACCCGGGCGCTGCGATACGGCATGCAGGACACGGTCAACCAGACCGGGCGGCAGGTCGTGCAGCGTGAAATCAACGTGCCGCCGACACTCGCCGTCCGGCCGGGCTTTGCCATCCGGGTCATGATCACACGCGATCTCGTCCTCGAGCCAGCTCAAGGGGCGCAGCCATGAGCCGGTTGCGTCTTGGGCCGATCGTCGAGGAAAAGCCCGTCAAGCTGGCGGTCGAACTGCCGGGCAGTCTGTTCCGGCAGCTTGGCGACTATGCGCGTGCCCATGCCGCAGAGAACGGGCTGTCCGAACCGTTGCCGGTCGAACGGCTGATCGCGCCGATGGTCGAGCGGTTCATTATGAGTGATCGGGGGTTCGTGCGGCGGCGGCGATCCGGCAGCCCATGAACTGCAGGGGGACTCATAGCTGCGATGGTCAGGAAAATACCTCCCTCGCATCAGGAAAGAGTGACGCCACTGCGATGAAATCCTAAGGTGATCCGGCGAGGTCCACTTCAGAATATGGGGCAGATCTGATGAGGAGGGAAGGATCAGATGCCGGAACGCCGCATGCGGCTTATGTCAGCCCTCGCGCTGGAAATTGCCGCATTGAAGAAGATGGGAACCAACGGCGATCCGACGTTCGAGACCTTGGTCCGCAATGTCGGTGTGTGCTTTGACGAAGCACTGGACCAACTGTCGCAATCCGAGAGCCTCATGGCCGGAGATCACCCGTCCTGGACCAGATGGCGAAGCCCCTTGTCGCCGTCCAATCCGTGACGACTTTCTTGGGATGGGCAGAGGTGGACAGGTCTGTGTCGGGCGAAGCCTCAGTTTACCGCCTTTTCGGAGGCCGGGCCGGTCTGGACAATATCCAGCAGTAGTGTTGCCCACATCGCCAGGAACCGGCTGTGATCGGCTTTCTGTGCTTCCGCGCCGAGCGCAAGTTCGCTCAGGCACGCCGAAAACTTTTCGATCGGCAACACGCCCGCAGAATCGAGCGTCTGTCCGAGTTCGCGCAAGGCCAAGCCAAGCGCCAGGGCCATCTGGAACAGTTCTTCGTCGACGTCCCTGCCATGGGCCATGTTTATGGCAGGTCCAGAAATCGGTCGGGGTCCACAGGGCGATGGCGAGGTGTGACGAAGGTTATATATGAGCCGTCGCGTTCATGGACGGTGAGCTTGATCAGCGCCCGATCCGGGCGGCCATGCGCTGCAATCTGGCTGGTGTGATAGAAGCCGTTCAGCACAGACTTGATCTGAAAGGCCGAGAGATCGTCTTCCAGTTCGACCGCGAGCGCCAAAACCTCGCGCGAAAGAGCGTTTGCGTGCTGAAGCTATCCATATTTTTCGTCACTATAGTCCAGCATCCGATGTAGATTCCCTTGCTTCGCGCACGAAACAATCGATCTTTTTTCTTCAGGTTACAAGCACAAGAACAGACGATCCATCCAATATAGACCAACGAGACGCTCCGGCTTTGCGCTTATGCCTGTCGCCTCCAAGCCGGGCGATCATTGACGGGATGATCGGCTATCAATCCTCCGCAAGCCGCCCGGACGCCCACAACTCGGGCGTCCTTTCCAGATAGAAAGCATCGCTGTCATAGGATTGCTCGAGCCTATGCAGTGCGGCGCCTGCCAACCAGCCCTCCCATTGCGAGGGCGGCAACACAATCGGCATCGTCCGGCTGACCGGATCAGCGTACGGGTTGGCTGCGGTGAGCATGCCGGCAAAGCCGCCTGAGGCCGGATCGGGCAGGCACAGACCTGCCCAGGCGCAGATCGGCTCGTCCCAAAGTCCGAACCAACTGCGCGTGCGATGGCCTTTCTCGCCTGTCGCATAGCCGAAATCCTCGACGACGATCAGGCAGCGCTCCAGCAGATCCAGCCCCAGCGGGACGCGGTTGTCGCCGGCGATCTCACGCGCAAACAGCGTCGTTCGCGGCCGATCGCCGCGCGCTTCGCTGATCGGACCTCGCGGTAAACCCCAGAACAGCGCACACAGATGCCGTCCGTGCGCGCGCCTTGTTACGATGATCGCTTTCTCACCCGGCCAGATGGTCGGGAACCAGGTGAGGCCCGGATCAGCTGTAGCGTCGAACAGGAAGGCCATTTCAGAGACGGCCGCGCGGCAACGAAGAAGACTGGTCATGGCCCGACACTGGGCCCGTCCGGTGAAAATCCGGTTAGACGCAGAAGATGCGATCGGCAGCGACGGCAATCGCTGCTACCAAAGCCCGGATGGGGCAGGTCGAACGCGCCGGACGCGAGAAGCCGCTCGACAAGTGCGCATTCGAAGGCGCCGGGGCTGATCAGCGCCGAGATACTGGCCGCGCCAACGGTCAGATGGTCGATATGCCAGCGCAGGCGCTTCGTGCTGGCCAGATGCCGCCCCACCCGGGCTTTGAGGCCACCGGGGCCATAAGCACTGCCGGCATAGGCATAGAGACCCGGTTCGATATGCCAGTCCGCATTGCGCCTGGACAGATCGAGGGGCTGATCGAGCCTGAGCAGAAGGAGACAGGCGCCCCTGTCCTTCGGAATGTCGGCAGGATCTGAGCCGACTCGGACGACGTCAGGCCCCAGCAGTCCAATGATCCTCGCCATGAGTGCCGGGTCTTCGCCGTCCATCGTCCTACGCCATTGCCTGTCTTTCCACGCCGATCTTTTACGCCCGCAACGCGCTGTTGCCTCCGCTCATTTCATGGCTCTCTTGATGGCCCCCGAAGCTGCGGCACGGTGCCGTGGTCCCTCGGGGGATGACGCTCATGACCTATCCGGCAACAGGTGGAAGGACCGCACTGGCGTTCCTTTCCGCGCTTGTTCTCGCCTCGCCGGCGCTCGCCAACAATTATGGTGAAAGCGCCGCCTGGCAGTTCCGCACCTCGGCAGACCGCGCCAATCAGGCCGCGATCCTCGACATCATCGAGAAGCGGAGGGCGGGCGGCTATGCGAGCCCGACTTATACGACGACGATCGAGCGCCAATATAATTGTGGCGTCACCGCGACCGCGACCGGCAATGTGGGAACCCAGACCGCGCTGACCCATTCGCCGACCACGACGGGTGCGACCTCCGATGCGCAGGGCAACGCCGGTTCCAGCACCATTGAGGGCGGCGGCAACGCGGGTACTGACCAGAGCAACAGCGGCACGGTATCCGCATCCGTCTCGGGCGGGACCAGCGTCTCCGTTGACGGCGCCGCCTGGCAGGCCCTCAACTCCACCCAGACCAACAGCGGCGCTCAGAGCGCCAGCGTGACCGGTTCCACCGGCTGCGCTTTCGGAGCGCTCAACTGATGGCCGCGCAGGCGGCGGGCCGCTGGGGAATGGCCGGAAAGAGAATGGGGCTGCGGGGCGCCGGATCGGGGTGCGGGGCCTTGCGGTCGGCGGCACTGCCGCTCCTGGCCCTCGCTCTGCCCGGTTGCGCCAGCTTCACCCAGCAGCGGATCGGGATCGGCGAAGAACCGATCGTCGTCGGGCCGCCGGTGCGCGACAATCGCACGCCGATGGACGCGGCGCTTGCCTGCTATGCGGGTTGGCTCGGATCGCGTGGAAACAAGCCGCTGGTCATCGCGGTCGGCGACGTGCGCGACTATACCGGCAAATATTCGGTCAACGAAGGCAATGCCATCACGCAGGGCGGCGCGCTTATGGTGGCCTCTGCGCTTGGCAAGCTGCGCGGGTCAGTGCGCATTGCCGAGCGCTTCGATCCGGTCATCGCAGAACGCGAGCTTGCCTATGCCGATCGTCGCCAACTGGGGGATGGCAAGGTCCACGACCTCGCCGGCCCCTCGGGCAAGCAGGTCGTCCCCTGGGTACCCTATTTCGGCGGCAGCATCGCTGCGTCCGACTATTACATCGTCGGCGGCATCACCGAACTCAACTACGACATCCGTTCTGGCGGGATCGAGACCGGCGTCAATGCGGTCGGTCCCAAAGCGCGCACCTATACCCAGAGCGTCGCACTCGACCTGCGTATCGTAGACACCCGCTCGCTGCTGGTGGTTCGTACAGTGAGCCTGACCAAGCAGTTCACTGGTTATGAGACAGGCTTCGGGATCTTCCGCTTCTTCGGCTCCGACCTCTTCGACATCAATATCGGCGCCAAGGGCCAGGAGCCGCTTCAGCTCGGTATTCGCACAGCCCTGGAGGAAGCGACGATGCGGCTCGTCGCGGCCGTTTCCCGTGTTGATCCAGAACCCTGCATGCGCCAGGCCAACTGGGCGGTGAGCGTGCCGCCAGTGGCGCCCGTCAGCGGTTCGCCGACACTGCGGCAGCGGCTGGGTGCCGATGGTCCGCCGCTTAACGGCCCTGCCAGCACAGGCACGGACAGTGCCGAAGCCGATGTCGCCATCCTCTTCGAAACCGGCATGGACGGTCTCCAGGGCGGGGCCGAAGCGGCGATCGACCGGATCGTGGCCAGCGCCAAGAAAGGTGACGTTTTCGTTACGCTGCTGACCCGCGACAGCGAGACGCTCGATCCTAAGGCGCGGGCCGCGCTGACCGATCGCAGGATTGCGGCACTAACCGCCGCACTTGCCAGACAGGGTATCGCGGCTGGCGTGATCTCGCCGGTCTGGCGGCCCGATCCCAACGATCCGGCCATCCAGCGCGCTGGCGCTGGCCTGCAGCGGCTCGCCCGCCTGCGCATCGGCTGATCGGCGTCATCCCCTCGCAGCGAAGGAGGCGCCCACGCGACACCCGAATGCCCGGTTTTTCGTACCTCTTCAAAGAAGGATTTTCTCCATGAAACAGACAGCCTACTCCCGTTCGTCCGGTCGCTATCGCCTGCTGATGGGCGGCGCGGTCCTCGCCCTTGCCGGTTCGCTGGCCGCGCCCGCCTTCGCTACTCCCGATCCCACGCCCGGAATCGATGCGACCGGCGCGCAGGTCATTGCGACCGATCAGAACAAAGCCTGGTCGCCGGTCAGCGCGAGCACCGCCAATCCCCGGATCGAAGTGACCGGCGCGGTCGATGGATCGAGCGTCGCCATCACCGGCAACGCCGTCAGCACCACCGCCAGGGCCAATAGCGCGAGCGCCGCCCTGACGCCGGACGCGCGCGATCTCGAGGCCGCGACCGGCGGCACCGCGATCGCGACCGGGACGAATGGCACTGATGGGCAATCGCCGGCTCTCATCGCCACCCGCCAGGCGACCGACGGCGCTGCGGTTTCCGCCACGACCTCCAATTCGCGCATTCGCGGGCGGCTCGGAGATCTTGTGGACAGCAGCGCGACCGTCAGCGCCAATACGCAGGAAGCCGTGGCGCTGGCCAATGACGCCAGCGATTCGCTGTCCCTGACCGGCGTTGCGGTCGGCACCGGCGCAGGCGTGGTCAGCGATCAGTCGGTCGGTGGCGATGCCGCCGTGTCGGCGCGCTTCAGCGGTTCGGCGACGCTCAAGGTGGCCGATGCGCCGCGCAGCGATCTCGCTGTGAGCGACAACCTCCAGCGCGCCATCACTTATGGTAGCAGCGCCACCAATGCGCTTGGCGTCGATGCTGTCCAACTCGATGCCGCTGCCAGCTATGGCGTTCCCTCTGTCGTCGGGGCGAATGCCAGCGACCCTTCGGTCAGTGCCGCCTATGCGGTCGTTGCGGATCAGCGTCTCGCCAGCAGCGTGACCGCCGGTGCAAAGGGCGGGTTCGCGGTGAAGGTCGCTGATACGGCCTTTGCCTCGCATGTCACCGATGACGGCAACAGCCTGGTCGCGGCAGGCTATGGCAACCAGTCCGCCAACAGCCTCGATCTCTCGGCCAACGCGGTTGCCAACGATGCCTGGGATGGCGGCGCCGTCGCCAACATCAGCAATGTGCAGTCGGCCGCCGCCGTGCCCATCAAGGCTGCCAGCAGCGGCGGCGCGCGGATCGCCATAGCCGGCGACGCAGTCGAGGCGAACCTTGCCGCCAGGAACAATGCGGTGCTCGCCGCGGCCACTGCCAACCGTGCCGACGGCAATCTCCTGTCGGTGAGCGCCAATACGGCGGATGCCGGTGAAGGCTTTGGCGGTGAGGGCGGCCTTCCTCCTCCAGTCGGCACCGCGCTGGTCGATGGCGACGATGTGATGACCGTGACTGCGCCATTCAGCGTCCAGAACGGCCAGATCAACCAGGCGCGGGTGACCGCAAAGGCGAAAGATGCCGTGACCGTGATCGCCGTCGATACCGGCATCATTCGTTCGGATGCGACGATCAGCGGGAATAGCGCCGCAGCCCAGGCCAGCGGCAATGTGGCGACGAACGGGTTGACGCTCGATGCCAACAGCCTGTCAACTGCCGCCGATCTCAATAGCCTGCAACTGGGCAAGGGTGTTGTCACAGCTGCCGTCGGAACTGCGAGCGAGCGGGCCGGCGCGAGCCTTTCCGGTGCCGGCGATGTGGTTGATTCCAGCCTGACCGTTTCGGGCAACAGCCTCGAAGCCAGCGCAGCCGAGAACCAGGTCACCAACGCGATGGCGATCGCCGCCAACAGCCTGACCAATGCCAGTGGGCATGTGAATGCGCAAAGCGGCATGCTTGACTACGGCGTCGGAGCCGCCGCGGATTATGCTCTGGCCAACGCCCAGGAGATCAAGGGCGGCTATCAGCTCCCCGTCGCGGTCAAGGCTTCTGCCTATGGGGCGTTCGATGCCGCCACCGGGGATGGCGCGGTGCGATCCACGCTTGACATCACCGGCAACAGCCAGACCGCTTCCGCGCTGGGCAATGGTGCTGACAACAGCCTTACCATCGCCGCGACCGCGCTGGGTGCCGAGGACTCTGTGGCGCCTGGTTCGGCCCTGTCTTCGACACAGGCGGCTTACACCAGCGTCGATGCGGTCTCGGACATGCAGCTGGGCGTGACCACCGCAGCGGTCGATTCCAACCTGCTTCTCTCCGACAACAGCAATATCGCGCAGGCGAGGATGAACGATGCAAGCAACAGTCTCGCCGTCGACGCGGTCAGCGTTGGCTCGTTGAGCGGCGAACCGGCCACGGCCCAGGCGGACATCGGCTATAGCTCGCGGGTTGTGGGCGATCATGTCCTCGCCAGCAATCAGGTCGCCGATGGCAGCGTCAGCGCAACGGCGGTGACGACCGGTCTTTCCGTGGATCCGGCCGTATCGTTCGTTCGCTCCAGCTTCGAGGCGAGCGACAATCAGACGCTGGCCCAGGCCGTCGCCAACTCGGCGAGCAACAGCCTGACACTGACCTCGGCGGTGCAGGGCGACGCCAGTGTGGGTCTCTTCAACCAGCAGTCCAATTATGCCTCGGTGGCCTCGCAGGCGACCAGCGCCTATGGCATCGGTGCGCATGCCTCGTCCGACGCATCCAGCCTCGTCGATGGCAACAGCACCTCGGCCGTTGCCCGGGGCAATATAGCGGCGAATACGCTGGCCGTGAGCGGCGCGGCCGAGGACGACTGCACGCCGGACCTCGCTTCCATCACCACCGGAGCGTTGAACAGTGCGACGGCGCCGGCGCTCCTGTCCAGTGTTCAGATGAATGCAGGGATCGTGTCCGCCTATGCAGCGAGCCCGACCGTGACGGTCACTTATGGTGGTGTCGGGGTCAGTGACAGCCGTCTTGGCGTGACCGACAATAGCGTCTCGGCCACGGCTTATGGCAACAGCGCGACCAACATGGTGACTTTGGCCTCGCTCGGCAGCCTGCCGGCGTCGGGCATCAGCAGCGTCCAGACCAATAGCGGCGCTGTCACGGCCCAGGTCTCCAACGCTGCCTATATGGTGTCGCCGACGAGCCTCGGGGCGAGCCGGATCGGCATCTCGGGTAACAGCATCAGCGCATCGGCGGTCGGGAACGCAGCCACGAACACGGTTATGGTCTCGCGCTGATCCGCGTGGCGGGCGGTGCCACAAGCCCCTGGGCCGCCCGCCGCATGCGGGAAAGGCCGTCACGCTTCCCCCGGCGTGGCGGCCTTTTGTCGTCGGGATTTATCATGTCTGGATGCAGGAAATCATGGCGGATTCAGGAAATCCGGCTATGCTTGGCGCACAAGGAAAGGCTTATACGGACCCATGGCGCGCGGTGAACTGATGAAGAAATTGCTGGCCAGCTACGGCAAGGACGAGGAGTTCCGCGCCGTGGCCGAGCAGATCATCAGTGAGGAAGAGAAGAAAAACAATCGTGTACTTGCGCGCTCTCTTCGCCGTTCCCTTGATGCGGCGCCATCTCGCCCGGCAAAGCCCAAGGCACTTGCGCCGCTCATTCCTTTCCCCGAAGCCGCCGGCGACTTCATCGAACTGGTCGAGCCAACCCACAACAAGCAGGATATCATCCTCTCGAGCGAGAATATCCGCATCTTCCTCGATCTGCTGCGGGAATTTCGGCGGGCCGACGATGTCCGCCGTCGCGGCCTGCCGGTCCGCTCCAAGTTGCTGTTCTGCGGCCCTCCGGGCTGCGGCAAGACGCTCTGCGCGGAGATCTTTGCCGCTGAGCTCGGCATGCCGCTCTACATCGTCAAGCTTGACCGCCTGATCTCCTCCTATTTGGGCGAAACCGCGACCAATGTCCGCAAGCTGTTCGAGTTCGCCCGCAAGCAGCCCACGGTCCTCTTCTTCGACGAATTTGATGCCCTGGCCCGCGCCCGCGAGGACGGGGGCGAGCACAATGAACTGCGGCGCGTCGTCAACAGCCTGCTGATCTTCATCGACCGTATCGAGCCCAAGGGCTTTCTGGTCGCTGCCACCAATCTCGATCAATCGCTGGATCCAGCCATCTGGCGACGCTTTGATGAGGTGATCTGGTTCGATCCTCCCGAGACCCGCATGATCGCGCGTTTCCTCACGATGAAGTTCAAGAATGTCGCGCTGGCTTTCGACCCGCAGGGGCATCTCGGAGAGCTATCGGGTTATTCCTATGCCGAGCTGGACCGCATCTGCGTCCAGGCGATCAAGGCCTCGGTGATCGACAAAAGAAAACAGGTCAGGGAGCAGGATTTCCTTCACGCGATTGCCGATGAACGTCGTCGTCGGCGCAGAGCCGACCGCATGACCGCCTGATCCCCGCCGCGTGGCGCGTTATGATCACCTGCAGCTGTTGCGGCTGCCCGAGCGCCTGCCCCGTCGCAAGAATGGGGGCGGCGGGCCTCCTCCCCAGCGCAATCCACGCGGGCATAGCGATCGTCTGGGGCAGGAGCTCGATCAGGCCGTAGCCGCCCAGCGCCAGCGTCGTCGTCCTGATGCGGTCGATCCGTCGTTGATCTTGCGGGTTCAGATGAGCGGACCTTTGCTCGAAGAGGAATGGAATCGCGTCGGCCTGACCGTCCTTTCGAGCGACGAGGATCGCACGCTTGTCCTCTTCTCCTCGAGCGATGAACTGACCGAGTTCCAGCGCAAGCTCGACGCTTACGGCCAAGGCGTTCAGCCTGGGCGACAGAACCCGGCCTTTTCCTCATTCATCGCCAATGTGGAAACGATTGCCGAGGTCACACCGCGCGATCGGATCGGCATGCGTGCCCGAGAGGCGGGGCTGGTCGATGTCGACGACTTCCGGGTGGGCGAGGCGTACACGGTTGATATCGAGCTTTGGGATCTTGGCGCCCGGGCCTTGCGCGAGCGCAAGATCGACTGTGGAGGGCGGTGACAAACCAGGCCAATGGAGCGCCTGCGATTTGCTGAGCGCGGCGGTGTAAAAGCCGGCCATTGGTTAGGCTGCTCCTTTTGGAGCGGCCAGGGATGTTTGCCGTGGAGAGTTATGCAGCGGTTCGGCGCTTTGTGTTTGTGGAAGGGAACAGCCAGCGGGAGGCGGCGAAGGTATTCGGTCTGAGCCGGGATACGATTTCGAAGATGTGTCGGTTTTCGCTGCCGCCCGGATACACGCGCAAGAAGCCTGTAGCGAAGCCCAAGCTTGGGGCATTGCTACCGGTGATCGACGCGATCCTGGGAGAAGACCGGGTTGCTCCGCTGAAGCAGCGACACACGGCCAAGCGGATATTCGAGCGGCTGCGGGACGAGCATGGTTATGGCGGCGGCTACACGGTGGTGAAGGATTATGTGCGGCAGAGCCGGGCGCGCAGCCGCGAGACGTTCGTGCCGCTGGCGCATCCGCCGGGGCACGCGCAGGTGGATTTTGGCGAAGCGGTGGGGGTGATCGACGGCGTTCGGCAGAAGGTTCACTTCTTCTGCATGGACCTGCCGCAGTCGGATGCCTGCTTCGTGAAGGCCTATCCTGCGGAGACGACCGAGGCCTTTCTCGATGGGCACGTGTCGGCGTTCGCCTTCTTTGGCGGAGTGCCGTGCTCGATCCTGTACGATAACACGAAAATCGCGGTCGCGAAGATTTGCGGCGACGGCAAGCGCGAGCGCACGCAGGCCTTTACCGGGCTGGTCAGCCACTATCTGTTCACGGATCGGTTCGGGCGTCCCGGCAAAGGCAACGACAAGGGGAAAGTCGAAGGCTTGGTGAAGCATGCGCGATCGCACTTCATGGTACCGATTCCGCACGCCGCGAGTTACGACGCCTTCAACGCTGAACTGGAGCGCCGCTGTCGTATGCGACAGGAGGAACGGGCCGGTCGGCACAGCCAGACGATCGGCGAGCGGCTCGTGGCCGATCTGGCGGCCTTGCGTCCCTTGCCGATGGGCCTGTTCGAACCGTGCGAGACGAGGAGTGCGCGCGTGTCCTCGACCGCGCTGGTGCGCTACCGGACCAACGATTACTCGGTTCCGACCCGCTACGGCTTCCAGGATGTCGTGGTGAAGGGCTTCGTCGATCGGGTCGTCATCCTGTGCGGCGGCGAGGAGATCGCCCGTCACCCGCGCTGTTATGGTGAAGCCATGTTCGTGGCGAACCCGCTCCATTATCTGGCGCTGATCGAGACCAAGCCCAATGCGCTCGATCAGGCCGCCGCGCTACAGGACTGGGCCTTGCCCGAGGCGTTCCAGCATCTGCGTCACCTTCTCGAAGCCCGCATGGGGAACAAGGGCAAGCGCGAATTTATCCAGGTCCTGCGCCTGCTCGAGGCGATCCCGATGGAGGTGGTGACCTTCGCCGTGACCGAGGCGATCCATATCGGCGCCATCGGCTTTGATGCGGTCAAGCAGATCGCGCTGGCGCGCATTGAGCGCAGGCCCGCTAGGCTCGATCTTGCGGCCTATCCCCACCTCCCCAGAATGGAGGTGAAGACGACACGCGCCGCCGACTATGCCGCGCTCATACCGGGAATGGCGGCATGAGCCGGGCGAGCGAAGACAAAATGCCCGCCGGCACCACGGCAGGCACGCCGCAGGTTCTGCTCGCGCATCATCTCAAGCAGCTCAAGCTTCCCACAGTGCTGCGCGAATATGAGAAGCTGGCCCGGGAATGCGCGCGCGACGGTATCGATCATAGCCGCTACCTGCTTCGCCTCATCGAACTGGAACTGATCGACCGGGAGCGCCGAACGGTCGAGCGTCGGATCCGTGCCGCCCGGTTCCCGGCGGTGAAGAGCATCGACACGTTCGACTTCACCGCTATCCCCAGCCTCAACAAAATGCTCGTGCTGGAACTGGCGCGGGGCGAATATATCCTGCGGCGGGAAAACATCATCGCATTGGGCAACAGTGGGACCGGAAAGACCCACGTCGCGCTCGCCCTGGGGCTGGCGGCCTGCCAGAAAGGCTTCACAGTCGCGTTCACGACGGCTGCGGCTCTGGTGAACCAGTTGATGGAAGCCCGGGATGAAAAGCGGCTGCTCAAGATGCAGCGCGATCTCGCGGCGGTGAAGCTGCTCATCGTCGATGAACTGGGCTACGTCCCGCTCTCGCCCACGGGCGCCGAACTGCTGTTCGAGACCTTCTCCCAGCGTTACGAACGCGGATCGACGATCGTGACATCCAACCTTCCGTTCGAGGACTGGACACAGGTTCTGGGCTCGGAGCGCCTCACCGGCGCGCTGCTCGATCGTCTCACCCATCACGTCAGTATCCTCACTATGAACGGCGACAGCTACCGCCTCCGGCAGTCCGCCAGCCGCCGCCGCGCTGCCGGGGCGGAGCAAAACCAGGCCACCGCCCCCGAATAACCCGCCGCAAAACGGCAAATATGCAAAGGGCCCCGATCGGGGCCCTTTGCATATCATCCGCGCGCATCATCAGTGGCCTGCTTTTACTCCGCCACGCTGGCCGGAAATTAGACCGCCGTTGACACAGCGGTGTGGATGTATCGCTCTTCGTCGATAATCTGCTCGATAAGGCGCCTATCAATTACAACCGCAATTTCAACGACAGCCTGTATATCTTCGGCCAGACGGCACTGCGTCCGCGCACGATTGGCGTGACGGCTTCCTACCGAATGTAGGCTGTGGTCGGAGGCGCGGGTAGCTCCTTGCGCCTCCCCCGCCGTTGCCTGGACAGCAACATCAGGGATGCCATCGGCATCTCTTCGGAAGACGGTTCCAGGGGCAATGCTCGGGGACAGTCACGAGCGCGACGTGAGATCGCGCGCGCCAACCGTCACGAGGAATAACATGATCAAGGAACGCTGGCAGATCGGTGCCTTCACCGTCACAAAGGTAGTGGAACTGGAGCGTTCGTCCGAAAATGGCCGCCCCGGTTCCACGCTCCCCGATGCCCGACCGGATCTCGTCAAGGAAATCGACTGGCTCCATCCGCATTTCGTGACGGATGAGGGGTGGCTCAAGACGAGCATCCATGCCCTGCTGGTCGAGACACCGGATATCCGGCTGATCGTCGACACCTGCGCCGGCAACGACAAGGACCGCCATCTTCCGCAATTCAATCGTCTGTCGACGACATTTCTCGATAGCCTGGCCAACCTCGGCTGGACGCGTGAAAGCGTCGACGCGGTCCTCTGCACGCATCTTCATGTCGACCATGTCGGATGGAACACGATGCTGGTGGACGGCGAATGGGTGCCGACTTTCCCTCGTGCGCGTTATTTCTTCGCGGAAGAAGAATATCGCTACTGGCTTGCCAGTCTGGAATGCGAAGCCGGTCTTGACGGCCTGACGGCAGAGACACTCGATCTCATGGACAACCGAGCGGTCTTCCTCGATTCCGTCAAGCCGATCGTCGATGCCGGCCTTGTTGCGATGGTCGAGACGGACGCGGTAGTGGCGCCGGGCGTTTCCCTGATGCCGACTCCGGGGCACACGCCAGGCCATGTGAGCATCGTTCTGGAATCCGAGGGCGAACGGGCAATTATCACGGGCGACATGATGCACCACCCGTGCCAGATCGCTAGGCCGCAATGGTCGTCGGGCTTCGATTCCCATCCCCATATTTCAGAAGAGACGCGGCAGACTTTCCTCTCACAGTTCGTGGACAGTCCAACGCTGGTGATCGGCACCCATTTCACCAGCCCGACCGCCGGGTGGATCGTGCGTGATGACACCGGCTACCGCCTGAAATTCTGAAAGTGAACCCGCGCCAAGGCAGGGTTCAGTCGATCGGCGCGAGCGCGATCTGTTTATGAAGCCATTGCCGGAAACGCGAGAGCGCGCCACTGCTCCACCGCGTTTCCCGTGCGATGAGATGATAGCCGCCCAATGCAAGGGGGCCCTGAGGTTCGTCAGCCGGATCGAGCCGGACAAGCTCGCCTGAATCGAGCCATTCGCGCACGAAGAAGCGATTGCCTATACCGATGCCCTGGCCGTGCCGCGCTGCATTCAGCATCAGGCTGGCATTCCACATGCGTTGGCCGGGGATATCCTCGCTCGTGATAGCAATCCCGCGCGCTCCAAGCCAGGCGCGCCAATAATCCGTGCTTTCCATATGGAGCAGCGGGAAGGACAATATGTCTTCGACGCGTCGGAAACGGTCTGCAATGCTGTCACGATAGGCAGGACTTGCGACCGGGAAGATGTCCGGTCGAGACAGGGACGTTGTACGCAGTTGATCGTTTGGACCGGGTATTTCGGAATCCAGAAGATAGCGGATTTCTGAATCCGCCTCATTGGTGCTGAAATCGACGCGCCTGTCCGATGGCCGGAAGTCGAGATCAATCTCAGGATATTGCTCGCGGAAATCGGGGAGGCGCGGCACGAGCCAGGACGTCGCTATACCGGCAGCGCACCAGATGATCAGCTTGCCCTGCTCGCGTCGCCGGTAATTGTCGGTCGCGTCGGCCAATTGCGTGAGGGCGACGGAAATCTGTGCATGATAGTCGCGGCCCTCGGGCGTGAGCCAGTCATGCCCGCTTTTTCTTTCGACGAGCGCTGTACCCAGTTCGCCTTCGAGCGCGTGCAAATGGCGGCTGACCACAGCATGGTCGATGCCAATCGCCTGGGCCGCCTTGCGCGTGCTGCCCAGGCGTCCGAATGCCTCGAACGCCCGGAGCATCGCCAAAGATGGTATGAAACGCAGCTTATCCAATATCCACCCCTTTAAGCCCGGGGTGATCATCGCAGCTTTGTCCAAGCGGGTAAATGTCACGCCTTCAAGGCAACTTATTTCTATGATTTTAGGCGAAGGACGCGAAGGTCTTGCGGGTTTCCTCGAGAGTACGCCACACGCCTTTCCATCCTTGCGGGACAATGGCCGCTTCGCCAGGACCTACCTCGATCGCGCTGCCGTCTTCATTTTCAAGCCTGAGATGACCCTCCAGAACGGTGAAGAACTCGTCGACCGGATACCCATGCACGGCAATGGCACCCGGTTGACCAACCCAGATGCCGAGATTGACGAGCTTGCCAGCGGGAGCGAAATCGGGCGCCCAGATATCAGAGACCGGTTGGCCTTCGAGAAACAGTTCCGGCGGAAGCGGCATCTGGCCGCGGAAAATGTCATCGGACTGCGAAACCAGACGAGGAAGCGGCGAATCAAGCGCCATGAGGTTCTCCTTTGGAATTTGGATAACACGCATTCATCCTCAAGAATCGCGCGTTCGTAAGAGAGCGAAAGGGCAAAGCCTGTTGTCTTCCATGCAACGCTTTCATGGGGTGTCAGGCCCATTTTACGCCACCCCCTGAGGTCGGAATTATCGAATTTCCAGATTGGCAATTGGGTGACCTGTGCGCAAATGAGGATCACAACATGTCGTTCCGGGCATACCGTCGATCGGTCCTCGTGATGGTACGGGAACTGGGCGGGGCCATTATCGCCGCTGGCGTCGTCGGTCTCGCTTCGCTGGCGCAGGCATGCTCCGTTCTGCCGACCGCCATAAGTGCTGGCATGTTCGATGGTGCGGCAGTGGTCGAGCATTTCAAGGAACCACATCGCGGTCGCAACGTGTCGACCGCGCTCGTCAGCGATATCGACGCGGCTTTTGTCGTGCTCGGCTTTGCAGTGGGCACGCTTATGTCCATCCAGATTTAGACCTGCAAATCATTGACCGGCGTACGGCAGAGCCGGCTAGGGTTCAGCCACCGCCGAATTCAGTCAAAGCCATTCTCCCTAGTTTGTTCAGACCACGCCTGATGATAGTTTGCCGTCATGGGACTGAACAACGTGACGGTAGAAGGCTATGATTACGCGACGCCTGTCGAGGATGCACAGATTGGCCAGATCATCGATCTTGACCTCGGCGAGATTCCGACTGCTAAAACCCTCATAGGCGGCCAGTTCTATCAGGATCTGGTCGACAACCGTGTTCAGATCGTTGAGCGTATGAACAGCGGCAATCCGCGCTACCTTTGCGCGGAATGCCTCACGCCGGTCTATCTTGTGTCGACGCCGGACAAGCGGTTTTTCTTTCGGCATCGATCGGAGGAGGACGATTCCTGTTCCGCCAAGACCCGACCACCCCTGACCGCGGAAGAAATCACGGCTCGGAAATATCATGGGCTCCGGGAAAGTCAGCCCCATAAGCACATCAAGAGCCTGATTGAACGCAGCTTGGCGGCAGATGCAGACTTTTCTGACATCGCGGTCGAACGCAACTGGAAAGGTGCCGATTCCAGGCGTTACCGGCGTCCCGATGTCCAGGCGGGACATCTGCAGGGCAAGATCGCGTTCGAGGTTCAACTGTCTACGACATTCCTCAGCGTGGTTGCTGGTCGCCGCGCCTTCTATCGCAGGGAGGGAGGCCTACTCGTCTGGGTGTTCGGGTCTTTCGACGCAGGATACCGACGCCTCACCACGGATGACCTGCTCTATTCCAACAATTCCAATATCTTCATCGTTGATGACGAAACGACCGAGCTTTCCGAACGGACCGGCATCTTCCACCTGCGATGTCATTACCGGATGCCGGTTCGTGATGATGCGAAGATCACCGATGCTTGGGCGGAGAAGGTGGTGCCCTTTGCTGACCTCACGCAGGACAGGGATGGCCAGCGTCTTTTCCTGTTCGATTTCCATGCCGCCGATGCTGCCTTGCGCGCGGCAATTCAGCAGGAGGCCGATGATGCCAAGGCGATGGCGATCCGTATCGATCAAGCTGACCTGTACGAGTTCTGGCTGGAACATGGCCGTTCGTTTCGCCACACGCCGGAAAATCGTGCAAGCTGGCGGCAATTGCGGGACCGTTATGAACGGCGCGGGTTAGAATTGCCCGAGTTTCCCGATAGCCACGAAGCCACGCGGGTCATGCTGTCCGCGCTCTACAGCGCGCGCGACGGGAAGCCCATGGGTTACAAATTCTCCAAGCTGGTACAAGTGGCGCATCAGGTTGCTGAGGCCTGTCCAAGCCTGTTCATCGCCTTTTACAGTGCAGTGGACGCCTATGGTCATAACGACCTCTTGAACAGTCAGGACGGCAGCGGGAAATGGCGTCAGAGACTGAAAGGGGCGGATGGCATATTTAGCCGTATCAAACGCGACGATCCAGTGTTCCAGCCGGAAGGAAGCGTTCTTCCGCTGATTTACTTTTTGTTTCCTGAAATATCGGATCGTGTTGCCGCAGCGGTGGATCGATATCGTGACAGTCTATTTTGAACAAATCAGAGTGATTGTGAATGTTCTTCTTCTGAAGTGACAAGAAACAATATGCCGTCGATGATGTCGGATTGGTCAAGGATTTGGGGAATGGCCGCGTGCAGATATTTTTGCGCAACTCGGATGAGGACATCATCATCGATGAAACGCAATGGGACAGGGCATTGGTCCGCACACCCCAGTCTTTCGTCCCTGCGGCTCCCGAGACATGCGTGCTGGGCATTTGGTGGGAATCAGACAAGAAAGTCGGCGGATATTTATAAGAAAGCCGTTTTGGGCTGGTCGATCAGCGGCGATGGATATCTTCACCCCTGGACGGTGGACGGCGTGGATGATGGTCGGAATGATTTGCCTGCTATCCTTCAGCCCGACGGGCAGGTGGAAGAGTCGATAGATCGCCGTTACGAAAATGTTACCCAATGGTATGAAGGCGCGAAGGGCAAGGCACTGGAAGTCGGCTTTAATAACTATCGCTGACGATCTTGCCTTGGCCATTAGCGGGTTCTGCCCTGGGTATGAGCAGCCTACTGGCCCGCAGCGGCGCAGCAGCTACCGGGATGCTCGCCGCATGCAGAGAATACCGTCTTGCTTACAGTTCTTGGCTCAAGGAACGATAGTAGCGACGCTGGCCTGATCCTGCGGGATGCTCGTGCTGGAAACAGCCGGCGAAGTCGTCGATGGCCTGCATGACACCGCGCAGCGAGGGAGCCGTAAATGCCTGCGTTTGTCCGGTGGACCAGTGTGCAAGAAAGTTGCTTACGATCGTCGCAACAGGCGGTGCTGAGCCCAGAAACCTGGGGTGGCGCGAGGATCAGCTGATTGGCCGCCTGATGCAGCGCAGGCGATGTTGATGGCCATCCATTGCGGCGTGTATGGCTGCCCTGGCCGAGGATGCGTCGGATAGCGAGGTCGTTACCTCGCATCCTGCTACCGAAGTAGCGACTCGGGCGATTCGTCCGTTGAAAGCGGACTTCTTCAAAGCGCTTTACGCGAACATCGACGAATATGGTGCAGCGGGGCGCGGGCTTATCTCGCGCGGCTTTCGACTTACCGATGAGACAATCGCGTCGCTGGCCAACTGCCTGTTGGATTTGCCTGCGGAGGAAGGTGTCGCTGGCGCTTACGTGAAACGCTTGCGGCAGAGGGAATGAGCGGAGCGTCCCTAACGCGCGCTACGTTAGGCAGCTCTAGCAGAATTGGTGATTACCCAGTGATTACACGGAGGAAAATGATGGCGAAAATTGAGCAATATTTTGATTGTAAATCAGAGCATTATGGCATTTTATGCCTTGATGTCTGGTACTTTCGCTACCGCAGGCGCTGACCCCGCCAGCGACCCCACGCGAGCGCCGGGAGCATGGTTGCCCCCACCAGCGGGAAGAGCACCGCGAGGACTGCCAGCAGCGCCTTGACGCCAGCCGGCATCCGGTCGCCCGTCTGAAGTGTGGGCGCTCCCAGCTCACCTTGCGGACGCCGCCGCCACCACAGCACCAGGCCCGCCGCGACGCTGCCGACCAGCATGAGGCACACGGCGCAATTGGCGAGCTGGTTGGCTAGGCCATACTGCCGCCCCATGTGCGTCATCACGCCCCATTCGACTGCCTTGGCGACCGGACTGTAGTCTGCCCAGCCGACATTGCCGAGCACGCGGCCGGTGCCGGGATCGACATAAAGCGTCCGCTGGCCCTCGGCCTTGTCGGGCACGTAGGACACCGTGAACACGCCCTTTGGTCCTCGCGGGTAGATGATGCGCACGCCTTCGCCAAAATGCGCGCGGTCGAGCAGGGGGAGCAGCGCCTCAATCCGCGCGATGCCGATGGGGCCGCTGCCCGAACCTTGCGGCATGGGGTGTGGCGGATCGTCCAGGGCAGCTTCGCATCAGCCGGCGGCATGGCCATCATCTTGTGCATGGCATGGGGATCACTGGCGGGCTTCCCGTCTGCCTCGGGCGGCGCATGGAAGTTGGGCGAAGGCGCGATGAACGGCACTGCCTCGCCCAGCTTTGCGAACTGCGCACCCCAGAAGGCGGACCATGGCAGGCCCGTCAGCACCAAGAGGATCACGAAGACGGCGAGGAAGATGGACGGAATGGCATGGAGATCGCGCCACATCCGGCGCCCTCCTGCGCCAAGGCGCGGGACGATGACGCCCCGCACCTTCCACTTGCGCGGCCACCACAGCCATATACCGGTTGCCATCATCACGAGCGTCCAGCAGGCGACGAGTTCGACCACATGGCTGCCGATCTCGCCGCCCAGCAGCGTTCCGTGGACCTTGCGCACCAGATTGGTGGGCTGGAAGGCGAGATCTGCCGCTCCGGTGATCCGGCCGCGCCGGGCATCGAGGAACAGATCCTCGGCGGTGCCATCGGCTTTGCGCACCGACCAGATTGTCGCCTCGTCCGCCGTGAACGGCAGGCGCACCCGCAACACCGCCGCGCCCGGCGCCGCGGCCCTGACGATCGCTTCCTGCCGGGCGAGTGGCAAGGTTGCTAGATCTGGCGCGGGCGCGATGGTCTGCACACTGCGGTTCCACCAGGCGTCGATCTCGCGGTCGAACAGGTAGATCGCGCCGCTCAGGGTGAGCACGATCAGAAGCGGCGCAGTCCACAGCGCGGCATAGAAATGCCAGCGCCAGACGGCCCTGTAACCGTGGGGACGAACGGGTTCCTCCGGGTTTGCCATGGCCGCGCTCCCTCAGAAGCCAGCCGATACGCGCACGCTGAAGGTGCGCGGATCGCCGGGATAGACGGCAAACCCGTTGCCCGATGCAGTGAAGTACCGCTCGTCGAAGAGGTTGCTGAGCGTTCCATCGATGCGGAACAGTTTGAGCGCGAGGCCCACCCCGATATCCGCCAGCGTATAAGCGGGCAGCGTCGTGTCGCTGCCATCGACGAGCGCGCGGCTCGTCACGTGGTTCACCCCGCCGCGCACGGTGAGCGGCGTGCCGGGCACGGCAACGCTGGTCCGCGCGGTCAGGCTGTGGCGCGGAAGATCGCCGATGCGCTTGCCCGCGATGCCATCGTTGCTGCGGGTCACCTTGCCGTCCATCAGCGCATAGCCCGCGCTCAGGTCCCACCATTCGAGCGGCTGCCATTCGCCTTCGAGCTCGATCCCCCGCACGCGTTGCTCGCCTGCGTTCACGCTGAAATCGGGATCGACCGGATCGGCTGTCACCGCGTTCACGCGCTTGATCTGGAACACCGAGAAGCTCGCGCGCAGGGTACCGGTGCGATAGCGCAGCCCCGCTTCGGCCTGGTTCGAACGCTCCGGTTGCAGCGGTGTGCCGGTGCGGGTCCTCGCGCCCGCCGTGTTCTCTACGTCGAAGCCGGTGTTGTAGCCCGCGTAGAGCGAGACCGCGCCCGTCAGGCTGTACGTCGAACCCAGCTGCCAGATCGTCGTGCTCGTTTTCGCGCGGTTGTTGGTGGCGCCGCCGTAATCGCCGTCGCGCGCATCGATCCAGCTGTGACGGACTGCGCCGACCAGGTTCCAGCGTGGGGTCAGGTCGATCTGGTCCTGCGCGTAGAGCGCGTGTCCGTCGATGTTGTAGAATCCGTCGAAGGCAAACGTGCTGGTGGGCGCCGTGCCGTTGAAGCCATAGACCGGCGCCAGCACGTTGATCGGGCTGACATTGGTCAGGTTGAACTGGGTGAAGCGGCTGCGTTCGTGGTCGTATTCATAGCCCAGAAGCAGCTTGTGGGTCAGCGGACCTGTCACCACCCGGCCGGCGAGATCGAGCTGCGCGATGGTGTAGCGGTCGTCCTCGCGCCCACGCCGCCCGTTGCGGTTGATGAGTGCCGGGTTCGCGCCGTCAGGCGCGCGCAGGCGGATCTGCAGGAAGGCGCTGTTGAACTCCTGGTATTGCAGGCGCGGCGTCACCGTCCAACCATCGGCGAGCCGCACGTCGACCCAGGTCTGCACCAGCGGCGCGTCGGCGGTGAGCGTATCGACTGCAGGTTCACCCAGATAGAGCCCGCGCCGCAGCGCTGGCACGCCCTGTTTCACCGTCCCGGCCAGCGGCAGCCCCGGATTGCGCCGCGTGTCGCGCTCGACATACTCGGCGACGAAATGCGCGGTCACATCATCCGACGGCGCGTAGCGCAGGTTGAGCGCTATGTTCTTGCGGTTGAGGTCCTGGAAATCGACGAAGGTGCCGGACCGCTCGACTTCACCCGTCACGCGCAGCGCGAGGCCGGGGGCGAGGCCGGTGTTCATGTCGAAGGTCAGCATCTTCTGGTCGAACTGTCCCGCCGTGAGCGCGAAACTGCCAAACTGTCGATCTTCCGGCTGGCGCGTCACGATGCTGACGATGCCGCCCACAGCCGATTGGCCATAGAGCACGCCCGATGGGCCTTTAAGCACTTCGACCCGTTCGATGTTCGAAAGCGCGGAAGCGTCGACGTCCTCGTAGTAGCGCTGACGGATGCCGTTGCGCATCTGGTCGGCCAGGAAGCCGCGCACCTTGAGGCTGAACGACTGGTAAGGGCCGACGCGCGAGAAGCCGGGGTTGGCGCTCGGCACCGTGCGCAGCAAATCGCCAACCGAACGCGCGCCGCGTTCGATGATGTCCTCGGCGGTGACGATCTGGATCGATTGCGACAGCCGCGCGATCGGGATGCCGGACTTGGTGCCGAAATCGCCGGAAAGCTTGGTGCCGGTGACGATGATGTCGCGGCTGTCTGTATTCTCGGGGGCGGCGCTCTCTTCGGCGCGCGCAGGGGTGGTCGCTGCCAGCAGGGCGGCAAGGGCAACAATCGAGGTCTTCATGGGAAATCACGCTCCGCACCGGCGCGGCAAGGCGCGCGCGGTTCATCGGGAAAGGGTGGCCGGCGCGCAGGCGCGCAGGTCGGTCTGTTCCGTCAGAGGGTGAGCGGTGGTCCGCGCAAGGGTGGCCGCAGGCGGCTGGTCCAGCGCGGGCACGGGGCCGGTGTCGGCGCGAAGCCGAGCGCAAGGATGAACGCGAGCGCCAGCGCCAGCAGCGCTGCGTCGGCCCCGGCGGTCGAGGCCATCGAAAGCGAGGAGAACGCGCAGTCGCTCTTGGCCGAACCGCCAGTCTTGCCTGCGGTGCCCTTCATCGGGATCGCGATTTGCGCAATGCCGTCATGATCGAGGCTGTCGACGCAGATGCTGATCGTGAAGACCTTGGCATCGGGCGCGACCATGAAGCCGGCGGGCATGACCATCCGCAGGCACAGCGCCGCTCCGACCAGCACCATGGCCAGCAGGTGGTGACGCAGAAGAAGGGCGCGCAGGGCGTTCATTCCGGCTCGGCCCCTAGCGCCGGGACGCCCGCGTGTCACCCCGTTATGCCTTGCGAAGCCTTGCTGCCGATACTGGGCTACCCGCGAATTAACCAATTAACCTCTTCCTAACCAAGCGGGCGTAACCTTCTCGTCAACGCCAGACGGAACAGGATCGTCCGGCATGGCAAGCGAAGCGAGGGGCCCATGGCCACGACCGAGACAGCGCAGACCATTCTCTCCGAAATGCGGGAGTTCGCCGGATTTTCGCCGTGCGAGCAGCGCTACATCCGGCGCAGTCTCGATGTCGGGCTTGGCCGTCACGATGCCTTCCGGCGCTGGGCGCGCGGGCCGGCCGAAGCGGCCTCGATCCGCACGCAATACGTGATCTATCAGGACCTGAAGCTGCTGCGCGGCTTGCTCAAGAGCGAGACCGCAGGCGGCGAGGGTGCCGGTCTGGAAGACCTCGAAACGGTGATGGGGCCGCTCCTGCGCGTCACGACCTTCGATCTTGCGCAGGGCCGCATCGAATGCTTCTCGGCCTACCGCTTCCTTTATGAACGACTGCTCGGCGCGGAAGTGCGCCCCTGGCTGCCCGGCGCGTTCTGCGGCGCTGCGGCACTGCCGCACATCCGCCCGGAACGGCGCAAGGAACTGCTCCAGTCGATCAGCGAAGCCGCCGCGACCGCGCCGGGTTGGTCGATGCGTGCGCCGCGCTTCTTCCCCGAATACGTCGAGATGGAAGAGGCGGCCTGACGGTTCCCGGCTGGTCCCTCGACCAGCTCGAAGTGGTTACTTCGCGCGGTCCGGCTTGGCCCGCCACGTGCCCTTGCGGTGCGGCTTCTTCGGTGCTTCGGGGCGACCCGCCTGCCGATAAGGCTTGGGCGCGTGGTTCGGCTTGCCTTCGCGGCGGTGCCGGCGCGCGTCGTCGCGCGGGGCGCCGTCCATCGGCATGATCTCGAACTCGTCCGCTTCCTCGGCAGTGCGACGCACGGCGTCCATGAAGCGCGCGGCAATCGCGGTCGGCACCTCGAACAGGGTCTCCTGTGCGGTGATGCGGATCGCGCCGATCTCGCTACGGCTCACATGGCCGCGGCGGCACAGCAGCGGCAGGATCCAGCGCGGATCGGCGTTCTGGTTGCGCCCGAAGTTCAGCCGCATCCAGGTGCTCTGCTCGAAGCCGGGGCGGGGCTCGCGCTGCGCGGGCGGGCCGGCATCGCCCGCGCTCATCAGGTCTTCGGGTTCGGGCAGGCGGGCGCGGTGAACCTGCACGAGCGCGGCGGCGATATCCTCGGCACTGCGTTCGGCAAGCAGACGGGCGGCGAGCGCGCGGTCCTCCTCGCTGGCCTCGACCGGCGCAAGAAGCGCGGCCATCATCCGGTCATTGTCGGCGGCGCGAATATCGGCGGCAGAAGGCGCCGGCACCCATTGCGCCGGAATGCGCGCGCCGCGCAGCATGGCCTCAACGCGCTTGCGGCGCGGATACGGCACGATGAGCACCGCGGTGCCCTTCTTCCCTGCGCGCCCGGTGCGGCCCGAGCGGTGCTGCAGCGTTTCGGCGTCGCGCGGAATCTCGACATGGACGACGAGGCTGAGGCTCGGCAAATCGATCCCGCGCGCGGCGACATCGGTGGCGACGCAGACGCGGGCGCGGCGATCACGCAGGGCCTGCAAGGCATGGTTGCGCTCGCTCTGGCTGTGCTCACCCGATAGCGCGACGACTGCGAAGCCGCGCTCGGTCAGGCTGGCGTGAAGGCGGCGGACGTTGTCACGCGTGGCGCAGAACAGCATCGCGGTCTCGGCTTCGTGGAAGCGCAGCAGGTTGACGACGGCATGCTCGATATCGGCGGGCGCGACGGCCATCGCCTGATAATCGATATCGCCGTGACCGCGTTCTTCCGAGACCGTGGAGATGCGCAGTGCGTTGTTCTGGTAGCGGCGGGCCAGCGCGACGATCGGCGCGGGCATCGTGGCCGAGAACAGCAGCGTGCGCCGCTCCTGCGGGGTTGCATCGAGGATCGCCTCGAGGTCTTCGCGAAAGCCCATGTCGAGCATTTCGTCGGCCTCGTCGAGCACGGCAACGCGCAGCGCAGAAAGCTGGAGCGCGCCGCGTTCGAGGTGATCGCGCAGGCGGCCCGGGGTGCCGACGACGATATGCGTGCCATAACCGAGCGCGCGGCGTTCGCGCGAGGCGTCCATGCCGCCGACGCAAGTGGCGATGCGCGCGCCGGTCTGTTCGTAGAGCCACTCGAGCTCGCGGCTGACCTGCAGCGCGAGTTCGCGGGTGGGGGCGATGACGAGCGCGAGCGGCGCACCGGCGGGGCCCATGCGATCTTCACCCGCAAGCAGTTCGGCGGCCATCGCGAGGCCGAAGGCGACGGTCTTGCCCGAACCGGTCTGCGCGGAAACGACAAGGTCGCGGCCCACGGCTTCGGCTTCGAGGACGGCGGCCTGCACCGGAGTGGGAGCGGCATAGCCGCGTGCTGCCACGGCGGCGCCGAGGGCGGGGGGGAGCTGGGAAAAGGGCATAGGGCTTTCGGGGGAAGAACGTGTGTCCGGACATGCGGTGGCGGCCGGAACGCACCGCCTCCACGCCGGGAGAAGCGCGCCCTATAGACCAATCCGAGTGGTTTGGCTTGTGCTGATTGCAGGAGAGGCGGATTTTGCGCCCTCTTGTCAGCCGTGGCGACAGCGGACAAGCTGGCGCGACAAGAACAACAGGAGGGGATCGGGATGCATCTTCGCACACGCGCGATGCGGCTGGCTGTGGCGGCTGCGGCGACTTTGCCGGGTTGGGCGCTGGCCGCACCACCTGCAGATCCGGCACTTGCACCGAAGCCTGCCAGCGCGGCGACCGTCGCGGCGCAACAGGCCGTAGCGGCGGCCTTGCCGCAGGAAGACGGGCGTGATGCCGCCTTTGCCGCGCAGGGCTTTGTCGCCAGCGCCAGCGATCCGGTCGTCCGCGATGCAGCGGGCAAGGCGGTTTGGAACCTCGCGGCTTATGACTGGGTGCAAGGACCGGCACCGGCCAGCGTGAACCCCTCGCTGTGGCGCGAGGTCGCCCTGCTGAGGAGGCACGGCCTCTTCGCCGTAGCGGACGGGGTGTGGCAGGTTCGCGGTTTCGACGTTTCGAACATGACGGTGATCCGGGGGCAGGCCGGCTGGGTGCTCGTCGATCCACTCACGACGAAGGAAACCGCGGCGGCGGCACTCGCGCTGGTCAATGCGCAGCTGGGCGCGCGGCCGGTTTCGGCGGTGATCTACAGCCACAGCCATGCTGACCATTTCGGCGGGGTGCGCGGCGTGATTGCCGAGGCGGACGTGACGGCGGGCAAAGTGCAGGTGATCGCGCCGGCACACTTCATCGAGGAAGCCGCGAGCGAGAACATCCTTGCCGGCTCCGCCATGGGGCGGCGTGCGCAGTACCAGTTCGGCGGGGGTCTTGCGCCGGGCGCGCAAGGGCAGATGGGCAGCGGCATCGGGCTCGGCGTCTCGTCGGGCACGATCACGCTGATCGCGCCGACAGACATTGTCAGCAAGACGGGCGAGACGCGGGTGGTCGATGGCGTGCCCATGGAGTTCCAGATCGTCTCGGGCAGCGAGGCGCCGAGCGAGCTCAACGTCTATCTGCCCGGGCCCAAGGTGCTGCTCTCGGCGGAGATGAGCACCTGCTCGCTGCACAATATCCTCACCCCGCGCGGGGCCAAGGTGCGCGATACCCGGGCCTGGGCGGGTTATCTCGATGAAGCCCTGCGGCTCTATGGCGGGCGCAGCGATGCGGTCATCTCGAGCCATTGCTGGCCGCGCTTCGGGCAGGCGGAGGTTAGCCGGATGCTGGCGAGCCAGCGCGACAACTACCGCGTGCTGCACGACCAGACACTGCGGCTGATGAACCGGGGCGAGACCCCGGCGGAGATCGCCGAAGCGCTGGTGCAGCCCGCCGCGCTCGCGGCGGACTGGTTCAACCACGGCTATTACGGGACCTACAATCACAACGCGAAAGCGGTCTACCAGTTCTATCTCGGCTGGTATGATGCGGTGCCGGCCAATCTGAACCCGTGGCCGGCGGCGGAGCGCGCCAAGCGGCTGGTCGCAGCAATCGGGGGGAATGCCAAGGTGCTTGCGCAGGGGCGCGCGGCGATGAAGGCGGGCGATTACCGCTGGGCCTCCGAACTCCTCAGCGCTGCTGTCTTCGCTGATCCTGCCAACAAGGCCGCGCGCGCTGCGCTTGCCGACAGCTACGAGCAGCAAGGCTATCAGGCGGAAAGCGCGATCTGGCGCAACCAGTTCCTTGCCGCCGCGAGCGATCTGAGGAACGGGCGCATTGCTTCCGCTACCTCGAGCCAGAGCCAGGACATGATCGCGGCGGTGCCGACGCAGCTTCTGCTCGATTCGGTGGCAACACGGCTCGATCCGGTGAAGCTGGCGGGCCGGCATATGGCGATCAACCTCGTGATGCCCGAGCGCAAGGAAACGGCGGGCATCGAGCTGACCGGCACGGCCATGCTGGCGCGGATGGAAGCGGCACCCGGCGCGGCGGCGACGTTGACGGCCCCGCGCCGCCTGCTGCTGGGGCTGCTGTTCCTGAAACTCCCGCTTGCGCAGCTGGAAGCGGCGGGATTGAAAGTGGAGGGCGACCGCGCAGCAGTGGAAGCATGGCTGGCGGCGCTCGATCCGATGCCGGGGGCGTTCAATATCGCTGAGCCGTGAGGCGGATCAGACCATCTTGTCGATGAGGATGGCGGCCCATACCGCCAGGGTCAGTGCGCCGCCCGCGATGGTCCAGCGGATCGCATGGCGCAGATGGTGCGCTTGCGCGTCGATTGAATGAACGAAGCTCGCGAACAGGCGCTGGCGCAGCGCGGCATCGCCTTCGAGCCCGTCGGCGTCGAATTCCTCGCCCAGCAGCATGGCCCTCAGCGCGAGCGCGCAGGAGACGATGAGCGGCGCGAGCCCGATGAGGCTGGCAAGCACCAGCACGGGCTGGGTCGCCGCATCGACCGAAAGCGGGGCACCGGGGCTGGCCGAAATGGGGTGCGTGCCGATGGTGATCATCAGCGCATTGAAGCCGAGCATCGCGCCCAGCCGGACCGAGAGATCGAGATCGCGGTTCTCGAGGAATTCGAGGTCGGCAATGAACCCGGGTTCGGGCGGCTCGCCCCGCATCTCGCGAAACGCGCGCAGCCGGGAGCGGAACGAAGGCGGAAGCATCAGCCTTTGTACAGCGCGTCGATCCGCGCGCCGTAGCGCGCCTTGATCTTGTGGCGGCGGATCTTCATCGAGGGGGTCATTTCCTCGTTGTCGATGGTGAAGGGTTCGTCCGCCAGCGCAATCTGGCGGACCTTTTCGATCACCGAGAGGTCCTTGTTCACCCGGTCCACTGCCGCGCGGATCGCGGTGCGGAAGGCGGGGAGGTCTGAAAGGGCGGTCATGTCGAACTTCTCGCCCTGCGCGCGCGCCCATTCGAGCGCCCATTCGCTGTCGGGGACGATGAGGCCGACGATATAGGGCCGCTTGTCGCCCGAGACCATCGCCTGCCCGATCTCCGGCTGGAGCGTGAGCATGCCCTCGATCCGCTGGGGCGAGACGTTGTCGCCCTTGTCGTTGACGATCATGTCCTTCTTGCGATCGGTGATCTTGATGCGGCCCATTTCATCGAAGTGGCCGATATCGCCGGTGTGGAGCCAGCCCGCCTGCGGCCCGTCCTGCGGGATCGCGCGCAGCGTCTCGGCATCATTCTGCCAATAGCCGTGCATCACGAGTTCGCCGCGCACGAGAATCTCGCCATCGTCGGCGATCTTGACCTCGACCCCACGCAGCGGCGGTCCGACAGTGTCCATCGCGAGGCCAACCTTGGGCCGGTTGCAGCTGATCACCGGGCCGGCCTCGGTCTGGCCATAGCCCTGCAGCATGGTGAGCCCCATGGCATCGAAGAACAGGCCGACATCGGGATTGAGCGGTGCGCCGCCCGAGACCAAGGCCTTCAGGCGCCCGCCGAAGCGCTGGCGGATCTTGGGGCGCAGTGTGCGCTCGATGAAGAAATCCATGGGCGCGTCGATGATGCGGCGCAGGATGTTCGCGCCATCGGCCTTGCGCGCGCCGATCGCGAGCGCGCGGGCCATCAGATAGTTCGGCAGTTTGCCCTGCTTTTCCACCTGCTTCATGATGCGGGCGCGCAGCACTTCAAACAGGCGCGGGACGACCACCATCAGCGTGGGGCGGGTTTCCTCGATATTGCTGGCGAGCTTTTCGAGGCCTTCCGCATAGTAGATCTGCGCGCCAAGGCCGATCGGCAGGAACTGGCCGCCGGAATGCTCGTAGGCATGACTGAGCGGCAGGAAGGAGAGGAACGCTTCGGTCTCGCGGCCAGATGCGTCCCAGCCGAGGTCCTCGGCCACGACATGCGCGGCGCCATCGACATTGCACAGGATCGCGCCGTGGTGCTGGCAGACGCCCCGCGGGGCGCCGCCGGTGCCGCTGGTGTAGATGATGCAGGCGGTTTCGCTGCGGCCGATCGCGGCAACGCGCGCGGCGACCGAAAGGCGCGCGGGGACGGCATCGCCGCTGGTGAGCGCAGACCAATCATGGAAGCCGATGCGTTCGGACTGCATGCGGCGCAGCGGCTCCATACCGATGATGTGCGCCACCTGCGTCGCGCTCAGGCAAGCGGTGAGCAGGGGCTGCGCTAGCTTGGCGTTGGAGACGATGACCGCGCGGGCGCCCGAATTTTCGAGCACATGGAGATGATCGCGTTCGGTGTTGGTGACGTAGGCGGGCACGGTGACGAGCCCGGCGGCCATGATCGCGAGATCGGCGATGCACCACTCGGGGCGGTTTTCTGAGACAAGCACGACCCGGTCGCCCGGATCGAGGCCAAGGCTGCGTAGCGATTCGCCCAGCAGGCAGACCTGATCTGCCGCCTCGCGCCAGCTTTGCGATTGCCAGCTACCGCCGCGTTTGGCCCAGAGGAACGGACGATCCCCGAAGAACTCCGCCCGATCAAGGAACATGGCGACGAGATTGGGATAGGACGCGAAATCGGAAAGCTGCACGGTATGACGATCCCCTGGCCCATTGGCGCCCGCGCCGGCGGGCCTTTTTGTTTGGTCCGGAAACTAGGAGTGCCGTAGCGGAAGGGCAAGCAGCCCTGTGGATATGGTGCTGTATTGCCCCGACGGGGAACGATGGCACCGGCTCGCTCTCCCGCCCGGCCTCCCACCCAGATTACTCTCGAGGGTCGGTGCAGCTTTGTTTCGGCTGGGCCGAAACAGCAATCAAGGTGAGGCTGTGGCGCCCTCGCTTCTGGGATCGGCAGCGCCGACCCAGTGGTACTTGCCCTTCTCGCCCTGGACCCATTCGATGGCGTTGGCCTTGAGGCGCATCGGTACCGCGACGACCTTGGTATGGCCGAGCGCCTGGAGCGCGGGGACCATCGCGGCAAGCGGGGTGCCCGCCTCGACCGCGAGGACCCCGCCGGGGGCAGGCATGACGATGCCCTGTGCGATGGCTTCGCGCGCGGTCAGGCCCCAGTCGAGCGTGCCGATGATCACGCGGATCACCTGCGGCGGAATGGTATAGCCGCCCGCCGCCCCCGCGATCAGGCGCAGATGGCCGTCGGGGCCATAGACGACGACCGGGCTCATCGAACTTCTCGGGCGCTTGCCCCCCTCGACGCGGTTGGCGGTGGGCTTGTCACCCCGAACGGGATCGAGATTGAAGTCCGTCAGTTCGTTGTTGAGGTAGTAGCCCCCAACCATCAGGCCCGAGCCGAAGGCGCTCTCGATCGTCGAGGTGTAGCTTGCGGCATTGCCCCAGCGATCGACTGCGGCGAAATGCGTGGTGCCGTGCTCGGGGATGGGGCCGGCCATGACGAAGCGGTCGCTCGCGCCGGTAGGCTTGCCCGGGGCGGCGCTGTTGATTGCGGACGTTTCCGAGATCAGTGCCGAGCGCGCGGCGAAGTAGGCAGGATCGATCAGGCCGGCCGTCGGCACCCGTGCGTAATCGGGATCGGCGAGCCAGGTGTCGCGGTCGGCAAAGGCGAGCCGCTCGGCCTCGGCGATAAGATGCCATGCCGTGGGCGAGGCAGCGCCCATCGTCCCGAGATCGAACCGTTCGAGCATGCCCAGCGTTTGCAGCACGGTCACGCCCCCGGCCGAGGGCGGTCCCATGCTGCACACGCGCCAGACGCGGTAGCGGCCGCACACGGGATCCCGTGGCTTGGCCTTGTAACCCGCCAGATCGGCGGTGGACATCGGCGCGGGATTGCGGGGGGCGGTGCCGACCTTGACGGCGATCGCCTTGGCATTGTCGCCCAGATAGAAGCTGTCGGCGCCCAGCGCGGCGATCTTCTCGAAGGTCGCGGCAAGCGCGGGATTGCGCACCACGGTGCCGACGGGGAGCGGGGCGCCATCCGCACCGAAGAACAGCGCGCGTCCGGCCGGATCGAGCCCGGCGATGTCAGGCGCCATGGCGAGCGTGCTGGCAAGGCGCGGGGTGATCGCGAAGCCATCGCCTGCAAGGCGGATCGCGGGGCCGAACAACACGCGCCACGGCAGCTTGCCGCTGCGCGCATGGACGAGTGCAGCAAGCCGCAGGTTGCCGGGCACGCCGACGCTGCGTCCCCCGGGCACGGCATCGCCGTGGCTCAGCACCTTCCCATCGACCTTGAACCAGTCCGGCGTGGCGGCAGCGGGCGCCATCTCGCGGCCGTCGAAGCTTGCGACCTTCCCCGCGGCGTCGGCCGTGACAAGGAAACCGCCGCCGCCGATGCCCGAGCTTTGCGGTTCGACCACCGTCAGCGCGAGCATGGTGGCAATCGCGGCATCGGTCGCCGATCCGCCAAGGCGCAGCATTTCCGCTCCGGCCGCCGCTGCGCGCGGGTCGGCCGCGGTAACGACGCCGATGTCCTTCGCTGCCGGTGCCGCATCGGCGACAGGCAGCTTTGCGGGCCGGGCGGCGTTAGGCAGCGGCGCGCAGGCCTGGGCGAGGGCGAAAAGCGCGGCAGGCGCGAGCGAGCGGACGAAGCGGAATGCCATACTGCAGCGTTATTCGCTGCCGACCGCCTCGGCAATGCTGCTCATGCCTTCGGCGCTCACGCGCTTCGCCAGCCCCTCGACGATGCGTTGCACGAGGCCGGGGCCTTCGTAGACGAGCGCGCTGTAGAGCTGGATCAGGCTGGCGCCGGCGCAGATGCGGTCCCAGGCGTCGTCCGCGCTGGCAATGCCGCCCACCCCGATCAGCGGAATGGCGCCGCCGGTGGCCTTGCGGAAATCGCGCAGCATCCGCAGCGCCAACGGGCGCAGCGGTTCGCCCGACAAGCCGCCGGTTTCTCCACCGAGCGGCGAGCGCAGCGCGGGGCGAGAAATCGTGGTGTTGCTGACGATGAGGGCATCGAGCCGCTTGTCGAGCGCGATCTTGCAGATGGCATCGATATCGGTGGAGGTGAGATCGGGAGCGAGCTTGAGGAAGAGCTTGGTCGGCTGGGTGCCCCGCGCCTCGATCACCGCATCGAGCAAGTCCGCCAGCGCGGCGGGATCCTGCAGCGCGCGCAGCCCCGGCGTGTTGGGTGAACTGATGTTGACGGTGAGGTAGCTTGCCAGCGGCGCCATGATCCGCGTCATGGCAGCATAATCGGCGATCCGGTCTGTCGAATCCTTGTTGGCGCCGATATTGGCACCGACCACACCAGGCTGGCGCTGCCGCGCGGCAAGGCGCGCGGCGACCACTTGCGCGCCGGCATTGTTGAAGCCCATGCGGTTGATCACCGCATTGTCCTCAACAAGGCGGAAGAGGCGCGGCTTGGGGTTGCCTTCCTGCGGACGCGGCGTGACAGTGCCCGCTTCGACAAAGCCGAAGCCAAGGCCCAGCAGCGCATCCGGCACTTCACCGTTCTTGTCGAAACCTGCGGCAATGCCCACCGGATTGGGGAATACGAGCCCCGCGACTCGCTGGCAAAGCAGCGGTTGCGGCGCGGCGCGGCCTCCGCGCGGCGCGGCAGACAAGGCGGCGATCGTCAGGCGGTGGGCGGTTTCAGCGGGAATGCGGAACAGCAGGGGACGGCAAAGCGAGTACAGCATGCGTGGGAGTTTCCCTCCGGCCCGGTTATGGGTGAACGTAACGGGTGCGCGGCTGTATTGCCCCCCCGGAGGACGAGGCCAAGCTGCAATTGCAACCGTTTTGTCGGTTAACCGACGGTTAAGCATTGAATTCACACGCCTGTTGCACGTCTGCCACCGATTTTGTCGAATCCGTACAATTCTTCTCTGTGGCCGTGTTCTACCAGACTCGTGCGACCCGAAGGGCTCGGTGCAGCAATGCATTCGAGTTCTCGACTTCATGGCGGCTCGTGCCCTGGCACGGCCGCCTTTTTTTTGATCGCGTGGCGCCGGGGCCTCCCTTTCCCGCTCCTCCTGACATTTTGGGGCATGGCCCCCGGCTTGCACTCGCCGCAGGCATCGCCTAGATAACCGGAGCAGATCAGTCCGATTTCAGGTCGGGCTCCCCTTCTATCCGGGAACAGCCGCAATGCGTCTTTCGAGCATGGCCGACTATGCCGTGGTGACGATGACCGCCGCCGCACGGCATTGCGGGCGCCATGGCCCCGGTGGCGCGCGCGTATCGGCGCAGCAGCTGGCCGACGAGACCGGCCTGCCGGTGCCCACCGTGCAGAAACTGGTGAGCAAGCTGGCGGCGGCCGGGCTGCTCAAGTCGTCGCGCGGGCTGGGCGGCGGGCTCAAGCTGGCGCGGCCGGCAGCGGCGATTTCGCTGGCTGATATCGTCGAGGCCGTCGAAGGTCCGATCGCGATGGCGCCCTGCAGCGTGCATGGCCGCCATGATTGCACGTTGGAGGCCGATTGCACCGTGCGCCCGCATTGGCCGCAGGTCGATGCCGCGCTGCGCGGCGCGCTCGCCGGGGTGGCGCTGACGCAGCTGACGCGGCCGGTCGCAAGCACAGAGGTAACGGCATGAGCGAGGATACCGAGGTCAAGGATCAGGCCGCACGCGATGCTGCCGCGCGAGTCGCGGACTACGAGCATGGCTGGTCCTCTGACATCGAGCAGGAATATGGCCCCAAGGGTCTTTCCGAGGACACGGTTCGCTATATCTCGGCCAAGAAGGACGAGCCGGAGTGGATGCTGGAATGGCGGCTCAAAGCCTATCGCCAATGGCTGACGATGCCGACGCCGGAATGGGCGAAGCTCAATATTCCGCCGATCGATTACCAGGCGGCCTATTACTGGGCCGCGCCCAAGGCCAAGCCCAAGCTCGGCAGCCTTGACGAAGTCGATCCCGAGATCCTGCGCATCTACGAGAAACTCGGCATCCCGCTCGAGGAGCAGAAGGTGCTCGCGGGCGTCGAAGGCGCGCGCAAGGTCGCGGTCGATGCGGTGTTCGACAGCGTTTCGGTGGCGACGACCTTCCGCAAGGAGCTGGAGCAGGCGGGCGTCATCTTCCGCTCGATCAGCGAGGCAATCCGCGAGTACCCCGATCTGGTGCGCAAGTGGCTCGGCCGTGTCGTGCCGATGCAGGACAACTACTTCGCCGCGCTCAATTGCGCGGTCTTTTCGGACGGCACTTTCGTCTACATCCCCGAGGGTGTGCGCTGCCCGATGGAGCTTTCGACCTATTTCCGCATCAATGCCGAGAACACCGGGCAGTTCGAGCGCACGTTGATCGTGGCCGACAAAGGGTCCTATGTCTCGTATCTCGAGGGCTGCACCGCCCCGCAGCGCGACGAGAACCAGCTCCATGCCGCGGTGGTCGAACTCGTCGCGCTCGACGATGCCGAGATCAAGTACTCGACCGTGCAGAACTGGTATCCCGGCGATGCCGACGGCAAGGGCGGAATCTACAACTTCGTGACCAAGCGCGCGCTGTGCCAGGGTGCGCGCAGCAAGGTTTCGTGGACGCAGGTCGAGACCGGAAGTGCGGTCACGTGGAAGTACCCGAGCTGCGTGCTCAACGGCGAAGGCTCGGTCGGCGAGTTCTATTCGGTCGCGGTGACCAACAACCACCAGCAGGCCGATACCGGCACCAAGATGATCCACAACGGGAAGAACACCCGGTCGACCATCGTGTCGAAGGGGATCAGCGCGGGCCATTCGAACAACACCTATCGCGGGCTCGTGCGCGTCGCCCCGCAGGCCGAGGGCGTGCGCAACTTCACCCAGTGCGATTCGCTTTTGCTCGGCGCGGACTGCGGCGCGCACACCGTGCCCTATATCGAGGTGCGCAACCCGAGCGCGACCATCGAGCACGAGGCGACCACCAGCAAGATCTCGGACGACCAGCTGTTCTATGCGATGCAGCGCGGCCTCGCGCAGGAAGACGCCATCGCGCTGATCGTGAACGGTTTCGCGCGCGAAGTGCTGCAGCAGCTGCCGATGGAGTTTGCCGTCGAGGCGCAGAAGCTGCTGGGGATCAGCCTTGAGGGGTCGGTCGGGTGAGTGAGACGATGACCCTTACCGTGCGCCCGGTGGCGTCTTCTGACGCAGCGGAACTCGCGGAGCTGCTCAATGCGGTGATCGCAGCGGGCGGGACGACCGCGCTGCAGGAGCCTTTCACGCCCGAGGCGCTGGATGCGGCCTATCTGACCGGGCCGAATGTCCACTGCTGCTTCGTGGCAGAGGACGAGGATGGCACCTTGCTCGGCTTCCAGACGCTGGGGCGCTATCCGGGCCTGCCCGACGATGTAGGCGATATCGGCACGTTTGCGCGGATCGGCGGCACGCAGCGCGGGATCGGCTCATCATTGTTTGCCGCGACAGCGAAGCGCGCCGCAGAACTCGGCCTCAGCGCGATCAATGCAACGATCCGCGGTGACAACAGCGGCGGCCTAGCGTTCTACACCAAGCAGGGCTTCGTCGATCATGATGTGACGCCGGGCGTGCCGCTCAAGGACGGGACACCGGTGGACCGCGTGCACAAGCGGTTCGTGCTGGAGGTTGAGGCCCCGGCCAAGCGCAAGCTTTCCGTGCGTTTCGGCGGGGATGACGCGCCAACCCTGCAGAAGAAGGGCCGCGGCTGGGCGATTTCCGAATCGCGGCTCGATGCCCTGCACGAGCGCGCGCGCGAGATGCGCCGCAATCCAAGCCCCGCGCAGGAAGCGCTGGCCGATGCGCTGACCCGCGTCGAGACCGGCGGCTACACGTTCAAGCGGCAGGCGGTGATCGGTTCGGCCATCGTCGATTTCGCCTGCAAGCAGCTGATGCTGGTGGTCGAGATCGATGGTGATGCCGATGCGGCCTTCACCGCCGCGCGCGACAAGAGCCTTACCGAAGTGGGCTACCGGGTGGAGCGCATTGCCGCCGCCCAGGTGCTCGCCGATCCTGATGCCGCCGCCCAGCGCGTTTCCGACGCAATGCGCGCACTTCATGCCGAACGCCGCGCCAAGCGGTCTGCCCCAAGGCGCGCCGCGCCGCGCTCACCCCGGAACTATTGATGCTCAAAATCGAGAACCTTTCCGCGACCGTTGCCGACAAGCCGATCCTCAAGGGCCTGTCGCTCACGATCAATGCGGGCGAAATCCATGCCATCATGGGCCCCAACGGTGCGGGCAAATCCACGCTGGGCTACACGCTCGGCGGCCGTCCCGGCTATGAAGTGACGGGCGGCACGGTGGACTTCGACGGGCGGGACCTGCTCGCGCTGGAGCCGCACGAACGCGCTGCGGCGGGGCTGTTCCTCGGCTTCCAGTATCCGGTCGAGATCCCCGGCGTGTCCAACCTGCAGTTCCTGCGTGAGGCGCTCAACGCGCAGCGCAAGGTGCATGGGCTGGAGCCGCTTTCGGGCGCCGCCTTCATCAAGCTTGCCAAGGAGCAGGCGGGGCTGCTGCGCTTCGACATGGACATGCTCAAGCGCCCGGTGAACGTTGGATTCTCGGGCGGCGAGAAGAAGCGCGCCGAGATGGTGCAGATGGGCATCCTCGCGCCCAAGCTTGCGATCCTCGACGAGACCGATTCGGGCCTCGACATCGACGCGCTGCGCATTTGCGGCGAGGGCATCAACGCGATCATGCGCAAACCCGACAAGGCGGTGCTGCTGATCACCCACTACCAGCGCCTGCTCGATTACGTGAAGCCGGACTTCGTGCACGTGCTTGCGGGCGGGCGGATCGTGAAGTCGGGCGGGCCGGAACTGGCGCTTCAGCTCGAAGAGCATGGCTACGAGGCGGTCGCTGCATGAGTCTGCTGCTCGCCCTTGCCATGGCGGCGCAGGCTGCCGAGCCTGCTGGAGCCCCGGCCGCACCAGCTGCTCCTGCTGCAACGATGCCGGCGGCGTTCCTCGGCGAATGGGCGCCCTCCGCGGCAGGCTGTGCGGACAAGTATGCCAAGCGCATCGTGACCGCGTCGATGAACACCGAGGGCGACTATTGGGGCGTGGTCAAGGCGGTCGAGGCGCTGGGCGAGCGGCATATCGTGGTGCACGAAGGCGATGATGATTTCGGCGTCGCGCTCACGGCAGACTATGTCCTGAGCCCCGATGGCAAGATGCTGGTGCTTCATGTGCTGGAGCGCAGCGGTGCCAAGGTGTCCGAAGCGCCGATCCCGATGGTGCGGTGCGAGACGTCCAATGGCTAGTCTCGTTCTCCCGACTCGTAAGGATGAGGCCTATCGCTACGCCGATCTGACCGCGCTCGCGCCGCTCTGGCCGGTGGCCGTGCAGGAAATCCGTGTCGCCGCCGGTGCGAGTGACACGCTCGCGATCACCGCGCGCTCTGACAGCGCTGAGGCGCGTGAGTTCCTGATCACGCTGGAAGACGGCGCGAACTTCGATCTGCGTGTGCTGAATGCCGGGCAGGCTTACGGCCGCATCGCCGTCACGGCCGTGCTCGGCAAGGGCGCGTCATTCCACTTCGGCGCGGCGCAGCTTGGCGCGGGCACGCAGACGCTCGAGATCGTGACCGAAGTGCGGCACCTGCAGCCCGATGCGGTGAGCCGGCAGGTCGTGCGCTCGGTGCTTGGCGGGCAGGCGACAGGCACCTATCTCGGCAAGGTCCATGTCGCACGCGGAGCCATCGGCACCGATGGCGAGCAGTCGATCCGCGCCATGCTGCTGGAGCGCACGGCGACCGCCAACGCGCGGCCCGAGCTCGAAATCTACGCCGACGACGTGAAGTGTGCGCATGGCTGCGCGGTGGGCGAGCTTGATCCCCAAGGCCTGTTCTACCTGCAATCGCGCGGTCTGCCGCCGGCTGAGGCCAAGAAGCTCATGCTCCACGCCTTCATCGCCGAAGCCTTCGTCGGCGCGCCCGATGCCGAGGCATTGACCGAAGCCGCGCTGGCCGGGCTGGAGAACCTGCTGTGAGCACTGCCACCCTCGCCCGCACCGATGCTTGGCCCGGTCTGCTGAATGCCGAGGGCAAGCGCTGGCATTACCTCGATACCGCCGCCACGGCGCAGAAGCCGCAAGTCGTGATCGACGCCATGAACCAGGCGATGGGCGCGGACTACGCAACCGTGCATCGCGGGGTTTATACCCGCTCAGCCGAGATGACGCTGGCCTATGAAGCGGCGCGGCGCACGGTGGCGGCGCTGATCGGCGCGCGCGAGGAAGAGCTGGTCTTCACCCGCGGCGCAACCGAGGCGATCAATCTCGTCGCGCAATCGTGGGGCGTGGCAAACCTGCGGCCCGGCGACCGTGTGCTGCTTTCGCAGCTGGAGCATCACTCCAACATCGTGCCGTGGCAGCTGATCGCCAAGCGGACCGGCCTTGAAATCGACGTCTGCCCGATCACCGAAGATGGCCGGATCGATCTCGATGCGGCGGAGCGGATGCTCACCCCGGCGCACAAGCTGGTGGCTTTTGCGCATGTCTCGAACGTGCTCGGCTCGGTACTCGATGCGCCGCGTGCGGTCGCACTGGCCCATGCCGTCGGCGCGAAGATCCTGCTCGATGGCTGCCAGTCGGCGGCGCGCCTGCCGGTCGATGTCGCGGCGCTGGGCTGCGATTTCTACGTCTTCTCCGCGCACAAGCTCTATGGGCCGACCGGGATCGGCGCGCTTTGGGCCAAGGCAGAGATCCTCTCGGCGATGCCGCCGTGGCAGGGCGGCGGCTCGATGATCGACCGCGTGACCTTCGCGCAGACGACGTGGGCACCCGCGCCGCAGCGCTTCGAGGCGGGAACGCCGGCCATCGTCGAGGCGATCGCCTTTGGCGCTGCCGTCGATTTCCTGACTTCGACTGGCCTCGCGGCGATCCATGAGCACGAGGCGCAGCTTGTCGCCTCGGCACGTGAGCAATTGGGGCGGATCAATGCGGTGCGGCTGTTCGGACCAGCAGACAGCGCCGGGATCGTCAGCTTCGCGCTGGAGGGCGTGCACCCGCACGATCTCGGCACGATCCTCGACGAAGAGAACGTGGCGATCCGCGCAGGCCATCATTGCGCGCAGCCGCTGATGGAGCACCTCGGCGTGCCGGCAACGGCCCGCGCGAGTTTCGGGATTTACAGTGACGAAAGCGATGTCGCGGCGCTGGTTCGCGGCATCGAGCGGACCTTAAGGATATTCGGATGAACCGGATCGAGATCGAGGAAGTCGAAGGCGTCGAGCCACCGCGCCGCGCCAGAGTCGAACAGGCTGTCGAGGAAGCGGTGGAAACCCCTGCCGAGAAGCTGGAGCGCAAGCGCGACTATCTGGAAGGCTTTCTTTCCGAGAAGCCTGCCGTGGCAGCGCCGGGCGAGCCGGGCGGGGACATCTACGAAGGCGTGATTACCGCGCTGCGGGAAATCTTTGACCCCGAGATCCCGGTCAACATCTATGACCTCGGCCTGATCTACGGCGTTGACGTGAGCCCCGAAGGCTCGGTCGTGGTGACGATGACGCTCACCACGCCGAATTGCCCGGTGGCCGAATCGATGCCCGCCGAAGTCGAACTGCGCGTCGAGGCCGTGCCCGGCGTGCGAGATGCCGAGGTCAATCTCGTGTGGGATCCGGCCTGGGACCCGCAGAAGATGAGCGACGACGCCAAGCTCGAACTTGGTATGCTCTGAACAAGCCCCATATAGGTGAAGCCATGACCACCGAAGCCCCCACCCGTACTCGCCAGCGCCCTGCCGCAGTGATCCTCACGCCCTCGGCCGAGGCGCGGATCGCCAAGCTGATGGCAAGCGCGCCGGAAGGAGCGATCGGCGTCAAGCTTTCCACCCCGCGCCGGGGCTGCTCGGGCCTCGCCTATTCTGTCGACTACGTCGAAACGGCCAATCCGATGGACGAACGGATCGAGACGCCGGGCGGCACCTTCTTCATCGACGGCGGCTCGGTGCTCTATCTGATCGGCAGCACGATGGACTGGCAGGAGGATGATTTCACCGCCGGCTTCGTGTTCCAGAATCCCAACGCCAAGGGCTCCTGCGGCTGCGGGGAAAGCTTCACGGTCTGACCGGAGTGGCCACACCCATCGCTGACCTGCGCGCACGGATCGCCGCGCAGCGCACCGACAATCCGGCGATGTATGGCGCGGTCGATTTTGCGATCGAACCCGAGCGCTTGCTCACGGATGCCAAAAATCCACAAGAGCTCATCGCCGGAAGCGAGCTGCGCGCCTATCCCAAGGTCGCGGCCGCGCTGCTCGAAGACCGCGCGCTGATGGAGCGCATGGCCGCCTACACGATGATGGGTGATGCGGCGGCCGATCCCTATGCCGCGCTCATGCCCGAACACGGCTTCAAGCGGCTGGTCGATATGCTGGTCGAGGCCTGCGACAAGGGGGTGGACAAGGTCGAGGGCGCACCGGTCGAACTCATCACCTTCATCCGCAGCATGGAAGCCACGCCTTCGTGGGTGGATATGAAGCTGGTCGAGGAAGGCGCGCGGTTGCAGCGCGTGACCTTTGCCAATGTCGCGCCCTGGGCCATCCGCGGTGCGTTCATCGCCACCTTCATGAACAAGTACGCCGCGCTGCCAATGGCGCTGACGGGCACGCTTTCCAACAAGACCGCGGCGAGGCGCATCAAGGAAACCGCGATGTTCTTCGGAACATCTGTGCTGCCCGGCGCGCTCGCCCGCTTCGGCGCGGGCTTCAAGGCCGCGGCCATGGTGCGGCTGATGCATTCGATGGTGCGTTTCAACGTGCTCTCGAACGGCAAATGGGACCAGAAGGTCTACGGCATCCCGATCCCGCAAGTGGACCAGATGCCGGCAGGCCTGATTTCTGACTTCCTCATCTCGTCCAAGGTGCTGCGTGAAGGCCGCAGCGATTTCACCCCCGAGGAGCGCGCGCAGATCGAGCTATCGCGCTATCGCTGCTTCCTGCTTGGCCTGCCCGAAGATCTGCTGGCGCAGACCCCGCGTGGCATTGTCGATGCCTGGAACGCCCGTGCGCTGAGCTTGCGCGCCGGGTTCGACGAGGCGACCTGCGGCGGCCTCCTGCGCGCGACGCTGGAAGCCGATCTGATCGATACCTCGACCCCGCAAGGTCAGATTCGTGCCCGGCTCGAACGCTCGTTCGCCAAAGTCTATTTCATGCAGAATTTCTGCGATGGCAGCGAGAAGGCAGCCGCGCGCTTTGGCGTGAAGATCCGTGCGATTGACCGGGTGCGCGCCGCAGCGGTCGGCGTGGGCCTGATGGGACAGATGCGGCTCTATGGCGCAGCGGCGAAAACCCCGGTGGTGCGCCACCTTGCGGACCAGCGCCTCGTCGGCAAGGTGCGCGGCTACCTCGGCAGCCTGGGGCATGCCGAATTTACCACCGATGCGACGAAGTACAAACCGGTGGCCGGGGTGAAACCTGCCGCTTAGAGCCGGCGCAGGCGGATCGGTGCGGACTCTGCCAGCAGTGCATCGACCTCGCGCGAACCGAGCGGCCGCGCGAACTCGACACCGAGCCGGGCGCGATCCGACCAGCGGATGATTGCACGGGTGACGACGCTGCCGAAATCGATCTCTACGAACTGGCCACTGGCGCCATCGGCGAGGTCGTTGCTCTCGATCTGGCAACCGTAGCGCGAGATATCGTAGATGCGTTGGGCGCGATTTGCCGACGTTTCGCCCGCGTGCATGCGTTGCACGCGGCGGTTGTCGACCGCGTCTTCGCGTATCAGCATTCTGGCCGGAATGTGCATAGACGTCCCCTTGCGATGCAACCGTTATGCCGCCGGGGGGTAAATGCTTCCTGTTGATTCAATGCCTAACAGCGGGTGAAGAGCGCGGTTACCCTTCGGCAAGAAAGGCCCGCAGCGCGTCTTCCAGCGGGTCGATCTGGCCGTCCGCGTGGATGCGGCCAACGAGCCAGACCTTCTCGGGCGACGTCAGCGCCGCTTCGGCTCCGGCTTCACCCTGAAAGTCCCGCGCAGGCTTGCCGGCCGAGATAATGTCCTGCGCCGCCGTGCCAAGATCCCCTGTCCCGAGCCGGGTCATGCGTCCGAAGAAGCGGCCAAGGCTGCTCGAGGTGTCGTTCATGAAGCCTTCGAGCTCGGCAGCACGCTCGCGGCTGATCGCGCGGCCGCCGGTCCAGCCCTGCAGGTAATTGCCCACGCCCTGCACGAAGAGGCGCTGCCATTCGGCAGCGTTGGGGCGACCTAGCGTTGCATCCTTGAGGCGGAACAGCATTTCGGCCTCGCGCTGGCTGACGGCCGCAGGGCGATCACCGCCGCTGGCGAAGATCACGCGGCGCAGCAGCTTGCATTCGGCTTCGGTGATCGAGCCGGCGCTCAGCGCAGCGCCCCCAAGTGTACTGGCATCGCGCGTCGGGCCTTTGCCAGTCAGCACGGCGCGCTCGATCTGGGTGAGCGCGTAGTCCTTGAGGCGGTCCGGCGTGCCGAGCGCCTTTTCGATCACGCGGATGAGGAGTTCGAGTTCGGCGGCCGAATCGAGCCGACCATCATGATCCAGCCGGGCAATCAGCCAGTCGGCGGTTGCGTCGGCCACGTAGCCGCGCGGTTCGGTGCCGTTGAGCACATATTCGCTCACCGCTTCGACAAGGAAGTCGATCCATTCGGGGCCCTTGGCAGAGACAACGTCGTTGATCGCGAGAATGGCTTCGGCTTCGGTCTGGTCGATGCGGCCATCGGGCCATGCGGCGCGGCGCAGGGCCAGAACTTCCTCGGCCGTGATTGCGCCATCGGCAGCGGCCTGGCGAGCCAGCTCGGGAAAATTGATCGTCATACCGCAGTCCGTCCGCTTGTCTGGTGGCGGACATCTATGGACCGGAGAGGGTTTATTTGGCGTTACCCATGGCGGCACGCGTCCCGCGCAGATCAGCCAAGCAGGCGAACGACGGCCATCAGCGCGGAAATCGCCAGCAGAAATCCCACGAAGCTGCGCCACAGCGCGTCGCTCACTTTGCCGAACGCAAGTGATCCGAGGTAATTGCCGACGAGCACCGGACCGAACAGCAGAAGCGCGAAGAGCGCATCGCGCCATGACGCGAGGCCCAGCGCGAGCGCGGCCGCCGTGCTGGCGGTGGAAGTGAGCAGGAAAACCGTCTGCATCGATGCGCGCGCCACCTCGCGCGGGATCGGACGGCGCAGGTAATACGGCACCACCGGCGGGCCGGGCATGCCGGCAAAGCCGGTCAGCAGGCCGGAAGCCGCTCCGGTCAGCCCGGTTTCGAGGTTCCCGGGGGCATGGCCCGGTTTTGCAGGCAGGAGAACCATCGCGAAAGCGCCGATCGCGACGACGGCGATGATCACGCGCGCCACCGCGGGCGGCGTCGCGAACAGCGCGAGCAGGCCGAGCGGTGTCATCACCATGGCAAGGCCGCCGATCACGCCCGCGCTTTTCTCGCCCGCGTGCCACACCTTGCGCGCGCCGACGAGGCCGATCAGCAGGCCGAGCATGTTGGAGACGACCACTGCTTCGCCCGGCCGGATCACCAGCGCGATCAGCGGCACCAGCAGGATCGCCATGCCGAAGCCTGCAAGGCCCCGCACGAAGGCCGCGACAAACGCCGCCAGCGCGCAAAGCGCCAGCGACAGCAGCGGCAGGTCGAGCAGAGCGATCAGGCCCTGAGGTCCGGCGGGGTTGCCTCGGCTTTCAGCAGCGCGATAGCCTCGGCGAGCGGGATCACCTTCTGGTGCTGCTCACCCAGCGTGCGGATCGCGACGGTGCCATCCTCCGCCTCGCGCTTGCCGACCACCAGCAGGTAGGGGACCTTCTGCAAGGAGTGCTCGCGCACCTTGTAGTTGATCTTCTCGTTGCGCAGGTCGCTCTCGGTGCGGATGCCGGCGGC
>NZ_JAIXZS010000056.1 GCF_027489515.1 Novosphingobium sp. | reverse complement strand
GCTATCGCGCGGGAGATCGACATCGATCCCCTTGAGATTGTGCTCACGCGCGCCGCGAATGGAGATGGTGCTGAGGGACATGGAGGCAGTCTGTTCCAGATTTGTTCGATTCCGGCAAGGGGCGCGCGGGCGTTTTGCGACACGTGGGTGGCGGGGCGCGCGATAGCAAGGTGGCGCGGGGGGCAAGGTGGAGAAGCGTGGCTGGCCGAGCTGCATGTCGCAACAATGGAAATGGAAGCGACTGTGCTGGTGCGCACAGCGCGGGTTGGCGGTTTCGGTTAATCGCCGGGCATGTCGAGAGAATACAAGACCAGTGTGTGGCAGCGGGTGTATGGTGCCGGTATGGACAGGTCCATGCATGAGGACGCGCAGCATCGCCGGCCGCCGGCGGATCGGTTGTTTTGCCGGGGGGATGGGCCGCATGCGGCACGTCCAGCGATGGCGGCGGGCGAGCAAGCGCATTTCGCCGAGAATTTCGCGCGCGACTTCGCGGCGGCGCTGAGCGAGACGCTGGCGGCACCCTCCCCCTCACCCTCCCCGCTGCGCTGAGGCGGGGAGAGCCAGCGTTCAGAGCGAAAGCGCGCGGGCGCCGACGGGGCCGGTCCACCGTGCGTTGACGCGCCAGACGTGCTCGATCAGTTCTTCGGACAAGGCGGATTGCGGCGGGCCATCTGCCGCGAGGCGGCCGCGATCAAGGACAATCACGCGGTCAGCATGGTTCATCGCATGGGCGAGGCTGTGGACGACGAGGACGACGCCGGTCTTCGGGCTGGTGTCTTGATCCGCCAGCTTGCGGAAATGCGCGAGGAGCGCGGCAGCGTGGGCGAGATCGAGGCTGGCGAGCGGCTCGTCCGCAAGGATCCACTGCGGGCCTCCGGCAAGGACGCGGGCGAGGAGGACGCGGGCACGTTCGCCGCCGGAGAGGGTGTGGATGCCGCGCCCAGCAAGGTGGACGCAATCGAGCGCGGCGAGCGCGGCGTGAACGGCGGCATCATCCTCGGCGCGGGAGGTGCGATGCGGCAAGCGGCCAAGGCGGACGAGCGCGCTGGCGGTGAGGTTCCAGGCGGGGTGCGCGTGCTGGGGGAGATAGCCGATGGCCTGCGCGCGGCTGCGCGAGGCAAGCGCCGCGAGCGGGGTTTCGCCGAGGTTGACCGGGCCCGCTTCAAGCCCCGCGAGTACGCGCAGCAGCGTGGTCTTGCCCGCGCCGTTGGGGCCGCAGATCGCCGTAAGCTCACCGGGGCGCAGCGTGATCGAGATGTCCGTCAGGCGGCCGGAGATGGTGAGGTTCCGAGCGGTGAGGGTCATGCGATCTCGCTCCTGAGCTGGAGGAGCAGCGCCAAGAAGAACGGCGCACCTATCAGGCTGAGCGCGATGCCGATGCGCAGTTCGCCGCCCGCGAGGGGGACCAGGCGGCAGAGGCAATCGGCCAGGAGCAGAAGGAGCGCGCCGCCGAGCGCGCTGGGCAGCAGCAGGCTGGAGGGGCGCTGATCGGTGTAGGGGCGCAACAGGTGGGGCACGACAAGGCCGACGAAGCCGATGATCCCGGCAGCGGCGACTCCGGCGCCGACGACAAGGCCGGTGCCGAGGACCATGAGCCAGAGCAGGCGCGTGGGGTTTACGCCCAAGGAGCGGGCGGTTTCCTCACCCATGGTGAGGGCATCGAGCGCGGGGGCCGCGCGGGCGAGGAGGATGAGGCCGAGCGCGGTGGGCGGTGCGGCGAGGAGGACATCGGGCCAGGCCCGGCTTTCAAGGCTGCCCATGAGCCAGGTGACGATTTCGGACAGCGCGAAGGGATTGGGCGCGAGGCTGATGACGAGGCTGGTGAGCGCGCCGGAAAGGCTGGCGAGCATGAGCCCGGCGAGCGCAAACAGGGTGGTGCTACTGGGACTGCTCGCATTGCCCGCGATCAGCGCAAGTGCGGCCATGGCGAGCGCGGCGCCGACAAGCGCGGCGAGCGGGAGCAAGGCGCCAAGGCCGAGCGCGAGGCTGAGCACCGCGCCGAACGCTGCGGTGGGGGCGACGCCGAACAGGCCGGGATCGGCGAGCGGGTTGCGCAAGTAGCCCTGCATCGCGGCCCCTGCTCCGCCGAGGCCTGCGCCGATCACGAGCGCGAGCGCGGCGCGGGGGGCGCGCAATTCGGCGAGGATGATGGCGGCGTTGGGGCCGCTGGGGGCGAACGGGTTCAGCCAGACCTGCCCGGCGAGGAGGCTGAGCGGGATAGCCAGCGCGAGGGCCGCGAGGAGGAAGGCGACGGGGCGGGTCATTTGCTCGCCATCAGTGTGGCTGCAACATGCCCTCCCCCGGCCCCTCCCGCAAGCGGGAGGGGAGACAGGGTGCGCCGCACTTCGGCGAGGCGGCGGGCGGCGGGGATGATGGTGGGGCCGGCGCAGTAGAGCAGGCGCGGGTCTAGTGGGGCGCGGGTGATGGCCTTGAGGTGCCCCAGCGCAGGATGCTGAAGCGCGCGGTCGGAGCCAGCCGCGAGGATTACGCGCGGAGGATCGGCAAGTACGCGCTCGAGCGGGAGCTGATCGGCCTGGCCGAGCCCGCGCGCAGCGGCGAAATTGGTGAAACCGGTGCGGCGGAGGAGTTCGGCGATCAGGGTGCTATCGCCGGGGACGATGCCGCCGGGCTCCCACACCAGCGCGGGCACGGCGGGCGTGCCGGACGCAGGCGCGGCCCCGGCGAGCGCGTTGTCGATGCGGGCAATCAGGGCCTCGCCCTTGGCGGGGTTGCCGGCGAGCGCGGCGAGTGCGCGGATCTGGGCGCGGCTTTCCTCGACCGTGCTGGCGATGCCGAGTGTTTCGAGACGGAGGCCAAGACGCCGGTAAGCGGCGGCGGTGGCGGGGGGGACGAAGGTGCTGTCGACCACCACATCGGGGCGGAGCGTGAGGACTTCTTCCAGCGTGCCACGCGTGGTGCGGTATTGTCGGGCCTTGGCCGGATCGATCGAGGCAGCGCGCGGATCCGCGCTGTAGTGCGAGAGCGCGAGGATCTGGCCGGGGGCGGTGACCTCGGCGAGAATCGCATCGGCACAGGGGTTGAGGCTGACGATGGTGGGGAGACGGTGGGTGGTCTCGCGCGGGGGTTGCTGCACGCAGGCGGTGAGGAGCGTGGTTGCCAGCAGCGCTGCGAGGCCCACCCCCAGCCCCTCCCGCAAGCGGGAGAGGAGAAGCAAGGTGGGCCAATCGCGCATTAGTAGTTCACCCTGAGGCCGGCGAAGGCGCCGCGGCCGACGGCGCTGTAGCCGGCGGCGGTGGGGAGCCGGTTGTCGAACACGTTCTCGACGCGGGCGTAGAGGGTGAAGCGGTCGTTCACCGGCAGGCTGGCGCGCAGGGTGGCGACCGCGCCGCCGGGGAGGCGGGCGGTATTGGCCGCGTTGTCGAAGCTGCCGCTGATAAGCCGCAGGTCTGCGCCGAGGGCGAGGTGAGCCAGAGGCGTTTCGAAGTCGCCCGAGAGCGTGAGCGCATGGCGCGGGCGGCGGGCAAGATCGTTGCCGAACTGGGCGCTTCCGGGGGTGAGATTGCGCGCCTTGGTATAGGTGTAGAGGCTGCGCAGGGTGAAGGTGCCTGTGGGCTTCAGCGTGAGTTCGGCCTCGGCGCCTTCGGCGCGCGCGCGGCCGACGTTGTCGTAGGTGCCGAAGGGGCGATTGGTGCAGATGCCGGTGGTCTGGCCGAAGCATGAGACGAAGGCGATCAGATTGCGGCTGTCGCGGCGGTAGACGGTGAACGCGGCGGTGACAGTGTTGCCCTTGAATTCGAGCCCGGCGTCGTAGCTGCGGCTGCGTTCGGGGCGGAGCGCGGCGTTGCCGTAGTCCGAAAGGAGCTGGAACAAGGTGGGCGCCTTGAAGCCTTCACCGTAGCTGGCGCGCAGACGCAGGCCTTGCGCGAGGCGGACGGTGCCGTTTGCGCCCAGCGTGGTGGCGTTGCCGAAGCGGCTGTGATCATCATAGCGCAGGCCCGCGGCGAGCGAGGCGTTCGGCCTATACCAGCCGAGCATGGCGTGGCCGCTGGTCTGCCGCGCGGTCTGACGGGCATCGAACGTGCCGGAATAGCGCGTCCATTCGCTGTCAGCGCCGAAATCGAGCGCGAAGTTTGCAGGCAGTGTGGCGCGGCCGGTGAGATCGGCGCGGTGGCTGCGGCCGCGGTAGCCATACGACGGGGCGGTGCCGAAGGTCGGGTCGTAGTAGTCGCGCTTGGTATCAGACAGGGCGAAGCCGGTGCCCAGGGTCAGCCAATCGCCCTGGTAGCGCAGGCCCGCGCGGCCGGAGAGCTGGCGGGTGATCTGGTATTCGGGCGTATCGGCGAAAGTGTAGTTGGGCGCGGGGTAGCCGTCGATCTCGGTGCGGGTATCGGCGTAGCGGGCATTGGCGACGAACGAGAGGCCGGGGGCGAGATCGAGCCGGGCCTTGCCGCCAAGGCGCCACTGGCGGAAGCCATCGGGCTCGGTGCCGACGGCGGCGGCGGAGACGCCATCGGTGGTGGTGTAGCCACCAGTGAGCGAGACGGCGTATGTGCTGTTGGCGAGGCCGGCGGCGGCGTCTCCGGCGAAGGAGCCACGGCTGCCGCCTTCGGCGCTCGCTTCGACGCCATCGAGTTCGCGGGTCTGGATGGCGATGATGCCGCCGAGCGCCGCGCTGCCCCAGGTCACCGAGTTGGAGCCGCGCAGGACGTCGATGCGTTCGATGCCGCCCGTGGTGAGCGTACCGAAATCGAAGCCGGCGCCGGGGGCGGCGACATCTTCGACGCGGACGCCGTCGATGAGGACAAGGACCTGCTCGCTATCCGAGCCGCGCAGGCGGACGCCGGTGAAGGCGCCAGGGCCGCCGTTGCGGCTGAGGACGAGGCCGGGGACTTGTTCGAGCGCGCGGGTGATGTCCGGGCCTTGCAGGCGGGCGAGATCGGCGGCGGTCAGGACGGTGATCGGCTGGCCGGTCTGGTCGATGCGCTGGGGGCTGCCGGTGGCGATGACGGTGATAAGGGCCGGGTCTGCCTTGTAGTCGGCGACGACGATATCGTCAGCCTTCTGCGCAAGCGCAGGGGTAGCAAACGCGGCTGCTGAAAGGGCGGCAATGGCGAGTTTTTTCACGTGTGTTCTCCGCGGCCCATGGACGTTGCCGTCCATGGCGGGAGAGGACGCGGGGCCATAGGGCGCGCCATCTCACGCATGCGCCCGGTACACCCCGCCCGGCCGCGGAACGACCACACACCGGCAGGTTTCCTGGCTCGCCCGGGGTCATCGCCCCCTGCCCGCCTTCCCAGCCCCTTGCGGGACCAGTGGCATCGTGGACAGGGCGCTATCCGGGCACAGTTGCGGGGGCAGCTCCGGGTGCAAGCCTTTGAAGACTTGTCCGGATTCCCTCTTAGCCCGCTTTCGCGGGCACCGGTGGCGT
>NZ_JAIXZS010000067.1 GCF_027489515.1 Novosphingobium sp. | reverse complement strand
CACAGTCGATGCCCTGTGGAAGGCCGTCGGATCAATCTGCGAACTCTACCATCCAGACGAATGCTGGAACTACCTCAAGGCAGCAGGATACGTTGCAGATTAAACGCACGACGCTCTAGGGCGGGAATCACTCCGTTCCCCTGCCTCGTCATTGCGAGCGCAGCGAAGCAATCCAGAGCGCAAATGCGTTACGCTCTGGATTGCTTCGCTGCGCTCGCAATGACGAACAAAAGGGTTGGCAGGCGGCGGCAGAGTCCAACCGCACAGCAAGCCACACCCCAAAGAAAAGGCCGCCCCGGTTTCCCGAGGCGGCCCCTTCATCCGGCGTGGAGTTGCCGCCGGGAGTTTAGAACTTCACGGTGCCCTGGATGAACACCTGACGGCCGCGATTCACGGTGAAGACTTCGTCATCACCGATCGGGAGGCCATTGCCCGGGCCGGCGAGGAACGGACGTCCGCCCGACGTGTTGACGAAGATCTTGTCGGTGATGTTGTTGCCGATCAGCGCCAGCCTCCACTTGCCATCGGGCGCGCCGACCGAGATCGAGGCGTCGACAGTCGCATAGGCAGGCTGCTGGTAGTCGGTGACATTCTCCTGCCGGGTATAGTACTTGCCGCTGTAGGCAACGTTGCCCGAGAGACCGAGTTCCAGCGCATCGCTCAGCGGTGCGGTGTAGTCGAAGGCGAGGTTGCCGGCGAATTCCGGAGCACGTGCTGCGCGGCGGCCATTGATGTTGGGATCGTCGGCGGTGCCCAGCACGCCGTCGGGACCCGTGCCGGTAAAGAAGTCCCTGGTGAACTTCGCATCGGTGTAGGCGAGCGAACCGGTGAAGCGCAGACCATCTACCGGCGGACGCCAGCTGAAGTCGACGTCGATGCCCTTCGTAGTGAGCTGGCCGGCGTTGGTGGTCACGAACTGGATCGTGGTCGCGTTGAAGTTCTGCACCTGCAGATCGTTGAACACGTAGTAGTAGGCCGTGGCGTTGAACGTGATCGTGCGGTTCGCGAGCTGCGACTTGAAGCCGATTTCGCCGCCCTTGCTGGTTTCCGACTTGAAGATGAGGCCGTTTGCAGCGGCCTGGAACTTGTCGGGCTTGAGGAAGTCGGCGAGGTTGCTCGAAGGCAGCGCGCTGTTGTCGATGCCGCCCGACTTGTAGCCGGTCTTGAACGCGGCATAGATGTTGAAATCGGGATTGACCTTGTAGCGGAGCGTCACTTCCGGCGACCAGTTCGTATCCTTGAAATTGATCGGCGGCGTGGCGAAACCGCTCTTCACGAAGCCGAACACCGTCGACAAGAACGTGTGCATGTAAGGAATGACGATCGTGTTGACCTTGTCTTCCTTCGTGTAGCGAACACCGCCGGTCAGCTCGAGCTGCTCGGTGATGTCATAGGTCGCACTGCCGAACAGCGAATAGGTGTTCGTCTTCGTGCGGTGCCGCTTGAAGTAGTCGAACGTATTGCCGGTCACCGGATCGGGGAACAGCAGCGAGGCGTTGAAGGCCTGCTGCGAGGTGTTGAACTTGATCACGCGGCTTTCGTAGAATGCACCGAGCGAGAAGTTGATCGGGCCATCGTAGCTGCTGACAAGGCGCAGTTCCTGCGTGAACTGGGCAGTCTTGTTGACGGGATCGCTGCCGCCGACGCCTTGGGGCGAGCCCACGGTGTTGACCGCATCGAGCGCGGGGGCAGAGAACGGCCCGAGCGCGGCGAGGACAAGCGGCAGCCCGCTCGGACGGAACGCCTTGCCCACGCCGAGGTAGCTGTAGGAATCGTAATCGATCGCGTTGAGGTTCATGTAACCCGTGGTCGAAACCAGCTTCAGGTTGTCACCGAGCTTCGCGTCCATCTTCAGACGCGTGAAGAACAGGTCCGTCTGGCCGAAGGGATGACCGGGATAGCGACCGCCGGCAGCGCCGCTACCTTCGGGGAACTTGCCCACCAGCGCCGGCGAAGGATCGGACGTGGTGACGTACTTGTCAAAGGGATTGCAATCCGCGTTCGATGGAATGGCAATCGCGTTCGGCCCGAGGAATGAGAATAGCACGACTTCATCCGCGCGGCCGTTCTTGCCGCAGGAAATGTCGGCGGTGCCGATCGCGCCGTCATTGGTGTTGCGGGTGTAGGTCGCCTTGAGGTTGGCAGTGAAGTCGTTGGTCGGCTCCCACTGCAGGGTGATCCGGCCGACGAAATCGGTCAGGCCGCGATTGCGCAGCTTGGCCGGGGTCGTCGGGTTGATCTTCACGTATTCCTTCACGTCATTGTACTGGCCGGCGATGCGGATGCCGAGCGTGTCGCTGACCGGACCCGAGATGTAGCCGCTGACGAGGTAGCCCTTTTCCTCGAACTCATAGTTTGCGCTGGCGCCGTACTGCCAGGTCTTGGTCGGGTCTGCAGAGCGGATCTGCAGCACGCCCGCCGAGGCGCTCTTGCCGAAGTAGAGCGACTGCGGGCCCTTGAGCACGTCGATCTGCGCCGGATCGGCAAAACCTGCCTGCAGCAGGCGGTTGGTCGAAACCTGCACGCCGTCGAAGTCGAGCGCGACAGCGCTGTCGAACGCGGCGGAGATGTTGGACGAGCCGACGCCGCGCAAGCTGATCTGCGCGCCGGCGCCCGAGCCGCCGATCTGGACGTTGAGCGTGGGGATGCGGCTGACGATGTCGGCGGGCTTGGTTACGTTGTACTTGGCGAGAGTGCCCGCGCTGATCGCGGTGATCGTCAGCGGAACGTTCTGCAGCGATTCCGCGTCGCGGCGGGCGAACACGGTGATTTCCTCGTTCGTCGCCGGTGCTTCGGCAGCAGCCGCGCCGTCAGCCGGCGCAGCATCTGCCGCATACGCCAGACCCGGCATCGCCAGCGACGTCGCCGCAGCGCCTGCGCAGAGCGCAAAGCGGAACGCCGCGCCAAATGTCCTTAACCCCATAGCAATCCTCCCAACTTGCCGCGGGTGCCTATCTTGCTGTTTTTGCTTGATTTTGCACCCACAATCCCGATCACTAGGCTAGGGTGCGGGGGGCGAACAGCAACTATCAAAAAGGGTGACGGAGTGCCGCTTTTTGTGCGCAGTGTGGCTGCAAAAACGCACGGATTCCGTAGCGGCAAGCATGGATCCGTAGCGGCCTTGCGGAACCGCCTTGCGAAGTCTTTCATCGGCGCACAAGCGGGCCCTCTCCCCGCCAGGGGAAAGGGCCCGCGATAGTTTGCCTAGCGGCTCTTCGGCGGGGTTTCGCTATCCAGCCAGCGGTTCAGCTTCGCGTGAAAATCGCGGATCTTGCTTTCCTGATAGCTCGCGAAAATCACCTCGCCCTTGGGATGATTGTGCAGCCCCTTCTGCACTGCGGCGTGGTTGAGCCCGTCCTGGTTGAAGATCTTGTTCAGATAGCTGCCGAATTCGGTCGCCTTGGTGTAGTCGTCCTCGAGATCGAGGAAGGTGCACTTGGCCGGCGCGGGCCGCTCGGCGCCTTCGGGCACCTGCACCATGTACATGACCTCGTGCAGTGATTGCTCTGGATTGTCTCCATCCGGGCGGAAACGGTAGAAGATCGGGTTGAAATCCGCCCACGGGTGGAGGTTGGGGAACACCGAGTAGAAGATCGCGTCGATCATGTCGGCGTCGCTGAACTGGTCGATCGCATCGCCCCATTGTGGGCGCATCAGTTCGCGGCGATCGCGCGCAGCATCGGCGCGGAAGGCTTCGGTCGAGGCCGAGGCAAAGCGGGTCGGCATGTTTTCCTCGCCCGGTGCGATCTTGCCGCCGATCCAGTTGCACATGTGCGCGTCCGCGCTGACGACTTCGCCTTCGATGTGCGCGCCGGTCATGTCGAACAGGCCGGTCTTGCCATCGGGGCGGGTAACTTCGACGCGGTTCTCCTCGATCCGGCGATAGACGTGGCCCGAAAGCGGATGGCGGAAGCTGGTGAAGGCCTGGCCTTCGGGAAAGGCGCTCGGATCCGGCGCATCGAGGTCGGTGTGCGCGCTCGGCGGCCCGGAGGCCGACATCGCGCGGCTGATGTTCGGCCAGACGTCGTACTTGGAGCCGGTATCGAGGAACATCGGCAGAAGTTCCGGGTGCGTGCCGACGACGTGGTAGGATTCCATGAAGGCTTCCTGCGCCACCTTCCAGTTGCAGGGCAGGCGCTTCACCATGTGCGCGGCCTTGTAACGGCGCTTGAACGGCAGCGAGAAGTGGCGGTCGATATCGCCGAGGAAATCGGCGAGCGGCTCGGCATTCGGGTCCGGATTGATGAACACGAAGCCGCCCCAGTGGCCGACCGAGACGGCGGGTAGGGAGTACTCATCTTCGGTGACCGAGGGGAAATCCCAGTGGCTGGGCACTTCCTTTAGCTTGCCATCAAGGTGCCATGACCAGCCGTGGAACGGGCAGCGCAGCACCTTGAGGCCCTTCTTGTGCGCCTCGCACAATTGGCGGCCGCGGTGGAGGCAGGCGTTGGGGAAGGCCTTGACCGCGCCGGGGCCGTCACCGGGTGCATTGCGCACGAGGATGAAGGAGAGGCCGGCAATCTCGTAGACATGCGTGTCGCCGACATTGGGAATGTCGTCTTCATGGCAGGCCATCTGCCACACACGCTTCCACAGCCGCTCGACCTCGCGCTCGTGCTCTTCCTTGCTCCAGTAGCGGTGCGTGGCGACCTTGGTGACGCCGCCGGGATAGGGCGAATCCTCGAGGTAGACGGCCGGCGGCGGCACCGTGTCCGCCCTGATCACGTCGTTGTAGGTCACCCCCGCAGTGCGGTCGTGCCCGGTCTTGGTTTCCACCATTTGTCCGCTCTCCCTTGGACTTGGGCGGCAGTCTACGCCTGCGGGGAAGGCGGACCATTCATCATTTTGAGGGGGCCCTTGGCCATGCCGCTCGCCGCAACGAGATAGAAGAACGCGGCCGGAATGGCGAAGGCGGTGCTTACGCCGATAAGTGCCCAGGTCAGCGCCTGGGGGCCGAATGTCGGGGTGAGGCTGGTACTGGCATAGCCGATCAGGAACAGGCCGAGTGCCTGCCCGATCAGATTGTTGAAGATCATCGCAACGGCCATCGCCATTGCTCGTTCATCAGGTCGGACGGCGAGCTGGATCAGCGAAACCGTTGGCGCCTGTGCGATGAGGAACACGAGGTAGCCGCAGGAGAACAGGCCAAGAAAGGTCCAGAAATGCGTGCTCTGCAGCGCCATGAAGTAGATCGGCAGGCAGCCCAGCGTGGCGATGGCGGGGAGCCATGCGCGCCATCGCGCGTCTCGCTGGACGAGCCAGTCGGTGAGGTAGCCGCCGAGCAGCGGACCTGGAATGCCGCCCAGCACGAATGCAAGACCAAGGTAGAAGCCGACATCGGCGGTGCTGACGCGAAACTCGCGCAGCATAATCGCGGCCAGCCAGGTGGCAAAGCCGTAACCTGTGACGATCATGCAGCCGAACGCCATCGAGCCTGCAAGGAACACGCGGTTGGCGCAGAGGGCGCGAATGCCGGCGAACCATGCAATCAGCCCTTCGGCGACGCTCACCTTGGCCGGGATCGGACGGCCGCCGGGTTCCTTCACTGTCAGGAAAACGAACACGGCGAAGAGAATGCCCGGTATGCCCAGCAGCAGGAAGGTCATCCGCCAGCCAACCGCATGGGCAAGCACGCCGCCAAGGATCAACCCCGCCGCTGTGCCAAGCGTGGGGCCGAGGAAGTAGATGCCCATAGCGCGGCCAAGCTCATGGCCCTTGAACGTCTGCGTGAGGAGTGACGTGCCGGCAGGGCCGCTACCCGATTCGCCGATGCCCACGCCCATTCGCGCGAGGAAGAAGGTCCAGAAACCCGTCGCCATCCCGCACAGCGCGGTCATCAGACTCCACGAGGCAATCGAGAGCGCAATGATCAGCGGGCGGCTCATCCGGTCGGCGAGCCAGGCAATGGGCAGGCCGCAGACGACGTAAAGCACCGTGAAGGCAAAACCGGTGATGAGGCCAATCTGCGTGTCGGTGAGCGCAAAGGCGTGCTTGATATCCTCGATCATGATCGAGAGGATCAGCCGGTCGGCGATGTTGAGCATCCCGCCGAAGGTGATCACGGCGAGCACGAAATGGCGGTAGTGGCGATGCTCTCCCAAGACGCCGGCTCCCTTGTTATGGCACAGGGCTAGGCATTCGCGGGGCCGGGGGCGACTAACACAAAGGGGGAGGGGCGGCAGAGGCTGCCTAGTATTTTCAATGATCGTCGGTCCGGTGAATTGGTGCCACGATACCGGCCATGACAGGATACGGCGCTGCCGGTCCGCCTTTGCGGGAAAGGCTTTATGACCCAATTGCTTGAGCCCATCGCTCCGAACCTGTGGACCAACGAGGCTGAGCCGGCGCTGATCGGCGGACGGCTCCCCAATGGCAAGATCGTGTTTCCCTACCCGAGCGGCGATGCGGCCGAGGGCGTCGAGCCCTGGCGCCTTTCGCGCAAGGGCACACTGTGGTCGTGGACCCGTCAGGACTTCCAGCCCAAGGAACCCTTCGAGGGGCCGGAGCCGTTCCAGCCCTACCTCCTCGGCTATGTCGAGCTCCCCGGTGAGGTGATCGTCGAGACGCGGATCGTCGATTGCGTGCTCGAGGATCTGAAGCTCGGCATGCCGATGGAATTCGTGGTCGCGCCGTTTGATTCGACTCGTTCGACTTATGCGTTTCGTCCGGAGAAAGCGTGATGGAAGATGTCTATATCATCGGGGCTGGCATTCACCCCTTCGGCCGCACTGACGGGCGTTCGGGCCGCGATCAGGGCGTATTCGCGGTGCGGCAGGCGATGGCCGATGCCGGGATCGAATGGACCGACGTGGGCTGCGCCTATGGCGGCTCGGCAGCTGCGGGCAGCGCTGACATCATGGTCAACGAGCTCGGCCTTACCGGCCTGCCGTTCATCAACGTCGCCAACGGCTGCGCCACAGGCGGCTCTGCGCTGGCTTCGGCGCGCAACGCCATCGCGGCGGGCGAGTTTGACGTTGCTCTGGCGGTCGGTTTCGACAAGCACCCGCGCGGCGCGTTCAACGCCAAGCCCAAGGATTATGGCCTTCCTGAATGGTACGGCCAGACCGGCATGATGCTGACGACGCAGTTTTTCGCGCTCAAGATCCAGCGCTACATGCAGCTCTATGGCATCAGCCGCGAGACCTTGGGCCGCGTCGCTGAAAAGGCCTTCCGCAACGGCGTCCATGCCGATCACGCCTGGCGGCGCTCGCCGGTCGATCTGGAAACCATCCTGAACTCGCCGATGGTCAACGATCCGCTGACCAAATACATGTTCTGTGCGCCGGCCGAAGGCGCAGTGGCGCTGATCCTCGCGAGCGGCAAGAAGGTACGCGAACTTGGCGCCGATGCAGTGAAGATTGCCAGCGTCGCGGTGCGCACGCGCCCGCCCGGCTCGTTCGAGGTGTTTGCACCTTCGGTCGATATCGAGAATGGCGGCAAGCCCACGATCCTCGCCTCGAAGGCGGCGTTCGAGCAGGCGGGCATCGGGCCGGAGGACATTTCGGTCGCCCAGCTGCAGGATACCGAATCCGGCGCCGAGATCATGCACATGGCCGAAAACGGCTTCTGCAAGGATGGCGATCAGGAGCAGTGGCTGCGCGAGGGCCGCACCGAAATCACCGGCAAGCTCCCGGTCAACACCGATGGCGGCTGCCTTGCCTGCGGTGAACCGATCGGCGCATCGGGCCTGCGGCAGGTCTATGAGAACACCGTTCAACTGCGCGGACGCGGCGGCGGGCGGCAGGTGCCGAACAATCCGAAGGCCGCCTACAGCCACGTTTACGGCGCACCCGGCCTGTCCGGCGTCTGCATCCTGGAGCGCTGACCTGTGGGGAAGATGACCGGCAGGGTCGCCCTCATTTCGGGCGGCGCGGAAGGGATCGGTGGCACGGTTGCGGAGCTGTTCGTGGCCGAAGGTGGCAGCGTGATGCTGGGCGACCTCCAGCTCAACAAGGCCAAGGCCCATGCCGCCGCGCTCGGCCCGAATGCCGATGCGGTGCAGCTTGATGTGCGCGATCTGGCGCAGTGGGAAGCGGCGGTGGCGGCAACCTTGGCGCGCTTCGGCAAGCTGACGACACTGTGCAACATCGCCGGCATTTCCGAACCCGGCAACACCGTCGATGTCGATCTCGACAGCTGGCACCGCCACATCGATATCAACCTCACCGGCTCCTTCTACGGCTGCCGTGCCGCGATCCCGGCGCTGGCGGCATCCGGCGAGAACGCCACCATCGTCAATATCGGCTCGATGCTGGCGCACCGCGCTTCGGGGGGCATGGCGGCCTATTGCGCCTCCAAGGCGGGCGTGACGCACCTGACCCGGGCAGTGGCGCTCGATTGCGCCGAGCGGGGGCTGAAGATCCGCGCCAACACCGTGCATCCGGGCGCGATCCGCACCCCGATGTACAACCGCTACCTCAACGCCGGCGGGGCAACCCCTGAGCAGATCGAAGCGGTGATGGCCTCCGCCCACCCGATGGGCCGCGTGGGCGAGCCCGATGAAGTGGCGCGGGCGATCCTGTTCCTGTCCTGCGAGGATTCGAGCTTCACCAGCGGGACCGACCTCAATGTCGATGGGGCCAGCGCGATCCGGAGCTGAGCCCGCCTATTCCGGCTGCACCGGCCAAAGAGCTGGGCGGCCTCACCAAAGGAGAGATGCGAAATGGCACTGGTATCCGTCGTGGGCGCAACCGGCCGGCAGGGGCTGGCACAGGTGCGCCAGCTTGTCGCTGCTGGGCATCAGGTCCGCGCGCTTTCCCGCAATGAGAAGCCCGATCTCGGGCCGACCAACGCCGATATCGAAACCCGCGTCATCGATCTCTACGATCGCTCGACCTACACCAAGGCGCTCGAGGGCTCGGACGCGGTGTTCTACAACCATCCGCTGCAGCTCCGGGATTCCCGCGCCGAACTCGCCGGCTGGATCGGTGAGGCGGCCAAGGAAGTCGACGCCAAGCGCTTCGTCTGGAACACCTCGAGCTGGATTCCGGACAAGCCCGGCGATGCCTTCACCTATGCCGGCAACACCGCAGGCATCAACGCGCTGTTCCGGTCGGGCGTGCCGGCCACCGTGTTCGGCTCGGTGCTGTTCATGGACAACCTGCTGACGAACTGGGCGCGGCCATTCATCGTCCACGAGAAGCGCTACGTCTATCCGCACAAGCCCACGCTGGGCGCGAACTGGATCAGCCTCGATGACGTCGCCAAGATCATGATCCACGCGATGGATCGGCCGGACATGGAAGGCACCTGGATGAACATCGGCGGGCCGGAGCGGCTTCTGCCGCCGCAGGTCGCGCAGATCCTCTCTGATCACTTCGGCCATACGATCAAGTACGACCCCTGCACGCCCGAGGAATTCGGCGATCTGCTGGTGGCCGCGCTGGGCGATTCGATGCCTGAGGCGGAGCGCAAGCCGTTCTCGGCGGGCATCGCGGCGTTCTACAACTACAACAACAACGCGCCGACCAAGCCATTCGAGGTGAACACCGAGGCGATGATGGAGCGCCTGCCGGGGATCGAGCTCGAAACGCTGGCGCAGTGGGTCGCGCGGCAAGACTGGTCCGACACCGCGCATCGCCCTTCGGCGGGGTGATCTTCCGCTGAATGTCCTGACCGGCCGCTCTCGATTGCGGCCAGCAGGGTATGGACAACAAACCGGCGCGGTGCGACCAACCGCGCCGGTTTTTTGTTTGCGAATGAGGCGTTTCATGCGGTTGCTCGGAATTTCGGCATTGGCTCTGGCATTCGCCCTGAGCACGGCGGCGCTCGCAGCAGATAAGCCTGCGGAAGCTGGCAAGCCCGCTGAAGCGGCAAAGGCGGCGCCCGCCGCACTGTTCGAGCCCGAAGAGGTTTCGAGCGAAGGCTCAGTCACCGTGCGGGGGAGCCGGATCGACTACAAGGCAGTGGCAGGCACGCTTGTCGTGCATCCCAAAGGCTGGGACGACGCAGCGAAGCCCAAGGCGGATGCGACAGGCGATGAAGCCCCGGCCGAAGCCTCGATGTTCTACACCGCCTATTTCAAGAAGGGTGCACCCGCCGCGGATCGCCCGATCCTGTTCGTGTTCAACGGCGGCCCCGGTTCCTCAACCGTCTGGCTCCACATGGGCGCCTTCGGCCCGCGCCGGGTGGTGACGGCGGATGGCAGCCATACGCCGCCTGCGCCCTATAAGGTCGTCGACAATGGCGAGAGCCCGCTTGATGTGGCGGACCTCGTGTTCATCGATGCACCGGGCGCGGGGTTCAGCCGGATCGCGGGCAAGGACAAAGACAAGGCGTTCTACGGTATCGATCAGGACGTCTATGCCTTTGCCGAGTTCATCAAGCAGTTCCTCGGCAAATACCAGCGCTGGAATTCGCCGCGCTACCTCTTCGGCGAAAGCTACGGCACGCCGCGCGCGGTTGCGCTGGCGGCGCGGCTGCAGAATGCGGATTCAGCCGATCTCAACGGGATCATGCTGCTTTCGACGACGCTGGCGTTCGATTTCTGGGCCGATGCGCCGCAACGGAACCCCGGCAACGACCTGCCCTACATCGTCACGCTGCCGACTTATGCGGCGACAGCGTGGTATCACAACCGCGTGCCCGGCGGCCGCCCGGCGCAGCTTGAGCCGTTCCTTGCCGAGGCCGAGCGTTTTGCGACCGGCGACTATGCCGCCGCGCTGATCGAGGGGAACGACCTTCCGGCGGATCGCAAGCAGGCGATGGCCGAGAAGTTGGCGCGCTATACCGGTCTCACCCCGGCCTACATCCTGCGCGCGAACCTCAGGGTCAATCTCGGCCAGTTCAACCGCAACCTGATGGACGAGACCGGGCAGACCGTCGGCCGGCTCGATACCCGCTTCGCCGGCCCGAGCCTCGACGTGCTGAGCCGCGAGGCAGACTATGATCCGCAGTCCACGGCGATCAGTTCGGCCTATGTCTCGGCCTTCAACGATTATGCGCGGGGGACTTTGCGCTACGGTGCGGGCAAGGCCTTCAAGCTCTTCGCCAATGTCGGCGACTGGGACCTGAAGCACACGCCGCCGGACGCATCCGCACCCGTGGAAGGCGCGGCCAACGTGCTGCCCGATCTTGCCTTTGCGATGAAGACCAATCCTTCGCTGCGCGTACTGGTGCTGGGCGGGTACTACGACACCGCAACGCCTTACTTCGAAGGCCGCTTCCAGATGCGGCACTTGCCCGTTCCGGAAAACCTGCGCGCGAACATCTCGTACAAGTATTATCCGTCAGGTCACATGGTCTACGCGCACGAGGATTCACTGAAGGCGCTGCACGATGATGTTGCTGCCTTCGTGAAGGCGCGCGGGAACTAGCCGGCGTTCGCCGCCAGCCAGCGCCGCGTCGCCTCCGCAACCGCCTTCGCGCGCTCGCCGGGATTGGGGAAGCCATCGCGCAGCGCCTTGGAACGCAGTTCGATGCTGAGCGGGATGCCAGGCGGGAGCGCTGCATACATCGCCGCGAGCGGCAGCGCGCCTTCGCCGCATTGTTCGCGCAGGTCGATGGCGTCCTCGATGATCGCCGCAAAATTGGCGGGATCCGGGCGCTTGGCTGGTGCGTCGCAGAACTGGGCATAGGGCAGCAGCTCGCGCGGGACCTTTGCCAGATCAGCGACCGGGCTCAGCGAGCGGTCGACGTGGATCGGATCGATCAGCAGCGCGCGCAGCGGGTGGCCGACCTGATCCAGCACGCCGAGCGCCATTGCGAGCGTCTTCACCTCGGTGAAAATCCCGAACTCCAGCGCCACACGCATCCCCGAGCCTTCGGCATAGACGCAAAGTTCGTGAAGGCGCGCGGCGGTCTGGCCCATGTCGGGATCGGAGGAGACGCAGAGCACGTTCCGCGCGCCCAGCTCCGCGCCGACATCGATGACCTTCTTGTGCAGGGCAATGTCGCTGCCGGGCTGAATCCATATCACCTCGACATCGAGCAGCGGGAGGCCGGTATCCGCCAGCGCGGCGCGGGCCTCGCCGGTCTGGGCTTGCGTCCACGTCGCGGGATCGACCCAGAGCCCGACCTGATCGAAGCCGCCAACCTCAGCCGCGCGGATGGTTTCGACGGGGCCGAATTCGGGGACGACGCCCGAGGCGAGGCTGATCGGGTTCATCAGATGGAACTGCCGCCGTCGATGCGGAATTCGGCGCCGGTGGTGAAGGTGGATTCGTCGGAGGCGAGGTAGACCGCGATGGCGGCGATTTCCTCTGGCGTCCCGATGCGGCCGATCGGGTGGACGGCGACCCAACCGGCGTAGACTTCATCCGGATTGGGGACCTGCGCCAGCACCTTGTCGAGGATCGGCGTCCGGATCACGCCGGGGTGGATCGAGTTGCAGCGGATGCCGTAGCCGCTCTTGCCGCAGTGCGCGGCAATCGACTTGGTCATGTGCGCCACGGCGGCTTTGGCGCCGTTGTAGGCGACGAGATCGGCGTTGGCGCGGATGCCAGCGAGCGAGGACATGTTGATGATCGAGCCGCCAGCTGCCTTCATCTTCGCCACGGCATATTTGCAGCCAAGGAACACGCCCACGACGTCGATCTCGAACTCGTGGCGGAACTGCTCGAGCGTGACCTGCTCGATATTGCCCGCCGTGGTGATGCCGGCATTGTTGATCACGCAGTCGAGCGTCTTGATGCTGTCCACCGCAGCGGCCCAATCAGCTTCCTGGGTCACATCAAGGTGCACGTAGCGGGCCTTGTCTCCCAGTTCGGCGGCAAGCGCTTCGCCGCCCGCGTCATCGATATCGGCGATCACGACGCTGGCTCCTTCGGCCACGAAGCGTTTTGCCATTGCGGCCCCAAGCCCCGATGAGCCGCCGGTGATTAGGGCGGTCTTGCCGTTCAGTCGCATCAAGTTCTCTCCCGTAATTCTGTTTGCTTTTCAGACATTCGCCGGATCGACGCGTTCCCAGTCGTGGTACGCCTGCCGCCGCACGATAATCCATTTGCCGTCGCGCTTCTCGAACCGGTCGCAATAGCGCCCTGCAACGATCCAATCTGTCGCCTTGCCGCCCGTCGGCACCGGAGTACCCTCCGGATGGCCCGCCTCGATCAGGTGATAGGCGACGAAGTTTGCCTCGGTTTCCGCGCTCAGGCCATCCTCGGCGAAGGCAAAGTGGACATTGCCGACGGTGTGGTGCGTCGCCGGGATGGTGCTCAGCACGGCGCTTGCCATCCGCACGAAATCGTCCGCAGAACCCTCGATGCTGGCGTGCTTGTGGACATGGTCATCGGCAAAGCACGAACGCACTAGCGGCCAGTCACGCCGGTCGATGCCCTTGCAGTAGCGGTGGAGCAGATCGCGGATCTCTTCGCGCGCCGAGAGCTCGTCGATCGTCAGTCCCACGGCTCACCCCTCTCTTTTGCTAGTAACGTCTGCCTAGCATCCGGGGTGAATTGGTGGGAACTTGCATAATTGAGAGGAACGCCGCGTTATGGGCAGGCTAGCCGGAAAAGTCGCAATCATCACGGGCGCCGCAAAGGGCCTCGGCGAAGCGGATGCGCGGATGTTCGTGCGCGAAGGCGCGCGGGTGATCCTCACCGATGTGGATAGTGCGAATGGCGAGCGTGTCGCTGCCGAGCTGGGCGAAATGGCTGAGTATCGCCATCTCGATGTGCGGCACGATGCCGAATGGCGCGCGCTGGTCGACGATGTCGTCGCGCGGCACGGCAAGCTCGATATTCTCGTCAACAACGCCGGCGTCGTCGAACTCGGCGATATCGAGACGCAGACCGAGAAGGACTACCGCTTCATCATGGCGGTGAGCGCGGACGGCACCTGGTTCGGCTGTCAGCACGCGGTGCGCGTGATGAAGGAAAACAATGGTGGTGCTGGGGGTGGCTCGATCATCAACATGGCCTCGATCGCTTCGGTCCAGGGTGAGAGCGCAGTGGCCGCTTATTGCGCAGCAAAAGGTGCGGTCGAAGGGCTGACCCGCGCTGTCGCTGTGCACTGCGCGCGGCAGGGCTACAACATCCGCTGCAACTCGATCCACCCGGCGGGCATCCTCACCCCGATGGTGATCGAAGTCGGCCGGCAGGCGGCGCTGATGCGCGGGGCGGAGGAAGCGCTCAATGGCGGCCCGATCACCAAGCTCGGCGAACCTGACGACATTGCCTACACGGTGGTGTTCCTCGCCTCGGACGAAAGCAAGTTCATCAACGGCGCGGCGATCCGTGTGGATGACGCGAAATCGGTGATCGCAGGCAACGCCTGACATCGCCTGAGAAAGGGAGTTCCGGCCATGATGGACCAGCAGACGGTCGATACGATCAAGCGGCTGATGGAATGGGAAGCCGCCCGCACCGCGCTGCCCGAAGGCTTCCCGCCGCTGCCGGACATGCCGGCCGGGCGCTACACGAGCCAGGAGTATTACGACCTCGAGCAGCAGTATATCTGGAAGAAGAGCTGGCTGTTTGCCGCTCACCTCGATGAAGTGCCCGAGCCGGGCAGCTTCATGCAGTGGGACAATGCCGGCCAGCCGCTGATCATCGTCCACGGCATGGATGGCGTTGTCCGCGCCTTCTACAACACCTGCCGCCACCGCGGCGCGCCGGTCGTCACTGTCCAGAGCGGGCGCAGCCCCCGCCTGATGTGCGGCTATCACAACTGGACCTACAAGACCGACGGCGAGCTTGTCGGCATTCCGGAATCGCAGGATTTCGGGAGCAATTTCGACAAGTCGTGCCGCAGCCTGATCGGCGTGCGCTGCGAGATGTATGGCAAGCTGATCTTCGTGAATCTCGACGACAATGCAATCAGCCTGCGCGACTGGATGGGCCCGCTGTGGGACGAATGGGCGGAGTTCGGCTTCGACCGGATGCGGCTCGCCGCCCGCCAGTCGTTCGATCTCAAGTGCAACTGGAAAGTGGCGATGGAGGCCAACATGGAAGTCTACCATGTGCCCTTCATCCATGCCGAGACTGTGGCACCACTCGTCGATCACAAGCGCAATGTGAACACGATCTTCCCCGGCGGCCACGCGCGCATGATCGCGCCGCCGCCGAAGAACACCAACCGCGAGCATGTGCGCGCGATCGACAATCCGCCGGAGTGGCAATCGGTGGAGACCGTGGGCGAGCTGGGGCGCACCACCACGCAGAGCTATACGATGTTCCCCAACTGGGTCTCGCCGCTGTCCAACTTCTTCATTCCGCCGCTGATCTTCTGGCCAACCTCGCTGAACACCACCCGTCTCGAGTTGATCACCATGGCGCTCGACTGGGGTGACGGGCCCGTGCCCGACTTGTGGACAGAGCCTGACGACTCAATTGAAGGTGGGGGCGGTCGCAGGATGAATGCGATCATCCAGGAAGACACCCAGTTCGGCGAGGCAATCCAGAAGTCGATGGAAAGCGACGGCTTCAAGTCTGTGCCGCTTAGCTATCAGGAAGCGCGCATCTACAGCTTCCACCAGACCTGCGACAAGATGATCGGGCTGGACCGGGTGCCGCCGCACCTCGCGGTGGAGCAGGTCATCGGCCAGGACTGGGTCTGGCCAAATGATCCACGCGTTGCCCAGATGGAACGGCAGGTCGAGACGGCATGAGCATTCTGGAAGGGTTCCGCATCGACGGGCAGGTCGCGGTCGTCACCGGCGCGGGCAAGGGGATCGGGCGGGCCATTGCCATTGCCCTCGCCGAGGCAGGCGCGGACGTCGCACTCGGCGCGCGCACAGCGGCGGATATCGAGGCGGTGGCAGAGGAAATCCGCGCACGCGGACGCCGCGCGCTGGCCGTGCCGACCGATGCGACCGCGATGGCTGCGCTCGAGAACCTCGCAGCGCGAGCGGCCGCAGAGCTCGGGCCGGTCGGCATCTGGGTCAGCAACGCGGGCGGCATTCCAGATGGCAATCCGCGCTATCTGACGAAGACGACCGAGGAAAGTTGGGATGCGCAAGTCGATCTCAACCTCAAGGCGGTGTGGATGGGTGCCGTGGTTGCAGCCAAAGCCATGGGCGAGGGCGGTGGCGTCATCCTCAATACCTCCTCGCGCGCCGCGTTCGGCCCTCAGGTGAAGAACGGGCCGTACGCGGCTGCCAAGGCCGGGGTGAACAGCCTGACGCAGACCCTTTCGCGCGAACTCGCCCCGAAGATTCGCGTCAATGCCGTCGCGCCCGGGCCGATCCCGACCGAGAACTTCAACGCCTGCATGCGCACCGACGACGAAGCGCGCCGCGAAGCGCTGCGCGAAATGATCGGCATACCGCTACAACGCTTCGGCCGTGAGGAGGATATCGCGGCGGCTGCGCTCTACCTTGTTTCACCGGCTTCCAGCTGGGTGACGGGGCAGTGCCTCTATGTCGCCGGAGGGCTCTGAAGTGAGCGAGGCCTGCGACGTCCTGATCATCGGCGCGGGCGCGGCTGGCATGGCGGCGGCGCTTTCGGCGCATGCGGCGGGTGCGGCCGTCACGCTGGTCGAGAAAGGCGAGCGTCTCGGCGGCACGGCGGCGGTTTCAGGCGGGATTATCTGGGCGGCGAACAACCCGCGCATGCAGGCGGTCGGGATGGCCGACAGCGAGGAAGAAGCGCTCGCCTATTTCGGCAGCCTCGATCATGGCGAGATGGAGCCGGAGGTCCTCGGCGCCTTCGTGCGCGAAGCGCCGGGTGCGCTGGCCTTTCTCGAGGAGGCGGGGGCGCTCGAAGTCAGCATCCTCCCCGGCTATCCCGACTATTACCTCGACCGCCCCGGCGCAAAGCCCGAGGGCGGGCGCGCGCTGGACAACGAACTGTTCGATTTCACCACGCTCGGGCCATGGGCGGAGAAGGTGTTCAGCGATGGCGTGATCCAGCGGATGATGCTGCGCGAAACGCCGCTTGGCGGCAGTAGCGGTTTCGTCGATCCGGCGGAATTGAAACGCCGCGCCGAGGCGGACTTGCGTGGGTTCGGTCAGGCAATGGTCGGACGGCTCCTCGCAGCATGTCTGGCGCGTGGGATCGAGCCGCAGCTCGCGATGAAGGCGGAGCGGCTGATTATCGAAGGGGGGCGGGTTGCCGGCGTGGAGTTTGCCGGCGGGCGCAGCATACGTGCCGCACGCGGCGTAATTCTCGCGACCGGCGGGTTCGAGTGGAACGCAGCCCTCAGGAAGACCTTCCTGCGCGGGCCGCTCGATATGCCGGCCTCACCTCCGGGGAATACGGGCGATGGCCTGAAGCTCGCGATGTCGGTCGGCGCGGGGCTGGGCAACATGACCTCCGCGTGGTGGGTGCCGACGCTCTCCATCGGCGGCGCGTATTGGCCGGGCGGCGAGCAGCGCGCTGCGCCGGTGCTTATCGAACGCACCTTGCCGCACAGCCTAATGGTCAACCGCGCCGGCAAGCGTTTCTGCAACGAGGCGATCAACTATTCCTCGCTCGCCGGGGCCTTCCACCAGTTTGATCCGGCGAGCTACGATTATCCCAACAATCCGGCGTGGCTGGTGTTCGATGCGCAATACCGCGCGCGCTATCCGATCGGGCCGGTGATGCCCTTCGATGCCCTGCCGGACTGGGTTCTCACAGGCGATACGCTGGAAGATCTGGCGGCGAAGATCGATGTCGATGCTGCACAATTGCTGCAGACGGTGGAGCGCTTCAACGCTCATGCTGCGAATGCCGAAGACCCCGATTTCAGCCGCGGTATTAGCACTTACGATCACTTCTACGGCGACCGGTCGCGGCCCGGCGCAGCGGCCACTCTCGGTCCGCTGACGCAGGGGCCGTTCCATGCGGTTCAGCTGAAACTCGGCGCCCTCGGCACCAACGGCGGGGCGCGGACCAATGCGGCGGCGCAGGTGCTCGATGTTAGCGGCGAACCTATCCCCGGGCTCTACGGCGCGGGCAATGTAATCGCCTGCCCCACCGGCAGCGTCTACGCCGGCGCGGGTGGCACCTTGGGCCCGGCGCTCACATTCGGATGCATCGCTGGGCGGACGGCCGCGCGGCTCGCCAATCAATAAGGAAATCAAGATGACACGCATTCTGGTGCTGGGCGCGACGGGCGACCAGGGGCATCCGCTGCTGACCCGGCTCGTTGCGGCTGGGATGACTCCGGTCGCCGGGCTGCGCAATCCCAAGGCGCTCGCGGGAACCGAGTTCGCCGATGTGGAGACCGTGGCGGCGGATATCTACGACGAAGCCTCGATGATCGCGGCCGCGCAGGGCATGGATGCCATCGCCGCGCACCTGCCCTTCGTGTTCGACCGCGATCTGGCGCAGAAGATGGGCGCAAACATTGCGGCCGCGGGCAAGGCGAACGGCGTGAAGCGCATTGTCTTCCACACCAGCTGCCACATTGCTGACGAGGATATCGGCAGCCCGGCGATGGACGGGCGCCGCGATATCATCAAGGCCATCGCCGGCAGCGGCTGCGAATGGGCCATTATCGAATCGCGCGTGTTCATGGACAACATGATCCGCAGCTGGAACAAGCCCGGCATCGTGAACAAGGGCGTCTTCGCTTATCCGGCGAAGCCTGACCTCAAGATCTCGTGGATCTGCCTCGATGACGTCGCGGCCTTCATGGTCGAGGCGCTCGCCAACCCTGATCTCCCCAGCGGCCGCTACAAGGTGGGTGGCCCCGAGGCACTGGTGGGCGACGAGGTTGCGGCGATCCTGAGCCGGGTTTCGGGCAAGCCCATCACGTTCAAGAGCCTGACGCCGGATGACTTTGCTTCGGCGATGAGCCTGCTGGTCACGGGATCGCCGGATGTGAAGCCGGCCTCGATCTACGACGGCATGGCCCAGTTCTACCGGTGGTACAACGCGCAGACGGTGTCGCCCTTGATGGTCCGCCCCGAGGAAATGGCGCGGCACTTCAAGCACAAGCCAGCCAGCCTTGCCGAATGGGCCGGGCGGCAGGACTGGAACGATCCGCGTGATCCGGCGCTCGCGACCCGGCTGGCGGGGATGGCGGGCTAGTTCCTGCCCTTTGGGGCTCATTCAATTCGGTAGGTCCGGATGCTCGGCACTGCCGCTAGTCTTGCCTTCAAGACAAACCTTCCGGGAGATTCCGTGTGACCGATACCCGCCAATGGCTGCTCAATGGACACCCCCGCGGCCGTCCGATCAACGATGACGACCTCAAGCTGGTGACGACCTCGCTGCCCGAACCCGGGCCGGGCCAGATGCTGCTGAAGACGCACTACCTTGGCTTCGATCCAGCGCAGAAGGGCTGGATGGAAAACATCGCGGACTACGTCGCGCCGATGGCCATCGGTGATGTCATGCGCGGCTCGGGCATTACCGAAGTAGTCGCCAGCAATGCCGGCAAATTCCCCGTCGGCACCATGCTCTCGGGCTCGATCGTGTGGAGCGAATACCTGATCCACGATGGCGAGGGGCTGATCCCCTGCATGCCCGATCTGCCGCCGACGGCGATGCTCTCGATCCTCGGCACCACGGGCGTTACCGCCTATTGCGGCCTCTTCAAGGTGGGTGAGCCGGTTGCTGGCGACGTTGTCGTCGTCTCGGGTGCGGCGGGCGCGACGGGCTCGATCGTCGGCCAGCTCGCCAAGATTGCCGGCTGCACCGTGATCGGCATCGCTGGTGGCCCGGAGAAGTGCGATTGGCTCGTCAAGGAAGCGGGCTATGACCACGCTATCGACTACAAGGCCGGGCCGATCCGCGGCCAGCTCAAGGAACTCGCGCCGCACGGCATCAACGTGATCTTCGACAACGTCGGCGGAAAGATCCTCAACGACATGCTCGCCCTGATCGCCACCAATGCGCGGGTGGTGATCTGCGGCGGCATCAGCCGCTACGAGACCGGCAATCTGCCGGCAGGCCCGGAAAACTACTTCAACCTCGTGTTCCGCCGCGCGCGGATGCAGGGCTTCATCGTGCTCGATTGGGCCAGCGAGTTCCCGGACATCCGCCGCCGGCTGGTCAAGTGGGTGAACGAGGGGCGTCTGGCCTACCGTGAGGACGTGCAGCACGGTTTCGAGAACGCACCTGCGACTTTGCAGAGGCTGTTTTCCGGTTCAAACAAGGGCAAGCAGCTGCTCAAGCTGTGATCACAAGGAGACAAAGCCATGGCGACCGTCGCGATTACCGGAGCCGCGCGCGGCATCGGGCTTGAACTTGCTGCGCAGCATGTTGCCGCCGGCGATACCGTCATTGCCCTCCCGCGAAAGGCCAGCGCCGCGTTGGAAGAGCTGGCCGCGTCATCGGGCGGCAAGTTGACGATCCACGCCTGCGATGTGGCGAGCGATGCCTCGGTGCGGGCGGCCGCAGCGGCGAGCGGGAACGCGCCCATCGACGTGCTCTACAACGTCGCCGGCGTGACCGGGCCGATGGCGAACGAGCTGGAGGGCGCCGACTGGGATGCGTGGAACGAGGCCTTTGCAATCATGGTCCAGGGCCCGCTGCGCGTGCTGCAGGCCTTCCTCCCTCGGCTTGGCGACGGGGCAAAGGTCATGAACATCACCAGCCAGCTCGGCGCGATGGCCTGGCCGATGGGCGGAATGTATTGCTATGCCTCGGCCAAGGCGGCGCTCAACCGGCTCATGCGATCGGTAGCGATCGACCTCAAGGGCAAGGGCATCATCATCGGCCTGATCCATCCCGGCTGGGTGCAGACGGACATGGGCGGGCCGCATGCGCAGATCACTGCCGAGGAAAGCGCGTCCGGCATCCGCAAGCTGGGGGCGGAATGGACGCTCGATGATACCGGCGCGTTCCGCAAGTGGAACGGTGAAACGCACGACTGGTAATGGCTGATAAGGGGGTCGACCTGCTTTTCGACGCGGTGTTCGAAGGCACCGTGATCGAATGGCGCGGTCCGGCCCCCTACCTTTTCGTCCCGGTACCCGAGGCACATCTGGCTGCATTGCGCCATGCGGCGCGGATTGCCAGCTATGGCTGGGGTGTCGTTCCCGTCACCGCGGAGATCGCGGGCATCCGCTTTGCGACATCGCTTTTTCCGCGTGACGGCGGCTACCTGCTGCCGGTCAAGCTGGCCGTTCAGCGAGCTGCCGCGGTCATGATCGGCAGTCCGGTAAATGTGCGGATCTCGGTGCAAGGCTAGCGCGTTGCGCAGACGGAAGAGTGTTCCGGCAGGTCTGTCGGTTTACCTATCAAAAGTACTGAACTGCCGCATAAACAGTTGAGTCGAAGTGCGAGATTGATACCCTTGTTCCATTCTGCCGACCCCAAGAAGAATCCGGGCGGCAGGCCAAAGAAGTGGGAGAGGCACAATGCGGCACGTTGGTTCGGTGCGACTGGAATTCCTTTCGAGCACGGCGCGCGTCGCTGCTGTGGTCCTGCTGGCGCCCGGTGCGCTGCTGGTCGCCAGCCCGGCGTTTGCGGCAGCGGAAGACGCTGCCCCGCCACAGTCCGGCGCATCGGCTGAAGCGACCGCCGCGACCGGGGTCGAGGACATCATCGTGACCGCTCGTCGTCGCTCGGAAAGCGTGCAGAGCATCCCCGTATCGGTCCAGGCCATCAGCGCCGCCACGGTGCAGGCGCGCGATCTCACCAGCCTTGAAAAGATCGCTGCGGCCACCCCGCAGTTCACCGTCGCACGCGCCTCGAACGGCGCCGGTGCGCAGCTCACGATGCGCGGCATCGGCTCAAACGCGACCTCGATCGGTATCGAACAGTCCGTCGCGATCGTGGTCGACAGCGTCTATTACGGACAGGGCCGCGTCATCAACGAGGGCTTCTTCGATCTCGCCCGCGTCGAAATTCTCAAAGGGCCGCAGGCCCTGTTCTACGGCAAGAATGCCACCGCCGGCGTGATCAGCCTGACCACAGCCGATCCGGGCAAGGACCGCGAGATCATTGCCCGCGTCGGCTATGAAGCCAATGCGCGCCAGCTTTACGGTGAACTTGTCTATTCGACGCCCCTCTCGGATGATTGGGGTCTGCGCCTTGCGGTGCGTGGATCCAAGATGTTCGGCGGGTGGTATCGCAATGCGGCCGGCGCGCAGAACTACACCACATTCGACATTGCCAAGGCCGGTGCGCCCTCCACGCTCGCCGCAGCAGCTTCTGCTGCGGATCAGCCGCAGGAGCGCGAGCTGATCGGCCGCGCCACCCTCAAGTACGATGGCGGCAGCGGCCTGACCGCCACGCTCAAGGCGTCGGGCTCATGGAACGACACAATCGGCAACGGCTGGAACTATTCGGCGGTGCGCTGCCCGACGGGCGTCACGGCGATCAACCCCGCCTACAAGTGCGATGGCGGCTTCAAGATCTACCAGAACAACTTCCCGCTCGAGATCGCCAAGGTGACGCCCTTCGCGCGCGAGAACGGCGATCTCTACAACACCTACAAGTCGTGGCAGGTGACGGGCACGATCAACTACGACATGCAGAACGTGACCCTCAACTCGGTCACCAACTACAACTGGAACAACAACAAGTTCGGTTGTGACTGCGACTTCCTCGGCGGCCCGGTCTGGGCGACCGAGAACGCCAGCTACCATGCCTTCAGCCAGGAACTGCGCGCGCTCACCAAGTTCGATTCGCCGGTCAACGTGATGTTCGGCGGGCTCTACCAGAAGACCAAACGCACCTTTTTCCAGACGGTGCTCTTCGCAGGCAGCGAGAACTCGGCAGCGCCCACCGGCATGCGCTATGTTTCCTATGCCAAGGATTCGGCCACGGACGGCGAAACCTGGTCGGCCTATGGCCAGCTCATCTGGAAGATCATGCCGACGCTCGAGGCGACCGCCGGTGTGCGCTATACGCATGAGACCAAGGACAGCTTCTTCACCCAGCCTTACGTCAATCCGGGCCTCACGTTCCTGTTCCGCCCGCAAAGCGCGGCCAAGGATGGCACGCTCTTCGGGGATCAGACCTTCAACGACTGGTCGCCGGACGTGACGCTGAGCTGGAAGCCGACCACCGATGTCATGGTCTACGGCGCCTACAAGACCGCCTACAAGTCGGGCGGCTTCTCCAACAGCGCGATCAACTCCTCACTGGTGACGAACAATCCTTCAGCCGACCTTGCGTTCAACCCCGAACGCGGCCGCGGCTTCGAGGCGGGGATCAAGACGACCCTGTTCGACCGCCAGCTGCGCGCGAACCTGACGCTCTACAGCTACAAGTATACCGATCTGCAGATCGACTTCTTCAACTCGCAGGTCTTCGCCTATGTGACCTACAACGCCGGTGCGGCGCGGTCGAAGGGTGTTGAGCTGGAGCTGGAGTACGCGCCGCGGGGTGTGCCTGGCCTCTCGCTGCACGGCACGCTCAACTACAACCGGGCGCGCTACATCGATTTCATCGCGCCATGCTGGTCGGGTCAGAGCATCGCGGCGGGCTGCTCGCTCCGGGTGGCCGGCATCGAACGGCAGGATCTTTCGGGCATGCCGACCTCGGCCGCGCCCGAATGGACCTCGACCGCCGGCGTATCCTACGAGACCGATGTTGGATCGAGCCTCAAGATCGGGGGTAACATCGATACGCGCACCTCGAGCTCGTACCTCGGCTCGAGCTTCGGTGACCCCTTCACCCGGCAGGCGGGCTACACCGTGCTCGATGCGGGCATCCGGATCGGGGCGCAGAACGATCGGTGGCAGCTTGCCGTCATCGGCAAGAACCTGACCAACAAGTTCTACTTCATCGGTGCCGGCACCGCGCCGCTGACGGGTGCGGGCACCGGCACGAACAATGCGACGCTCGGCGATATCATCGGCTATGGTGCGATGCCGCGCACCGTTCGGATGCAGGTGACAATCAAGTATTGAGATCGGCAGGGCTCGAGGCAGGCAGGGATCGAGGCAGGCAGGGATTGACGCTTGGCGGGGAGGGGCAAAGAGGAGTTTTACGGGCATGAACCTTGAGACCAGTCTGCCGCTCCCAGCCGAGCCCGGTGCGGCCCGGTGCCCGGGCCCGAGCACGCGCGACATCATCCTCGCCGACGGGCAGGACGTGCCGCCAGCGCTGATCGCGGAGGCTTATGCCTTCGCGGGCGACGCCGACATCGATTACGACCGCTACACCTCGCCCGATTTCATGGCGCGCGAATTTACCCACATGTGGGCGCGCACGTGGCAATGGGCCGCGCGCGAGGAGCATGTCCCCGAAGCGGGCGACTACATCACTTACGATATCGGGCCGTGGTCGATCCTGATCGTGCGCGGCGACGACATGCAGATCCGCGCCTATCGCAACGTCTGCCTGCACCGCGGCACGCAGCTCAAGCGGTCGGACACCAGCGGCAATGCGGTGGAGATCCGCTGCCCGTTCCATGGCTGGCGCTGGTCGCTTGAGGGCGAGCTTGCGCACCTCCCGTGCCGGTGGGACTTCCCGCACGTGAAGGACGAGGAATTCCAGCTGCCGCAAGTGCGGATGGAAACCTGGGGCGGGTTCATCTTCATCAACCTCGATGACGAGGCGCGGCCGCTGAAGGAGCAATTGGGGCCGCTCGCCGAGCATTTCTCGGGCCGCTGGGACCTTTCCGACCGGCGGATTTCGCTGCACCTACAGAAGGAGCTGCCGACCAACTGGAAGGCGGCGCAGGAGGCCTTCCTCGAGGCCTACCATGTCTACGAGACCCATGCGCAGGCGCTGCCGACTGCGGCCGATGCCAACGCGCAGTATGACCTGTTCAGCGATCACGTGACGCGCTTCGTGCATACCATTGGCGTGGCGAGCCCGCATTACACCGGCACGCAGACCGAGGCGGAGCTGTTCGAGAAGCTGCGCGTGGGGGGCGGGCCGCTTCCCGAAGGGCGCACTGCGCGCTCCTATGCTGCACAATTGCTGCGCGAACAGATGTCCGCTGCTCTGGGCGTGCCCCTTGATCAATACTCGGATAGCGAGATGCTCGATTCCATCGAGTACCACCTCTTTCCGAACATGTGCCTTTTCCCCGGCGTCTCGCTGCCGATGATCTACCGCTTCCGGCCGATCGGCAACGATCCCTCGCGCTGCCTCTTCGACCTGATGTTCCTCAAGCTGGTGCCGCCCGGCACGCCTATCGAGCATCCGCCAGAGCCGGTGCGGCTCACCGTCGAGCAATCCTATGCCGAAGCGCCGGGGATGAACCCGGGGCTTGGCGGGGTCTACGATCAGGACACGGATAACCTCGCGCTGCAATATCAGGGCTTCCTCGGTTCGGCGAAGCGCGGGCAGACGCTGGGCAACTATCAGGAAGCGCGCATCCGCCAGTTCCACCAGACGCTCGACACCTATCTGGCGAGAGGCTGAATGATGGACCCGCTTGATCGCCTCACTTCGTGGCAGGCCATCTACGACCTTTGCTGCGATTACATGCGCGCGCAAGACCGCCTCGATCCGGCGCTGCACATCTCCGTGTTCCACGATGATGCGACGACCGACTACGGAGCCGGCTGGAAGGGCGATGCGCCGGGGTTCGTGGACTTCGCGCAGAAAGTGCTGACCCCGCACAAGGCCAACCACCACATGATCGGGCAGGTGCGTATCGATTTCGAGAGTGGCGATCTGGCCTTTGGCGAGGTCTACTTTCAGGCGCACCACCGGATCGTGGCGGAAGGCGGCGAGCGGGATATGTTCGTCGCGGGACGCTACGTCGATCGCTACGAGCGGCGCGGCGGTGTCTGGAAGATTGCGCACCGCAGCGAACTGGTCGACTGGGTGCGCGATGAACCGGCGGCCGATCTGCCGGGGGGCGAGACGATGTTTCCGTGGGGCGCAAGGGCGCCGCACGATCTCAGTTGCCGCCGCGAGGAGATGCGCAAGCGATGAGCAGGACCTGCCCCGAGGAGCTGGCCGACCGGCTGGCGATCATGGACGTGCTGAACCGCTATGCGCGCGGCATCGATCGCTGCGATCTCGCCGTGCTGCGCGAGGTCTGGTGGCCAGAGGCCGTGGCCGATTATGGCACCGGCGAAGTGGGGGCGCTGGTTTGGTCAGAAGGTGTGGTGCCAGCGCTTGCTGCGATGCGCCGGACGCAGCATTTTCTCGGTAACATGCTGATCGATATCGATGGCGCGCATGCCACGGCGGAAACCTATTGCCGCGCATGGCATGAAGTGGATGGGCCCGATGGCCCGTTCGAGATGGAAGTCGGCGGGCGTTATCTCGACCGGCTCGAGCGGCGCGGTGATGACTGGCGGCTGCTCCACCGCCGCTATGTGCTCGATTGGAGCCGCAATGGCCCCTCGACGGCGCAGTGGGACGGCCCGCTCTATGGCACGCTGACTCGGCACGGCAAGCGCCTGCCCGACGATCCCCTCTATACCGGAGACTGACGATCATGGCCGACCTCGATCCCCGCGTGGCCCTGCTGCTTGACAAGATGGCCTGCACCGAGCTCGTCCACCGCCTCGCGCGGGGGATCGATCGCTGCGATGCCGATCTGGTGCGCGCGGTGTTCCACCCTGATGCAACCGACGATCATGGGATGTTCAAGGGCACCGCCGCCGATTTCGTGCCGTGGGTGATGGAAGTCCTCGCCGGTATGCGCCGCACGCAGCACGTGATCGGCAATGTCCTGATCGAGGTGGACGGCGACAAGGCGCAGGGCGAGACCTATTTCATCGCGCACCATCACATCCCCAATGCAGAGGGGGGCGACAACTTCATGGTCGCAGGAGGGCGCTATCTCGACCGGTTCGAGCGGCGCGATGGGACATGGAAAATGTCGCATCGCCACGCTGTCTACGATTGGAGTACAGTCGCGCCCTCGACCGACATGTGGGACCGCGCCGCGATGCCGGACTACGCCTTTGGCGCGCGCGGCCACGATGATCCTTCATACATTCACTTCGCCGGTGCCTGAAACAGGAGATCCTATCATGACCACCGAAGCCCAACTCGCCCGCGCCCGCGCCAAGTCGCTCGCCGATATTTCGCCGCTCGCCGATCCGCCGCTCGGCAATGCACCGATCACGCCGGATCGCTATTTCTCGAAGGAATGGGCGGACCGTGAGTGGGACAGGATCTGGACGCGGACCTGGCAGATCGCTGGCACCCAGGCGCAGATCCCCAACGCGGGCGATTGGCTGACCGCTGATCTCGGTCCCGAAACCATCGTCTGCGTGCGCGGCGATGATGGCGCCGTGCGCGCGTTCTACAACGTGTGCCAGCACCGCGCGATGCCGGTGGTGACGGGCGAGCAGGGCCATTCCAAGCGCCTCGTCTGCCCTTATCACGGCTGGACCTACGATCTCACCGGCAAGCTCAAGGTCGTGCCCGACGAAGCCGATTTCGTGCAAGGCTCGCCTTGCGGCAAGCTGAACCTCGTCGAGGTGAAGTGCGAGACCTGGGCCGGGTTTGTGTGGATCAACATGGACAAGGACGCCGCGCCGCTGCGCCAGTTCATGGGGCCGATCGCGGACCAGATCGATACCTATCCGATGGATGCGATGGTCCGCACGCACTGGGTGACGATCGAGGGCAACTTCAACTGGAAGCTGGTGCAGGACAACTTCAACGAGAGCTATCACGTGCCCTTCGTCCACCCGCAGACGAAGTTCGTGATGGAATACGGCTACAGCCACTGCCAGTTCGATCTCTATCCCGAAGGCCATGCGCGCATGTTCATGCCGGGCGCGGGGCCGACCAAGCAGCTGCGCGGCGGCGAGGCTGAGACGCTTGAAATGCTGCGCGAGGAGCTCGAGTTCTGGGACCTCGATCCCGAACAGTTCCGCGGCGGCAAGACGGGCGAGATCCGCAAGGCGCTGCAGCAGGCGAAGCGCGAGAAGGGCGCCGAGAAGGGCTTCGACTTCTCGACCTATCACGACGACCAGCTGACCGACCACTGGCACTACACGATCTTCCCGAACCTGTCGTTCAGCCTAAAGCCCGACGGCAACATCTGGCTGCGCGCCCGGCCGCACGAGACCGATCCGGAGAAGTGCTACTTCGACATGTGGTACATGACGCTCTTCCCGGCGGGCACGACGCGCTACTATTCGCAGTCGATGTCCGAATGGGTCGATGTGTCCGTTCCCGCGCCGCACGTGCAGGGCAAGTGGGGCGAGGTCTCTGCCGGGCCCGGCATCGATCAGGACGTCTCGGTGTGGGAAGCGCAGCAGCGCGGCCTTCATTCGCGCGGGTACAAGCGCGATTACCTCGCCTGGCAGGAACGCCGGGTGCGCTACTTCCACGAGAATCTGGAAAAGTGGATGGCGGACTGAGCCGGCCCAAGCTTCCCCTCCCGCCGCCGGGAGGGGAGCGCCTGGCTCAGGCCTGTTGGGCGTTGTCCAGTGTGCCGCTCAGCGGCATGAGGAAATCCATGGTGTAGCGGGTGGCCTTCCAGCCCGCTCCCGTGCGCACCACGTCGAAGTAGTAGCGGCCATTGACGGTGACGCCGCGGCCATCCTTGCCAAGGCCCATTCCTGTCACATAGGCGCGGATCGAGGCGGTATCGCCGTCGAAGGCGGTGATCGCGAAGTTGCTCAGATAATGCGCGTGGTTCGCCATGTTGGCGAAGACGGTGGTGAAGAAGCCGCGGATGCCCTCGTGGCCCTGCAAGGGGGTGAGGCCGATCCCGGAGAGATCGAACACCGCGTCGGGCGTGAACACATCGAGGATGCCATCGATGTTGCCGATCGTATCGACTGCGTGGGCATAAGCGATCAGCAGGTCCTCGATGGCGAGGCGGTCCTCGATCGGAATCGTGGTCATTGGCGGAAATCCTCTCTTGTCGCTGCCCTTGCGGCAGGCGCTTATGGAAACAGTGGGCGGATCGGGTCAGTCACGCCGTCCCAGCCTGCCGCGCCCTCGGCGATGCGCGTGAAGGCTGCGGTCTGGAGCGCGTCTTCCTCGACGATCTCGATCATGCACCCCAGCGCCGCCGCGGTGTCGACGTAGCAGAAGCGCATCGCGCCGAACGCTGCGTCGATCGCGCTGACGAAGCCCTGATCGATGTAGCGCTGCCGCGTGGCATCGTAGTCGGCAGTATAGATGGACAAGTGGTGGAAGCCGCCGGTCCCTTTCGCGATAGTGTCGCGGTAGGCGCTGGGGGTGTCGCAGTGCTGCTGGATCAGCTCGATCTGCATTCCGCCCGATTGGGCAAGCGCCACCGAGAAATCGGCACTGGGCGCGGGCATGCCGCGATAGGTCACTTCCCCCAGCGTGATGTGATCGATGCGGAAGAATGGACCGATGCCGGTCGTCGCAATCCACACCTTCGCCGCCGCATCCAGATCCTCGACGATGAAGGCAACCTGCATGAGCTGCCGTCCGGGCTGCCCGGGTGTCACGGAGAGTGCTCCTCCGGGCAGCACTGCACCGGTCATGGCAGCTGGCCCGTCACGTAGTCGCTCAGCAGTTCGTGGAAGCGCTGTACCCGCTTTTCCTGCCCCGGCAGGTTGAAGCCCTTGAACCCGCGCGAATTGAGCCCGAGCTGCTGCGTGGTGCCGATCGAGAGATCCTGATCGGCCACGAAGCCGAGCGAGACACCGTCGCCATAGACGGAGTGCCGGTGGATCGCATCATGGCGCAGCGGCGCCGGGCCGACCGGGGTTTCGACCTCAGCCATGCCCTCCACCGGCGGATAGAGGCACCAGTGCTGGAAAATGCACTTCTCGGGGTCGGTCGGGTGCGGTTCGGTGCGCAGGATCTGGCACTGTTCGGGCGACATGGTGAGGGTGAGATTGGGGAACAGCGTGCAGTGGAAATAGTCCACCAGCTGCTGGTCGCTCATACCCGAATAGTCGTAGCCGCGCGCCGCGCCCTGTTCGCGCTTGGCCTTGATCACCGCCTCGCGAATGTCGCCGGTCCGGCCGCGGTACTCCTTGGGATCGATGCCCCAGGCCTCGGCAGCTTCATAGAGCCCCGGGGGCACGTCGCCGCTCACGTAGTCCTTGCGGGTGGTGGCCTGATGGCCGACCATCCACATCGCGTTGTGCCCGGTGGGATACATCTCGAACAACGTGGTCGGCAGGCCGTCATTGATGAAAGTGGCCAGTTCCGGGTGGATCGTCGGGAGATGATAGCTCTCGTTGAAGTTATCGCGGATGATCTTCCAGTTGAAGTCGCAGTCCGCCGAAACGTTGAGCACGCGCACCCAGTTATCCAGCTTGTAGCCTGCCAGACGCTCGGGCAGCGGGGCCAGCCAGTCGAGCAGTGGCGCGACGTCGTCGTCCATGCACCAGAACACGAAGGGGCCCCAGGTCTCGCAACGCAGCTCCGAGAGGTGGACCTTGCCGCAGGGGTTACCGCCGGCAAAGTCATCGGGATCCTGCACGTGAACGAGCGTGCCGTCCGGATCGAACTGCCAGCCGTGATAGCCGCAGGTGATGCGCGGCGCGCCGCCGACATCACCGAGGACGAGGCGGTTCCCGCGATGCGGGCAGGTGTTGTAGAATGCCCGGATGCTGTCGTCCGCCTGGCGGACCATGATCACCGATTCCTTGCCGAAGTTGTGGCGGATGAAGTCGCCTTCCTCCTCCAGATCGGCCAGCACGCCGCCGAGGTGCCAGACCTTGGGCCAGAGCCGCTTGTTCTCGAGGTCCATCCACTCGCGCGTGATGTAGCGGTCCGCCGTGATCGGATCACCGCGCACGGCGACATCGAACTCGGGCGAATAGCGGGAAATCGGTTGTTCTACGGTCATTTCGGCATGCTCCGATGGCATTTGCACTCAGCGGCATCACACAGCAGTTTTAGCCACGACCTGCGGCGAGGCACGGGCCTGCCGATCAGAGCAAACCGTGCCATCGATACTTCATACAGGATCGAGCTCCAGCTTTCGACATGAAACAGGCAGAGATTCCTGTTTCTACACAATGAAGTAGCGAAGCCGTGTCTTCCGGCCGCACTGTCCAGCCCGCCAGAACCCTCGGGAGTCAGAACCCGTAGGAGAACGTCGCGCCAAACTCGCGCGGCGCACCGAGCGAGGCCAGCGTGCCGATCCCCGCGAGGGCCAGCTTCTGGTTGAAGTACTTCTCGTCAAACAGGTTGCGGGCATAGACACCCAGCTTCCAGCCGCCGTCATCCGGTCCCCAGCTCATGCTCGCGTTGACGAGGTTGACCGCACCGACGCGCTCCACCGGCAGGTTGGTGTAGCCGGTGTATTTCGAGGCGGTGTAGCTGTACTGTGCGTTGGTTGTCAGGCTGCCCTTCCCCACCGGCACGATCCAGTTGAACCCGGCCGAGGTGCTCCACTTCGGCGCGTTCATCAGGCTGTTGCCGGCATAGGACACCGGCACCAGCACGCCGCCGGCGCCAAGGATCCTGGTGTCGTACTGCTTGTACTTGGCATCGAGGTAGGCGATCGAGCCAGTAAGCGTGAGGCCATGGGTGGGCGCCGCGGTCACTTCCAGTTCGAAGCCCTTGGTCTCGGCGCGGCCGGCATTGGCGATCGAGGCGGAGTTGGCGCCGCTCGGATAGGTGATGTTCTGCACCACCTGCATGTTGCGGTACTTGTTGTAGAACGCAGCAAGGTTCAGCCGCAGGCGGCGATCGAGCAGGTCGCTCTTGATGCCCACTTCGTAAGTATCGAGCTTTTCGGGATTGAACGGCCCGATATCCTCGGCCACCGCGATGCGCCCGGTGAAGCCGCCCGATTTGAAGCCGCGCGCATAGTAGCCGTAGAGCAGCAGATTGCGATCCGCCTGGAAATCCAGCCCGATCTTCCAGCCGGTGTTGTTCCACGATTTGGAGCCTGCGGCGCGGATCAGGGTCGCCGGGATGATCGGATCGCCATATTGCGCCTTGCCGCTGGGATTGATGCCGATCGCGGTGGTCGACACAGCTTCGGTTTTCTCGTGGCTGTAACGGATGCCGGCCTGCACGCGCAGCTGCGGCGTGATGTTGTGGTAGAGCTGGGCAAAGCCCGAGATCGACCAGTTCCTCTGGTCCTGCGTCTGCGGTTGGGTCAGGCCGGGGGCAAAGCCGTCAAGCCGGCCGCCCTGATCGAGGAAGTACTTCTGCCAGAAGTAGTATCCCCCGAAGATCAGCTGCGTGCTGCCACCGATCTGCACCAGATCGCGCAATTCCTGCGAAAACTGCTTGTGGTGGGTCTGGCGGCGGGTCTGCAGCAGTGCCCGCGTGGTGCCGTCGTCGTCGGAATAGAGATCGCTGTCATATTTGCGATAGGCGGTGATCGAGGTGATCTTGCCGATCCCGCTGTCGAGGTTCTGCGTCAGCGTCAGCGCGTAGGTATCGCGGTTGTTGTAATCCGGCTGGTCGTCGGTCAGCCCGCGGCGGAAGCTGAAGGGATCGGTGGTCTGGCCGGGGGTGTAGAACAGCTCGCCTGGCCCGGCGATGACCACGCCGGTCTGCGAGCCATTGCGGCTCTTCACGTATTCGCCGATCAGCGTGCCGTCATAGCTGCCCGCGCCATACTTGAGGTAGCCGCGCAGCTGGGTCACGTTGCGGCGGCCGATGCGGCGGTTGTCGGCCGTGTTGCGGAAAAAGCCGTCGTTCGAATTGTGCATCACGCTGATCTTGCCGGCGAGGTTTTCGGCAATCGGGAAGTTCAGCGCGACGTCGGCCTCGATCTGGTTGTAGTTGCCGTAGACGACCTGTGCTTCGCCGCCAGCCTTGCCGGTAGGCTGCTTGGTGACGACGTTGATCACGCCGCCCGTTGTGTTGGCGCCAAACAGCGTTCCCTGCGGCCCGCGCAGCACTTCCACCCGCTCAAGATCGAACAGCGAGAGCAGCGCTGCGGTGTTCACGCCGACGACCACGCCATCGACGACAACCGAAACGGTGGTGCCGACATAGGGATCGGCATCGTTCACGCCGACGCCGCGGATGGTGAAGACCGCCGAGTCCGGCGAGTTGGAGAAACTGTTGATCTGGACGTTGGGCAGCGAATTGGTGAGGTCCGAGATGTTCCGCACTTGCGCCTGCTTCAGCCCATCACCGGTCAGCGCCGTGACCGCGATCGGCACGTTCTGAAGGTTCTGCGACTGCTTCTGCGCCGTCACGATGATCTCACCCACGCCCTCGGGCGCGGCCGTTTCTGTCGGTGCAGCATCCTCGGCGTGTGCCTGGACCGATGCCAGGGCCAGCGCGACCAGCGAAAGACCGCCAGGCGCGATCCGCGAATTCAGTCGGATCATCTCCACTCTCCCATCCCCGATGCCGCAGGCATTGCCGCTACGGTCACCTGTGCGTTACCAAAATGCCTAATAAATAAGGTGTTTGCGAGCATTTCCAGCAGTTCTGCCGGTTTTGTCACGCGTGCCATTACGGCGAAACTGTGACTTTGGTCAGGTGGGTGATCTCACGGGTTCGATCCAGAATGAGAGGATGGTTCTGGACGTATCGACAGCAAAAGAACGCATGTTGGCCGCCCTGCGGCCAGCGGATCTTGCCGCGCAACCGGCGCGCTGGCAGCAGCAGAAAAGCGTGCGGACGCGCATGAAGCTGGTGGAGGCTGCGATCGACTGCCTGGTCGAGGGTGGCTACCAGCGGCTGACAACCCAGGCCGTGGCGGAGCGCACCGGCTGCTCGCGCGGGGCGATGCACCATCATTTCCCCGCTCGCATGGATCTCGTCGCGGCGGTGATCGACCATATCTTTTACGCGCGCATGCGGCTCTACCTCGGCGATTATCTCAAGGATCTCGAAGGCCGGCCACCGGACGAAGTTGTCGCGCTGGCCACGGCGGCGCACTGGCGCAGCGTACAGACGCGCGAATACGCCGCCTATCTCGAGCTTGCCGTGGCTGCGCGCACCGATGCTGAACTCGACCAGATGTTCGCACCCGCCGCCCGCCGTTATGATGACGTGTGGATTTCCGAGATGACCGGGGCCTTCCCCTTCTGGGGCGAGAAGTGGGCGATGATGGTCCAGGCCAACGATTTCGTCATCGCGGCGCACATGGGCATGTTGATTCAGCGCAGCGTTCTGAATGAGGAGCGCACCGCGCAGCTCAGCCGGTTGATCGAGCGGTTTGCCGCCCTGATCTATCGGTCCTGACCCAAGCGATCTCTCCAAAATGTCAGGTGGCGCCTTGCCCCCTCAGAGCGCAAGATATCTGCAAGGTATCGCCGCCGCGCGATTGCCCGAGGAGAGCCAGCCATGAATCGGCCTGCCGATACCACCCTTCCGCTTGATGGGCGCGACCCTGCGAACCTGCGCGGCGATGCGATCACCGGGGACCGTTACTTTTCCCCCGAGTTCGCCAAGGCCGAATGGGACCACATGTGGACCCGCATCTGGCATGTGGCCGGCCGCACCGCCGAAATCCCCGAAGCCGGCGACATGCTCGTCCATAACTTCATGAAGGAATCGGTGCTCTGCATCCGCCAGGATGATGGCAACATCCGCGCCTTCTACAACGCCTGCCGCCACCGCGGCATGCGCATGGTGGGAGAGACGACCTCGCTCGACACGATCACCTGCCCCTATCACGGTTGGCGCTGGGGCAAGGACGGGCTGCTCCAGCACGCGCAGGACCGGCATGATTTTCCGCAAGGCGATCCATGTGGCAAGCTCCGGCTTAACGAGCTGCGCTGCGACACCTGGGGCGGCTTCGTTTGGTACACGATGGATCCCGACGGGCCGACGCTCGGCGAATACCTCGCCCCCATGCCCGAGGCCTATCGCGGCTATCCGATGGACACGGCGGTGCGCGTCGCGTGGTACCGCATCGCGCTTGGCGCCAACTGGAAGTTCGTCACCGACAACTTCTCCGAAAGCTACCACACCCGCACCGCGCACCCGCAGGTGCCGCCGTGGATCGACCAGGATGTCGAGACCGCGCGGCACGAGATGTGGCCCGCTGGCCATGGCCGTACCGTGCAGCCGATGCGGCCTTCGCTGAGCGACCGCTTGCCGGATGGCGTCGAACACCCCTTCGCCGCGATCCTCAGGCAGTGGGATATCGATCCTGCCCAATATGCGACCTATGAGGATTTCGCGCTGCAGGGCTGGCGCGATCTCAAGGCGGCGAAGCGGCGGCTGTGGCAGGAGCGCGGCTATGTGCACTACGAGCACATGGACGACGAACAGATCACCGACAGCCCGCACACGGTGATCTTCCCCAACGTCACGATCAGCTTCCTGCCCGACAACCTCATCTTCTTCCGCAGCGAGCCGCACCCGACCGATCCGGAGAAATGCTTCTTCGATCTGTGGTGCATGGCTTTTCCGGTCGAAGGGCAGGAGAGCTGCCAGTCGATCATGGCGGGAGAGAAGCCGCTGCGCGAAGTGGAGGTCTGCGAACATCGCGATTTCGACGGCGGTCGCGGCATCCCGGAGCTTGCCGGCCAGATCGTCTATCAGGACATGGAACTGGCCGAGGCGATGCAGGCCGGCATGCATTCGCGCGGCTACGCGGATGCCTATCTCCCGGCGCAGGAAACCCGCGTGCGCTTCTTCCACGAAGTGCTCAATGACTGGATCGAAGGGCGGCGGCCATGAACGGCGGCTTCACCGGGCCACTCGAGGACCGCATCCTGATCCGCGAGGTGATGGAGACGTATGCCCACGGCGTGATGACCAAGGACGCGGAGCTCTGGGCCAGCACCTGGGCGGAGGATGCCTTCTGGGCTCTGCCCGAATTTCCGGACCTTGGCGGCTTCACCGGCAAGGCCGCGATCGTGGCGGGCTGGACTGAGAGCATGAAGGTCTATGGCCTCGCCAACTGCACCAAGCCGATGGTCTATGTGGTGACTCCCGGCTCGATCCGCGTCGATGGCGACCACGCAAAGGCGATCTCCTATACCAGCGAGATCTTCGACGATCCCGCCACCGGGCAGACCCTGCGCGTGCGCGGGCGCTATGAGGACGAACTGGCGCGGATCGATGGCCACTGGCTGTTCACGCGGCGCGAATACCGCACCATGCATATAGCCTAGCCAACTTTCACAACGACCTTTCCGATGGCTCCACCGTTCAGCATCCGGGCGTAGGCGGTAAGCACGTTCTCCAGCCCCGGCGTTTCATCGAAGCGCATGGCGAGACGTCCCTCATCGAGCCAGTTGCGCAGGGGCGGCAGAAATCCGTCCGTCTTGCCGAAGTAGTCGGGCAAGAAGAAACCCTCGATCCGCAGGCGCTTCATCAGCACCTGATCGTAGCGTTCGGGGCCGGGGAGCGGCGCGTCGTTGTCATAAGCCGCGATGAGGCCGCAGACCGCCACGCGCCCGAAGAGCGCCATACTGGGCAACACGGCATCGAGGATCGGCCCGCCGACATTGTCGAAATAGGCATTGAGCCCGCCCGGCACTTCGGCGGCAAGGCGCGCTGCGACGTCGTCCGCCTTGTAGTCGATGGCGATCTCCGCGCCGAGTTCTTGCCTGAGGTAGCGGCACTTCTCCGGCCCGCCAGCTATGCCCACCACCCGCGCGCCCAGATTGCGTGCAACCTGGCAGGCCATGCTGCCAGTGGCGCCTGCCGCCGCAGAGACTGCGATCCATTCGCCCGGCTGGATTCGCGCCACATCGCGCACGCCGATCAGCGCGGTCCAGGCGTTCATGCCCAATGTGCCGAAGTGCTCGCGCGGATCGGCCAGATTGCCATCCACAATATCCAGCCCGGTCAGCGCGGGGGTCACCACCGGATAGTCTGCCCATTGGCCGAAACCGCGCACCAGTGCGCCGACAGGATAAGCCGGATCGCGGCTCTCGCAGACCGTGCCGAGCACGAGCCCGACCATCTTGCCCCCGAGCGGCAGCGGCGGCTGATAGCCATCGGTGCGCGGCCCCATCCACATGCGCGTGCCCGCGTCCATCGAGAGCCACTGCGCTGCGACGCGGACCTCGCGCTCGGCCAGCGGGGCCAGCGCTTCCTCGTGCAGCGTGAGCGCGCTGGCAAAATCCTGCCCTTGCGGATGCGCATCGAGGCGCCAGTAGCGGTTCACGGTCATGGTGATTTCCCTTCATCCACGGGAGTGGCCCGCCGCGCCCCGCGGCTCACCTCTCCAAAATGCGAGGGAACCGGGCGGCAGGCACCCATGCCCATTCTGCAAGAGGCGCCTTGCCGTCAGGCGCCCTTGGGCTGGATCTGGCGGTGGATGTTGCGGAAGCTGCGGGTCCTGAAGAACCACTGCCCGCCGATCTTCACCAGCGTATCCTCATACCGGCCCCGGTCGCGGTGGGTCTGGCCGTCGCGGTCGTAGACCTCGGAGGTGTAGCAGATCGCCGTTGCCCTATCGCCGTCCACCACAATTGCGCCGGGCCAGGCTTCGAACATGATGCCGGGAAAGCCCTTCATGGCCTCGACCCACATCGCGACGATGGCCGCGCGGCCCTGCGTCGTGCCGATCTCGGGATAATCGGGCAGCGACCATTCCGCGTCCTCCGCCCAGGTCCCGCCCCAGGCCTCGGCATCGAGCGCGGTGACGGCAGCGGCGTAAGTTTCGAACAGTTCGCGGATCGCGAGGCGGTCCTCGAAGGGGCCGGTATATGCCATGGTCTTGTCTCTCCCTCAGGCTATGCTCGGGTCACGAGACTAGCGCGTGCCGAGCGGGCACGAACCTGTGGTTAGGGCGAGGTTCGGCCTAACCCATCCGGATCGTATGGATCTTCGCGCGCTCTTCCGCCGAGCCTTCGCGCGCGGCCTTGGCCACCATCGCATAGAACCCTGTCAGGCTGGCGGTCGGGGCATAGAGCTCGGTCATGTGCCCCAGCGGCGCGCTCGTATCGGCGAAGGCGAACACGAACCCGTCGTTCATTTCCGCCCGCATGGCGCAAGGAACGCCCTGTGCAGCAAACTCAGCAAGCGCCGTATCGACATCATCCACGAACACCGCGACGTGGTGCAGGCCGAACCGGCCCGATCCTTCCGGATAGAGATCATGGAAGGGGGAGGGGCCGGGGTTGTTCTGCTGCACGAACTCGATCATCAACTCGCCCCATTGCCCATAGGCGGAGGTGTGATCGAGCAGGCGCTCGGTGCCGCGATGAACCGAGCGCTTGAGCGGAATATGCTCGGCCACGAAGTACGGACCTGAGCCGAAGGCGGCATGGTGCGCAGCCGCCGCTGCGCGGGCATCGGCGCAGAAATAGGCGACCTGGCGGATCGGCAACGTCATCTCAGCCCCCTCATGTCAGCACCAGCGTCTTGCCGATGGTGCGCCCGGCCATGAGGTCGATGAAGGCGGCAGGCAGCGCTTCAAAGCCTTCGCGCACATTCTCGAGCGGGCGCAGCGCGCCGCTGGCATAGAGCGCGTCGAGCTCCTCCTGCGCTTCGCCGAGCCGGTCGACATGATCGTAGGTCAGGAAGCCGCGCATCGTGATCCGGTTGACGACGAGCTGCCACAGGTTCTTCACGCCCGCCGGATTGTCGGCATCGTTGTACTGGCTGATCATGCCGCAGACCGCCACGCGGCCATGCATCCGCATCAGGGGCAGCAGGGCATCGAGCGTCTCGCCGCCGACATTGTCGAAATAGACGTCGACGCCATCGGGCGCGGCGGCGCGGATGGCCTCGGCAAGGTCCGGCTCGGCGCGGTAGTCGATCGCGACATCGGCGCCGAGACCGCGCACCACGGCGGCTTTCTCCGCCCCGCCGCAGAGTCCGATCACCCGGCAGCCGCGCGCCTTGGCGAGTTGCACCACCGTGCTGCCGGTTGCACCGGCGGCGGCGCTCACCACCACGGTCTCGCCCGCCTTCGCGTCACCGACCGCGATGAGCCCGACCCATGCCGTAAGCCCGACCGGCCCCAACGCGCCCATATAGTGCTGCGGCGGCACCCCGGGGGCCGCGTCCACGCGCTCCAGCCCGAGGGCATCGCCGCGGATGACATAGTGATCGGACCAGGTCGCAAACGTGCGCAGGTAGGTGCCGACCGGCCAGTCCGGATCGTTCGAGGCCACGACTTCACCCAGCGACATGCCATTGATCGGCGCGCCAACGGCAATCGGCGGAAGATAGCTTGGCCGGTCGTCCATGAAGCCGCGAATGGCGGGATCGCACGAGGCGACGCGCATCCGCACGAGGATCTCGCCCGGCCCGATCACCGGCATCGGCGCGGTCACCAGCAGAAAGTCCCCGGGCACCGGCACACCGCAGGGTCGGCGCGCGAGGACGATCTGGCGAATGGTTCCCATGGACTAGGGTCAGGACCTATTGATCGCGCCTTCGAGGCGCTGGAATGGCGAACATATCAGGCGGAAATTCATGCAGGGAAGGCTTGTTGCCTTTCCAAGTGAATTTCCGTCTGAGATGGAAGCCATTCCAGCGTCCCGTAGGGATTTGACCAAAATGGCCAATTGCTTCGTCAGGAAGCCTTGAAATATTGACATATTCCTGCGGCTTCCTTCCTCGCACTGAGCCATTTTGCCTCAAACCTCGAAGGCGCGATCAATCGGTCCTGACCCTCGGTTCTACCCGGTTTGCCGCGTCTCCGTGGCTGTCCAATTGGCTAGGTCGGCCCCATCAGCTGAACAGGCTCTCCGGCGCTTCGATCAGGGCTTTCAGCGTCTGGAGGAAGCCCGCACCCGCCGCGCCGTCGATCGCGCGATGATCGACCGAGAGCGAGAGCTTGATCTGGCTTTCGAAGGCGATGTCCCCGTCTGCCGTCTCCACAGCGACGCGGTTGATCCCGCCCACGGCGAGGATTGCGCCCTGCGGCGGATTGATGATCGCGTCGAACTCCTCGATCCCGAACATGCCGAGGTTGGAGATGCTGAAGGTGCCGCCGTCCATGTCCTCGAAGCTCAGCCGACCGGCCTGCGCCTTGTCGATCAGCGCGCGGGTGGTTGCGGCGATCTGTGCGATGTGCATCCGGTCCGCCTGCCGCACGATCGGGGTGACGAGGCCCTTGGGGCTCGCGACCGCAATCGCCACGTCGGCATGGGGGAAGCTGTGCACCGCATCCGCGGCAACCTGCACGTTGACGTTCGGGTGGCGCACCAGCGCCATGCCGACCGCCTTGACGAGGTAGTCGTTGATCGAGGCTTTCGTCCCCATCACCACGTTCGCCGTCTTGCGCAGCGCGACGAGTTCATCGACCCGCGCCGAAACGCGCAGATAGAAGTGCGGGATGGTCTGCTTCGCCTCGGTCAGTCGGCGGGCGACGACCTTGCGCACCTTGTCGAAAGGCTGGACGGCTGGCGTGTTGGCGACAGCCACGAAGGGCGCGCCAAACGCAGGGGCGGGCGCGGCTTCGGGCACGGCAGGCTTCACCGCACCGAGCACGTCCGCCTTCGAAATACGGCCGCGCGGGCCGGTGCCCTTTAGCGTGCTGAGGTCGATGCCGTACTGTGCTGCAACGCGCGCGGCGAGCGGCGATGCGAAGACCGCGCGCGTTTCGGTCGGAAGATCAGCCGGACCCTGCGGCTCGAACGCACGTTCGGGGCGCATCGCCTGAACAACGTCCTGATAGGTGATCCGGCCGCCGCGGCCCGAGCCAGCGATAGGCTCGATATCGACGCCGTTGGCTTCAGCCAGCTTCAGCGCCTCGGGGCTGATCGCGCGGTTGGTGACGATCTTCTTCGGTTCGGGCGCAGCAGCTGCAGGGGCCGGCTCCGCCGCAGCAGCCGGGGCGGCATCGGCACTGGCGGCCTTGGCGGCAACGCCCGTTTCCGCCGGCTTGAACGCGGCAATGAAGGCATCGACTTCGGCATCGGTCGCGGCGGCATCGGTGAACACGCCGAGCAGCGCGCCAACCGGCTGCGGCTGGTCACTGGCAGGCACGAGTACGCGCTTCAGCACGGCATCGTATTCTGCTTCGACTTCATTGGTGATCTTGTCGGTTTCGATGAGACAGATGACCTGGCCGCGCGAGAAAGTCTGGCCTTCCTTGACCATCCATTCGGCAATCGTGCCCTCGGTCATTTCGATGCCCCACTTGGGCATGCAGAAGGGGCGAATATCAGCCATGACGGCAATCCTTAGCGGTAGGAGAGGACCTTGCGCACCGCCGCTTCGATCTTGGGGATCGAGGGCAAGTACGCGGTTTCCAGCTCGCGCGCGAACGGGACAGGGGTATGCGGCGGGGTGACGCTGAGCGGCGGGGCCTTCAGGCTGGCAAAGGCCTTTTCGGCGACCAGCGCGCAGATATCGCCGGCGAGGCTGCAGCGCGGATTGGTCTCGTCCACCACCACGAGGCGGCCGGTGACCTCGACTGAATCGAGGATCGCTTCCTCGTCCAGCGGGCTCGTCGTGCGAGGATCGATCACGTCGCAGCCGATGCCTTCGGCGGCGAGCTTGTCCGCCACTGCCTCGCAGAAGCCGAGCAGCAGGCCGGTCGAGACGATCGTCACGTCGTTGCCTGCACGGGTGAGGCGCGCGTGGCCGAATGGAATCATGAAATCCTTGTCGTCGGGCACTTCCCCCTTCACGCCGTAGAGCGCCTTGTGCTCGAGGAAGATCACCGGGTCATCGTCGCGGATCGCGGTGCGCAGCAGGCCCTTCACGTCAGCGGGCGTGCTCGGCATCACGACCTTGAGGCCGGGCATGCCGGTCAGGATGTGGTGCACTGCCTGGCTGTGCTGCGCGGCCGCGTTGTAGCCCGCGCCCCAGGCCATGCGGATCACCGCCGGGCACTTGGTCTTGCCGCCGAACATGTAGCGGAACTTGGCGAGCTGGTTCCAGATCTGGTCAAGCGAAACGCCGATGAAGTCGGCGAACATCAGCTCGGCCACCGGGCGCTTGCCGGTCAGCGCAAGGCCGGCCGCCGCGCCCATGATCGCGCTTTCCGAGATCGGGGTGTCGATTACGCGGTCCGCGCCGAACTTGCCATAGAGGCCGGTCGAGGTCGACCAGATGCCGCCGATGGCTTCGGGCCCGCCGGCAGTGCCGTTGCCGCCCACCACGTCCTCGCCCAGCACCACGACGTTCTCGTCGCGCTCCATTTCCTCGGCGATCGTTGAGAGGACCGCCTCGCGATACATCATTCTTGCCATTGGTCGCGCTCCTGCGGGGCTCAGTAGGAAATGTAGACGTCTTCGAGGACGTCTTCGGGCTTGGGCCGCGGGGCGGCCTTGGCCTTGGCTACGGCGTTTTCGATCGCGTCCATCACATCGGCATCGACGGCATCGATATCTGCGTCCGTCAGGAGGCCCGCGCTGGTCACGCTGGCGCGGAACTTCTTGATGCAATCGCGCGTCTCACGAATACGATCGAGTTCGCCCGGGCCGCGATAGCGCTGCGGGTCGCCTTCGAAGTGACCGAAGAAGCGCTCGGTATCGAACTCGACAGCCGCCGGGCCGTTGCCGGGCACGCGGACATAGTCGAGCACTTCGCGCATCGTCTCGAACACCGAGAAGAAGTCTGTCCCGTCCCCGCGCCAGATCTTCATGCCGAAGGCCTCGGCGCGGCTCGCGATGTCCTTCTGCGTACCGACCGCGTACTCAAAGCCAGTGTGCTCGGAATAATGGTTGTTCTCGAAGACGAAGATGCACGCCGCCTTGGTGACGACGGCCATGTTCATCGCCTCGAAGGTGGTGCCCTGGTTGCACGCGCCGTCGCCCGAGAAGGTGATGGCGACATGGCCCTTGCCATCGATCTTGGCAGCAATGCCCGCGCCCACCGCGATGGGGGCGCCCGCGCCGACGATGCCGTTGGCGCCGAGCATACCCTTGTCGACATCGGCGATATGCATCGAGCCGCCCTTGCCCTTGCACAGGCCGTCGCGGCTGCCCCAGATCTCGGCCATCATGCCGTCCACATCGCAGCCCTTGGCAAGGCAGTGGCCGTGGCCGCGGTGGGTGGAGACGATCTTGTCGTCGGTCGAAAGATGCTCGCACACCCCGACCGCCACGGCTTCCTGCCCGCAGTAGAGATGGGTGAAGCCGGCGATCTCGCCGGTCTGGATATCGACGTGGAGCCGTTCCTCGAATTCGCGGATCAGCTTCATCTGGCGATAGGCGCGCAAGAGCGCTTCACGGCTCAACTGCATCCTTCATCTCACCTTGTTGTTGGAGGTCATATCGGGGCGTCGCGGAATGGCGGAGCAGGGCGCGGCGGTTATCATGGCTTGCATTGCGCTCTTTGTCCCGCCCTTCAGCAGTTCTGTTCATTCCGGTTCGGCCTTGCAGTCAGGCGCGGCGAATCCGCCGTGCACCGCCGCGATCCCTTCAGGCCACAGCGGGGCGCTCTTGCCGACTCTACAAAACGCTAGGGGGCGCAGAAAACCGTCACCTGCCGAGCGAGATGTAGCCCAACTGCGCCGCCTTGAACACGGTCTGGCTGCGGTTGACCGCGTTGAGCTTGGTCGAGGCATTGTGGATGTGAAACCGCACCGTCGGGCGGCTGCGGCACATGATCATGCTGATTTCCTGATCGGTCTTGCCGATTGCGGCCCAGCGCAGGCACTCCACCTCACGTTTGGACAGGCGCGAGGTGGGGGGCAGCGCTTGCCGTACGCCCACGACCTCGACGTAGCTGGCGATGAAGGTGCGCGCATATAGCCCGAATGCATCGCCATGGAGCGCAAATGCCTCATCAAGATCGGTGCAATCGGGATCGAGCGGGTTGAAGCTGACCGCACCGATCTGGCCGAAGGGCAGGTGCACCGGCACCACGATCGCGGCGCGGGTCATGGCGCGGGCCTCGAAGTTCGCAAGATCGATCGCGGCGAGATAGGAATTGGGCTGGCGCGTGCGAAACCCCTCGGCGTTGACCCAGAACGGCTCGCTGGTGAAGCGGCAGGCCGCAGTCAGCGGGGAATCGAGCGCGATGCGCGAATTGCGCCACCAGGCCCGTTCGGCATTCCAGCCAAACACGTCGCAGGCGAGAATATTGCCGTGCTGATCGATCGGGGTGCGCTTGTCGGCGATATCGTGTGCCGGTGCGGCGCGCATGCCCGCCTCGAGCGCGAGGCTGTGGAACACTTCCGCAGCGCGGCGAACGTCGCTGCGGCGATGAATGCGCACCAGGTCGACCATTTCGGAACAGATCGGGCGGCTCTCCGGCTCCGGCCTGCCTGCTGCGATATTCGCGCTCCGTGCCATGCTCATCTCCCACTTGGTCCGGCGTCATTTTGCTGCGCCAGATCACGTGAGACATATAATACCGGCAGTTCTGCCGGTTATCAAGCTCCATGCAGCCCTGCGCGCACCTGTCACCTTGCGAAAAGCACAGGTTGCGCACGAAGGCAGACCGTTCCACCAAGCCGCGATAGGCGCGGCGGAGGGATCGGGAGAGACAATGGCACGGCGACTCGAAGGAAAGGTGGCGCTGATCACTGGAGGCACCACCGGCATCGGCGCGGCGACGGTGCGGCGGCTGGCCGAAGAAGGCGCGCAGGTCGTCTTCACCGGCTCCAAGGAAGCCGAAGCGGCCGCGCTCTGCGCCGAAACGGGCGCCGCGTTCCACAAGCACCGCGTGCAGGATGCCGCAAGCTGGCCCGCGCTGATCGAGGCTATCCTCGCCGCGCACTGCCGGCTCGACGTGGCCTTTGCCAATGCCGGGACTGAAAGCGGCGATGCCAGCATCGAGGATGTCGGGATCGAGGGCTGGAACAACGTGGTGGCGATCAACCAGACCGGCGTGATGCTAACCGTGCAGCACGCGATTGCAGCGATGAAGCGCAATCCTGAAGGCGCGACCGGCTCGATCGTGATCAATTCCTCGATGAACGCCACCCGCCCGCTGGGCAATTACGTGACCTATTCGGTGACGAAGGCGGCCGTCTGCGCGCTGGCAAAATCGGCGGCGGTGCACTGCGGGCAGAAGGGCTACAAGATCCGCGTCAACGCGATCCTGCCCGGCGTCGTGGAAACCCCGCTGATCCAGCAGATCATGAATGCGCAAGCTGATCCCGCCGCGACGCGGGCAATCTATGAAGGCATGGCGCCGATGGGGCGCATGGCGCAGCTTGAAGAGATTTCGGGGCTGGTCGCCTATCTCGCCTCGGATGAGGCCGGGTTCATTTCAGGCGCCGAAATTGCCATCGATGGTGCTACGACTGCAGGGATGATGGGCGTATGAGCGATCTTGGTTCGAAGCGTCTCGCAGGCCGCGTCGCGTTCATCTCGGGCGGCCTAAGGGGTATCGGCCTTGCCTGTGCCGAACGGTTTCTGGCCGAGGGCGCGGAAGTCGTCCTCTCCGATCTCGATGCCGAAGACAGCGACATGGCCGTCGCCACGCTGGCCCGGCTGGGGCAGGCCGCGAGCTATATCTGCGCCAACGTCACGCGCGAAGAGGACTGGGAACGCGCGGCGGAGGCCGTGAAGGAGCGCCACGGCGCGGTCCATATCCTGATCAACAATGCCGGCACAGACCTGACCGGGCCGGTCGAGACGATCACCCTCGAGGCGTGGCGGCGGATCATGTCGGTCAATGTCGACGGCGTGTTCCTCGGCACCAAGCATTTCGTGCCGCTGCTGGCGGCGAGCGGCGCTGGAGTGAAGGGCGGTTCCTCGATCATCAATGTCAGCTCGATCATGGGGCTGGTCGGGCTGAGCGAGGTTTCCGCCTACAACGCCAGCAAGGGCGCGGTGCGGTTGTTCACCAAGGGTATCGCGCTCGAATTCGCGGCAAAGAAGATGCCGATCCGCGCCAATTCGCTCCATCCGGGCTTCGTGCTGACCCCGCTGCTCAACGCCGGCTTCCAGCGCTGGGTCGATGCGGGCGCGGCCGAAAAGGTGCAGGACCTGATCGACGGCATGGCCGCGACCACGCCGATCGGGCGGCTGGCTGATCCGGCGGAACTCGCCTCTGCTGCTTTCTTCCTCGCCAGCAGCGACAGCAGCTACATGACCGGTGCTGAGCTGGTGATCGACGGGGGATGGACCGCGCAATGACGATAGCTCTGGGCAATGTGGTCGCGGTGGTGACCGCGCAGGGGAGCAGGCTGGTGCCGCAATCCTCCTGAGCGGATCAGAAATCACCCCCGCGGCACGGTGCTCCCCGCAATCACCGAGGCGCCGTCATCGATCACGTGACTCTGGCCATTGATGAAGCGGCTTTCGTCCGAGGCGAGGAACAGCACGAGGTTCGCCACGTCGACCGGCTCGCCAAGGCGGTTCATCGCGGTCGCATTGTCGTGCACTGGCGCCGCCGCACCGAGCGCAGCGAGCTTGCCGCCAAGGCTCTGCACCATTGGCGTGTCGATCCCGGCGGGGAGTACGGAGTTGGACCGCACGCCGCGCCCGTTCTTGATCGAATAGGCCGCCGTTGCGCGGGTATAGGCATCGATTGCGCCCTTGGCGGCGCTGTAGGCGGCAAAGGTCGGCTCGCCCTGGATCGCCGCGATCGAGGCCATGTTGACGATCGAGCCGCCACCGTTCGCCGCCATCGCCGGGATCGCATACTTTGTGCCGAACACCACGCCATCGAGGCTGACCGCCATGATCTTGCGGTAGTTCACCTCGCTCAGCGTCTCGGGATCGCCGAATTCGACGATGCCGGCATTGTTGACCAGCACATCAAGCCGTCCGTGCCTCGCCATCACGTCCGCCACCAGCGCCTCCCACGCGGCCTCGCTGGTCACATCGAGGCGCTGGTACTCGGCATTCGCGCCCAGTTCGGCGGCCAGCGCGCTGCCCGCCGCATCATCGACGTCAGTGAGGATCACCCGCGCGCCCTCGGCCACGAACAGCCGTGCGTCCGCTGCGCCGAGGCCCTTGGCCGCGCCGGTAATGATCGCGACCTTGCCTTTCAGACGGTCCATGAGATCACCCTTCCAGCTTCACCGCGCCGGGGCGCGGCGGACCGGCCTCGCGGGCAACGAGCGCACAGTCGTGATAGTGGATCGTGTACTCCACCATCAGGCCATCGACGCAGCGGGTCGTCTCCGCCAGCGATGTGCTGATGCGGTTGCCGGTCAGCTTTGATGTCATCGTCATGCGCAGTTGCAGGCAGAAGTAGTTCTCGTCGGTCAGGATGCCGAGCCGGTCGACCACCACGTCGTCCCAATAGCTCCACACGTGCGGGAACAGGCGGATCAGCGCGTCCTGACCTTTCCAGTCGCCGCCGAAGGGAAGCTCCGGCGGCTCGTGGACGACATAATCGGGCGATGTGATCGCCAGGACGCCGGCCCAGTCGCCCTTGTCGATGCAGCCGAGCATCGTCTCTGCAAGTTCGCGCGGGGTTCTGGTCATCGTGTCAGAACTGTACGCGCTTGGTGAAGCCGCCGTCGATCACCAGATTGACGCCGGTCGAGTAGGACGAGGCGGGGCTGGCGAGGAACACCACCGAGCGCGCCACTTCGTCCGGTGCGCCAAGCCGGCCCATCGGCATCTGCGCCTTGATGCTCTTGTAGAAGTCCGGCATCGCGCCCTGGATCATCTCCCAGCTGCCGCCGGGGAACTCGATCGGGCCGGGCGAGACGGTGTTGACGCGGAT
>NZ_JAIXZS010000073.1 GCF_027489515.1 Novosphingobium sp. | reverse complement strand
TTCTGGTGCGGGCGAAGGGACTCGAACCCCCACATCTTGCGATACTGGAACCTAAATCCAGCGCGTCTACCAGTTCCGCCACGCCCGCATCCGGCGAAAAACGAGCGCCGCCCCTATCGCAGCGCCGGGCAAAGGGCAAGCCTTGGAAAATCGGGGGCCAAACGGTGTTACCGGGCGGCGGTTGTCCCTATCCGGCAAATCTTGAGAGCAGCGCCAGCCAGGTGCTCGCCTCGGCCGTCTTCGCCGGCTCGGCAGGCGGGGTCAGCTCGGCACATTCGAGGCAATAGACCTCGGCGCCTGCCCCGCCGAGCAGACGCGAAAGATCACCGACGAGTTGCTGCGCCAGCGCGCCCTGACGCTGGGCCGCGAGGGCCGCAAAATCGCTGGCGGGTCCTTGTCCGCCAACCACATGGGCACTGTCCGCCCCGCTCTTGCTGTCTGCCAGCTGATCGAGCAGCGCGCCGAACGGATCTGCGTCTGCGCCGAGGTAGACCGGATGCCACGTCTTCGCCCCGGCCGCCTTCGCCGCCCAGGCGAGCGCTGCATCGATCCCGCCGAACTCGTCGACAAGGCCCAGCTGCCGCGCGGTGCCGCCATCCCAGATGCGCCCTTGCGCGATCCTGTCGATCTCCGCCGGAGTCTTGTGCCGCGCCTCGGCAACAAGGCCGACGAAGCGCGCATAGCCCGAATCGATCTGTTGCTGGATCACCGCCTCGGCCGTCGGCGAAAAGCCGCCGAACACGTCAGGCTGGCCCGAAAGCGGCGTGGTCCGCACACCGTCGGTCCCGATCCCGACTTTGGCCAGCGCTTCCTCAAAGCTCGGAATGATCGCGAAGATGCCGATCGAGCCGGTGATCGTCGCGGGTTCGGCAAACACGCGGTCCGCCGGCGTCGCAACCCAATAGCCGCCGCTCGCGGCAAGGCCTCCCATCGAAACGGCCACGGGGATCTTCTTCGCCTTCATCCGCGCGATCGCCGCCCGGATGCGCTCGGCTCCGGTCACCGATCCACCGGGCGAATCGACCCGCACGACCAGCGCCGCGTAGTCCCCACTCGCCGCCGCCTTGTCGACGAGGTCCGCAATCCGGTCGCCGCCCGCGCTGCCCGGCCCTGCATCGCCATCGACGATATCGCCCGCCACCGTCACCACGGCAATCGCCTTGCCGTCCTTGGACGGTGCCTTGTCCGCCAGGTAGGTGGCGAGCGCGGTGCCCTTGAATGCACCTTCTCCGCCTGTCGGATCGGCACCGACGATCTCGCCCACGCGCTTGCCGAACGCCACCTTGTCGCCGATCCGGTCGACCAGACCCGCTGCCACCGCCGCCTTGGCCGCATCGCCGCCCGAGGCCGCGATCCACTTGACCGGATCGCCGGTGACGAGCGCGAGGTCCGCCTTGGGCCGCGCTTTCTTCACGTCAGCCTGCCAGGCTTCCCACAGCGCGGCATAGACCGCGCCAAGCGATTCCTTCGCTTCCGGCGAGGCGTTCTCGCGGGTGAAGGGCTCCACCGCGCTCTTGTAGGTGCCCACCTTGAACACATGCGCCTTGACCTTGAGCCGGTCGAGCAGCGCCTTGAAGTAGAGCTGGGTGCCGCCCGGCCCGGCCACCAGCGCGCCGCCCAGCGGATCGACCCAGGCCTCGCTCGCATGGGCCGCGATCTGCACACTATCGTCGGTATAGAGCCGGGCGCGAACCAGCACCGGCTTCTTGGCCGCGCGCACCCTGTCCATCGCCGCGCCGACATGCGTCATCGCGACCTGGCTGCCGCCGCCGAAGTTCTCGAGATCGAGCACCACGGCCTTGATCCGCTCGTCCGTCGCCGCGGCTTCGATGGCACGGACCAGATCGCGCTCCTGCACCGCCTTGCTGCGGCCGCCGCCCGAGAGCAGCTGCGTGGGCCGCACCCGCGCCCGTTCCTCCACCACCGGCCCTTCGAGCGCCAGATAGAGCGCGCCCGTCTGCACCGTGCCCGGCGCCGGCCGGAAGGCGAGCAGGGTGTAAAGCCCGGCAAAGAACAGGAGCAGGAGGAGCAGCACGAGGCCGTCCTTGATGGTGACGAGGATCTTCCAGACCGAGCGGGCAAATTTCATGGGGGATATCTAGGTCTCGCGGGCGGACGATACCAGCCGAAACACTTGAGCCGCCCCAAGAGGCGCTCTAGGGGCATGGTTTCGATGACGGAATCGAACACTCAGCCCAGCCTTGGGGCCGCAGGCCGGTACCCCGCAGGCGGCCTCGCCTTCCCGCACCGCGATCTCACCGGCATTGCGCACCTCGCGCGGCACGAGATTCTCTACCTGCTGGACGAGGCGGAGCAGTGGCTCGCGCTCAACCGCCAGCGCCACAAGCGGGCCGAAGTACTCTCCGGCCTCACCATCATCAACGCCTTCTTCGAAAATTCGACGCGCACGCTGCTCTCCTTCGAGATCGCCGGCAAACGCCTCGGCGCCGATGTGGTCAACATGCATGCCGCCACGAGCAGCGTGAAGAAGGGCGAGACGCTGATCGACACGGCGATGACGCTCAACGCCATGCGGGCCGATGCGATCGTCATCCGCCACGCCAGCTCGGGCGCGGTGCAGCTCATCGCGGACAAGGTCGATTGCCCCGTGCTCAACGCGGGCGATGGCAGCCACGAACACCCGACGCAGGCGCTGCTCGATGCGCTCACCATCCGCCATGCGCTCGGCCTCGCCCCCGGCAGCGATCTCAATGGCCTCAAGGTCACGATCTGCGGCGATATCCTCCACAGCCGCGTCGCGCGCTCTAACATCCTCTCGCTGACCGCGCTGGGCGCGGACGTCACCGTTTGCGCCCCGCCCGCGCTGATGCCGGTCGAGATTTCCGCAATGGGTGTCACCCCCAGCCACGATTTCGACGCCGCCCTCAAGGGCGCGGACGTGGTGATGATGCTGCGCCTCCAGCAGGAGCGCATGTCCGGCCAGTTCATCCCTTCCCCGCGCGAGTATCGCCACCTCTACGGCCTCACGCTGGAGCGGTTCGGGAAGCTGGCGCCGCACGTCTTCGTGATGCACCCGGGCCCGATGAACCGGGGGATCGAGATCGACAGCCAGGTCGCCGATCATCCCACGCGCAGCCTCGTCACCCGCCAGGTCGAAAGCGGCGTCGCGATCCGCATGGCCTGCCTCGACGTGCTCACCCGCCGCGCGCGCGGCGTGCCCGGCTGGGCCGCCACAGAAGGAGCTGCGGCATGACCCCGCGTCCGCTCACCATCACCGGCGGCAGGCTGGTACATCCCACTGGCGTCCCGCAAACAGGCGCGCTGCGCGTCGCCGATGGCCGTATCGCCGCGCTGGGCCAGATCGCTCCCGAGCCCGGCGACGAGGTGCTCGACGCAAAGGGCGCGCTGATCACCCCTGGCCTCGTCGATCTCGGCGTTTTCGCCATCGACAAGCCGGCCTTCCACTTCGGCGGGATCACCCGCGCCGCGCTGATGCCTGATCAGGGCCCGCCGCTCGATCACCCGGCGCGCGTCCGCTTTGCCGCGCAATCGGGCAAGCCCGACATGTGGGTCCACCCGCTTGCCGCCGCGACGCGCGGGCTTGAGGGAGTGGAACTGGCCGAAATTGCGCTGATGCGCGATGCCGGTGCCAAGGCGGTCGCCACCGGTCGCCGCTGGATCGCCGATTCGGGCGTGATGCACCGCCTGATGAGCTACTGCGCGATGCTCGGCCTCGTTCTCGTCACCCATGCCGAGGATGCCGGGCTCGCCGGCCACGCGGTTGCCACCGCGGGCGAAATGGCAACCCGGCTCGGCCTGCCTTCTGCCCCGGCCGGCGCGGAGGCGCTCGCGGTAGCCCGCGATATCGCGCTTGCCGAGTTGACAGGGTGCCGCCTGCACTTGCGGCAGGTCACGACCGCCGCTGCGCTCGATCTCGTTCGCGCGGCCAAGGCGCGCGGGGTGCGCGTGACAGCTGGCGTCACTCCGGCGCATTTCATGCTCTCCGATCTGGAACTGGCGGAATTCCGCACGTTCTGCCGCCTCTCGCCGCCCTTGCGCAGCGATGCGGACCGGCAGGCGGTGATCGCCGCGGTCGCCGATGGCACGATCGACGTGATCGCCTCGGGCCACGATCCGCGCGGCGCGGAAGACAAGCGCCTGCCGTTTGCTGATGCCGAACCGGGCATGGCGGGCGCGGAAACGCTGCTGCCGCTGACGCTGACGCTGGTGCGCGATGGCCAGATCGATATCGCCCGCGCCTTCGCGCTGCTGGCAGGCAATCCGGCTGCGCTGCTCGGCGTTGCTGCCGGGCGGCTGGAAGTCGGTCTCGAAGCCGATCTTGCGCTGGTCGAACCCGAACGGCCGTGGATCGTCGATCGCAGCAAGATGGCCGCAACTGCCGGCAACACGCCCTTTGATCGCCGCCCGGTCGAAGGCCGCGTCACCGCGCTGTTCAAGGGCGGCGCGCGGATCGCCTGAAACGAAACCGGCCCGCCTCCCCTCAAGGAGAAGCGGGCCGGCAGGAATTCAGAAGATCGGGCTCAGCGCTGCGCCATGCGCGTCGGCGCCGGACGGCCCTGCGGCGTGACCATCGCCGGATCGGCCATCACGAGGCAGACGCCGCCCTTGGCCTTGACCGACTGGCACATCTGCCGCGCCGAAGCGAAGCCGGCGAAGCCGACGGCCTGCACGCGCCAGAACTGGCGGCCGTTCACCGCAACCTGGGTGATCTGGCTGTGATAGCCGGCAAGGCCGCGATTGCGCGCCGTGAAGTGCCGCCAGGCACGCTGGGCGCCATCGTTTGACGAGAACGAGCCGAGCTGGACGACGTGACTGCCCTTCATACCGGCCGGAGCCGGAGCCGGAGCCGAAGCAGAGCGCGCGCCATGCACCGGCTGGACGACCGGGTGCGAAACCATCTGCTGCGCAGCCGGTGCCGGTGCGGCAACAGCGGACGGCGCTACGTCGATTGCGGCAAGCCGGGCCGAAGCAGGTTCACTCGAGGCATCGGCCAGCGCCGGCTGCGGGGCAGCGGCATCGGCCTGCGGCGCAGGCATCGCTGTCGCCGCCGCCTTGGCGAGTTCGGCGGCATCGCCGTTCGAGCTCTGCTGGCTTGCTGCCATGGCAACCGCTTCTTCGGCCAGCTTCGAGGCGTCCGGGAAGTTCGCGAGGGCCAGCGCCGTCGGCTGTGCTCCTTCGGCCGTTGCCGGGGCACCCAGCAGCGCGGCAACGCGGCGGCGGGTGTCTTCGGGCCGCGCCATGAACGCCCAGGTCTGGAGGCGCTCGCTCAGCTTGTCTGCCGGCACGTCCTGCTGCGCCATCAGCTTGGCCTCGCCCCAGCTGCCATCGAGCGCATAGGCATAGGCGAGGTTCTGGCGCGTTTTCGCCGTATTCTCGCCATTGCGTATCGCATCGGTCAGCGCGGCGATGCCGGTCTGGGTCTGCCCCGCCATGGCCATGGCAAGGCCGTAATCGGATGCGGGAATGCTGTCGCGATAGGTGTTGAGCGTATCGACCGCCTCGTTTCCGCGACCAAGCGCGATATCGGCCAGCGCAAGGCTCAGCGCGGCCTTGCCGCTGTCCTCGCCGAGCTGCATGGCCTCGTCAAACGCCTGACGCGCCGCCTCGAAGCGGCCTGCGCGCAGATAGGCCGAGCCGAGTAGCGTGCGGTAGGCCGCCGTGCGCGGGGCAGCGAGCACGGCCTGTTCGGCCAGCGCGATGGCTTTCTCCGGGGTGCCCTTGCCGAGCGCGGCCTGCGCGCTCGAAGCAAACTTCGCGTGGTTCGGCCCGCCCGCGGCGCAGCCGGAAAGGAGACCCGCCGCCAGCGCGGTGGTCAGGCAGATCCGGGCGAGGCGGTAGGTGGCCTTCCGGTCAGTCTTGCTGTGATGTGCGGTGGTCATGGCGTGAAGTCCCGGTCTGGATGCGGCGTCAGGAGCGAAGGGCGCGGCGGGCGAGGTCATCGAGACCCGGCTTCGCTTCGAGGAAACGGTCGAGGGCCTCGACCACGAGTTGCTGTGCACTGCGGTTGTCGATGGTGCAGGCAAGCCGAAGGCGCAGGTGGCGAGCTGCATCGAGCCGCAGCGTGAAGGCCGCCTTGCGCCCTTCCTTGAGTGCGGTGCCCCGCTCGCGGCGGTTGGCTGCAACAGCCGGGGCCGGCACGCTCAGCACGTCGGCGAGTGATTCAAGGCGCCGCAGCACTTCGGGCTGCGAAGGCGCAGGCAGCGGATCGGCGGCAATCGCAACGACCTCGGCCGGCGGAGCGATGTCATCGCCATGATCGTTCCAGCCGAGATCATCGGCATCGACGGAGGGGAAGGCTTCGTGTTCGGTTGCCAGCACCGCGGGGGCAAAGCCCATCCGCGCGCGGTCCTCCTGAGTCATCGGCAGCAACTGCGGGCGCATGGCCGGCCGTGCCGCACCCTTGCGGGCGAGCAGGCTGGGGCTCAGCGAGGCGAAAGGCTTGGGTTCGCTCATGCTCGGCATTCCTTGCTCAGGAGCCGATCACGCGGCGGCCGAAGCCACCGGCGCCGCGCGGTGCGCCCGGCATGGAAGGTACGGCATGGCCCGGCTGCGGCACTGCAAACACGGTGCGACGGAAGTTCTTTTCGAGCCGCTCGGAAACATAGGTCCACAGCGCCTCGACTTCGGCGGCAGACTTGCTGCGCGGATCGACTTCCATGACCGTGCGGCCATCGATCATCGAAGCGGCGAAATCGGTGCGGTGGTGCAGCGTGATCGGCGCCACCGTGCCGTGCTGCGAAAGCGCGACAGCGGCCTCGGAGGTGATGCGCGCCTTGGGCGTCGCGGCATTGACCACGAAGATCAGCGGCTTGCCGGCGCGTTCGCACAGATCGACCGTCGCGCCCACGGCACGCAGGTCGTGCGGGCTCGGGCGGGTCGGCACCACGATGAGCTCCGCGACCGAAATCACTGACTGGATCGCCATGGTGATCGCCGGCGGCGTATCGATGACGGCAAGCTTGAAGCCCTGCTGGCGCAGCACAGCCAGATCGCTGGCAAGCCGCGCGACCGTGGTCTGCGCAAACGCTGGGTATTCGGCCTCGCGCTCGTTCCACCAATCCGACAGCGAACCCTGCGGGTCGATATCGATGAGGACGACAGGACCGGCCCCGGCGCGCTGCGCCTGGACGGCAAGGTGACCGGACAAGGTCGTCTTGCCAGATCCACCCTTTTGCGATGCCAAAGCCAGTACGCGCAAAGTAACCCCCCTATGGGCAAGACAAGGAAACTGAATGGTCTCTTGTCGGGGGATCGCAGAAGTCCCTCAAATTTTGGTTAACATCGGCTCATTTCATGCAAGTGGTTTTGCGGAAGGCGTGCCGGGAAGTCGCGGGTGCATCCTGTCTTTTCGGGATTAACCATCTACGCTAATCTCCGAAAAGCCGATCAGATGCGAAGACCATGTGCAGTTCATCTTGCGCGTTGCACTGCAGCACGGCATCGTTAACCCTGCTTTTCAGGCATTGGGCTTTTTGGGGAGAATAGACCGATCATGCGCGGATTTGCCCTCCTCACGGCGGCGGCTCTCGGCTTGTCGGGCCTCGCTGCGGCCGCGTCCGCCGCGCCCGATGCGCCGCAAGCGCTTCCCCCGGCACCCGACGCGGCCCGCGCTGCGGCCGTGCGCGCCGGTGTCGATGCCTGGACGGCCGGGAATTACGAGGCTGCGGTGAAGGCCTGGCAGGGCCCTGCGGCGAAAAACGATCCCGATGCGCTGTTCAACCTCGGGCAGGCCTACAAGCTCGGCCGCGGCGTGCCCAAGGATCTCGTCAAGGCGGAAGCCAGTTATGGCAAGGCCGCGCGCCTCGGCCATATCGCGGCGGCAGACAACTACGGCATCCTGTTGTTCCAGACCAACCGCCAGCAGGCCGCGATGCCCTGGCTCCAGTCCGCCGCCGAACGGGGCGAGCCGCGCGCAATGTATGTGCTGGGCATCGCCGCCTACAATGGCGACTATGCGCCGAAGGACTGGGTCCGCGCCTATGCCCTGATCACGCGCGCGGCGGCCACTGGCCTCCCGCAGGCGACCGCCAGCCTCGCCACGATGAACCAGACGATCCCGCTGGCGCAGCGCCAGATGGGCGTAAGCCTTGCCAGCGAACTCGAGCAGAAGGCCGCCGATGCGCGCGGGCGCGATCTGGCCGCCGCCGATCTTGGCGGACAAGGCGCGCCGGTGCCGCCGGCTCCTCCTGCGGCTCCTGCCCAAGGGAAACCGCCGCCCGCCGCGATCGAGACCGTCGATCTTCCGCCATCGACGACGTCCGAACCCGCCGCCGCCGATCCGCCGCCGACCTCCGAACCCCCGGCCCCGCCGCAGCCAAAGCCCGTGCCGGTGAAGCTCGCAACGCCCAAGCCTGCTACTCCGAAGCCCGCTGCTCCCAAGCCTGCACCCGCTCCTGCGGTCGCATCTGGCGCCTACCGCATCCAGCTCGGCGCCTTCGGGGTCAAGGCCAACGCTGATGCGCTCTGGGCCCGCGTCCGCAGCCGGCCCGAGGTTGCCGGCCACGCCAGGCAGGATATCCCCGGCACCGTCACGCGGCTGCTTGCCACCGGCTATTCGCAGGACGGAGCGAACCGTGCTTGCGCCGCACTCAAGGCCGGAGGGCTCGCCTGCCTCGTGGTGGCACCCTGACCGTCTGATGCCCGAAAGGATCGGCGCGCTCGATTTCGTGCGCGGGGTTGCCGTGCTCGGCATCCTTGCGATCAACGTGACCGGGTTCTGGGGGCCGCTGCTCGCCACGTTCAGCCCAGCCATACCCCGTCCCGAACCGGGCCTCGAGGCGGGTGGCGCGCTGTGGTTCGCCGCGGCCTACATCCTGTTCGAAGGCAAGATGCGCGGCCTGTTCACGCTGCTGTTCGGGGCGAGCATGATGCTGTTTGCCGATGCGGCAGAGCGGCGCGGCGCCAATCCTGATCTGATGCAGGTGCGCCGCCTGCTCTGGCTGATGCTCTTCGGTTATGCCCACTATGTGCTGCTGTGGTGGGGCGATATCCTGCTGCCTTATGCGGTCTGCGGCATGCTCGCCTTTGCCTTGCGCCGTCTCGCGCCGGAACCGCTGGCGGCGGCTGCACTCTTCCTCTTCCTCGCCAGCCACGGCCTTGAAATGGTGGGAGATCTCGCCAGCATCGCCACCGAAAGCCGCGTGCTGGCCGGCCACGGCGCACCGGCTGAAACCGCCGAGCACGCCGCCATGATGGGCCGCATCGCCGTCTCGATCGCCGCTGACACCCGCTTGCTCCACGCCCCCTTCCTCGACGCAGTGCGCATCCGCCTGACCACTGCGCCGTTCCTCCCGCTCGAAAACCTCGCCGCAACGTTCTTCGAGACCTTCCCGCTCATGCTGCTCGGCATGGCGCTGCTGCGCATGGGGCTGTTCACCGGGGAATGGGCAGACAGCACCCTGCGCCGCATGGCCATGATCGGCATCAGTGCGGGCGGCGCGATGAGCGCTGCGCTGATCGGCTGGGCCGCGCTGCACGGCTTCCCGCCCGGCGCGATGTTCGCAATCATGGGCTCGCTCGCTTCGATCCCGCACCTCGCGATGACGCTGGGATACCTTGCAGCGCTGCTCCTGCTTTGGCCGCGCCTGCAGGATAGCGCCGCCGGCAGGCGCCTCACCGCCGCCGGCCGCTGTGCCTTCACCAACTACCTCGGCACCACCTTGGTGATGTGCGCGCTCTTCGCCGGATGGGGCCTCGGCCTTGGCGACGTGCTCCCCCGGGCCGCGCTGCCGCTCGTTGTCCTCGCCGGCTGGGCACTGATGCTCGCATGGCCTGAATGGTGGCTCGCCCGCTTCGGGCAGGGCCCGCTCGAAGCCCTCTGGCGCCGGCTTACCTGGCTCGGGGTTCCGCGCTCGCCTTCTCGACCTGCGGACGATGCGGCGTAAGGATCAGCACCCCGTCCTCCACCCGCCAGCCCTTCAGTCGCGTCAGGAAATTCATCCCCAGCACATTCGGCCCGCCTTCGCCGGGCATGACAATCGCATCGAGATCGCGTGCGACGACCGAACCGAAGCGCAGCTCGTCGATCCGCGCCGGCGCGGCCGCAACGCTGCCGTTCGCGGTCTCGACCGTGGCATCGGGCCGCAGCGGATCGGGCTCGACCCCCGCAGCCGCCGCCACATCGCCCGAAAGCGCCGTCACCGTCGCACCGGTATCGACCATCAGCCGCAGCGGCACGCCATTGAGCTTGGCCTTGATCCAGTAATGCCCATCGGCGGACAGCGGAACCCGTGTCTCCCCGCCTGAAACCGTCTGCGCCGGCCCGCCGATGCTGTGGAGCGCCGCATCAAAGCTGGGGTCCATCCGCACGAAACGCATCACCGCGAGGCCGAACACCGCGAGCATCAGCATGTTACCGGCAAAGCGCAGCGCGCCGCCGATCCGCCCGCCGCGCCCCCTGCCGCGCGACGCCATCGCACCGCCAACGACGACCAGCACAAGCGCCGCGCAGGTCGCTGCAAACAGCGGCGACAAATGCCCCAGCCACGGCGCTTCGCTTTCCAGCCAGGCATAAATCTGCATCATCAGGAACCCTTTAGCCACGCGAACCTTTCATCGTGCTGAAAGCCGTCCTACCCTTGATCCGCAAGGGCCATCACGGCCTCCGCCCCGGGCAGACCATGCACCTTTCCATTACGACCCGTTTGCGTTGGCACTGCGAAGAGCCGACCGACAGCCTCCTCCAGATCGAAGTTGCAGCGACGTCAGGGCAGCGGCTGCTCGCGAATGCGTTCGAAGGCACACCGGCGGGGCACGTTACGCGTGTACCCGCGCAGGATGGGATCGGCGAGCGGATCTGGTTGCATCAGGAAGGCGATTGCACGGTGACCTATGCGGCTGAGGTCGAGGTGCTGGGCCGGTCGGTCGCGCTGGAGACACTCGCCGCGCTGCCACCGCACCGCCTGCCGGGTGAGGCGGTGCCTTATCTTATGGATTCGCGCTATTGCCCGGCCAACCGCTTCTCGCCCTTCGTCGATGAGGAATTTGCCGCGTTCGAGGGCGGGGCCAAAGTGGCGGCCATGCGCGACTGGATCGCGGCACATTATCGCTATGTGCCCGGAGTGAGCGATGCCTCCACCACGGCGATTGACAGCTTTGTCGAGCGCCGCGGGGTTTGCCGCGATTATGCGCACACGCTGATCTGCTTCGCCCGCGCCGCCGCGATCCCGGCGCGGTTTGCCAGCGGATATGGAGCCGATGTGACGCCGCAGGATTTCCATGCGGTAGCAGAAGTGTGGCTGGCCAATCCGGAAGGCGTCGGGGGATGGCATCTGGTCGATGCGACCGGCATGGCCGACACCGCCTCGTTTGCGCAGATCGCGGTCGGGCGCGATGCGGCCGACACCAGCTTCCTGACCAGCTTCGGCCAAGCCGATCTGCGCGAGTTGGCGATCGAAGTCCGTGAAGTCGCGTCGCTTAACCACGTGCGTTAACGACCAGAACCCTCCCCGTCCCTTGGCGGGACGCGGCTGTAATGCCGCTCGCCAACCCCTTCGTTTACGCTATTTTGCAAGCGAAAGGAGCGCTCGCAAACGCCATGTCTGGCTTCAAGTCCCCCCTCGATCTCGTCCGCTCCCGCTGGATCACCGCGCCGTTCGGGTTCGTCGCGATGTCGATCGCCTGCCTGCTCGCCTTCCATGTCGGCAAGGATCTGGCGCAGGTCCTGTTCGGCGGATCGCAAGCCGAAGCCCATGTTGCTGCGCCCATGCCGAAGCCCATCCAGCCCAAGCTGGCGACTGCCCCCGCACCGCGCCCCGCGAACAGCCCCTTCGTCGTCAAGTCGATCCTCAAGATCGATGAACCCATCAAGTTCGGCCAGTATTTCTGGGACGAAAGCGCGGCCAAGACTGGCCCCATCGTCATCACCGTCGATCTCGAGGCGCGCACCATCTCGGTCTTCCGCGACGGGCATGAAATCGGCGCCGCCGCCATCCTCAAGGGCTATGGCAGCAAGCCCACCCCCACCGGCGTGTTCCCGATCAGCCAGAAGGATGCCGACCACATCTCCAACATCTACGATGCGCCGATGCCCTGGATGCTGCGCCTTACCAACGACGGCGTCTCGATCCACGGCAGCAAGGTCGAACGCGGCTATGCCACCAACGGCTGCATCGGCGTGCCCGATGGCTTCGCCAAGCGCCTGTTCGGCGTCGCCACCCTCGGCGACAAGGTGATCGTGACCGATGGCAAGCGGCTCGGCGTCGGCCAGCCGATCATCGAGAACCAGGCCCCCGCGCCGACCGGCCCATCCGTGGCGGCAACGCGCGATTCTTGATCTGGATCGTTTTTCTCCTGTCCCGGCAGTGGCATGAAGGCCATGGCAGGTAAGAGGAGAAAAACCATGCGCCCCCACGATGAACGCCACCTCGTCAGCCGGATCGGCTGGCTGCGCGCCGCAGTGCTGGGTGCGAACGACGGGATCGTCTCCACCGCCAGCCTGATCCTTGGCGTCGCCGCTTCCGGCGCAGAGCGGCAAGCCCTGCTCGTTGCCGGCGCTGCGGGCCTCGTCGCAGGCGCAATGTCGATGGCGGCGGGCGAGTATGTCTCGGTCTCCAGCCAGTCCGATACCGAAACCGCAGACCTTGCCCGCGAACGCGCCGAACTGGCCGCCGATCCGGTCCACGAACACGCCGAACTCGCGGCGATCTACGAAGCGCGCGGGGTGGAGCCCGCCACCGCCGCCGAAGTCGCCCGGCAGATGATGGCGAAGGATGCGCTCGGTGCCCATGCGCGCGATGAGCTTCACCTCAACGAGACGACCGCCGCGCAGCCCGTGCTGGCCGCGATCACATCGGCGCTGATGTTCACCGGCGGCGCGTTCCTGCCGCTGCTGCTCGCCGCGCTCCTGCCGATGGGCCTGATGGTCACCGGCACGGCGGCGGGCTCGATCCTGTTTCTTGCCCTCCTCGGCGCGCTGGGCGCGCGCGCTGGCGGCGCGGCGATGGGCAAACCCGTGCTGCGCGTCGTCGTGTGGGGTGCGCTGGCGATGGCGGCCACCGCCGGGATCGGCATGGTCGTGGGCACTGCCGTCTAGGTGGCGGGCAGCCTCGACCTTGCCGGGTTCGCCGCGGCGGTTCTCCTGATCGAACTCACGCCGGGGCCGAACATGGCATGGCTGGCGGGCCTTTCCGCCACTGAAGGGCGGCGCAGCGGCCTTGCCGCCGTCGCGGGCGTCGCGCTGGGCCTGCTGGCCAACGGCGTGCTGGCCGCGCTGGGTCTTGCCACTTTGCTGACCGCCATGCCCGCGCTGCTCCACGGCCTGCGCATTGCCGGGGCGGCGATGATGGTCTGGCTCGCGATCGAGGCGTGGCGCGGCGCCGATCACAAGACGCCGCAGACCGCCCCCGGCAAAAGCTTCGCCACCGGCGCGCTGCTCAATCTGCTGAACCCGAAAGCCTATCTGTTCTTCGTGGTCGTCGCGCCGGAGTTTCTCAACGGCCGCGCACTTGGCCTCACCGAAGCGCTCACGCTTGCCCTCATCAGCACGGTCATCGCCACTCTGATCCACCTCGCCATCGTGCTCGCCGGAAGCCACGCGCAGGCCTGGCTCGCAGACCCCCAACGCACCAAGTGGGTGCGCCGGGGTTTTGCCGTGGTGATGCTCGGCGTCGCCGCCTCGTTTCTGGCGATCAAGGCCGGTTAGGCTGCGCCCCCTCTTTCCGTCGCCCCGTGCTTGACACGGGGCTAGGCTTTTCTTCGAGCGCCGCGCCAGGAAAAGAAGCCAAGGCCCGTATCAAGCACGGGCCGACGGGGTGGTGGAGGGGCGGTCAGCGCATCAACGCGGAGCCATGCGGATGCCGCCATCGAGGCGGATCGCCTGCGCGTTGAAGTAGCTGTTGCGCACCAGTTCCATCGCGAGGCTGGCGAACTCTTCCGGCAGGCCGAGCCGCTTGGGGAACGGCACCGAGGCATTGAGGCCTGCGCGCACCTTCTCCGGCACTCGGCCGAGCAGCGGCGTATCGAAGATGCCCGGCAGGATCGCGTTGACGCGGATGCCAAGGTCCATGAGATCGCGCGCCATCGGCAGCACGAGGCCGACCACGCCCGCCTTGAGCGAACCATACGCCACCTGCCCGATCTGCGCATCCTGCGCCGCGACCGAACCCGTCAGGATGATCGTCCCGCGCTCCCCATCGCCTTCGAGCGGCTCGGCATGGGCCATGCCCAGCGCCGAAAGGCTCGCCACGCGGTAGCTGGCGATCAGCACGCCGTTCGCGGCGAAGGCATAGTCCTCGGTCGAAAGGCGGGTGAACTCGCCGGTTTCCTTGTTGCGGCCCACGGTCTTGCCCTTGCGGTGCACCACCGCACAGTGGACGGTGATCCGCTCCTGCCCATGCGCGGCGCGCGCCTTGGCAAAGCCTTCGACCACCGACTCCTCGCTCGTGATATCGACATGGCAGAACAGCCCGCCAATCGCCTTGGCCACTTCCTCGCCCGCCTCAGCGTTCACATCGAAAATGGCAACCTTCGCGCCCGCCGCCGCGAGCGCATAAGCGGTCGCCCGCCCCAGACCCGAAGCCGCGCCGGTCACGACGGCAGCCATACCCTGTTCGATCTTCATGGCATCGTTCTCCTTTAACCGCCCGATTAAAGCGTTGGGGAGAGTCTCGCAAGCCACGCGACACAGACAAATTGGTAGGATATCTCGCGGCATAAGATACGGTGTATTGCACAACGCAAATCCGCTCTGATTCGACGCATCGCCTGGGTTCGTTTTTTGAAAATCAGTGCAAATTGGATAAAATTGGCAATATCTGCAGAAAGAGACACAAAATGCCAATTTATTATTTAAAAATTTTATTAAAATTCTTTATTATATTTTACACAATTTTAATACCATCACAATGTTTTTCAGCCGAAATTGAAGTGCTTGATCAAAAAATTCAAGATCGGACGATAGTACTAATTATGGGTCAGGTCAAAAAAGGGGATGATGCTAAATTTTTGCAAATTACATCATCACTGGAAGACGCTATTGTTACGTTTGACGGCGTCACCACCCCAGAATCTAAAGAAGATGTTCAGGCTTCAATGGAAGTTGGCTCATTGATATATTTCAAAAAATTTGACACTGCCATTGTTTATGCACACAATTGTTCATCGGTCTGCTCATTAATGTGGCTAGCCGGAAACAAAAGGCTTATTAGCACAAAAGCGTATTTGTCCCTCGGAAATTATATCCGCGACAACAGTTCGCCGGAGAAACTCTCCGATATGTACGCGACAATTGGATATTATCTAGCAAATATAGGAATGAAATTGGATTTCATAAAACTATCTACATCATGGATAGGATCGAACGTTTTTCTAAAATTCACAATACAAAATATGCTTAGATCTGGAATCTTATCTCAGACATTGGACGAAACTTGGGTAGAAAACGCCACCTATCCAAAGGGACCACTGCCCCCACCTCCAATTTCTTTTGAATCAAAAAATTAAATCAGCCCAATTTTTTGTTTCGCAACATTGTCCTTCATTAAAATATCTAGCTCATCCTTATATCTCGAATATTACACTGGAAATATGCAATACCATTTCCTATAGCACATCAAACTCATCCCCCAGCGCCGCCCTCAGCTTATCCAGCGCCTGCGCCTTCAGCTGGTGCACACGCGGCACGCTGACTGATAAAACCTCCGCGATTTCCGCGAGATTCAGCTCCTCCACGAAATAGAGCTGGATCACCATCTGCAGCCGCTCCGGCAGGCCGGAAATCGCCGCCACCACTGCGCCGCGCGTCTGTTCGTCGGCCAGCAGTTCGAAGCTGTCCGGCCGGTCGTCGGCAAAGGCCATGTCGCTGTCGGAATAGGTATCGTCGATGGGCTCGAAGCGCATCGGCTCGCTCGCGGCGCGCAGTTCGCCGAGCGCCGCCGTGGTCATGCCCATCGCGTCGGCCAGTTCGTCCTCGGTGGGCACGCGGCCCAATGTTGTCGTCAGCGCCTGCGCCGCGCCGGCCAGCAGGCGCCGCCGGTCGCTCGCCGCGCGCGATAGCGGGCTTGATCGCCGGACCAGATCGACCATCGCGCCGCGCACGCGCAGCTTGGCGTAGGCGGCAAAGCCGTCCTCGGTCGGCCCGTTGTGCTTCTGCGCGCATTCGGTGAGGGCGACGAGCCCGGCCTGCACCAGATCGTCGATCTCGATCCCGGCGCGGCCCGATCCGTGGACGTGCCAGGCAAGGCGGCGCACCATCGGCAGGAAGCGGCGGATACGGTCCGCCGTTCCGCCCTGATAGGCGCGCGCGGCGGCAAAGCTGCGGTGGTCATGGTTCATGCGGCAAGATCCTGTGGGGGATGTGCGGATGGGTCTTCAGCGGCGCCCACCACTTCGATCACTTCGATCGGCTGGCTGGGCGGCAGTTCGGAAATCGAAAGGACGGCGCACTGCGGCGCGCGCTGGCGCAGCAGCGCGGCAAGCGCGCGGCGGGCGCGCGGCTGGACGATGAGCGCAACCGGCGGCGCGGCAGGCCCGCGCTCGGCGATGATCGCGGCAATGCGTTCACCGATGGAGCGCGCCAGATCGGGTTCGATCACCGGCTGCCCGGTAACGGGATCGTGCATCCCGCCCACGATCATCTGCTCCAGCGCGCCATCGAGCGTCAGCACCGCCAGCCGCTCGGCAGGCCCGCAGATGCGCGAGACGAGGAGGCCGCCGAGCGACGCGCGGACGAGATCGACCAGCTTGTCGTGATCGGTCGTCTGCAGCACTGCTTCGGCAAGCGCGGAAAGGATCGGCAGCGGGTGCGCGATGCTCACCCCGTCCTCCAGCAGCGCATGCAGCAGCCGCGTCATCGCCCCCAGCGTGATCGGCTGCGGATGGACGGTCTCGACCAGCCCCGGCGCGCGATCACGCACGCCTTCAAGGATCGCGCGGACTTCATCCGGCCCGAGCAGCGCCTGCGGCCGTTCGCCCAGCACCTGGTTGAGATGCGTCGCGACAACCGTGGAGGCATCCACCGTGAGAAACCCTTCGGCAATCGCATGGTCGCGTTGGCCGGGTTCGATCCAGATCGCGGGGCAGCCGAAGCTGGGGTCCACGGTCGCCTCACCGCGCAAGCTGTGATCGGGATTCGCCTCGCCCGCATCGATGGCGAGCACCTTCTCGGCCTTGATGCTCGCCCCGCCCAGCGCCACGCCGCCCAGCACGATGCGATAAGCATCGGGCATCAGGTCCAGACTGTCGCGCACGCGGAATTGCGGCACCACGAAGCCGAAGCTCTGCGAGAGCTGCTTCCTCACGCCTGTGATGCGCGCCACCAGCGGCGCCCCGCGCTTCTCGTCGACCAGATGGACAAGGCCGTAGCCCAACTCGATGGTGACGAGCGTATGGTCGGACACCTCCTCCAGCGTAATGCGTGCCGGGTCCACCTGCTCCACCACCACCGGCGGCGGCACGGCAAGGCGTGCCTCGCGCTTTTTCAGGCTCCACCAGATCCACCCCGCCATGGCAGCGGCGGGAAGGAACACCATCTGCGGCATCGCCGGGATCATCCCGATGGCGCCGAGGATCACGGCCACCGGCAGCCAGGTGCTCGGGCTGGCAAACTGCCCGCCGATCTGCCCTGCAAGATCGCGCGTGTCCGAAACGCGGGTCACGATCACGGCGGCGGCGATGGAGAGCAGCAGCGAAGGCACTTGCGCCACCAGCGCATCGCCCACCGCCAGCGTGATATAGCGGCTGGCCGATTCCTGCGCGGTCAGCCCATGGCTCAACATGCCGAGGCAGAAACCGGCGATGATATTGACGCCGAGGATCAACAGCGCGGCGACGGCATCGCCCTTCACGAACTTGCTGGCACCGTCCATCGAGCCGTAGAAATCGGCCTCGGTCGCCACTTCGCGGCGGCGTGCCTTGGCTTCGTCTGCCGTCAGCAGCCCTGCGGCGAGGTCGGCATCGATCGCCATCTGCTTGCCGGGCAGCGCATCGAGGGTGAAGCGCGCGGAGACCTCTGAAACGCGGCCCGCGCCCTTGGTCACGACCATCAGGTTGATGATCATCAGGATCATGAACACGAACAGCCCGACCGCGAAATTGCCGCCGATCAGGAACTCGCCGAAGCTTTCGATCACATGCCCCGCCGCCGCGCCGCCTTCGTGGCCGTTGACCAGCACGATGCGCGTGGACGCCACATTCAGCGCCAGCCGCAGCAGCGTTGCGAACAGCAGTACCGAAGGAAACGAGGAGAAATCGAGCGGCTTCAGCGCATTCATCGCCGCCATCAGGATGGCGACCGAAAGCGCGATGTTGAGCACGAAGAACGCATCGAGCAGGAACGACGGGATCGGCATGATCATCAGCGCGATCAGGATCAGGATGCCGCCGGGAAGCGCCAGCGCGCCGGGCTGGCCAAAGCGTTTCAGCATGGCCGGTCAGATCCCCAGACTGCGAAGCTGGCCGTAGGCCGCGCGCACATGCGCAGGGGCCGCGCCGGGCTGGGCAAGCGCAAAGGCCTCGCGCAAGGTATCGGCCATCGATCGCGCGGGCGGCGCATCGGGGGCATGGGCCGCGGCGTTGAATGCCTGCTGGATCGGCCCGCCTGTCTGCACTTCGGGCGCGGCAAAGCTTGGCAGCGGCCCGTCGGGCGCGTTCATCGCGCTGGCCATGCGCCCGCGCAGCAGGTCCATCACCTCACCCACGGAGCGCGCGCCGCTTGCGCCGAAAAAGATCGCCCGGTTGGCCGCCGCCGCCTTGGGCAGCAGCGCCGCTGCACTCTGTGCCGGGTTGCTGCCCAGCGCCCCCAGGAAGCGACCCGCCCCCTCCGCACCCAGAAAATGCGCGAGGTACAGCTCGCTCGGATCGGGATCGCGACCCAGAATGCCGCTCAGGAAATCGCGGTTGTCGTTCGCCAGCTCGCCCGCCATCAACGCGGAAAGCTCCGGGTCCGAACGCAGCGCGAGCAGTTGCGCGCGCGAGGACGCATAGCCTGCGCCTGGCCCCGTTCCGGGAAGGCCATAGGCCGCGCCGTGCTTGTCGAGCATCGCAAGCCAGGTCTGCCCGGTGAACTGGTAAAGCCCCGTCGCGCTCGATGTCGCCGCGCGCGCCTTCGGATCGAGCCCGGATTCGAGCCGCGCCTGCGCCATGAGATAGGAGAAGTCGGTGCCGGTCGCCGCCGCCGCACGCGCAATCGCGCCTCTCACGTCCTTTGGGCGCACGTCTGGTGCAGGGCGCGGCGCCGGGGTTGCAGCAATGGGGGTAGGTTCGCTCACTCAGGTCCCTTTCCAGACTGCCGACGAACGGCAGCCGGAGAGGCTTCAGCAAGCAGCGTGCCAAATCAGCGCGCGCGCCCGATCCGGGCATGGGCGGCCTGCGCACGGTAGAGTGCCGGCTGGCCCGTCAGCGCATCAAGGCGCGCCGAAACATTGGCCGCAATCAGGTTGCGCACGCGGCGGTTTGCCTCGTTCACGCGGCGCGCCGCTTCCAGCAGGCCGCGGCATTCCTCGTCGATAGCCTCAGGTGCAGTCGTGTCGAGGCGGCCGCAAAGGGCATTCTTGTCCACTGCGCAGCCCATGATCGCATCCACGTCGAGCCCGGCAAGCGCCTGCCGCTCGTCTTCCAGAACGGCCAGCATCTGCCGCAGTGTATCGCGCAGCTGGGTGGGACGGCGGATCGGCTGAACAGTCTCGACAGCGTGATTGGCGTTCGGGCTCACTTGGGGCTCCTCAGCAGCATACCTGCCGCGATCATGGCATCGGCGATCTTGGTCGGCAGCACGGGGTATGTTCCGGTCTCGATGGCATGGCGGATCGTCTGGACCCGCTCCTGATCGACCGGGGCCGCTCCTGCTTTCACGGCTTCGCTGGTTTCCACCTGCGGCGCAGCGGTGGCGACGGCCAGGGCGGGCGCCTTGGGGGTTTCAGCCGTGGCTTCGGTCTGGACGGGCTTGCTGCCGGTTCCAACACTAGTGACCTGCACCGCGCTGACCGGGCGCGCTGCACCGATTTCTAAGGATGACATGGTCCGCTCCTCGCGTTTCCTGCAAATCAGAACGGACGTTGCAGGGAGAGTTTAAGCGGGGGCGGAAAAATTTTGCCGCAGGCGGCAGCGGACGGCAGAACGCCGCCGGGCCAGCGCTCAATCCACCGGCAATTCGACCAGCCCCGGCCGCACCACCCGGGCGCGCAGCGGATCGGCCTTGGCCGCCGTGCGCACGCGGATCCACGCACCCACTGCGCCCGCATCGAGCGCCTCGCCCGGCTGCGAGACCGAGAAGCCATCGCCGGCCACGGTCACCGTCACGCCTTCGCCGCGCGCGACCGCGATGGCCGCAGGAGTGGCCGCCGGGGCGACCCGTGCCGCACTCACAGGCACGAACACACGCCAGCCGCCCGCATCGGGGCAGCGCACCAGCACGCTTGTCTGCGCATTGCCATACCAGGAAAGCGCAAGCGGAGCGCTGCACCCCGCCAGCCGCAGCCGCCGGTCGACCGGCTGGGCGGCGCCGCCCGGCACACCGATCTGCTGCCCGGTAAAGGCGGCGACGGCGGTGTCGATTGCGGCAAGATCGGTGAGCGGTCCGGCCAGCGCCGGAAGCGGCGCCAGCATCAGCGCGGCGGAAAGAGCACGACGGAATGCGGCCATGGCACAGGGCTTTCGCAAGAGGAGGCAATGCCTGCCGCGCTGCAATCATCGTGCCACCTCACTCCGCATCATAGGCAAGGACCACGCTCGCGGCGTCTTCACGGCCCGGCTCGATCACGATCCGCGCGCCCGCTCCGCGTGCCCCGGCCATGGCCACCAGCGTCTGGACGCGGGCCAGCGCAGCCTGCTCGTGCCCCGCGAGGTGGCGCACAAGGATCGAGACCCGGAGCCGGGGATCGCCCCCCTGTTGCGCCAGCCATTCGGCAAGGCCCGGCGAGCCCGGCTCATCGCGCCACACGCCCACCGGCTCGGCCCGGGCTGAAGGCGCTGGGGCCGTAGGGGATGGGGGGGGCGCGGGCGCCCTGACTGGCGGCGGCGCACCCGGCAGCAGCGGCCCATCGGGCGCATTGGCAAGCGCCGCCGCCGTCATCATGAACAGGATCAGCGCAAGGTCTGCCAGGATCGTCTGCCACGGCATCGCGATCGGCGCGCCGTAGAGCCCGTGCGGCGGCGCGCTCATCCCGCCTCGCGCAAGTAGGCGCGCCGCACTGCGCTGCCGCCCGCCTGCACCGGCGGACAGGCCGGAGCCAGCTTCGCGATCATCCAGTCGGCAATCTCGCGCCGCGCCGCTTCCTCGTCCTCCACCCGCCGCTCCACCGCGCGCGACAGCGGCGCCAGCACCAGATTGCCGAGCAGCAGGCCATACAGCGTGGTCAGCACCGCCATCGAGATCGCACCCATGAAGGCGCCGCGCGCGAGGCCGTCTGCCGGTAGCTGGCTCAGCGAAACCAGCGTTCCGGCAAGGCCGAACACCGGCGAAAGCTCCGCCCCCAGCGCCAGCGTACGCACCGCGCGCAGCGCGCGCGCCACGCGGGCTTCGCGCGCGGCATCGTCGCTGCTCACGAAGGCGGCAAGGCTGCGCGTCTGGATCACCGCGGAGAGCGCCGCATCGATGGCAGGATCGCCGCTAGGGCGCGGGCTGGTCCGCAGCAGGCCTTCGCGCCCGGCCTGCGCGACGACCGGAGCGAGCGCGCCGCGCACCGCATCGGCGCGAAAGCGCGGGCGCAGCAATGCGCCGAGCGCCGCCATCGCCGCACGGCAATCCGCCGTGCCGCTGCGCAGCGCCGTCGCGCCCAGCGTTCCTCCGATGACAATGCTCGCCGCCACAGGGTCGAGCATATGCGCCAAGTCCATCGCAGCCTGCCTCATTCCTTCGTCTTGCCAAGAACGGCAGCGCGCGGCCGCGCTTCAGGGGCGGCGGAACCATTTTGCCGCCATCCGGCAAGCGCTTGCCGCAAGCCGGCCGACCACCGTCGCGAACCGCCAGCAAATCCGCGCTTGGCACGCCCCTTGCTGATCCCCTGACAGGAAAAACCGTCTTCAAGGCCAAGACCCATGAGCGACACTCTCTTCGGCATCCACGGCGCGGCGCTCGAACTCCGCTCGCAGCGCATGGGGTTGCTTGCCTCCAACCTCGCCAATGCGGGCACTCCCGGCTACAAGGCGAAGGACATCGATTTCGCCGCCGCGCTCAAGGCCCGCACCGGCGGCGCCAGCGAAGCGCAGGCCATGTCTGCCGCGACGCGCTACCGCATGCCGGTCATGCCCAGCCTCGATGGCAACACCGTCGAGATGGCGACCGAGCAGACCGCCTTCGCCGAGAACGCGGTCGGCTATTCCGCCACGCTCTCGTTCATCCGCGGCCGGGTCGAGACGCTCACCCGCGCGATCAAGGGCGAATGACGATGGCTGGTCCCGGCAACCCCCTCTCGCTGTTCGACGTCACCGCCCGCGCCATGTCGGCGCAGCTGGTGCGGATGAACGCCTCGGCCTCCAACCTTGCCAATGCCGGCAATGTCGCCGCGAGCAAGGACGCCGCCTACCGCCCGTTGCGCCCCGTCTTCGCCGAGGAACTCGATCGCTCCTCGGGCCTCGCCACGGTGCGCGTCGCCGGCGTCTACCGCAGCGATGCTGCACCGGTGCGCATGCACGATCCCGATCACCCTCTCGCCGATGCCAATGGCGATGTCTGGGAAGCCCCGGTCGATGAGAACGCCGAGCTGGTCGAGATGATGGAGAGCGCCCGCCAGTACCAGAACGTGGTGGAAGCGATGCAGACCGCCAAGCAGCTGATGCTTGAAACGATGAGGATGAAATAATGACCGCGATCAATCGATACACCGCGGCCTCTGCCGCCTCGTCCGCCGCCAAGGCCGCCACGACCACCGCCAAGAACTCGTGGGGCTCCTTGGGCGCCAACGATTTCATCAAGCTGCTCACAGCGCAGCTGCAGAACCAAGACCCGACCGCGCCGGTCGATAACAGCCAGATGATTGCCCAGCTCGCCCAGTTCTCCAGCCTTTCGGCGGCGAACAGCACCTCCGACACGCTGAAATCGATCGAGGCCAAGCTCGACAAGCTGACCGGCCTGAAGATCTGAAACCGCTTCTCGAAAGGACTTCCCCATGTCGTTCTATACTTCGCTCAACGGCCTCAAGAACGCCCAGACCGATCTCGGCGTGATCAGCAACAACATTGCCAATGCCGAAACCAACGGATTCAAGAAGAGCACCGTCGCTTTCGCCGATATCGTCGCGGGCAGCGCCTTCACCAATCCGAAGCTGATCATGGGCATCGGCGCTACGGTCGAGTCTATCAATCAGAACTTCCAGCAGGGGCCGGTCGAGCAGACCGGCAATGCGCTCGATCTCGTCGTCAACGGCGATGGATTCTTCACCACCAAGTCGGCCGTTTCGGGCGATACGCTCTACACCCGCAACGGCGCGTTCGAGATCGACGAGAACGGCTATCTCGTGCGCGGAAATGGCAATCGCCTGCAGGTCTTCCCGACCGACGCCGCCGGCGTCGTCACCGGCACCACGCCGCAATCCGTGCAGATCCCGGCCACCAACGCCGGTGGCGCACAGTTTGCCGGCGTCGCGGTGGGCAAGAACGGCCTGATTACGGCCTCCTATGCCGATGGCACCAACACCCCCGTCGGCATGGTCGCGCTCGCCACCTTCCTGTCGCCGGGCGGGCTGCGCCAGGAAGGCTCGTCCAACTGGAGCGCCACCGGCATTTCGGGCGCGGCGACCTATGGCGCGCCGGACTCGGGCTTCTACGGCGGCATCCTCTCGGGCGCGCTCGAGCGCTCGAACGTCGATCTTTCGGAGGAAATGGTCGGCCTGATCACCGCGCAGCGCAATTTCCAGGCCAATGCCAAGGCGATCGATACCGCCACGCAGATCTCGCAGACCATCATCAACCTGCGCACCTGAGGCTGAGCTAGCGCCATGGACCGCCTGATCTACACCGCCTACTCCGGCCTCACCGGCTCGATGGTCACCCAGCAAGTGATCGCCAGCAACATGGCCAATGCGCAGACCATCGGCTTTCGTGCCGAGATGCTGAACGCCGATCCAATGACGCTGAAGGGCCCCAGCATCGAGGCCCGCGCCATGACGCGCGGCGAAGTGCGCGGCGCCAACATGAAGCAGGGCGCGCTAATCGAGACCGGCAACCCGCTCGATGTGGCGCTCACCGGACGAACCATGCTGGCGGTGCAGGGCGCGGACGGCGAGGAAGCCTATACCCGGCGCGGCGATCTTTCGGTCGATGCGACGGGCCTCCTCACCAATGGCGATGGCCGCCCGGTCGTCGGCGATGCGGGGCCGGTCACCGTGCCGCCGGGCGCCAGGATCACCGTTGCGCCTGATGGCCGCGTCCTCGCCGCCCTCCCCGAAGCGCCGGATCAGCCGCCGCAGGAAGTCGGCAGGATCAAGCTCGTCAGCACAGCCGGCTCGCGCATCGAGAAGGGGCTCGACGGCCTCTTCCGCGTCCCTGGCGGCGGCGCGCTGCCCGCTGACGAGGAAGCCCGGCTCCAGCCCGGCAGCCTCGAGCAGTCCAATGTCGAGCCCACCCGCGTGCTGGTCGAGATGGTCGAGGCGCAGCGCCTGTTCGACATGCGCACCAAGCTCATCTCGACCGCGCGCGAGCTCGATGAAGGCGGCGCCGGCCTCATGCGCCTCACCTGATAGCCCCTCCCAGATAGCCAGCTAATCCAAGGACCTGACCCCCATGCCCTCCTCAGCCCTTCACGTCGCCCGCACCGGTCTTGAGGCACAGGACACGCGGATGCGCGTGATCGCCAACAATCTCGCCAACGTCGGTACCACCGGCTTCAAGCGCGATCGCGCCAACTTCGCGACCATGGCCTATCAGGATGCGCGCACCGCCGGGCAGCAGTCCTCGGGCGAGACCGCCTATGCCACCGGGCTCAATCTCGGCACCGGCGTCGGCATCCAGTCGACCACGCGCATCGCCACGCAAGGGCCGCTTCAGACCACCAACAACGCGCTCGATCTCGCGCTCGATGGCGAGGGTTACTTTCAGGTCACGCTGCCCGGCGGCCAACTCGCCTATACCCGCGCAGGCAATTTCAGCCGCTCGGCGGAAGGCCAGCTTGTCACCGCACAGGGCTATGTCGTGCAGCCGCCGGTGACGATCCCCGAAGGCGCCACCTCGATCACCATCGCGCCCGACGGCACCGTCTCGGCGGCGCTCCCCGGCACTGCAGAGCCCTCGCAGCTCGGCCAGATCACCATCGCGAGCTTCGCCAATCCGGCGGGGCTTGCGGCGGGCGGCGACAACTTCCTCACCGAAACCGCCGCCAGCGGCGCCGCGCAGATCGGCATCGCCGGCGAAGTCGGGCGCGGGCGCATCCGGCAGGGCTTCCTCGAAAGCTCGAACGTCAACGTCGTCGAGGAGCTGGTGGACATGATCGAGACCCAGCGCGCCTACGAGGTCAATTCCAAGATGATCTCGGCGGTCGACGAAATGCTCAAGAACGCCAACCAGACACTGTGATGGACACCAGCCCGATGATGGATTCTCCCTTCGATGCCGCCTTCCGCGCGTCTGCCGATGGCAAGCCACTCGGTCTGCGCCTGCTGGTGTGCCTGCTGGTGCCGCCCGCCGTGGTGCTCGCCGCCATCCTGCCCGCCAGCCATGCGCATAGCCGCCCCACGCGCCCGGCCGAAGGCTTCGCGCCGGTGCTGCCACAGGCCCCTGCGCCACGCCCGGCAGACGGCGCGATCTTCAACGTTTCGGCCGGATATATCGGTCTCGTCGAGGGCCGCCGTGCCCATGCCGTGGGCGATACCCTGACGATCATCCTGACCGAGCAGCTCAACGCCTCGAAAAGCGCCGCGGCCAAGACGCAGAAGAACGGCGCCTTCAACGTGGTGCCCCCCACCGCCGGGCCATTGTCCTTCCTCGATCCCAATGCCCTTAAAGCGTCGGGCGGATCGTCGTTCAACGGACAGGGGAATGCCACGCAGACGAGCACGCTCGGCGGCGAGGTATCCGTCACCATCGCCGAAGTCCGCCCCAATGGCACGGCACTCGTTGTAGGGGAAAAGCGCTTGCTGCTGAGCCAGGGCCAGGAATGGGTGCAGCTTTCCGGCATCGTCCGCCTCGGCGATATCGATGCGGACAACCGCGTGCGTTCCACGCAAGTCGCCGATGCGCGCGTCACCTACACCGGCAACGGCTCGATCGGCCGCGCCAGCCGCGAAGGCTGGCTGTCGAAGTTCTTCAGCGCGATCAATCCGTTCTGATCATGGCCCGCGCTCCCCTCCTCCAGGCCCTCGTCGCCCTGCTCGCCGCGATCACCCTCGCGCCCGCACCCGCGCACGCCGACCGCGTGCGCGATCTCGGCGAATTCCAGGGCGTGCGCACCAACCAGCTCACCGGCTACGGCGTCGTCGTCGGCCTGCCCGGCACGGGTGACGACAACCTCGAATACATTACGCAGGCGATGCGCGGGGTCTCCGGCCGGCTCGGCGTGCAGCTGCCGCAGGGCATCTCCCCCGGCCTCAAAAACGCCGCCGCCGTGCTCATCACCGCCGATCTCCCCGCCTTTGCCAAGCCCGGCCAGCGGATCGACGTCACCGTCTCCACCATCGGCAAGGCCAAGAGCCTGCGCGGCGGTGCGCTGATCCTTGCCCCGCTCTATGGCGCGGACGGGCAGATCTACGCCATGGCGCAAGGCAATCTTGCTGTCGGCGGCCTCGGCATCACCGGCAAGGACGGCAGCCAGCTTACCGTCAACGTCCCCACCGTCGGCCGCATCGCCGAAGGCGCCAGCGTCGAACGCGCAGTCGCCACCGGGTTCGACAGCGGCGAAGTGCTGCGCTGGAATCTGTTCAATGCCGATTTCCTCACTGCCAGCCGCGTGCGCGATGCGGTCAACGCGCGCTTCCCCGGCGCCGCCACCGTGGAAGACGGCATCACCCTTGCCATCCGCTTGCCCGCGGCGACCGACACGCGCGCGACGATGATGGCCTCGATCGAGATGATCGAGGTCCAGCCTGCCGAAACCGCAGCGAAGGTCATCGTCAACAGCCGCACCGGCACGGTCGTGATCAACAGCGCGGTGCGCCTCTCGCCCGCTGCGATCAGCCACGGCAAGCTTGTCGTGAAGATCGACGAGAAGCCGCAGGTCTCGCAGCCCGGCGCGTTCAGCCGGGGCCAGACCGCCGTCACCCCGTCGAGCCAGATCAATGTCGAGGAAGGCCAAGCCCACGTCGCGTTGTTCAAGCCCGGCGCCTCGCTCTCCAGCCTTGTGGATGCGCTCAACAAGCTCGGCGTCACCCCCTCCGATCTCGTCGCGATCCTCGAGGCACTCAAGCAGGCCGGCGCGCTACGGGCCGAGATGGAGGTCATATGAGCCCGCTCGCGCCAACCACTGCAACCACCGCGTCGGCCGCAGACCGCGCGGCGCTCAAGAAGGCCGCGCAAGGCTTCGAGGCGATCTTCGTGCGCCAGATGCTCGCCGCCGCGCGCGCCACCAGCCTCGCCGGAGATGATCCGATCTTCGGCGGCCAGGCCAATGAAACGTTCACCGCGATGCGCGACGAGCGCTTTGCGGACATCGCTGCGCAGGCCGGCACCTTCGGCCTCGCCCGGCAGCTCGAAGCCCAGTTTGCGAAGCTGCTGCCCCCTGCAGCGCCGACCGCGAAGGAAGGATAAGCCATGGCCTCCGACCTTCTGTCCATCGGCCTTTCGGGCGCAAAGGCCGCGCGCATCGGGCTCGATGTCACCGCGCAGAACATCGCCAATGCGGCGACCGAAGGCTATGTCCGCCGCTCCATCGGCCTCACCGAAGTCGCCTCCACCGGCTATAACCAGAACGTGCGCGACGTCTCGCTTTCGGGCGTGCGGGTGGAAAAGATCGTGCGCAACGCCGATGCCTTCCGCCAGAGCGAAGTGCGCCGCACCGGTTCGGACACCGCCCGCGCCAACGCTGAAGTGAACGGCCTCAGCAACATCGAATCCGCGCTCGAACAGTCCGGCGTCTATCCGGCCATCACCGGCTTTGATGCCGCGCTGCAGAAGCTCAAGGAAGATCCCGTCGATACCTCGCTGCGGGCTTCGGTGATCGAGGCCGCGCGCACGATGGGTGCCACCTTCCAGATCGCCGCCAAGGAAATGGACGCGGTCGGCAAGGGCCTGCAATTCGAAGCATCGGACGGCGTAACGCAAGTCAACCGCATTGCCGGCGAACTCGCGCGCACAAACATGCGGCTGGCCCGCGCGGCGGATGCAAGCTCCGACCAGACCGCGCTGCTCGACCAGCGCGACAAGCTCCTCGCCGATCTCAGCCAGTACGGCGATATCACCACCAGCCTCGCGCAGGATGGCAGCGTCACCGTCACGCTTGGCAATACGGCCACCAACGACCCGCTCGTCAGCGGGGGCGCCACGCGCATGCTCGCCATGACCACCGCCGCCGACGGCACGCTCGCCTATACGCTTGATGGCGCCGCGCTCACGCTTGCGGGCGGCTCGCTCGCCGGCCAGCAACTTGCGCTGGGCAAGCTCGCCCAGCTCAGGGGCGATCTCGACGATCTCGCCGATACCATCGTCACCCGGGTCAACGACGCGCAAGGTCTTGGCACGGACCGCGATGGCGCCGCCGGCGCCGATCTCCTTACCGGCAGCACCGCCGCCACGATCGCGCTGGCCACCAGCGATCCCGCGAAGATCGCCACCGCCCCTGCCGGCGCACTCAAGAACAGCCGCGATGCCGGAAATCTCGATGCGATGCGCGCGTCGCTATCGGTTGCCGATCCCGCCGGCCGGATGGACGCGATCCTGTTCGATATTTCGGCCACCGTCTCGGGCCGCACTGTCACGCGCGATGCGCTCGCCACGATCTCGGGCGCGGCGCGAACCGCGCTCGCGGCCCAGACCGGCGTCGATCTCGACACCGAAGGCGTCAATCTCGTCCGCTACCAGCAAGCGTTCCAGGCCTCGGGCCGGGTCATGCAGGTCGCGGCTTCGCTGTTCGATTCGCTGCTCCAGATCCGGTAGGCACCTCATGAGCATCTTCGCCACCAACACGTCCGCTTTCTACGAACGCTCGACGCAGAACCTTTCGGCGCTGCGCGGGCAGGCGGAGGAGTTGCAGAACCAGATCAGCTCCAACAGCAAGCTGACCAAGTCCTCGGACAATCCGCTGGCGGCCTCGCAGCTGCGTGCCCTCGCACGGTCGGAATCGCTCGGCACGATCGATGCCGCCGCAACCAACCGCGCCACCGTCGATCTCAATCTCACCGATACCGCGCTGAACCAGTTCGCCACCTATGTCAGCCGCGCGCAGGAACTCGCTACGCAGGCCGCCTCCGCGCTGCTGCCCCCCGCGCAGCGCGCCAGCATCGCCTCCGAACTCGCGCAGATCCACCAGGGCCTCGTTGGCCTCGCCAACGCGCGCGACAGCGCCGGCCACGCCCTGTTCGGCGGTGACAGTCCCGGCGATGCCTATCAGATCGACCCCGCCACCGGCGCCGCGCAATACATCGGCGGCGGCAGCGCCGGGCAGCTTTCGCTGGGTGACGGCCAGACGGTCAGCCGCAGCCTCACCGGCCCCGAATTCCTCTCCTTCAAGGACCCAGCCGGCAACCAGACCGACCTGCTGACGGTGGTGAAGGCGCTCTCCGACGCGCTCACAAGCGGCGCGGCCAGCACCGCCACCACGGCGCAGGCCGCGCTCGGCTCGCTCGCCAACGGGCTCGATGCGATCACCACCGCACAGACCGTGGTCGGCTCGCGGCTGAGCTGGATCGACCTCTCGACCGAGCGCCAGCAGGCAATGAGCGAGGCCCGCGCCTCGCAGCAGGAGGATATCGGCACGCCCGAACTGGGCTCCACGCTCGCCCGCCTGCAACAGCTTTCCACCGTGCTCGAAGCGAGCCAGGCCAGCTTCTCAAAGCTCGCCAATCTCTCGCTGTTCGATTTCCTGCGCTGACGCTCGCGCAACTCCGGGACCATAGACCGCCATGTATGCTGCCATCGGTATCGTCATTCTCCTCGTCATGGTGTTCGGGGGCTTCGCCATCACGGGCGGCGCGCTCGGCCCGGTCATGGAGGCCATTCCGCACGAAATGCTGATCATCGGCGGCGCGGCTCTGGGCGCCGTCGTCACCGGCAATTCACTGCATGAGATCAAGGCGATCGGCGGCGGACTGGGCAAGGTGTTCAAGGGGCCCAAGCACAACAAGCAGGACCATGTTGACGCCATCGTGCTCTGCACGCGCCTCATGAAGATCCTCAGGAGCGACGGCCCGGTCGCTTTGGAAAGCCACGTCACCGATCCCGCAAATTCGCCGATCTTCGCCGAATTTCCGCGCATCCTCGCCAACAAGCCGCTCGTCGCGCTGATCTGCGATACGCTCACCCTCATCGTCGTGTCCTCGGGCACGCTCGAGGTCCACGCCGTCGAGGACGTGATGGACCACGCGATGAAGACGCACTTCCACGAGATGAGCGAGCCGCAGCACGCCCTGCAGAACCTCGCCGACGCCCTTCCCGCGCTCGGCATCGTCGCCGCCGTGCTCGGCGTGGTGAAGACCATGGGCTCGATCGACAAGCCACCTTCGATCCTGGGCGCGATGATCGGTTCCGCGCTCGTCGGCACGTTCATGGGCGTGCTGCTCGCCTATGGCATCGTCGCCCCGCTCGCAGGCCGGCTCAAGCAGGTGCTCGATCAGGACGAGATGATCTTCCAGGCAGTCAAGCAGGTGATCATCGCGAGCCTCCACGGCTGGCCGCAGCCCCTCGTCGTCGAAAGCGCGCGCTCCGGCCTCGGCCACTCGTTCCGCCCGGGCCTTTCCGAACTGCTCGACGCGCTGCGCGGACGCTAACCCGTGGCCAAGTCTCCCAAGGGCAAGAACGAACCCGTCCGCCCGATCATCGTCAAGAAAGTCACCGTCGTCGAAGGCGGCCACCACGGCGGCGCGTGGAAGGTCGCCTATGCCGACTTCGTGACCGCGATGATGGCGTTCTTCCTGCTCATGTGGCTGCTCGGCGCCACCACCGAGAAGCAGCGCAAGGGCATTGCGGACTATTTCACGCCCACGCTGGTCAAGATGAAGGAAGGCAGCGCCGGCTCCTACGGCCTGCTCGGCGGCTCCTCGCTCACCGATACCGACAGCTACCAGTACCGCGCCGGCCAGACCGGCACCAAGACACTGACGATCCCGCGCGATGCCACCGGCGGCCCCAAGGACGGCGGCACCAAGGCCAAGCGCACCGCCAGCCTCCAGCAGCGGCTCCAGCAGAAGCTCGCCGCCAGCCAGACCTTGCGCAAGCTCGCGCGGCAGGTGCGCGTCACGCAGACGCCCGAGGGCATCCGCCTCGATCTCATGGACGACGCCAAGTTCTCGATGTTCCGCCTCGGCACCACGATCCTCACCCCCGAGGCGGCCGAACTCGTGCGCGCGATCGGCCAGGCGCTCGGGCCCGATAACGGCGGCCTCACCGTGCGCGGCCACACCGATGCCTTGCAGTGGAAACCCGGAGATCCCGCCAACAACTGGTCGCTGAGCGCCGGCCGCGCCGAGGCCACCCGCCTCGCCCTGATGAAAAGCGGCATCGCCGAAGGACGCTTCCGCCGCATCGAAGGCGTCGCCGATCAGGAACCCCTCATCGCCAACGACCCGACCGACCCCCGCAACCGGCGGATGAGCATCCTGCTGATGAACTGAGAAACCTCCCCGGAACGGGTAAGCGGTGGGGGAGGGGCAGCTTCGCCCGGCCCCTTGCGCCTGTGACAATATCCTGCCTAGCCTGCGCGCACCAACAGGGCGAGGTACAAGGGCATGATCCACAGGCGCACATTTCTGGCCGCAGCCGCTGCGGGCACCGCCATGGCCGCCACCCGCGCCGCCGCCGCACCGATCCTCTCCACCACCAACTTCGGCATCACCCTCGCGGCTGCGCAGCGGCGCAACGGGTGGATCGAAGTGGATGCCGCCGCCTTCGAGAAGAACATCGCCACGCTGCGCGGCATGATCGGCCAATCGCGGATCTGCGCGGTGATGAAGGCCGATGCCTATGGCAACGGCATCGCGCTCCTGATCCGTTCGGTCATCGCTGCCGGGATCACCGATGTCGCGATCACCTCCAACGACGAGGCCCGCGTCGCGCGCCAGTTGGGCTATCGCGGCCGGCTCTACCGTATCCGCCTCGCCGCGCCGGAGGAAATGGAAGACGCCATGGGCACCGGCCTTGTCGAGCTGATCGGTAACCCGCAAGCCGCCGCCCGGCTCGAAGCGCTCTGGCGCCAGCGCCGCCCGCGCTTCCCGCTCCCCGTCCACCTCGCGCTCAACGCGGGCGGCATGTCGCGCAACGGGGTGGAGCTTTCCACCGACTACGGCAAGGCCGATGCCCGCGCGATGCTCGCCCTCAAAGGCCTGCGCATCGCCGGCATGATGACGCATTACCCCAGCGAGGAAGCGCCCGACATTCTCGGCCAGCTCGCGCGCTACAAGGAAGATCTCGCCTGGCTGCAAGGTGAAGGCCTCAAGGCCGAAGGCCTCACCCGCCACACCGCCAACACGTTCGCCACGCTGACCCAGCCCGATACCCGGCTCGACATGGTCCGCGTCGGCGGGGCGCTCTATGGCGATCCCGGCTCGGTCAAGACCAGCGCGTTCATTCCCGTCCCCACGATCAAGTCGCGCGTCGCGGCGGTCAATCACTACCCCGCCGGCCAGACCGTCGCCTACGACCGCACCTTCCGGCTCGAGCGCGAAAGCTGGCTGGCGAATATCCCGATCGGCTATTCGGACGGGGTGCGCCGCGGCTTAAGCCACGCCAACCGGCCCGAATTCCCCGCCGAGGCCAGGAACCACACCGAAGTCCTCATCCGCGGCCGCCGCGCGCCGGTTGTCGGCCGCGTCACCATGAACACGCTCATGGTCGACGTCACCGATCACCGCGACGTGAAGCTGGGCGATGAAGTCGTCCTCTTCGGCGCGCAGGGCGCAGACCGCATCACCCAGGCCGAGTTCGAAGCCAACAGCAGCGCCTATGCCCCCGAAATGCTCGCCGTGCTCGGCGCGACACTCCCAAGAGTTCTGAAGCTCCGGTGATGGCTGTTTCGGCATCGCCGAAGCGGGCTGGCGCCGCCTTCCGCGTCTGCCGAAAAAACACGCCAAAAACCCGGCGATCCGTGGAGGGATCGCCGGGCGATGGTGCCAGCCCGGTGGAGAGCGGGCTGGCAGGGACTTCAGGACTTAGCGCAGCAGCGAGAGCACGTTCTGCTGGCTCTGGTTGGCCTGCGCGATCATCGCGGTCGAGGCCTGGCTCAGGATCTGGGCCTTGGCCATCTGCGTCGTTTCGGCCGAGTAATCGGTGTCCTGGATCCGCGAACGGGCGTCGGACAGGTTGGTGATGTTGTCGTTGAGGTTGTTGACCGCCGATTCAAGACGGTTCTGGCCGGCACCGAGCGTCGCACGGGTCGAGTTGACGTTGGCGAGCGCGGCATCGACGTTGTCGATCGTGGTCGAGGCATTGGCCGTCGAGGAGACATCGAGCGCCTGCGTCGCAGCGGTTGAGTCATAGGCCGTCAGCGTGCCGCCGAACAACTTGGTGCCATCGAACGCCTTCGAGACGATGTCGACCGTGTCGGTGGTGTTCGCACCGGTCTGGATCGAGAACGTCGCGTCGTCCGAACCGTTGGCGGCCGGGGCCGCACCGACCACGGCAAACACGGCGTTGCCGTTGAACTTCGTGTTGTTCAGCACGTCCGAGATCTGGGCGTTGAGGTTGCCGACTTCCGACTGCATCGCGTCGCGGTCGGACTGCTGGTAGGTGCCCGACTTCGACTGCACGGCCAGTTCGCGGACGCGCTGCAGCATGTTGGTCACTTCGTTCAGCGCGCCTTCCGCGGTCTGCGCCAGGCTGATGCCGTCGTTGGCGTTGCGCACGCCCTGGCTCATGCCCTTGATCTGCGAGGTCATCGTGGTGGCAATCGCGAGGCCGGCTGCGTCGTCCTTCGCGCCGTTGATGCGCTTGCCGGTCGAAAGGCGTTCCATCGCCGTGCCGGCCATCTTGGCCGCGCTGTTCGAAGCATTGGCAGCCTTGATCGCGCTGATGTTGGTATTGATAACCGCCATGGTCTGTCTCCGTATGAGAGGGGTCGTTCCCCGGTTGACGCCGGTCGGGGATCGACGCGGCAGCCACGGCAAAGACCGGCAAGAAGCTGCCGGGTTTAAGGGGGGCTTCGGCAGCGATCTGCCGGACTTACGGAGTTACCCTTAGGGCAGGCGCGGAGCTTAAAGTTTCGGCCCGCTTGACGTTTTCGCGCGACAAATGGCCCTGCACGATGGTTAACACAGGGCTTGAAATCATGAACAAGGATCAGACCACCCGCGTGGTCGCAGATCGTCCCGCCGGTGAAAGGGGGGAAGCACACGCCGCCTTGCTCGCCCGGGCAAGGTCGGTCCTGGGCAGTTTTACCCCGGCGGGCACTTACACTCTGCGCAGCGTCGATGCGCCCGCCGCCCCCGGGCTTCATGATCGCACGGTGCTGCTGTCGCGCGCCGCCACCAATGCTATCACGCGCAGCCACGGCGGCCGGCACGAACTGTCCTATGCCGATAGCGCCGATCCCGCCGTGCTCGCCGCGCTCGTCGCCTGCGCCGCGCCTCCGGGCAGCCCGGTTGCCGCTGATCCCGAAACGCTTTCGATCCTCGCGCTGGCCGAGCGTCTTGCCGGGGCCGAAATCCCGGTGCTCATCAATGGCCCGACCGGCACCGGCAAGGAAGTCCTCTCCCGCTATATCCACTTGCGCTCGCCGCGCGCGGCCGCCCCTTTCATCGCCATCAACTGCGCCGCCATGCCCGAGACCATGCTCGAGGCCATGCTGTTCGGCCACCAGAAGGGCGCCTTCACCGGCGCCAATGCCGCCGCCGAGGGCTTCTTCCGCGCCGCGCACGGCGGCACGCTGCTGCTCGACGAGATCGCCGAGATGCCCCTCGCACTCCAGGCCAAGCTGCTGCGCGTGCTGCAGGAAGGCGAAGTTGTGCCCTTGGGCGCCACCAGGCCGGTCAAGGTCGACGTGCGCATCATCGCCTGCGCCAACCGCGATCTCCCTGCCGAAGTCGAGGAAGGCCGGTTCCGCGCCGACCTGTTCTACCGCCTCAACGTCTTCCCGCTCGAACTTGCCGCGCTGCGCGACCGCCCGGCGGATATCGCGCCGCTCGCCTTCGCCATGGTGCTGCGCCATGTGCCTGCTGGCTGCCCGGTGCCATGGATCAGCGAGGCCGCGCTTGCCATGCTCGAAGCCCACGCCTGGCCCGGCAATGTTCGCGAACTGGAAAACGTCATGCGCCGCGCGCTGCTACTTGCCGGAGACGCGCCCGAGATCGGCATGCAGCATGTCGTCTTCGACCGTCCGGTGCGCCCCGCCGGCGAAGCTGTCAGCGCCGATCCCGCACCCGGCATCACCACGGTGCCGGGCGGCAAGCTGTCCAACATCGTCCAGCTTTCCGAAACCCGCGCCATCCTCGCCGCACTCGATAGCTGCGGCGGCAGCCGCGTCGCTGCTGCGCGCAAGCTCGGCATATCCGAACGCACCTTGCGCTACCGCCTCGCCGAATTCCGCGAGAACGGCATCGCCGTCGCCGGTAGCCGGCGATGAGCGGGCCGGGGGGCATTGGCGGCGCTGGCGGTGCTGGGGGCCTCCAGCAGATCATGGCGCTGCGCCAGCAGATCATCGATCGCTCGCAGCTCCTCCAGCAGGTGCGGACGCCTGCAGCCGGCGCGGCTGAACCTGCGCCGGAAGCGCCTGCGAATGGTTTCACCTCGGCGCTCAAATCCGCGCTCGATAACGTGAACGCGGTGCAGGAAAACGCCGCGAAGCTCAGCGAAGGCTACGACAAGGGCGAGGTTACCGACATCGCCAAGGTCATGCTCGCCCGTCAGGAAGCCGGCGTTGCCTTTGAGGCCACGCTGCAGGTGCGCAACAAGCTGCTCACCGCCTACCAGGACATCATGAGGATGGGGGTCTGATAAATGGCTGAACCCGCCGCAACCAGCCTCTCGCTCTTCGCCCCGCTCACCGATCCGGCCGGCGGCTCGATGCTGTCGCGCACCGGCGCCTTCCTCGGCCAACCGCCGGTGCGCCGTGCGCTGCCGTGGTTCGCCGGCGTTTCCGCCGCGGGCCTCACCGCGCTGCTCTACCTTGCCATGGCCCCCGCCCCGCAGCGCATTCTCTACAGCGATCTCAGCGACAGCGAGCGCGCGCAAGTCGTCGCCGCGCTCGACAAGGCATCCATCGCCTACACCATCGATAACGCCACCGGCGCGGTCACCGTGGGCGAGAACGATCTCTACAAGGCGCGCATGGTTGCCGCTTCCGATGGCGCCCTCGCTACGCCCGAAACCGGCGCGCAGATGCTCGACAAGCTGCCGATGGGCGCCAGCCGCACCCTGGAAGGCGAACGCCTCCTCGCCGCACGCGAGCGCGAACTCGAACTCACGATCATGCAGATCGACGGCGTGGAGGCCGTGCGCGTCCACCTCGCCGAACCGGAAAAGTCCGTCTTCGTGCGCGACAATGCCGCCCCCACCGCCTCGGTCATGGTCAAGCTCGCGCGGGGGCGGCAGCTGGCGGACAGCCAGGTCAGCGCCATCGTCAATCTTGTCGCCGGCTCGGTCCCTTCGCTCTCCGTCGATGCGGTCAAGGTGATCGATCAGCACGGCCGCCTGCTTTCCTCGGCCAAGCCCGGCGATACCGACCGGCTCGATCTGCAGTCGCGCATGGAAGAAAAGCTGCGCAGCCAGGTCTCGCAGCTCCTCACCCCCATGCTCGGCGAGGGTAACTTCTCCAGCGAGATCCAGGTCGATCTCGATATGGACCAGCTCACCTCCGCGCGCGAAAGCTATGACAAGCAGGGCGTGGTCCGCAGCGAAACGCAGTCCGCCAGCCAGGGTGCGGGCGCAGGCACTGCGGCAGGCGTCCCCGGCGTCCTTTCCAACACCCCGCCGCCGCCCACCACCGCACAGCCCGGCGCGCCCGGTGCCCAGCCCACTCCGGGCGCCACCCCCAGCGCAGCGGCCACGCCAGCGGCCACCGGCGAAAGCTCCTCCGCGCGCACCTATGAACTCGGCCGCGAAGTTGCCGTCACCAACCAGACCCCCGGCAAGATCAAGCGCCTCTCGGTAGCGGTCGCGCTTTCCGGCGCGATCATGGCCAAGGCCAAACCCGCCGAGATCGACCAGATCAAGCAGCTCGTTGCCGCCGCCGTCGGTGCCGATACCGCGCGCGGCGATCAGGTCGCGGTCGTGGTGCGCAATTTCAGCCCCATTGCTGTCACCCCGCCCGCGTTCTGGGAAACCCCGTGGTTCGCGATTATCGTGCGCAATGTCGTGGCCTTGCTCGCGGTGCTCCTCACTCTCCTCCTCGGCGTGCGCCCCCTGATCAAGGCGCTGAAGCGCGATCCCGCGCCCGTCATCGTCAAGGACAGCGAAGAGGCTGCAGAAGGCGAATCCGCAGAATCGAGCGAGGACGACGAAGGCGGCGAAGAAGCTCCTGCCCGCCGCCGCCGCAAGAAGATCCAGCGCATCGAGCCGATCGTCGATCCCGAAACCGGCGAGATCGACCCTGATGCGCTCAGCCGCCAGGTCGGTGTCGCCCAGCGCATCGTCGCCGAACAACCCGACAGCGCGCTCAACGCCTTGCGCCAGCTCCTCAACGAACCCGCGCCCGAGGGAATGGAATGACCACCGAGGCCCAGAACCCGTCAGCCGGCGAAATCAGCGGCCCCACCCGCGCCGCCGTCATGATGATGCTGCTCGACGACGACCATGCCGCGACCCTGCTCTCCCAGCTCGAACCCGCCGAGCTGCGCCTGCTCGGCGCGAAGATGTGCGAAATCGGCGAGATCGATGCCGATGCGATTACGCAGGCCCTGCAGGGCTTCGTCGACAATGCGGCGCAAGTCACCATCGGCGCCAATGACCGGGTCAATCAAGTGCGCCACCTGATGACCAGCGCGGTGGGGGACTTCAAGGCGGACAATCTCATGCAGCGCATCGCCCCCGATGCGCCGCGCCCCGGCTCCAGCCTCGAACTCGCCCGCTGGCTCACGCCGCACGCGCTGGTGCCGCTGGTGCAGGGCGAGCATCCGCAGGCGCTGGCGGTGCTGCTCGTCCAGCTCGATCCCGATGTCGCCGCGGGCGTGCTCCACGCTCTGCCCGAAGCGCTCCAGCCCCAAGTGATCCAGCGCATCGCCACGCTCGGCCCCGTCGCGCCCGAAGCCATCGCCATGCTCGAAGACCTCCTCGCCCAGCGCATCACCGAATGCCACGGCAGCGCCGCGCTCACCATGGGCGGCCCGCGCGAGGCGGCCGATATCATCAACGCCTCGGTCCGCGCGGTCGAGAGGCGCGTCATGCCCGAGATCGCGCGGGCGGACAAACAGCTCGCCAAGGCCATCGAGAACGAGATGTTCAAGTTCGAGCACCTCTTTGTGCTCGACGAGAAATCGATGGGCTCGCTGCTGCGCGAAGTCGATTCCGACACGCTCATCGCCGCGCTCAAGGGCATCGCGCCCGAAACCCGCGAATGCTTCTTCCGCGCCATGTCGAGCAGAGCCGCCGAAGGCGTGCGCGACGAGATCGATGCGCGCGGCCGCATGAAGATGGCCGAGGTGGTCGAGGCGCAGAAGGCCGTGGTCACCGCCGCTCGCCGCCTCGCTGCCGAAGGCGTGATCGTGTTTGGCGCGGGCGACGACGACTATGTCTGAACGCGTGCGCGTGCTTTCCCTTGCGGAACTCGGCCTCGTCCCGGGCGGTTTCCGCGAGGACCGCCGCTTCGTGCGCGAGGCCGCGCCCCCGGCAACCGTGCTGCCCGCCGGGCCTGAGGAAGACCCCGAAACCCGCGCCTTTGCCGCCGGCTATGCGCAAGGCGCCGCCGATGCCGAAGCCGCCTTCACCGAAGCGCTAGCCCAGCAGGACGCCGCCCGAGAGAGGATCGAACTCGCCTTCGGCCGCCTCGACTCCGATCTTACGCGCGAACTCGAAGCCCGCCTGCGCGATACCGTCCTCGCGCTCTGTGCCCCGCTGCTCAGCGAATATGCCGCAAACGAGGAAGCCCTCGCCGCGCGCGTCAAGATCGCCGCAGGCATGCTTGCGCGCGCTGCGGACGAACGCGTCATCCGCCTCCACCCCGAAGACCTCGCGCTGCTCGCCGCCCGCCTCCCCGAAGACTGGCACTTCGAGCCTGACCCTGCGCTCGAACGCGGCGCCCTGCGCATCGAAGGCAGCGCCGGCGGTGTCGAGGACGGCCCCGGCACCTGGGCCCGCGCGCTCAGCGATGCGCTCTCCGCATGCTGAACACAGCAATCCCCCTCCTCACCCGCTGCGAAGAGGCCCAGCCCGATTTCGCCCCGCGCCGCTACGGTCTCGTCACCGCCTGCGATGGCGGGTTGCTCGAAGTCAGCGGGCTTTCGCTGCCCATTGGCGCCCAGTGCCGCATCGCGCACGGATCCGGCTCCCTGCTCGCAGAAACGATCGGCTTTCGGGCTGGGCGCATGCTGATGATGCTGCTCGGCGATACCGTGCTGCTGCGCCCCGGCGCGCGCGTGCGCCCCGAAGGCAAGCCCGGCATGCTTCCCGTCGGCGAAGCCTTCCTCGGCCGCGCTGTCGATGGCGAGGGCCTGCCCATCGATGGTGGCCCGCCCATCGCCGCCCGCGCGGAATGGCCCTCCGGCGGCGTGCGCTCCGGTGCGCTCGACCGTGCGCCCGTGCGCGAACCCTTCGATGTCGGCGTGCGCGCCTTGAATGCGCTCACAACCTTCGGCGTCGGCCAGCGCATTGGCGTCATGGCGGGCTCAGGCGTCGGCAAATCCGTCCTGCTCGACATGATCGCCCACGGCACCGAGGCTGAGATCGTCGTCGTCGGCCTGATCGGCGAACGCGCGCGCGAAGTCAGCGATTTCGTCGAGAAGCACATGTCCGGTCCCCGCCGTGCGCGCAGCGTGGTCGTCGCCGTCCCTGCCGATCACGCCCCCAACTTGCGCATCCGCGGCGCCATGCTCGCCACCTCGATGGCCGAATACTTCCGCGCCGCCGGGCATCAGGTCCTGCTCATCATGGACAGCCTCACCCGCGTCGCCCACGCAGGCCGCGAGATCGCGCTGCTGCTCGGCGAACCCGGCGCCGCGCGCGGCTACCCGCCTTCCGCGCTCGCCACGATCACCAAGCTGGTCGAGCGCGCGGGCAATTCGGCGGCGAGCGGCGGTTCGGTCACCGGGCTCTACACTGTGCTAGCGGACGGCGACAATCAGGACGACCCGGTGGTCGATACCGCCCGCGCGATCCTCGATGGCCACGTCGTCCTCTCGCGCGATCTCGCCCAGCGCGGCCAGTATCCCGCGATCGACATCGCCGCCTCATTAAGCCGCGTGATGAACGATATCGTCGACCCGTTGCACCAGGCCGATGCCCGCGCTTTCCGTGCGCTGATCGCAAATTACGAGGCAAACCGCGATCTCGTCCTGATGGGCGCCTACCGTGCCGGTGCCGATCCACAGCTCGATCGCGCCATTGCCATGCACGGCGCGCTTACCCAGTTCCTCAGTCAGCCGCAGCGCGAAGTCGTGCCGATGGACCGTAGCGTGGCTGAACTCGCCGCGCTGATGGCGGCATGAGCAGCGCGGACCGCACCAAGCTGAAGCGCCTGCGCCGGCTTGAGCGCCTGCGCGGTATCGCCCGCCAGACCGCGCTCGTCGAAGCCGCGCGGGCCGAAGCCACGCTCGCCCAGGTCAGCAACCTCGAAGCGCGCACCGCCGCGCTGATCGAGGCCTATCGCCTGCGCCGCAACGCGCGTGACGGCAGCGAGCTGCGCCAGACGCAGCACTTCGTCGCCGGCCTCACCCGCATTGCCGACCAGACCGCCAGCGATCTCGTCCGCGCCCGTGAGGCCGCCGATGCGCGCGCTGCAGAGGCCGCCGAGGCCGAGCGCCGCCGTGCCGCGGTGGACGAGCGGATCGAGGCCGCGCGCCAGCGCCTCGCGCGCAAATCTGCAGAAAATGCTCAGCCTGCAGCTCCGTCGAGCCCGCTTGGCACGCCTCTTGAATAAGAGCCGTTAACCAAGCCGCTTGCCAAGGACCGCTGCCCCGCCATGACCGCGCCCGCCCCCACTCTGATTTCCAGCGTAGCAGCGCCGGTCGCCATCCAAGGGGCGGCAGCGGCAGCAACGGTATCTGGCTTGCAACCCGGTGAATCGGCTGACTTTGCGGCTCTTCTTGCGCGTGAGGTGCCCACGCTTACTCCGGCCCTGCTCACCGCCGCACCTGTGCTCACCGCCCCCGCCACGCGCCTCGCCTCGCCTGCCGCAGCGCCCACCGATCCCTCCCTCGCAGCGGAGGCCCCGGCAGAGCCCGGCAAGGTCTTGCCGCCCACCCGGCAAAAGTCTGCCGCCATGCCCGCCGCGCTCGCGCTTGCCATCACTCAGGTGCCGGTTGCCGCCGATGTGGATAACGGCGAGCCCGCCACGCCTCCCGTCAAGGCCGATGGCGACCAGCCCGAGGCTGCTCAAACCGCGCTCGTCCTTGCGCTCGCCAGCCCTGCGCTGCCCCTGCCAGTTCCTGCCGCCGCATCGCTATCGGCCAAGCCTGCCCAGATCGTTCCAGCCGCCGCACCGCTATCGGCCAAGCCTGCCCAGATCGTTCCAGCCGCCGCGCCCCCATCGGCCAAGCCTGCCGGGTCCGACCTGGCCGCGCATAGCGTGGTCCCGGCAGTGCCGCGCCCCGCACCCTCCGCAGAAGCAGCGAACCCGGCCCCCGCACCCGCCGCCAATCCTCCGGTCCCGAATGCGCAGGCCGCGCATCCAGCGGCCTTTGCCGTCGCCAGCCTCGTGCTCGAACGCGAAATCACCGCCGATCCGGCGCCGCAGGCCGCCCCGCCAGCACCGGTCGCGCCCGAAGCTGCCGCGCAGAATGTTGCCCGCGCGCAGCCCTCCACCTTTGCGGCGCTGACCGGCACACCTTCGGCTTCCCGCGCGGCGCCCCGCAAGGCACCTGCCGAACTCGATCCAGCCGTTCCCGGCCCGCGCTCTGCCACGCTTCCGGTACCCGAAACCGCCAGCGCGCTGGCGCAAGCCCTGCCGGCCGTCGCCGCCGCGCCCGCACCCGCGCCCGCACCCACCGCGCCTTCTGCTCCGCAGCCGATCAGTTTCGATCAGCTGGTCGAATCGATCGCCCGCGCGCGTGATGGGCTCGAACCCGCCGGCCCGGTCTCCGTCGCCATGCACCATGCCGAATTCGGCCGCATTGCGCTGCGCATCGAGGGCGACGCCGCCGGCCTCTCGGTCGCACTGACGAGCCCCGATCCCACCTTCGCCCCCGCCGTCGCCGCGGCCCATGCCGCCGCCATCACCGCCGAACCGGCCCGACCGGCAGCTGGCGAGCCCCGCGCCGACCCCCGCGCCGAAACACCGGGCCAGAGCCTCGCCCAGGGCCAGATGCAGGGCCAGATGCAGGGCCAAACGCCGGGCCAGGGCCAGCAGCGCCAGACCGCCAACACCCCCACCGCGCAGCGCCCTGCCGCCAACCCCGCCCGCCCGTCCGCATACGCTGACGAACGCCGCGGCAGCATCTTCGCCTGATCCCATTTTTCGAGACCCGTAAGGACCCCTGATGAGCGAGAAGAAGGACAAGGACGCCAAGCCCAAAAAGAAGGGCGGCGGCATGATGCTCAAGATCGGTGCCGCCGGCGCCTTGCTCGCGGTCGGTGGCGGCGGCGCCTACGGCCTTGTCGCGGCCGGGATCATCGGCGGCGGCGGTCATGGTGAAGAGCACGAGGACAAGAACCCCAAGCTGATCAAGAAGGGCGAGGAGGACCCCTACGCGCCTGCCCCCAAGGAAGGCGGCCACGGCGAGGAAGGCGGCGGCGGCCACGAAGTCGATGGCGAGGGCGGCAGCGAATACCGCACCGCCTATTTCAGCTTCACCGATGATTTCACCTCGAATCTCAAGGATTCGGACATGCTGGTGCAGGTCAGCCTCGCCTGCTCCACCCACCGCGATTACCGCGTGATCCTCTGGCTGCAGAAGCACGAGCTTGCCATCCGCTCGGCGCTGCTCACCGCGATTGCGGACACCCCGGGCGAGGAAGTCCAGTCCGCCGAGGGCAAGGCCCGCCTGCAGAAGCGGCTCGTCGCCACGATCAACAAGGTGCTCAACGATACCGAAGGCTTCGGCGGGGTCGATGCCGTCTACTTCAAGACCTTCATCGTCCAGTAACGCGCTGAAATGAAACCGGAACGCCCCCTCGTTGCCCAAAGGCCGCTGGCCCGCCACAGCGCAGCGCTGCTGCGCCCGGCGCCCGCCGCGGCCGAGCTCCTCCCGCTGCTTGCGCGCGCGGGCGAACAGCTGGCGCGCAAGCTGCGCCTCGCGCTCGCGCCGGTCCATGGCGGCGAGGCGGCGGCGGTCGAATGCAGCCAGCAGGCCGACATCACGGCGGGCACTTTTGCCCCCCCGGGCCTCGTGGCGATCAGCCTGCTTGCCGCCGGCGCGGCAGGGCATCCCCTGCTCGCGGTGGTCGAGGGCGAGAGCGTGCTGCGCCTGCTCGACCGGGCGTTCGGCGGTCCCGGCGAGGCACCCTCCCCGCTCCCGCGCGAGCTCCCGCTCTCCGCCGAACTCATGGTGCAGCGGATCGAGACGCTGATCGCCGCCCCGCTGGCCGCCACGCTCGGGCTTGAGGGCGGCGTGCAGCCAATGCGCCGCGCCGCCAGCATGGCCGAACTCGCCGCGCTGCCCGAAAGCACGCCGCTTGCCGTGCTCACCTTCGCGATCCGTGAAGGCGCGCGGCCGCCCTGGTCGCTGCGCCTCGGCTTTCCCATGCACGCGCTTGCCGATCTCACCGGCGCTGCGCGCCCGGCACCGCGTGCCGTGCAAACCGCCGCGCCCGCCAGTCCGCTCGATGCCCCATTCGCCGACATGCCGCTCACCTTGCGCGCCGTGCTGGTCGACGTGGCGCTGCCGCTCGCCACGCTCTCCGCGCTCGAAGTCGGCCAGGTCCTTGCTGTCCCGGTCGCCCGCAACGTTCCCTTGCGCATCGGCGAGGCGCTCGTCGGCCACGGCACCATCGGCGCGGTGGACGACCGCGTCGCCCTTCAACTCACCCAGCTCGCCTGACCCGGCGGCCCATCGCAGGATGCCCCAATGACCTTCCAGACCCGCGGCCTCGAATTCCTCAAGGACGTCGACGTGCGCCTCACTGTCGAGCTCGGCCGCACCGAAATGAAGCTCAAGGACGTGCTCTCGCTCACCGAGGAAAGCGTCGTCACGCTCGACCGGCTGACCGACGAGCTGCTCGACGTCATGGTCAACGGCAAGCTCATCGCACGCGGCGAAGTCGTCGCGCAGGGCGAGCGCTTCGGCCTGCGCATCGTCGAGCTGGTCGGGCAGGAGGGTCAGGCCTGATGCTCTGGTATCTGCTCAAGCTCGCGGTCGTGCTGCCGCTGATCGCCGGGCTCGCCTGGGTCAGTCTCAAGTTCGCGCGCCGCATGGAGCAGCGCTTCAGCCCCACCGGCGGGCAGCGCAGTGTGAAGATCATCGAAACCCAGTGGCTCGGCCCGGGCCAGCGCATCGCCGTGCTCGAATTCCGGGGCCGCGAGATCCTTGTCTCGGCCTCGCGCCAGGGCCTCGTCCGCCTCGCCGAAGTGCCCGCGCGCACCGGCGCGGTAACTGGCAACGGGGATTGATGCGGTGAAGATCAAACATCTCCTCCTCTTCGTCAGCGTCCTCGTGATCGGCCTCGCGCTTCCCGCGCATGCCGCCGATGTGGCCGCCGCAGCCCAGCCCGTCGCGGCTCCGACCGGCACCGCCATCCCCGGCGCGCTCGACCGCGCCTTCGGCCAGATCGCGGGCGCGCAGTCGAACGGCTCGCTGTCGCTTTCGCTCCAGCTGCTCCTTATCATGGGGCTGCTCACGATCCTTCCCAGTCTCGTACTGATGATGACGAGCTTCACCCGCATCCTCGTCGTCCTCGCGATCCTCAGGCAGGCGCTGGGCCTCCAGCAGTCGCCGCCCAATCAGGTGCTGATCGGCCTTTCGCTGTTCCTTTCGCTGTTCATCATGGCCCCCACGCTCGACAAGGTGAACGCCAACGCCATCGCGCCCTATTCCGCCGGCACGATCAACGCCGAGCAGGCCATCGCCGCCGCCGGCACCGAATTCCACGGCTTCATGATCCGCCAGACGCGTGAGCACGATCTCCAGATGTTCGCCACCATGGCCAAGGCGCCCAAGTTCGCGCGGACGGCGGACGTCCCCTTCTCGATCCTCCTCCCCGCTTTCGTGACGAGCGAACTCAAGACCGCATTCCAGATCGGCTTCATGCTGTTCCTGCCGTTTCTCGTGATCGATCTCGTCGTCTCCTCGGTGCTCATGAGCCTCGGCATGATGATGATGTCCCCCACCATCGTGTCCCTGCCGTTCAAGCTCCTGCTCTTCGTCCTCGTCGATGGCTGGGCCCTCCTCATGGGCAGCCTTGCGGCAAGCTTCGGGTAGCGCGCAATGAACGACACCGCTGCCCTCCTCGCTCTGGCTGACCGCATGCTCTGGGTCACCGCGCTGGTCGCCGCGCCAGTGCTGCTCGCCAGCCTTGCCGTCGGCCTCGTCGTCGGCGTGGTCCAGGCCGCCACCTCGATCAACGAACAGACGCTCACGTTCGTCCCCAAGCTTGCCGCCATCGCGCTCGTGCTGGTGCTGCTGGGCGGCGCGATGATGGGCCTGATCGGCGATTTCCTCGTCGAGATCTTCGCCCAGATCGCGCAGACCGGAAAGTGAGCGCAGGAGCATGATCGCGCTCCACTTCGGCTTCGGCGCGCTGGAAGCGGAATTCTGGCGCATGATCTTCGTCATGACCCGCATCGGCGCCGCATTGCTCGCGGCCCCGCTGTTCGGCGCGAACTCCGTGCCGATGCAGCTGCGCGTCAGCCTTGCCGGCGCCGTCGCGGTCCTCGTTTGCGCCTGGACGCCTGTCGCCGCCCCCCCTGCGCTGTTCACGCTCTCGGGCCTCCTCATCACCGCGCAGGAAATCCTCATTGGCCTCTCGCTGGGCTTCGTGCTGCAATGGAGCTTCTCCGCCCCGCTGATTGCGGCCGAAGTCATCGGCGGCTCGATGGGGATGAGCATCGCCTCCACGGCCGATCCCGTCAGCGGCGCGCATTCGCCTGTGCTGGGCCAGTACTTCTCGGTGCTGCTCACCGTGCTGTTCCTTGGCCTCGGCGCGCACCTCACGTGGTTCGCACTGATCGTGCAGAGCTACGAGACGTTCCCGCCGGGTGCCGCGTGGTTCACGCCCGAACGCATGATGCTGGTCGCCGGCTTCGGCGCGCAGATGCTGACCGCCGCAATCGCCATCGCGCTCCCCGTCACGCTCCTCCTGCTGCTCGTGCAGGTGATGACCGGCGTGATCAGCCGCTCCGCGCCCAGCCTCAATCTCTTCGCGCTGGGCCTGCCCGCCGGTGTCCTCGCCGGGATCGCTGCGCTGATCCTCACCGCGCCCCTGCTGACCGACAAACTCGGCGACCTCTCGCTCACGGCCATCGCCCAGGCCGCACAACTGATCAGCCCGAAACATGGCTGAAGAGACACCCCATGGCTGAAGAGACAACCCATGGCTGAAGAGACTCCGGGCGAGAAGACCTTCGCTCCCACCGAGAAGCGCCGCACCGACGCCGCCAAGAACGGCGACGTCCTGCGCCCGCGCGAACTCGGCATCGCCGTGAGCGTCCTCGGCGGGGCGGCGTGGCTGCAGTTCGCGGGGCCCTGGCTGCTCGACAGCCTCGGCCGCACCGCGCGCAGCGGCCTCGTGTGGGACCGCACCGCAATCGAACAGTTCGATCCAGCCGCCCCGATCCGCGCCGCGCTGCTCGCCGCGCTGCCCCCTGTGCTCAGCCTCGGCGCACTCCTCATGCTCGCCGCGCTCGTCTCGCAATTGGGCCTCGGCGAAGGCCGCTGGGTCGGCGGCAACCTTGCGCCCAAGGCCTCGCGCCTCAATCCGCTTTCTGGCCTCAAACGCATGTTCGGCCCGCAAGGCTGGATCGAACTCGCCAAGGGACTCGCCAAGCTCGCGCTCCTCGGCGCCATCGCTTATGTCTGGATCAAGGGCCGCCTTCCCGCGATCGTCGGCCTCGGTGGCGGGGAGCTGCGCGGCCAGCTCGCCTATGGCTGGGACGCGCTCCTCGCCCTGCTCTACGCGCTCGGCGGCGGCCTCGTCGTGATCGCGCTCGCCGATTATCCCGTCCAGTGGCTGCGCCGCATGATGCGCCTCAGGATGTCCCTCCAGGACCTCAAGGACGAGAACAAGGAGAGCGAAGGCTCGCCCGAACGCAAGGCCGCGATCCGCCAGCGCCAGCGCCAGATCGCCATGGGCGGCCTCGCCAAGGCGATGAAGGAAGCCCAGTTCGTCATCACCAACCCCACGCACTTCAGCGTCGCACTCGCCTACGATCCGGAGAAGGCCCCCGCCCCTGTCGTGCTTGCCAAGGGCCGCGGCGAAAAGGCGCTCGCGATGCGCGAGATGGCCGCCGAAATGGCCGTCCCTACGCTGTCTTCTCCGGCCCTCGCCCGCTCGGTCTACTTCACCACGCGCGAGAACCAGATGATCCGCGAGGAGCTCTACGCCGCCGTCGCCGCGGTGCTTGCATTCGTCCTCGCGCTGAAGCGCGGCGATGCCCCACCGCAGCCCCACGTCGATGTCCCGCTCGAGCTGCGCTTCGACCCCGAAGGCCGCCCGGAATCCCGCACGCCAGCGGCTTAACCCCGCTGAGAATCCGCCGTTCTGGAAAGCATGGCTACCACCTCCGCCACCTCCTCGACTTCGGCCACCGCCAATCTGGTGTCCACGCTCGGCGCGGGCAGCGGAATCAACATGTCGCAGCTGGCCGAGCAGCTGGCAGCCGCGCAATATGCCGCGCGGCTCGATCAGATCACCGCGAAGACCGACAAGATCACCTCACAGATCTCCTCGGCCTCGACGCTCAGGGGCATGATCACAAGCCTCGCCTCCTCGCTGGGGGACCGGGTGCGCACCGGCGATCTTGCTGCCACGCCGCAGATCGCGAACAGCGCCGTCGCGCAGGTCAGCAAGGGTGCGGCCACCGGGCGCGGCACCACCACGCTTGAAGTGACCTCGCTCGCCAAGGCGCAAACCCTCGTCACGCCCCCCGTCGCTTCCAGCACGACGCCGGTTGGCGCCGGAACGCTCACCCTGCGCTTCGGCACCGTCAGCGGCGGCACTTTCACCGCAGATGCAGCGCGCGCCGCAGTCGATATCACCATCCCGACCGGCGCCACGCTCGATACCGTGGCCGCCGCGATCAACGGCAGCGGCGCGGGCATCACCGCCTATGTCGCCACCGGCACCAGCGGTGCGCAGCTTGTGCTGAAGGGGCAGGATGGCGCGGCGAACGGCTTCGTCCTTGAAGCCACCGAAAGCCCGACCGAACCCGGTCTCGCCGCACTCGCCTGGGCCCCGTCGGGCGATGCCAGCCGCCTCAAGACGCCCGCAACCGATGCCGCGTTCCTGCTCGATGGCGTCGCGCGTACGTCGGCAACCAACACCGTCACCGATGCCGCCCCCGGCCTTTCGCTGAAGCTCACCGGCACCAATCCCGGCAATCCGACCACGATCAGCTACAGCGATCCGGGCAGCGCCATTACCAGTGCGATGCAGGACCTGACGTCCGCGCTCAACGAGATGGTCGCTGAGCTCAACAAGGATACCGATCCCACCACCGGCGCACTCAGCAACGATCCCGGTGCGCGCATGCTGCGCCGCCAGCTGACCACGCTGGCCAGCGCGCAGGTCATGCCGGCCAATGCCACCGGCGCCCCGACCACGCTTGCCGATCTTGGTCTCAAGACCAATCGTGATGGCACCTTCACGCTCGATACCACGCGCCTCGCCGCCACCTTGAAGCGTGATCCCATCGGGACGGGTGCAATGTTCACCACCGGGCTCTACGGCGTCTACGCAACTTTCGACAAGCTCGCCCGCACCGTCGGTTCGAGCAGCGATCCCTCCTCGCTCGGCGGCACGATCGCGCGGCTTACCAAGCTGCAGACCACGCTCGGCACGCAGAAGACCACAATGGAAACCAAGCAGGAAGATCTGCGCCAGCGCCTCGTCTCGCGCTTCGCAAAGCTCGATACTAACATCACCGGCTCGAAATCGACGCTGTCCTTCCTGCAGGCCCAGATCGACGCCTGGAACGGGAAGAACAACTGATGCTTTTGCGCAAGGATCCCGGAGAGACCTACCGCCGCGTCGATTTCGATGCGCGCGTCAAGGGCGCCAGCTCGCTCCAGCTTGTCGCGCTCTGCCTCGAACAGGCTGCCGGCTCGCTCGGGCGCGCGATCTACGCACAGGCGCACGGGGATAATTCGGCGAAGAGCGCCGCGCTCACCCGCGCTGTCGCCGCGATCACCGCGCTTGAACTCGGGGTCGATACCGCAAACCCGGTCAGCCAGCCGCTGCTCCAGCTCTACCAGGCCGCGCGGCGCACCATCCTCGATAACGCGCTGCGGTTCGATGCGCCCCAGCTGGAAACGATCCGCACCGACCTTCTCGATATCCGCGAGGCGATGCTCGGTACGGCAGCCGGCTGATTCAGGCTGGGCCCGCCGAAACGGCGGCGCCGGCCACCGCCAGATCAGGATCGATCAGATCTTCGAGAAACTGCGCGACCAGCGCGGAATGGCTGCTTACTCCCGCCTTGGCATAGATCCGGGTAAGCTGCGCGCGCACCGTGCCTTCGGCTGCGCCGCGCAGGCGGGCGATCTCGGCGACGTCTGCGCCCTTGATCGCGAAAAGCGCGACATCGGCCTCGGCTGCGGTGAGACGCCATTCGGCAAACCGCAGCCGGATGAGGTCGGCAACCACCCGCCGCGCCAGGGCAACGGCCAGATTGTCCTGCCGGGCCTGCTCGATTAGGTCGCGCACTTGCACCGCACCGACGATTACCGCCACCACCAGCGCAGTGGCGGCGGCGCCTTCGGCGATCAAATGCCCGGTCCAGCCTTCGCTGGCCACATCGGCCATGAAGTCGATCAGAAACAGGCCCGCCGCCAGCGCCTGCAAGGCCACCACGATGGCCATCATGGCGGCCTTGCGATGCAGTCGCTCCTTGCGTTCCGAAACCATGGCCGGAGCCTAACGGCCACCCGGAAGCATGGCCAGCGCAAGGTTGCGGCGCTGTCTGCGGCTCTCGAACACGACCCCGCCGATATGGAGCAGGATCAGTGCATAAAGCAGATTGGCCGCCGCTTCGTGTACTTCCGTGAGAGGGCCTTCCTCGCGCTCGCCATCTGCCGCCTCACCGCTTTCCTCGCCCGCCTGCATGCCTGCGGCGATGGCCGGACGCTCATCAGCCCCATAGCCTGAAGGCAGACCCGCCATGCCTATGCCAGTGCCGATGATCACCAGCATCGTGCCCCAGATGGCATAGACCATCAGCGCACCCAGCGGATTGTGCGAGCGATGCGCAGTCGTTTTCCCGGCTGCGATCTCCCGCACATGAGCGACGGCGCGTGCTGGGCTGGGCGGGAACGCACGAAACCGTGCCTCTTCAGGGCCGACCAGCCCCCACAGCAGGCGCAGCGCCAGAATGCCGGCCAGCGCATAGCCGATCCAGACATGCGCCGACGAGCCGCCTTCGGTGAACAGCGCATTGGCGAGCAGGGCGAACGCGACGGACCAGTGGGTTAGCTTGACCAGCGGATCCCAGCGGCGACGAATGGGTGCGTCAGTCATCGCTGCGCTCCTCTCCTGCTTCACGGCTGTCCCCGTGCGGCTTGCCGCGCTTGCCCGACATCTCGCGCGCCTCGCTGTCGTGCTCCTTGCAAGGCGGCGTGCCGCGCTTGACGTGCGGATGCCGCGTGTGATCGGCCCGCTCGGGCGCCTCCGTGCGGACCGGCGCCGCGGCCAAAGGCACGGCAAGCCCTGCCGCCAGAGCTGAACCCAGAACAAATGCCTTCGTGATCATGATAGTCTCCTACGCGTGGTTGGAGACCTCGAGGTGGGCCGGCAGCCACCGGCACGCCATTGGCGCGGCGCTTAGGAGCAGGGGAATAAGCAGGCGCTTACGGCGTGTGCATCAAGTGCGCTCGCAGGCTGGCGCGGTCAGTTCGCTGTCTTGAGCACCATTTCGTCAAACAGCTTCTGCGCCATCAGCACGGCCGTTGGCGCATTGGCTGCGGTGCCGTCCGCGCCCACTTCCAGCGCGAGCGCCGGATTGGCAGTAAACACCGGGCCGCCAACCATCACGCCGATCATCTGGTTGCGCGATTCGCGCCGGATCAGCCGGATCGTCTCTTCCAGCGCGGGGAGCGAGCGCTCCGAACCGACTGTCAGCCCCGCCACGGCATACCACTGTGCGCTTGCTGCCTTGGCGATCTCCGTAGCACTGCGATCAAAGGCGGATTCGACTTCCCAGCCCGCGCCTTCCAGAAAACGCCGTACCATGCTCGCGCCGAACGAGTGCTGGTCCCCCGGTGTCATCGCCATCAGCACCTGACGCCGACTGTCGAGCTCGGGCAGCAGATGCGATCCGTTGAATGTCGCCAGCAGCTTCTGCAGCCGCGCCACGCCCAAGGTCACGTCGATGAAATCGCACTCGTCGCGGTCCCACAGCTGGCCCAGATAGCGCGCCGCCGGCTCGAGCAGTTCGACGAACAGCGTCTCCATCGAAAGCCCGCGATCACGCAGCACCAGCACGTAGGACACCGCCGCCTCGAGGTCGCTCCCCAGCACAATATGCGCAAGGCCCGAGATATCGGAGCTGCTCGGCGCCAGCGCCTCGACCACCAGCTCCACCGGCGGAGCCTCGGGTAGAACTTCACTGTGAAGTCGCAGCAGCTGCGGGATGATCTGCTGAGCCACGACTGCGGCAAGCCGCGCCTGCCGCACGGCCACATCGTCGCGGCGATAAACTTCGGGCGAGACGAAATGCGTCTCCAGCCGCTCTAATCCCCGCCGGTCAATTGCCGGCATCGCAACCCTCGCCGCCCGTCCCATGACGAAATTCCCCCAACGCACACAACCGCTTACGAGTCGCTGAAACAAAGACACCACATCGGACCCACCCTGTCGAGCGCTGTTTCCCCGAGTATCCTCTGCCCTTTATGCCGCCGGACCGAAGGCCACGGATTTCTGCGGGACGGCGCGATAGGGCAGAGGTGGTGGCAATGATAAATAATGCGGATGCGCCGCTCTCCCGGCGTCGGGCAGGGCCAGAACCGGCATCGCAGAGCTTTACCCGCCTGCTCATTTCGAATATCGCAGAACTATGGAAATGAAGCTTGCCGTCGCCGGTCTCTCGTCGCTTGCCCATGAAGGACGCCTCAAGGCCTTTCGTCTCCTGGTGCGCGCGGGGTCGCACGGCATGGCCGCAGGCGAGCTCGCGCGGCAGCTCGACGTACCGCCCAACACGCTCTCCACCAATCTTGCCATCCTCAGCCATGCCGGGCTGATCGAGAGCAGGCGGGCGGGCAAATCGGTGATCTACTCAGTGCGCTACGGGCAGATGACTGCGCTGTTGCAGTTCCTGATGGAAGACTGCTGCGCGGGATCGTCGGAAATCTGCGCGCCGCTCAAGGCCATCGCACTGGCATGCGATTGTGCCGACAACTGATTGCAAACAGGGGGAAATTGTATGACCGATACACTGCCGGGCGTGCTGGTGCTGTGCACTGGCAATTCGGCGCGCTCGATCCTGGGCGAAGCCATTCTGGCGAAACTCGGCGAAGGTCGCCTCCGCGCCTACAGCGCGGGGAGCAAGCCCAAGGGCGTGCCACATCCGGGCGCACTCCGGCTGCTGGGGCGCCGTGGGATCGATACCACGCCCTTCCGGTCGAAGAGCTGGAACGAGTTTACCGCCGCGGGCGCACCGCGCATCGATATCGCGATCACTGTTTGCGGCAATGCGGCGCAGGAAGCCTGCCCGGTGTTTATCGGCGCGCCGGTCAAGGGCCATTGGGGCCTGCCCGATCCTGCCGATGTCGAGGGAGGGGACGAAGCCGTCGATGCCGCTTTCGAGGCGACCTGGCAGGCGCTCGTCCTCAGGGTGCGGGCGCTGCTGGCCGCGCCGTTCGAGAGGATGCCGCCGGCTGCCCTGCAGGACCTGCTCTCCGAAATCGGCCGCATGGACGGCGCGGCATGAACCGCGATTTCTGGGCCGAGGCGATCGGCAGCTTCTTCCTGTTCTGCACGGTGATCGGCTCCGGCATCATGGCCGAACAGCTCGCCGGCGGGAATGTCGCCGTGGCGCTGTTCGGCAACACGATCGCGACCGGCGCGATGCTCTACGTGCTGATCGGCATGCTCGGTCCGCTATCGGGCGCGCACTTCAACCCGGCGGTGACACTGGTGTTCCGCCTGCGCGGCGATCTCACCTCAGGCACTGCACTGCGGCTGATCGCCGGCCAGTTCGCCGGCGGCCTTCCCGGCGTCTGGGCCGCGCATCTGATGTTCGCGCGCCCCATTCTCGAACTTTCGACCAAGGTGCGCACTGGCCCCGGCCAGTGGGCTGGCGAGTTCATCGCCACCTTCGGCCTCGTCTTCGTGATCCTCGGCACGCTGCGCCACCGGCCACACGGCGTGCCGGCAGCGGTCGCGCTCTATATCGTCGCGGCCTACTGGTTTACCTCCTCGACCAGCTTCGCCAATCCCGCCATCACCCTCGCCCGCGCGCTGACCGATACCTTTGCCGGCATCGCCCCGGCCGATGTGCCCGCCTTCATTGCCGCGCAGCTCGTCGGCGCGCTTGCGGCGCTGCTGGCCGGGCAGGTCGTGTTCGCGGCAGACGGGGCGGAGGCATGAGCGGCGGCCCGCACACGCGGCTGCGGACGCTCACCGATCCGCACCATTTCCCCGCGCTGAAGCCGGAATACCTGCATCGCCAGCCCGCCCTCGGCCTCGGCGCGTTCGATCCGCCACCGCGAATCCTGCTGCTCTACGGCTCGCTGCGCGAACGCTCGTTCTCGCGCCATTCGGTCGAAGAGGCGGCCCGGCTGCTCCAGCTTTTCGGTTGTGAGACGCGGATCTTCGACCCATCGGACCTCCCGCTGCCCGATCAGGTCGCGGGCGATGATCACCCTGCCGTCCACGAACTGCGCGAGCATTCGCTGTGGTCGGAGGGACAGGTCTGGTGCAGCCCCGAACGGCACGGCCAGATCACCGGGATCATGAAAGCCCAGATCGACCACCTGCCCCTTGCCTACAAAGGCCTGCGCCCCACCCAGGGCCGCACGCTGGCGGTGATGCAGGTCTGCGCGGGTTCGCAGTCGTTCAATTCGGTCAACACCTTGCGCATACTCGGCAGGTGGATGCGCATGTTCACCATCCCCAACCAGTCGAGCGTGGCCAAAGCCTACGAGGAGTTCGACGCAACAGGCCGCATGAAGCCTTCGGCCTACTACGACCGCATCGTCGACGTGATTGAGGAACTGGTGCGGTTCACCGTCCTGCTGCGCCCCCATGCCGAACAGCTGGTCGATCGCTATTCAGAACGGGTCGAGACCGGGCGGCACGTCGGCACGGCGGACGGCATCCTCGGCTCGATCTGAACGCGGTTTGCTGATTACCTAGCGCGCCGTCTCGATCCGCGAGCGCCCCTTGGCCTTGGCCAGAAACAGCGCCAGCTCGGCCTGCCTGACGGTGTGGTCGGCCGAGAGGGTGATCTCGGCCACGCCGACGCTTGTCGAAACGGCGAAGTTGCCGCCCAGCGCCGCTCGCCCGGCTTCGGCAAAGGTCTCGACGACCGGTGCGCAGGCCGCCGCGGCGACCTCAGGCGCAACCGCAGGCATGATCACCGCAAAACGCTCTCCGCCCACGCGCGAGATGATGTCGGCGCTGCGGGTCATCGCGCGCAGCAGCCCGGCAAAGGCGATCAGCAGGTCATCCCCGGCATTCTGCCCAAAGCGCATGTTGAGCCGCATGAAGTGATCGATATCGAACAGCGCGAGCGCGGCCGGATGCGATCTGGTGACGAGATGGTCGAGCATGGCCACGAAGGCGATGCGGTTGGTCAACCGCGTAAGCGGATCGGTGAACTCGGCGGCAAACAGGCGCTCCTCCAGCGATTTGCGCCGCGCGATGCAGCGCATCACCACCAGCGCGCCGTCGATCCGGCCGCCATGGTCGGCCATCGGCCGGACCTGAAACTCGAACCACTGTCCCTGGCGCCCCTCTTGGGCGGTGCGCAGATCGAGCCAGTCGTCACTGCTCTGGCCGGCCACCGCGCAGCGGTGTTTGCTCTCGATCAGATCGCGGTAATCGGGGTGCGCAATATCGCGCAAATGCGGCCCGATCAGCATTGCTGGAAGGGCTAGGCCCAGCTGCTTGAGCGCCGGCGAGGCAGCCAGCACGAAGCCGCGGCGGTCGGTCTTGAGGATGATGTCGGTGGAATGATCGGCGAGCAGACCATACGCTGCAAGTCGTTCGCGTGTTGTGAATTCGGCCCGCATGCGTCCCTTGCCCCGTCAGGATCGCACGCCCGGAAATGCCGCCAACCTATGCTTGCCGCACCCGGACGAAACGATCGCCATTTACCATGCCCTGCCCCCTCGCGAGCCGGGCGGCCAAAGTTAGGCAAGTTAGCTAACAAGACTAATTTTTGGCCGTTAATTCAAATAGATAACGGCGAATCGGCACGATGAAAAGTGGTTAATTCGGGCTAAAGCGAGTCGCGGCCTACCTTTTTGGACTGGAGCACTTTCCGATCAATCTGGCTCACCGTAATTGGTCGGAAAGTGTTCTAGAGCTCGATCGACACTTTCACCCGCGCTGGATCGACACCGAACGCCTCGGCCACAACCGCGCGCGCCTGGCCCAGCGCTTGCGCCAGCGCCGTGCCGTCGCGCCCGGTCAGGAGTTCGTCCTCGGCCACCCCGAGGAGCCGGGCAAGCGCAGCGACTCGCTCAGGCGTCGGACGGCTTTTGCCCTGCTCCCACGCCCAGACAGTCGGCTTGCTCACGTTCACCAGCGCAGCCAGCGCCTCGAGCGTCAGCCCCTGTTCCTTGCGCAGCCGCGCGATGCGGACCGGCAGGGTATCGGCCGCCTCGGCGGGCGCCGGCGCGGATGGGGCGATCACTCTTGCATAGAGTTCGAGCGTGCTCAGGGCACTTGTCGGAAGCGGGGTCTCGAACCGGCATCCGTAGAAGCTCTCGCTCATCCATACGACAAGTGCCGAGACCGTGCCGACCTCGGGCAAGGCCAGCTCGATTCGTTCATCCTGCGCCAGCACAGCGGGGCTTTCGATGAGCAGTCCGGTCGCGGAAATGTTGTGGATCAGTACCCGCGCGGTCTCGCCCGAAGCGGTGGCCCCTGCGGATTCCAGGCGCAACTGGCGCCGCGCCGCGCGGGGGCGCAGCGGATCGATCGGCAGGTCTTCAAAATGGGCAGGGATCGGCATGGTCGGGGCATTCTCCTGATGCCCAGATCGCTGCCAAAGCCGTTAAGATCGGGTTACCGGTAAAGCTCAACACGGTGGGCCGGCAAGAAATCCGGTTTACCAGGCGCACAGCGCAGAGACCCTTCGGCAGACTTTTGTCCAAGAGCACTTTCCGACCAGGCTGGCTCACCGCGATTGGTGGGAAAGTGCTCTAGCCCGGCCGCGCCAAAAGAAAGCCCGGAACCGCAAGGCTGCGGTTCCGGGCAAGGAGCGGGCGTTTCGGGGGGCAACGCCTCAGGGGTAATCTCTGGCAATCACCAGGTTCAGCCGATGGCGCAGGCCTTGAGCACGGCAGCGCCAAGCTCGCTCAGGCCCACTTCGCGCGCAGCGGCGCCGGCTTCGATGGCGGCGGTAGGGGCTTCGGCGACCATCGCCGTCGCGCGGTCCTGCACAAGGGTATCCTGCCCGGCATCGCGCATCAGCCTGAGGCCGCGCGCACCGTCGGTGCCCATGCCGGTCAGCACCGCGCCCACAGCGGGAACCGCACCGCGCGCGATCGAGCCGAACAGGAGGTTGGCCGAAGGCCGCGCGCCGTCCACCGGATCGCGCTCCATCAGGCGGATGCGCGCCGGCTGGCCCGGCTCCACCACCACGTGGCGATCGGGATCAGCGGCGATGTGGATCGTCCCCTGCGCCAGGTTCGCGCCGTCCTTGGCCGCGCGCACGTTGCACTTGAGATCGGTATCGAGCCGTTTGATGAAGGTCTCGACCACCATCGGCTCGGCCTGCAGGCACACAACAGTCGGCGGGCAATTGGCGGGAAACTGCGAAAGGATCGAAGTCAGCGCGTCGATCCCGCCCATCGAGGCGCTGAACGCCGCAATATGGCCATTCCACGCAAAGGGCACGTCGGCGGTATTCTTGGCGTCGCTGCGCGCCTTGCGGTCGTGCACGTTGCTGTTCGCGGCGGCGAGCACGATCTTGCCGAGCTTGCCCACCGTCTTGCTGAACTGCTCGGGCGTTGCCTTGAGCGGCTTGGGGAAGCACTCCACCGCGCCCAGTTCATAGGCCTTCAAGGAGGTTTCGGTCCCCGCCTGCGTGAGGCTGGAGAGCATGACCACCGGCAGCGGATTGGTTTCCATGATCTCGGCGAGGAACTCGATCCCGCTCATGCCCGGCATCTCCACGTCGAGCGTGATGACGTTGGGCTTCAATTCGGCGATCTGTTCGCGCGCGGCGCCGGCATTGGCCGCAACACCGACGACGCGGACGTTCTTCGCCTCGTCGAGAATATCGGAAAACAGCGCGCGCATCGCGGCGGAATCATCGACCACGAGGACCCGGGCTTCGTGCATGGGGAGGCTTACCTTCCTGTTGGCGCGCCGCATGTCGGGCGCTGTAGAGCGCGTGATACGCGCCCGCCTCCCTGCAATTCCTCCTCACGCCGTTAAGTATCTCACCGTAAGCCCGAGGCAAGGCGACCTTTGCCGCTTCCCCCCTAAGCCAGCGGGGAAAGCGTGCCTCCATCTGCGAGGCCAGCGAGGGAAGCCGCATCCATGCCGACGATCACCCTGCCCCCCCGGTGCGACCGCGCCGCAGCCGAGGCCCTGCTGCCTGAAATGGTGGCCGGGCTCGGTTCGGGCGCGCTCCATATCAACGCGCGCGATTGCACCCAGATCGGGCAGGCCATGCTCCAGCTCCTCGTCAGCGCACGCCGCACCAGCGATGGTGCCGTTATCGAGCCGTCCGACCACTTGCGCGAAACCGCCCGCCAGCTTGGCCTCGAGGCGGAACTCTTCGACGGTGCAGTTCATGGCGGAGGCGCTGCATGAACGCCGAGGAAATCCAGGCCATCTTCTTCGCCGAGTGCGAGGAATCGCTGGCGGCGGCGGAAAGCGGCCTCGCCGCCTGCAAGGCCGGCACACAGGACAGCGATACCGTCAACGCGGTGTTCCGCGCGGTCCACTCGATCAAGGGGGGCGCGGGTGCTTTCGGCTATGTCGCGCTGCAGGCCTTTACCCACACGTTCGAGACCCTGCTCTCCGACGTGCGCGAAGGCGCGGTGCCGGTTACCGAACCCCTCGTCGACTTGCTCCTGCGTGCGCTCGATACGCTGAGCGACCACGTCGGCGCCGCGCGCGGCCTCTGCGATGTGCCCGATGACGTTGGCCTCCTCGCCGAACTGACGGCCGCCCAGGCGGCCAATGCGGCCGCTGCGCCAGTATCCGAAGTTTCCTCTTTTATTTCAACACCATCCGTCACTTCTTCCAGTGTCGATACGAGTGAAGATCGTGAAGATCCCTTCGATCTCGACGCTATGCTCGACGACATCACCGGCGCGATGGAAGCCCCCGCAGCCCCCCCTGCACCGGCTCCCGCCCCTGCCTGGCTGCTCAAGGTCCGCCCCCACGCCGGAGCCATGCGCAACGGCGGTGAACCCTTGCTCCTCCTGCGTGAGCTTGCCGCGCTCGGCGCGCGTTGCATCGAATGCGATTGCGGCGCCGTCCCCCCGCTCGATACGCTCGATCCCGGCACCGGCTATCTCGGCTGGACTTTCGCGCTCGATGCCGATGTCAGCGAAAGCGCCGCGCGGGAAATCTTCGAATTCGTCGGCGATGATTGCGGCCTCGCCACGGGCACCGACTCGCCGATGCCGGCGGTGCGCCATGCCCCGCCGCCGGCGCCCCCCAGCGCGAGTGCCGCGCCTGCTGCACCCGCCCCAGCCGTTGCCGCCGTGCAGCCTGGCGCCGCGCCTGCACCTGCCGCCGCCCCGCCCGCGCCCCCCGCGCTCGGCCAGTCGATCCGCATCGAACTCGGCAAGCTCGACAAGCTGATCGATGCGGTCGGCGAACTCGTCATCGCTCAGGCGATGATGGCGCAGCGCCTTGCGGGCGATGGCCTCGCGGTAAAGGAAGAGCTCACCATCCTCGAAGGGCTCACCCGCGACATCCAGGAATCGGCGATGTCGATCCGCGCCCAGCCGATCGGCTCGGTGTTCAGCCGTGTGCCGCGCATCCTGCGCGAACTCACCGCCACCACCGGCAAGCATGTCCGCCTCGAAGTCTCGGGTGAAAGCACCGAGCTCGACAAGACCGTTATCGAGCGCCTCGGCGAGCCGCTCACCCACCTTATCCGCAACGCGGTGGACCACGGCATCGAAAGCGCCGAGGCGCGCATCGCCGCCGGCAAGCCCGCAGAAGGCACGCTGACCCTCTCCGCCGAGCACCGCTCGGGCCGCATTCTCATCCGCATCGCCGACGATGGCGCGGGCATCAACCGCGAGCGCGTCTTTGCGAAAGCGGTCGAAAAGGGCCTCATCGCCCCCGACGCCCAGCTCTCGAAGGAAGAGATCGACCACCTCATCTTCGCGCCCGGCTTCTCCACCGCGCAGCAGGTCTCGAACATCTCGGGCCGCGGCGTCGGCATGGATGTCGTGCGCCAGAACGTGAAAGAACTCGGCGGACGGATCACCATCGACAGCGAGCCCGGCAGCGGCACCACCTTCACGCTGACCCTGCCGCTCACCCTCGCCATTTCGGACGGCATGGTCGTCAACGTGGGTGATCAGACGCTCGTCGTGCCGCTAGCCAATGTCGTCGAAAGCCTGCGCCCGACCAAGGCCGAAGTGCAGGGCCTCGGCGCGCACCGTGCGATGATCAACGTGCGCGGCAAGTTCATTCCGGTCCTGCCGCTCCACGCCGCAGTCGGCGCGCAGGGCGCGATCGAACAGGCGCACGAAGGCGTGCTCATCGTGGTCGAGACCGAAGGCGCCGGCCGCGCCGCGCTGCTTGTCGATGCGATCTGCGATCAGCGCCAGGTCGTGATCAAGAGCCTCGATACCCACTACCGCTCGGTCGAAGGCGTCTCAGGCGCTACCATCCTCGGCGATGGCATGGTCGCGCTTATCGTCGATGTCGACAGCCTTGTCGCGCGCAGCCTTTCCGGCCAGGGCCCCAGCGCACTGGCCGGCCCGATGATCGCCGAGGCTGCATGAGCGCTGCGCTCGCCCATGTCGAAACACTGCCCGGGATCAGCCCCGGCGTCTACAGCGCGGCTGACTTCGCTGCGGTGAGCGAGATCGCGCACCGTGAGGCGGGGATCGTGCTGGCAGAAGGCAAGGCCATGCTGGTCTACTCGCGCCTTGCACCGCTGGTGCGCGATTCGGGCTGCGCCACCTTCGGCTCCTACATTCTGCGCATCCGCGAGGATGCCGCCGAGCGCAATCGCGCGATCATGGCGCTTACCACCAACCACACTTTCTTCTACCGCGAGGCGCATCACTTCGAGCATTTCGCCAGCCACGTCCGCCCCGGCCTCGTCGATACGCTCGCGCGCGGCGGCAAGGTGCGGCTGTGGTCGGCCGGCAGTTCGAGCGGCGAGGAGACCTGGTCGCTGCTGATGACCCTGCTCGGTCCCGATCGCGTGGCCGGCGAGCGCATCGCGCGCGCCGACGTGCGCCTGCTTGGCAGCGACATCGCCGCCCACGCACTGCGCAAGGCAGAGGCTGCGCGCTACCGCACCGAGGAATTGAAGGCCGTGCCCGATGCACTCACCCGCGCCTGGACGGTGCCCGCGGGCGAGGAAACCGAGATCGCACCCAGCGTGCGCGCGCTCGCCCGCTTCCGCACGCTCAACCTCCACGGCCCCTGGCCGATGCAGGGCAAGTTCGATGTGATCTTCTGCCGCAACGTGATGATCTATTTCGACAACCCCACCAAGGAGCGGCTCGTCGCGCGCTTTGCCGAGGCGCTTGTGCCCGGCGGCTGGCTCTATGTCGGCCACAGCGAACGCGTGACCGGCCCCGCCCTACAGCTGCTCGCCACCGCGGGTCCCACCATCTACCGTCGGAGCGAGGCATGAGCCGAACGAGCAAGCCCATCCGCGTCGTGATCGTCGAGGATTCACCGACGATGCGCGCCATTCTGCAGAACCGCTTCGAGCGCGAGGACGATATCGTCGTCGTCGGCGCCGCTGCCAATGCGGCGGAAGGCCGCCAGATGATCCGCGAGCTCGATCCCGATGTCGTCACGCTTGATGTCGAGATGCCGGGCATGAACGGGCTCGACTTCCTCGAGAAGATCATGGCGCTGCGCCCCACGCCGGTCATCGTTGTCTCGGGCTCGACCCACGAAGGCGCAGAGACCACCGCACGCGCGCTCGCGATCGGCGCAGTCGGCTGCTACGCCAAGGGTGAAGGGGCGAACGGCTATTCGTTCGATGATGAAGGCAGGCTCGCCGATCTTGTCCGCGATGCCTCCAAGGTCCGCTTCGTCACCCGCCCGGCCCCGCCGACCCCCACGCCGCCGCGCACGTCCACTGCGCCCCGCAGCCCGGCGCTGATCGAGCGCCCTCGCCTCATCGCCGTCGGCTCCTCCACTGGCGGCGTGGAAGCATTGCAGGTTCTGCTCGGCGGATTCCCCACCGATTGTCCGCCCACGGTGGTCGTCCAGCACATCTCGGCGCGTTTCGCTCCTGCGGTCGCGCGCACGCTCGATCAATCCTGCCCGCCAAGGATCGTGATCGCAGAGCCAGATCTCCCGCTGCTTGACGGCCATGTCTACATCGCGCCCGGCGATGATCGCCACCTCTCGGTCGGCGGCCGCAGCGGTCATCTCTATCAGCGTCTGCGCCGCGGCGAGCCCGTTTCCGGCCATCTGCCCAGCGTCGACGTGCTGTTCCACTCGGCCGCCGAAGTGGTCGGCGCGGGTGCGGTCGGCATCCTCCTCACCGGCATGGGCACTGATGGCGCGGAAGGGCTGCTCGCGCTCGCCCAGTCCGGCGCGCGCACCATCGCACAGGACGAGGCGACCTGCACTGTCTTCGGCATGCCGCGCGCCGCCATCGCGCTCGGCGCTGCCGGTGTCGTCGCGCCGATCGGCACGATTGCCCGCCACGCTTTCAGCAAGGCAGCCTGATCCGATGTTCGAACGCCGAATCCTCGGATCCCTTGAACGCCCGATCGAACGCGTGACCGTCATGCAGGGACAAGCGCTCGTGAGCAGCGATCCGCAGATCGAGTTCTCGACCGTGCTTGGCAGCTGCGTCGCCTCGTGCCTTTATGATCCCGAGGCGCGTGTCGGCGGCATGAACCACTTCCTGCTTGCCGAACCTCCCGCCGGTCTTGCCGGCACCAACGCGGTCGACGAGCACTACGGCGTCTATCTCATGGAACTGCTCGTCAACCAGATGCTTGGCATGGGCGCACGCAAATCGCGGCTGCGCGCGCATCTCTATGGCGGGGCCAACGTCAACCGCAACATGATGCGGATCGGCACGGCAAATGCCGAATTCGCGCAGGGCTTCCTCCGCCGCGAAGGGATCGTGCTGATGCGTGAGGACCTTGGCGGCACCAATGCCCGCCGCGTCGATTTCCGCCCGGCCTCGGGCCAGATCCGCTGCCGCACGGTCGAGGATCGCCTCGCCCCGCCGGTCAATCCCACCACTCGTCCGGAACGCGCGTCCGGCGATGTCGAACTGTTCTGATTCCAACAAGCGAGCCCCAGCATGACCCAAGCCACCCGAATCCTGACTGTAGACGACAGCCCGAGCATGCGGGCTCTCCTGAATCATGCCCTCTCGACGCAAGGTTTCGAGGTGGCGCAAGCCGAAGACGGCCTTGCCGCGCTCGATTGGCTCGCGCTCAACGAGGTCGATGTCGTCATCACCGATATCAACATGCCGCGCCTCGATGGCTTCGGCCTGATCGAGCGTCTGCGCGAGGGCACCCGCCACCGCGACCGCCCGATCCTCGTGCTCACAACCGAAAGCTCCGACGAGAAGAAGGCCCGCGCCCGTGAAGCTGGGGCGACCGGCTGGATCGTCAAGCCCTTCGATGCCGCCAAGCTCGTCGCCGCCGTGCGCCGGGTGGCGCACTGATCCCAATGCGTGCGCCGGGTGGTGCACTGACCTTCACAGCCCCCAAGGAACCCCAACGATGATCCGCGAACTCATCACTTTCGAGGTCGAGGGCCAGGTTTTCGGACTCGACATCATGTCGATCCGCGAAATCCGCGCCTGGACGCCGACGACCCGCCTGCCGCGCGTGCCGCATTATGTCGCGGGCGTCGTCAACCTGCGCGGCACCGTGCTGCCGGTGGTCGATCTCGCTGCCCGCCTCGGCTGGCGCGCAACGGAGCCGACCCCGCGCCATGCGATCATCGTGACGCAGCTGGGCCAGCAGGTCGGCGGCTGGATCGTCGATTCGGTCAGCGACATCGTCACCGTGCCCGATCAGACGCTGCAGGCCCCGCCGCCTGGCGTCGGCAACGACAGCGTGGTGCCGTTCCTCGAGGGTCTTGCCGCAATCGAGGACAAGATGGTCATGGTGCTCAACCTCTTCGCGCTCAGCGACGGGGCCCACCTCGCCGCTGCCGCCTGACCCGCGCAGACCACCCCTCCTCCCTTCGCGCCGCTGCTCAAGGAACCCGTGCCAATGGCCCCCGCCAACACCGCCTCGCATCGCCAGATCGCGCTGGTGCTCGAGGAACTTGCGCAGGAAGTCGAGACGCTCGGCGCCTCGCTCTGTGGCGACATGGACGTGGCCATGCGGCACATGGACAGCCTGCAAGCAATCGATCTGATCGCGCAGAAACAGCGCAGCCTTGCCAAGCTGCTCCACGCCGATTGCCTCGAGACCGAAGTCGAACGCATCGGTCTCGATATCCTGCGCGAAAGAATGCGCCTGCTGCGGTAGCCGGGCCCGGCGTCCCGCTGCGGGACCCGGCGCAAACCGCGGGTTGCCATTCGCTTGCCGATCCCGGAAACTGGGTGCGATCTTCAGGCAAGCACGAGGCGACAAGCACCAATGGCGGTCATCGCAGTTTACAGCGTGAAGGGCGGGGTCGGCAAAACCACCCTTGCGGTCGACATGGCCTGGCGCTCGGCCATGAAGTCCGGCCATTCGACGCTGCTGTGGGACCTTGATCCGCAGGGCGGTGCCGGCTGGCTGCTCGGCCTTCCCGACCGTAGCGAAAGCAATGCCGCCGGGGTCTTTCGCAAGGACAGCAAACCCGCCGAGCTCATCGTGCCCAGCCGCTATCCCGGCCTTGCCGTGCTGCAAGCGGACGAGAGCATGCGCAGCCTCCCGGCCACGCTCGCCCGCATCGGCAAGCGCAAGCGCATGGCCCGCACTGCCACGCTGCTTTCGGAGGATTACGCGCGGATCATTGTCGATTGCCCGCCAGTGCTGAACGAGATCAGCGAGCAGGTCTTTGCCGCCGCCGATCTTCTCATCGTGCCGCTGCCGCCCTCGCCGCTTTCGGCACGCGCACTGCCGATGATCCAGGCCGAGATCCTGACGCACCATCCGCGCCACCCGCCGATCCTGCCGGTGCTCTCGATGTATGATCCCCGCCGCAAGTTGCACCGCGAGGTCCACACCGGCTTTGCTGCGGGCTGGCCAGTAATCCCGATGAGCAGCCAGATCGAGCAGACCGCCGCCCGCCGCGCGCCCATCGGTACCTTCGCCGCCTCAACCGACGTCAACGCCCGCCTCCAGCGCCTGTGGGACGGCATCGAGGCCAAGCTTGCGATGCAGGCCTCTCTCAGTTCATGAAGGCGTCGAGCGCCTCTCCTGCTTCGATCCAGCGCGCTTCCGCCACCGCCAGCTGATCCGCCACCTCGCGCCGTTGGCGCCCGAGTTCGGCCATGTTCAGCCCCGCCAGATCCGCCGCCGGCTTGCCTGAACCCGCCAGCGCCGCATCGATCGCCGCCAGCCGCGCCTCGGCCTTGCCCACTGCGCTTTCGGCCTCGCTCACCGCCTTCTGCAGCGCCTTCATCTCCTCGCGGTTCTTCGCGCCGCCCTTCGGCTTTGAGCCGCCGGAGCCACCCTTGCCCGCATCGCCCTTGGGCTGGTTCCGCCCAAGCACAAAGTCGATGTAGTCCTCGATGCTCCCCGGATAGTCCTTCGCCGTCCCGCCATCGACGAGCACCAGCCGGTCAGCTGTCAGTTCCACCATATGCCGATCGTGGCTGATCAGGATAACCGCGCCGGCATAATCGTTGAGTGCCTGCACCAGCGCCTCGCGCGCATCGACATCCAAGTGGTTGGTCGGTTCGTCGAGGATCAGGAGGTGCGGCGCATCGCGCGTCACCAGTGCCAACGCCAGCCGCGCCCTTTCCCCGCCCGAAAGCGTCGCTGTCTGCGATTCGGCGCGCGGTCCTGAAAACCCGAAGCGCCCCAGCTGTGCACGCACCGCTGCCGGGGTCTTGCCCGGCATGGCACGAGTCATCAGCTCCAGCGGGCTCGAATCCGCCGGGAGTTCCTCCACCTGATACTGCGTGAAATAGCCGATCTTGAGCTTGCCCGAGGCGGTCATCCCCCCCTCGCTCGCCGCCAGCTGCCCCGCCAGCAGCCGCGCCAGCGTCGTCTTGCCGTTGCCGTTGCGCCCCAGCATCGCGATCCGATCGTCGGGATCGATGCGCAGGTTGAGCCGCCTGAGGATCGGCTTCTCCGCCACATAGCCCGTTGCCGCGAGATCGAGCGTGATCAGCGGCGGACGCAGCTCCTCCGGATCGGGGAAGTCGAAGCTGAGCGACGGGTCTTCGAGCATCGCCGTGACGGGTTGCATCTTCGCCAGCATCTTGGCGCGCGACTGCGCCTGCTTGGCTGTGGAGGCGCGCGCCGAATTGCGCGCCACATAGTCCGCCAGCTTCTTGCGCTGCGCATCCTGCGCGGCCCTCGCCGCGGCAATCTGCGCCGCTCGCTCGGCCCGCTGCCGCTCGAATGCGTCATAGCCGCCGGCATAGAGCGCGATCTTGCCGCCCTGCAGGTGGAGGATTGTGTCGACCACGTTGTTGAGCAGATCGCGCTCGTGGCTGATCACCACGATGGTGCCGGGATAGCTCTGCAGAAAGCTCTCCAGCCACAGCGTCGCTTCCAGATCGAGGTGGTTCGAAGGTTCGTCGAGCAGCAGAAGGTCGGGCGCCGAAAACAGCAGCGAGGCAAGCGCCACGCGCATCTTCCACCCGCCCGAGAAGCTGTCGAGCGGCATTGCCTGCATCGCCTCGTCGAAGCCCAGCCCGATCAGGATACGCGCCGCCCGCGCGTCCGCCGTATAGGCATCGATCGCGATCAGCCGGTCATAGAGCGCCCCCAGCCGGTCCGGGTCCTCACAGGTCTCGGCTTCTGCCATCAGCGCCGCGCGCTCGGTATCGGCGGCCAGCACCGTCTCGAATGGCGTCGCCGAGCCGGCAGGTGCTGACTGCGCGATATAGCCAAGCCGCATGCGCTTCGGCATCTCGATCCCGCCCTCGTCGGGTTCGAGTTCGCCGATGATCGCTTTCATCAGCGTGGATTTGCCCGCGCCATTGCGGCCGATCAGCCCCACCTTGGAGCCCGGCTGGATTGTCGCACTGGCGCGGTCGAGAATGGTGCGCCCGCCCAGCCGCACGGTGAGGCCCTGAATTGTCAGCATGCGCGCGCCCCTAGCAGGCGCAGGCCCGATGCGGAACCCGCCAACAATCCTCCGAATTTTGTGGCCCCGCGCGTGTGCCCGTACTGGACTTCGCCTCGCCCCGGCGTACATGCAGGTGGACCATGTGGCAGATCTATCAATTCCCGCTGTGCCCGTTCAGCCGCAAAGTGCGCCTGCTCCTTGCTGAAAAGGGTGTGCCCTACGAACTCATCCGCGAGAACCCGTGGGAGCACCGCGAGGCGTTCCAGATGCTGAACCACGCCGGGCGCACCCCCGTGCTGCACAACCCCGAGAAGCAGATCACCCTCGCCGACAGCCGCGCGATCTGCGAATACTTTGAGGAAACGGTCGACAAGGCGCCGATGATAAACGGGACCGCCGCCGGCCGCGCCGAAATCCGCCGCCTTGTCGCGATGTTCGATGAGAACTTCTTTGCCGCCGTCACCCAGCCCTTGCTGGAAGAACGCATGAAGAAGCGCCTAGTGTATCGCCAGTCCCCAGACAGCCGCGTGCTGCGCGATGCGATGCGCCTCGCCAACGATCACCTCTATTACATCGATTACCTGATCGATAACCGCCCCTGGCTGGCCGGCTCCACCATGAGCCTTGCCGATCTCACCGCCGCTGCGCAGATATCGGTCGCCGATTACCTCGGCGGCATCGACTGGTCACTCCACGAACAGGCTGCCAGCTGGTACTCCGTGTTCAAGAGCAGGCCCAGCTTTCGCCCCCTTCTTACCGAACGGATGGACGTGATCCAGCCGCCGTCCCACTACGCGGACGTCAACGCGTAACGCGGCCTGCGCAATCTCATCCGGAAAGGCCCGCCGTCATGACTCTTTCCCGCCGCAGCGCCATCGGCCTGATCGGAGCTGCACTCCCGCTCGCCGCCGCCACCCGCGCCGATGCCGAAACTCTGCCACCCGCATCCGCAGGGCCGGCACCGAAGATCTATGATCCTGTCGGCCTCGAATGGGTGATGAACATTCTGCCCTTTTGCACCGAACCGGAAAAGATGGGCGATCCCTCTGACCAGACCTCGGCCGATGGCGACCGCGATGTGCTCTGGCCGATCGTCGGCGGCACATTCTATGGCCGCGGCATCAAGGGCACTGTCGTGCCCGGCGGCGGCGATTTTCCCGTCACGCGGCCGGACGGCGTCCAGATCATCGACGCGCTCTACCGCCTCAGGACCGACGACGGCGTGCAGATCATCATCCACAACAAGGGACCGCGCTACACCGACGACAAATTCCGCTTGCTGCCGACCTTCAATGTGCCGGGCAAGAAATACGCGTGGCTGCGCGAATCCTCCTTCGTCGCCACACTGGTCTACCCTGTCCCGCCCGAAATTCCCGTGCCCGACTTCGGCCCCAAGGCCAACGGCCGGCTGATTCAGGTCTTCAGATTGACTTGAAGGCCCCTTGTTGCCCCCTCGCGAAAGGCCGCGTTGTCATGAAATTTCCTGCAATCGGTCTTGTCCTTGCCGCCCTCGCCCTCTCCGGGCTCCCCGCCACGGTCAGCGCAGAGACGGCCGTGCCGCCCGGATCGATGAGCGTGGCAACCTTCCTGGCCAAGGCGGAGGCGCTCAAGGCCAAGGGCATGTTGGCGGCGTTCTCGTCCGATATAGGCCTGCTCAAGGCCGAAGTCACAGGCTCTGCCCAGGCTTTCCGCCGCCAACTCAAGGTAGAAGCCGCCAGCGGCAAGCCCAGCGCCTGCCCGCCCAAACGCGCCGCGCTGACCAGCGATGAACTCCTCACGCACATGCAGGGTTATCCCGTTGCCGCGCGGTCTCGCATCCGGGTTTCGGACGCAGTGGGAGATTTGTTCCGCAGGCGCTTCCCCTGCCCGGCACGCTGAAAGGGAAATCTGCGCTCAGGGCGCAAATCCATAGGGCGTGAATCTGTCGGCAACATCCGCGTCCACCGCCTTCGCCGCCGCAAAATCCGCCTCCGCCAGCTTCAATTGCGCTGCGTCGTTCTTGGCCATCGCGCGCCGGGTCCAGCCGCGCATGTAAAGCGAGGCGGCCTGCTTCGGCGCCTTGGCCAGCGCATCGTCATAGTCCGCGAGCGCGCCGGCAAGATCGCCCATCCGCACCTTCACCATAGCCCGGCTGTCGACCACCGGGGCAATCGGCCCGAGCCGCTTGATCGCGCCGTTGCAATCGGCCAGCGCCTTGACGAGCTCGATGTTGGCCAGCGCCCGCGAAAAGCAGCGCGTGTTGAGCAGGCTGCCAAGCTCGTTGTCGTTCTTGTGCAGCGCAATGATCGGGTCGATCAGCGCCAGCACCCGGTCCGCGCGGCGGAGCCGGTCAAACAGCGCAACCACGCTGAGCCGCTCGAGCGAGCCTTCGTGATAACCGGCCAGCGCCGCTTCGGCATCGGCCAGCGCACCCTTCTGGTCGCCTTCCTGCAAGCGCAGGAACCCGCGCCGGATGACAAGATCGGGATTGTTCGGCGTCAGCGCGATCGCCTTGTCGAAATCGGCGCGCGCCCCCGCCGCATCACCGCTGCGCTGCCGCGCGTCGGCCCGGCCGAGCCAGTACTCCGGCTTGCCGGTCTCCAGCTTGAGCGCCTCGTTATAATCGGCCACCGCCGCCTTCCAGTCGCGGCGCGCGGCAAAGCCGCTGGCGCGCCGGGCAAATCCTGCCGCATCCTTGGGTGCTTCTGTCGCGCGGGTCGCCCAGTCACCCTCGGTCCTGGTGGTACGCGCGCCGATCTCGCCATCGGTGGTGAGCGAGAAGATCGGGCCGCCATTGTAGGTCAGGAACAGGTGCCCGGTGGCCGGAGAAACGAACAGGTGGTGCGAGAGGAAGAAATCGGCCCCGACCAGCACGTCTTCCTCGCGGTCGTCACCCTTGTCTTCCAGCACGCGGATGGGCGTGTTGCGGATCTCCTCACCGCCCACCTCGAAGCTTTTGAGGGTCACGATCCAGGTCCGCCGGAACTTAGTGCCGATGCCCGATGTGCGCTCGGATTCGACCACGCCGGGGGCAGCAAGATCGATCCCGAGCCGCCGCGCCGCCGAACTGCTCAGCGTGGTGGCTGGCGCACCGGTATCGAACATCAGCTTGACCGGTTTGCCGTTGATGGTGCCCTTGGCATAGATGTGCTTCGCCAGTTCGTTCTCGGGCTTGATCAGGTCCGCCATGCCTGCGGCCCCCTTTTCCGCCCAATAGGCCAGGTTCACATCGCGGCAGTCCTTGGTCTTGACCAGGATTACATGGCCGTTGGCGAGGTCATACTCGGTATCGAAGATGGCAAGGATGTTCTGGCCGATGACGGCCGAACCGAAATCGCTGCCGCCCACCAGGAACTGCAGGTTCTTGAGCTCCTGCCCGACGATCTTGAACGATTTGATCGTGGCGAGTTCGGCCGTCGCATTTCCGCCGACGCCGGTAATGTAGAAGCCGGGGGGCAGGCTTGTGTTGCTGAGGCCCAGCGCGGCAGCCTGCGCTTTCGACATCAGGCTGAAGAACGCCCCGCTGTCGAGCCAGAACGTCGTCGACTTGCCGTTGACCTCGACCGGAACGGTGGCGCGCAATCCATCCATCGTGACCGGCAGCTTTGCGACCATGCCGATCGAGCACTTGCCTGCAGCCGGCGCGCCCCATGCGAAGAGGCCTGCCATCACCAGCCCCGCGATCATCCTGATCCGCCCCACCGCCATCCCCCTGAAATCGCCAGCCAAATCGCGGGCTATCCAGTAGAGAAGCTGCCACACCTGCGTGGCGGCGGTAAGGGATTTCGGTCCACCGTGGTGAGATCGCTCGCACACGCAGACCGCGCGAATTACTGCATTGGGCCGGTCTGTCAGGCCGGCTTGCTCCGGCTGCCGAACCGACCAGCCTTGCGGAAGCGAACCATCCAGCGATCGAGGAACAGGCCCAGCGGCCGCGCCTGCACGCCAAGGTCGGCAAGGCCGGGCCGGGTGCCGCTCACCACGTTGCCCTGGCGCAGCAGGGTCCACTGGTCACGGCTCATCGGTGCGCCGGGCAGCCAGCCGGTCAGCGTCGCGAAAGCGGCCGAGATGCTGTCCGGAAGCTCGAGGAACCGTGGCTTGCGGCCTGCGGCCGTGGCAATGCGGCGGTTGAGATCGCCAATGGTGATCTGCTCGGGCCCGCCAAGCTCGAACGTCTTGCACGCAAACGCCGCCGGCGCGGCAACGACATTGGCGATGGCGTCCGCCACATCGTCTACAAAGACCGGCTGGAACAGCGCATCGGCGGCGAACACCGGCATGACCGGCGCGCTGGCGATGAGGCCGGCAAACAAGTTGATGAACGCGTCATCCTCGCCAAAGACGACCGAGGGACGCAGCACGACCGCTTCGGGGAACGCGGCGAGCACCGCCGCCTCGCCCGCCGCCTTGGTGCTGGCATAGGCTACGGAGGAGCCCGCATCGGCACCGATAGCGGAAACATGAACAAACGCCTTGGCGCCCTTGGCGCGGGCGATGGCAGCCAGCTGCCCGGCACCCGAACCCTGCACCGCATCGAGCTTTCCCGTGAAGGCACCGACGAGGTTCACCACCGCGTCACAGCCGGTGAGCGCCACTTCAAGCGTGTGCGGCTTGGTCACGTCGACCGCGACAAGCTGGATCTTGCCCAGCCCGCCAAGGGTCTTCAGCCGGTAGCCGCGCTCGGGATGGCGGCTGCAGACGCGAAGCCGCGCGCCGCGCGCCAGCAGCGCCTGCGCCACGTGCGTGCCGATGAACCCGCTGCCGCCCACCAGCGCGATCAGCTGCCCGTCAAGATCGTGCGCGATGTCCTTGCTCATACGTCCGGTTCCATTTCCAGTTCGCGCGCCCCTTGCCACACCCGCGCCCTCCGGTTCAATGGGTTAGGCCGCCTGATCGGTGCAAATGCAGACCGCGGTTGACAAGGGGGCAGACCGTGCCCTATCGGCGCGCTCCTACCCGGCGGTTGGCGCGTTTGCCGACCGCTCCCGTGCCCAGATGGCGGAATTGGTAGACGCACCGTCTTCAGGTGGCGGCGCTGGAAACGGCGTGGAGGTTCGAGTCCTCTTCTGGGCACCACTTTTGCTGATCGGAAGGTTGATTGCGGGCCTAGTCTGCCTGCAGGCGTGCGATGTGGTGGAGTCGGGTTACCGCTGCATCGAACGCCGCGACGATGGCTGCGAGCCCGGCTTCGGCATCAACATCTTTCCCGCACACGAAGAGGTCTACCGCGGCCACGCCGGTTTCGGGCCAGGTGTGGATCGAGATGTGCGATTCGGCGAGCAGTGCTACGCCCGTCACGCCCAGTCCTTCACCGAAGCCGTGTACGTGGATACCAATCAGCCGCGCGCCGACCGCGGCGGCCGCCTTCCGCAGCGCTGCCTCGACCCGCGCCGCATCGGCGAGACCACTGCCACTCTTGAGATCGGCGATCAGGTGGATGCTGGTGCCGGGAAGGTGCGCCATTCAGAGAAGGCTTTCGTAACGGTGGCCGAGATGGGCAAGCGCCGACTCCGCTGCCGCCACCCCGCGATAATGCGCTTCCTCGAACAGTGACAGGCCCGAAAGGTCGGAGTGCGCGAAGAGCATTGGCGGTTTTGCCGCGATCGCCGCCAGCCGGGCCGGGTCGCTGAGGAAGCCGGGCACCGGGCGCACCATGGCATGGCCCCAGCGCCACACGTCGATGCGCTCGATCGCGCCAGCCAGATCAGGGTTCATCGTGAGCAGATCATCCGCCACAATCCGCTGCCACTCCGCCAGCAAACGCGTCGCCATCAGCTTGCGTGCCGCTGCCGGGTCCTCGCGCGATAGAGCCATGTACCAGGTGAGCACCGTCGGCCCCTCACCTGCGCTCGCGCTCTGGTGCGTCGCTACGACGTAGCCGAGGCTGTCACTACCAGTCGAGACGTTGTCCCACGCTAGGGATGATCCGCGCCCGCGGGGCAGGCGATTGACGGTGACGTTGGCGACAACCCACGGCGCGTAGCGCAGCGCGCCCTTGACCGTTTCGGCGGGCGCAACGCGCGCCGCCACGAAGTGCGGCATCGCCATGATCACACTGCGCGCGCGCCATTTCCGGCTGGCGCCCGCGGCATGGTCGAAGGCTGATACCAAGGCCCCCTCATCCCCTTCGCGCGCGGCGGCAAACACGCTGTGGCGGGCGCGGACATGCGGCGCGACGATCTTGCCCATCAGCCCGACGAGGCGGCCATTGCCTTCGGGCCAGGTCAGTTCGCGATCGCCATCGCCGCGCGCTGCCCAGCCGCGGCGGCCGGCGAAGTAGTGGACGCCGGCCCAGGCCGAGATGTGCTCGGGCTCAGTCCCGTAATCGTCGCGGCAGCAATAGCGCAGATGGGCGCGCAGGACCGGCGAGGTGAAGCCGCGCCCATCGAGCCAGTGCGCGAAAGTCATGCCATCGAGCATGATGAAGCGCGGATCGGTGCTCGATCCGGCGCGGGGAATGGCGAAAGCAGGCTTGCCATCTGCGCCGACCGCCGCGCGGTATTCCGCCATCTCGCGAAAGAAGCGATCGCGCTGCGCCACGTCGTCAGCATGCAGGCCGCTGGCCGGATAGAGCCCCTCCTGCCAGCTGCCCCGCCACAGCACCCGCTCCTCGAGATCGGCACAGAGCTGGTAGGGATCGTAGACCGGAGCGCCCTGCTCCTCGCCGATGATCATGCCGAAGCCCTTCAGCATGTGGCGCAATGCCCGCGCCTCGCGATTGGGCACGGGGAGGTAGTGCGCGCCAAGCGGATAAGCGCTTACCGCATTGCGACCCGAACGCGCGTTACCGCCCACTGTGTCCTCGAGTTCGAGCAGCACGAAATCCTCGAACCCGGCCTCCTTCAGCCGCCACGCTGCCGAGAGGCCCGCAGCGCCGCCTCCGGCGATCACGATCGCTGTGTCTTCGGCCTGGCCCTGCGGCGCGGGAAAGGCCCGGTCGCGCACGCGGTGGCCGCGCTGCCAGTCCGCCCCGCCGAGCGTGCCGGGAAAGGACTGCGACGTGCAGCCCGGCAGAGTCAGCGCACCGGCCCCGGCAGCGGCCGCGCCTTTCAGCACCTCCCGCCGGGTCGGCTCAGCCGTCATAACGGCCCCATTCCTCGGCAAAACTGCGCACCAAAGCCTGGTTGTCGAGCCGGTTCACCGGCGCCGGCCGCCGAGCCATGTCAGGCGGAAAATCGAACATGGCCCGCTCGCTCGCCTGACTGAGGAAGCGCAGGCCTGCAGGCAGCCGCACCGCATCGCCCGGCGGCTGGTGTGCGGCCATGGTGAAGCCCCACTCGCCAAAGCTCGGCACATAGGCATGATAGCCGCGCGCCTTGAGGCCCGCCGCCTCCAGCGTGCTCGCCACCGTCCAGTAGGAGCGCGGCGCGACCAGCGGCGAAGTGCTCTGCACCGTCAGCACCCCCGCCGGATCGAGCAGGCGCGCCACCTCGCGGTAGAAGCTCTCGGTATAGAGCTTGCCGAGCGAGAATTCGGTGGGATCGGGAAAATCGATCAGGATCGCATCATAGCGCCCGCGCGCCTGCCGCACCCAGCGGAAGGCATCGCCGTTCACCACCGTCATCCGCCGCGATCCGAGCGAGCCGCCATTGAGCCGGGCGAGCGTTGGCTCGTCGCGGAACAGGTGGGTCATCTCTGGATCGAGATCGACCAGCGTGACATGCGCGACGCGCGGGTCCTTGAGCACCTCGCGCGCGGCCAGCCCGTCACCTCCGCCGAGGATCAGCACCTCGCGCGGGTTCGTCACCCGGCCCAGCACCGGCCAGACCAGCGCTTCGTGATAGCGGTACTCGTCGCGAGTCGAAAACTGGAGGTTGCCGTTGAGATAGAGCCTGAGGTCCTCGCCGCGCCGGGTGATCACGATCCGCTGGTAGGCGGTGGAGCGCGCGTAGATCACCGGCTCGCCATAGAAGGCGACCTCCGACCAGCGCTGGATCTGGTCCGCTCCGGCAAGGCCCGCCACGAGCGAGAGCAGCACGATGAGCGCTGCAGCGAGATCTGCGCCCACCTTTTGCCGCCCCCGCAGCACCAGCAGCAGCGCGATGGCCACCGCGACATTGGCAAGGCCAAAGGCAAACCCGGTGCGGATCATGCCGAGGCGCGGCACCAGCACCAGCGGAAACAGCAGCGAGGCAATCAGCGCGCCGATGTAGTCATAAGTGAGGACGTTGGACACAAGATCGCGGAAAGCAAACCGATAGCGCAGGATGCGGATCAGCAGCGGAATCTCGAGCCCGACCAGAACGCCGATGGCCACCACCAGCCCATAGAGCGCGATGCGGAAATCCTCGACCAGCGGGAACAGCAGGAACAGCCCGGCCGCCGACCAGCCCCCCAATGCGGCGATGAGGATTTCCACACGGACGAAGACGCCGATCTCGTTGGCGCGCACGTGGCGCGAGAGATAGCTGCCCACGCCCATCGCAAAGAGATAGGTGCCGATGACGGTCGAGAACTGGGTGACACTGTCGCCGAGGAGATAGCTGGCAAGCGTTCCGGCCAGCAGTTCATAGACCAGCCCGCACGTGGCAACGACCAGCACCGAAACGAGCAGGATTACCGCAAGCGAGGCGGGCGCGCCCTCCTCGCCGGGGCCGGCCGGACCATCCTGCACGCCGTCCGTTTCAGCCATGCACAGCTGCGGCGATGATGTTGGAAATGCCGATCGCGACCGCGCCCGCGAGCAGCGCCACCGCAACGTTCTTGCGTTCGATGATCTCGCGCCACAGCTCACCCGGGGTCAGCCGGTCGACCAGCACGAAGCTGACAATGAAGATGACGATGCCAAGGCCGGCGTAAAGCACGGTGGCGAGAAAGACATCGAGGGTGATCATGGGCAGAGCTCCTGCGAAAGCGGTGAAGTCAGGGAGTTGAACAGGGCCGTCATTTATGGGTTGGCCCGCGATAGTAGCCGGATGTGGAACCGGAGCGTTCCTCATCGGAAAACGGGGTCCAGCCATACCAGGTGCTGATGGCTGACATGAGCACCAGCAGCGCGCACCAGGCAGTGAACAGGGTCATGCGCTTGGTCATGTCAGTCCCGGTTCCTCCACCAGAGGATCACGCCCGGCACGCTGAACAGCAGCACGGCCATCAGCCAGAACATGCCCCACGAAAAGCCGCCGGTACACGAGCGGAACCATAGCGCCACGGTTTCGCCCGAACCCCAGGGATTTGCCGGATCAATGGAACCCGGCACCGGGTCGGACGGCCAGCCGTGTGAGCCCGCATCGACGAAGACGTCATAGGTGCCGCGCGGCACTTGCGAGATCAGCGTTTCGGCATGGTGGCTGCCCTCGCTCCACGGGCCGTCGCTGTCTGTCCCGGTATAGAATTCGACGATCCCGTAGGCATCGATTGATTGCTGCGTCTTGCGGTTGACGAGACTGTAGTCGAGATCGACCCAGCGGTTGTTGAAACTGTCGCTGTCGACCGTGATGGTGACCATCTGCCAGGGGCGCCGCACTTCGATGGTGCCGATGCGGTGCGCGCTCGTCGCGGCCCCGACCTCGACCGTCGCCCGGCCATCGGCGCAGACCCGCGGGCCGCTCAGCAGCATCTGCACCACGAAGATCAGGAACAGCGCAATCATCGCGGAGAAGAACATGAACCCGAGATCGCTCTCCTCCATGCCCGGCGCCTTGCGGAAACCTTCCGCCAGATCCGGGCGCGGCGCGCGCGGCATGTGGCGCTCTTCAACCGTGAAGGCCTCTTCAACCCATTCGGTGGTGATCGGGATCAGCTGGGTCCAGGTCACCTCGTCCGCAGACGTCTCGCGCGAAAGCTGTTCCCGGCCATTGGCGAACGTTGCGCCCTGCACCGTGTCGCCGCGTGCGGTGCGCCAATAGAATTCGCCGACCACGGCCGTGGTCTCGATCTCGGCGTCATCCTCCAGCGTGAAGGAACGTCCGCGCCACGAGACTGCCATCCCGTCGTCCTCTGGCCTGTCGAGCAGCATCGTGCCGAACTGCCACTCGCCATCGGCCGCAACGAGCCAGCGGTAGCCGGAATAGGGATTGAACAGCAGGAACTCCTGCCAGACGGCGCTGCCGCTGCGGCGGCGGAGCGCGCCGATCACTTCCCACTCGACATCGAACAGCGTGCCGCGCGCGCCCGGCATGATCGCGAAGTTCTTCGCGGCGCGGCGATAGGCGGTGATCAGGCGGACGTCCTCGTTCGCCACGTCGAGCAACGAACCGCAATAGCGGCACGCAAGCGTGACCGTGTAGCCGGCCGCCCTGATCTCGATGGATCCACCGCAAGAGGGGCAGGTCACCGCGCGAGGCTCGGTCACGCCAATGCCCTTGGCATGGTCCAGCCCTCGATCTGTCGCAAGTTGCCGGGTTTGAGCCCGCCAAGATCACTCCACACGCCGAGCCACGCGGTCGTGCCATCGGCATCGCGCTGGACCGAGAGCGCATCGCCGGCGGCATTGCGGAAATCGACGTTGGTCATCGTCCAGCCGGGCAAGGTCGGAAAGGGCAGGTCACCCTCGCTGCCAAGGCACGAGGCTTCCTTGATGTCGCTCGCGGTCAGCCACTTGCCGCCAGCCTTGACGGTGCAGTCTACCGCCATCGGATTGCCTTCGGCGAAGTTGCGGATCCCCGGCACGTCCAGCACGGCGGGGTACTCCGAGGTGAGCATGTACATACCCATCGCCTCGCCCAGCCAGAACGCGCGCCCATCGGCTGCGCGCAGGAACCATTCGTTCCATGAGCCGTCCGACCAGCCCCAGCGGACCCGCCCGACCACCGTCGCCGCAATGCCATCGCGGCTCACCGTGGTGCCGATCTGGATCGGGGAGACATCGGCCGGCAACACCGCAACCGTGCCCACGGCCTCCACGTTGCCTTCCGCGCGCCGCACCAGCGTCTGGCAATAGGCGCAGGTCGAATAGGGCAGAGCCGGATCGCGCACGGGCAGCGCGGCTCCGCAGGACGGACACGTCAGGTTATCCACGCCCCCGATCCGCGCGCGTTCAGCGGATGCGGCCGAGCAGTTCGGCTTTCTTGGCGTCGAACTCGTCCTGGCTCAGCGCGCCGATTGTCACGAGCTTGTGCAGCTTCTCGATCATCGCGACCGGATCTTCAACCGGCGCGGCTGGTGCGGGTGCGGGCGCAGGAAAAGCCCCCGCCCCCTGGGCCCCCAACCCCTGGGCCCCCTGCCCCTGCGCCCCCAGCCCCTGCGCCCCCAGCCCCTGCGCCATCGCGCCGCCCAGCGCGGTCGCCGCGGCCATCCCCGCGCCAAGCCCCGCCATGCCGCTTTCATTGCCCGCCGCCGTCTCGATCGCCTCGGCGGCCTGAAAACGGGTGTAGGTGCCAAGATCGCCCAGCACGCGCATCGAACTTGCCTTGTCGAGGTGTGCCTGCACTTCGTCCGGCAGCGAAATGCTCTCCACGTAGAACGAGAGGCAGGTGAGCCCCCACTGCGCAAAGGCCTTGTCGACTTCGGCCTTGATCCGGTCCGAAAGCGCCTGCTGGTTCGCGGCGAGATCGAGGAAGGCAATCCCGCTGCCCCCCAGCGCCGACGCGAGCGAGGTCTGGATCGCGCCGCGCAATTGCGGTTCCAGCGAGGCGGCTGTCACCCCCGCCATGGTGCCCAGCACCCGCGAGGCGAAGGGCGCCACTTCGTTAAGGCGATACGAGCACGAGCCGAACGCCCGCAGCCGTAGCGCGCCGAACTCGGCATCGCGCACCGTGATCGGCTGCGCGGTCCCCCATTTCAGCCCCGGCTGCTCCTTGAGCGAGAAGAACACGACATCGGACTTGAAGGGCGATTTGAAGCCCTTGTCCCAGTTCATCAGATTGGTCAGCAGCGGGAGGTTCGCGGTCTCGATCGTGTGGAGCCCCGGACCGAAATAGTCCGCGAGCGTGCCTTCGTTGAGAAACGCCGCGATCTGCCCCTCACGCACCGTCAGCTGGGCACCATGCTGGATCTCGTGATCGGCAAACGGCACCCGCCATGCGATGTCGCCCGGCTGCTCGAGCCACTCGATGACATCGACGAACTGCTTCCTCAGAAAATCGAACATGATGGCTCGCCTCCATGCGAATGGCTGCACACTACAACAATGATCGTCAGCAACAACGGCTTGGGGCCGATGTGGCCAAAATGGATCATGGCGCCGAGGGAATGAGGGTCAGGCTGGTCTGGCGCCCATCGATGAAGCGCACCGTCTTGCCATCGAAGAAGGCATTCTCCTCGGCGCGGAAATCGACTCGCTGGCCGCCCCACTCGGGCACTGCGGCGTACGAGGTCAGCTCGATCGACCAGGCCGTGTTCGCGCGGATCGGTGCGTCGCCGCGTGGATCGGCGTTCTGGTTGTCCCAGAAGCCGATGGATGGGCCCGCTCCGTGGCCGTGGAGGCCGATGGGGTGCGAGTAGATCGAGGGATCAAGCCCGGCGGCCAAGGCTTCTGCTCGCGCCCGGGCCAGCGCCTCGTTGCCGCTGCGCCCGACTGCGAACTGGCGCAGAAGCGCATCCTGCACCCTGTTGCTGTTCGCCAGACCCTGACGCAGCCCCGCAGGCGCCTCGGTCTCACCCGGCTTCAGCACATAGGCAAGGTGCTGGGTATCGGTGTTGAGCCTCAGATAGGTGATCCCGAAATCGGTCCACAACAGATCGCCCGGCCGGATCACTTCCGCGCCCTCAAGCATGCCTTTCGCGCCCGCGCGCTGGATGGCGATCGAAGGGTGGAACCAGGCATCGAGTCCAAGCTGCAGCAGCCGATCGCGATACCACCACTGCACCTGCTCCGCCGTCGTCACCCCCGGCGTGATGACCTTGCGCGAGAAGGCCTCGCCGATCACGGCATGGGCCATGCGTTCGATCGCGGGATAGAGCGCCATCTCGGCAGGCGTGCGCGTTTCCAGCCAGCGGATGGCGAGCCCTTCGCCGCTCACGATCCGCGGGCGCAGCGCCGCCGGCAGTGCGGCAGTGAACTTGTCATACTGGCTCACCGTCATGCCATCGGCGAACTGGTGCAGGTCCGAGATATTGACCGCGATCTTCGCCGGGTTGCGGGCCGCAATGATGTCCGCCGCCGCCTGCCACTGATCGGGCTGCTTGGCCGGATCCCACGCCGGCTGGAACAATCCACCAAGGCCATAGCGGCTGACTGTAAGCCGTTCGACCGGTTTACCCTCGCCCGGATCGTGGAAAATCAGGATCGTGCGGCGGCGCGCGTGCATGTTTTCCGCATCCAGCATCGAGGCGACCACCGGCTCCTCGAAGTACTCGCGCGCCACCAGCAGCCAGAGGTCGATGCCTTCGGCGCGCATGATCGCAGGGATCACGATTTCGAGCCGCTCGGTGAGGATGCGGTTCTCCGTCTCCGCCCGCCCCTGCGCTGAGAGAATCGGCGGGACGGCGGGCGCCACCTGCTCCGTCTCGCTCATGCCGATGGGCTGGGCCGCAGCAACGGCAGGAACAGCGAGTACAGCCACCGCTGCGGCAAACAGTTTCCTCACTCGGCGCGTTCCAGCGCGGCGCGGATCGTCTCGGCGATGCGGCCCATGTGATCGGGCTCGATGATCAGCGGCGGCGAAAGCGCGATGATATCGCCCGTCACGCGGATCAGCAGGCCCGCGCGGAAGCAATCGGTGAACACGTCATAGGCCCGCGCACCCGGCGCACCATCGCGCGAGGCAAGCTCGATCCCGCCGACAAGGCCGATCGTGCGCACGTCGATCACATGGGGCGCATCACGCAAGCCGTGGAGCGTGTCGGCCCAGAGCCCCGACAGGTCCGCGCCGCGCGTCAGCAGCCCCTCGCGGGCGTAGATGTCGAGCGTCGCCAGCCCCGCCGCGCAGGCGACGGGGTGGCCGGAATAGGTGTAGCCGTGGAACAGCTCGATGAGGTTTTCAGGCCCCTTGACGATGCCATCGTGCACCGCGTCGCTGGCGAACACCGCGCCCATCGGAAGGGTGCCATTTGTGATGCCCTTGGCAGTGGTGATGATGTCGGGTGTCACGCCGAAATAGTCCGCACCGAACGGCGTGCCAAGGCGGCCGAAGCCGGTGATCACTTCGTCGAAAATGAGCAGGATGCCGTGCCGCGTCGCTATCTCGCGCAGGCGCTCGAGATAGCCTTTCGGCGGGGGAAGCACCCCCGTGGAACCCGCGACCGGCTCGACAATCACCGCTGCGATGGTCTCTGCGCCGTGGAGCTGGACCAGCCGTTCGAGATCGTCGGCAAGCTCCGCACCGTGTTCGGGCATGTCGCAGGTGAAGCGGTTGCGCGTGGGATCGTGGGTGTGGCGCAAGTGATCGGTGCCGGGCAAGCTGGTAAACACGCGCCGGTTGTTGAGGATGCCGCCGACCGAAACGCCACCAAAGCCCACGCCGTGATAGCCCCGCTCACGCCCGATGAAGCGGGTGCGAGTGCCCTGGCCGATGGCGCGCTGATAGGCGAGCGCGATCTTGAGCGCGGTATCGACCGATTCCGAGCCCGAGCCGGTAAAGAACACGTGACCAAGCCCGGCGGGCGCGATTTCGGCAAGCCGACCGGCGAACTCGAAGCCGATGGAATGGCCCATCTGGAAGGCGGGGGCGAAATCCATCGTGCGGATCTGATGCGCGACCGCATCGGCAATCTCGTCGCGCCCGTGCCCGGCGTTGACGCACCACAAGCCCGCGGTGCCATCGAGGATCTCGCGGTCATCGTCCGAACGGTAGAACATGCCGCGCGCTTCGGCGAGGAGACGCGGGCTCGCCTTGAACTGACGGTTGGCGGTGAAAGGCATCCACCATGCGGCAAGATCGGGCGTGTTCATGAAGGATCCCCCATTCGAATTCAGTGCGCCGACCGTTTCAGCCCAGACGCGCGTCATATTCAAGGATGGCGTTGAGCAGCACCTGTGTGCCCGCGCCGCAGTCCTCGAGCGTGGCGGTCTCGATCTCGTTGTGCGAGATGCCGCCCTCGCACGGCACGAAGATCATCGCAGTGGGCACCAGCGGCGCAAGATAGGCCGCATCGTGGCCCGCGCCGGACAGGATATCACGCGGCACGTAGCCCGCCCGTTCCGCGCCGCGCCTCACGCACTCGATCAGCACGGGGTCGAAGGCGATGGCGGGCGAATGCCAGTTGCGGCGCTGCTCCACGTCCAGCCCATTCTCCCCTGCCGCCCGGGCCAGCGCGGCGAGGAACTCGGCTTCCATCGCATCGAGTACTGCTTCCTCCGGGTGGCGGATATCGGCGGTGAAGAAGACTTCGCCAGGGACGACGTTGCGGCTGTTCGGCCGGTTCTCGACCATGCCGACGCTGGCGACACCGGGCGCATGGCGGCGGCCGATATCCTGCAAGGCGCAGACCATCGCCGCCATCCCGCACAGCGCATCGCGGCGCATCGCCATCGGTGTCGCGCCGGTATGCGCATCCTGCCCGCGCAGGGTAACTTCATGCCAGCGGATGCCCTGCACGCCCTGCACCGCACCGATGGTAACCCCTTCGGCCTCGAGGATTGGCCCCTGCTCGATGTGCAGCTCGAACAATGCCTGGAAGCGGTCAGGCCGCACCGGCTCGGTGCCTACATAGCCGATGGCCTCCAGCGCTTCGCCCAACGTCACCCCGTCGTGGTCGGGCGTTGCCAGCGCCGCCTCAAGATCGAGCGCGCCGGCGTAGACGCCAGAGCACTGCATGGCGGGGGGAAAGCGCGAGCCTTCCTCGTTCGTCCAGTTGATGACCATGATGGGCGCGCTGGTCTGGTAACCCATCTCGGCAAAGGTGCGGATCACCTCGAGCCCGGCAAGGACGCCGAGGATGCCATCGAACTTGCCGCCGGTCGGCTGGGTATCGAGGTGCGAGCCGACGGCGATCGGCTTCAGATCAGGGCGGCGGCCGGGATAGAGCGCGAACATGTTGCCGACCCGGTCGACCGTGACGGTGCAGCCCGCCGCCTCGCACGCGGCGCGAAACCAGTCCCGCACCTGCTTGTCCTCGGCGGAGGCGGCAAGACGGCGCAGGCCGCCCTTCGCCGTGGCGCCGAAACGGGCGGTATCGTGGATCGTCTCCCACAGCCGGCGCGGGTTGATCGCAAGGTTGGTCTGGGTCGCCATCGCCGCGCTTAGACCAACTTGAAGATCGAGAGGTGGACTGACGGAACCTTGCCATCCCCCGGTGCAACGGTGCCGGCGAAGATGAACTGGTTGAGCCAGCCGTACTTGCCCATCGGCGCCTCGAACTTCGGCGTGGTCATCACGTAGCGCGGCTTGCCGGGAGCCGGCGCGGTGTCGATCAGGCCGCGGTTGGTGACCTGGATGCGGACGCCGTCGTCGGTTTCCATGAAGTAGTCGGCAACGAGTTCGAGATAGCCATCGGGCCGCTTCAGCTGCCAGTCGAACCCGCCGGGGAGGATGCGGCCCTTGATTTCCGGTCCCGCGAAAGTGCCGCCGATGATGGGGACGCGGAACCGCTCTCCATAAGGGGTGGTGCCGTGGGGGACAGTCTCCTCGAGCAGGGCGACCGCATCGTAGACATGCACCGCGCGGGGCGTCGGGCCTTCAGCCGCCCGGGCCGCGCCCGCCGCGCCCAGCGAAAGCGCCGTGCCGCCCGCCGCCAGTGCGGCAAGCAGGCCGCGCCGGTTGAACTCGATCCCTGCGTTGTCCATCGTCAGCCCTCCCCTGCTCCGCCAGCATAGAGGCGGATCAGTGGAAGGCCAACGTTTCAGGCCACTTCACGCAGCGCCGGCAAAGCGCAGACCGCATCGAGGCCGAGCACGTGGGCCACGCGCCCGAGGCCCATCCACACCGCGACGCAGAACGCGAGGTCGACGATCTCTTCATCCGTCAGCGCGGCCTTGTAGCGCGCCCAGAAATCCTCGTCAGTCGCCAGCGCCTTGGGATCGAGGCCGACCTTTTCGGCATATTCGATGGCCAGCTTCTCGCGCTCCGAGAGCACGGACGAAGTGCGCCATTCGTGGACGGCAGCATAGAACGCCTCATCCGGCGCGGGGCCGTTGGTGCGCTCGATATCGGGCCGATCGCGCAGCACGCGGAAGTTCTGGCAGAGCTGGCACCCGTTGATCAGCGCGGTGCGCATCCGCGCGCCTTCGAAGAGGCGCGTGGGCAGCTTCGACATGCGGTAGGTGACATCGGAAAAGCCGAAAGCGGCGTTCACGATCTCGGGCGCATAATGCTCCGAGAGGTGGCCGAGCGGGTTCTGGTGATGGGCTTCGGGCAGAGCAACACGCATGGCATTCTCCCTATCGTGTGGCTCGCATGAAACGCCGGGGGGCGCGGCTTGCCCACTCCTCATTTGGAGAGGCGGCGCGGGGGCAGGTTGACACAGTTGACACTGTCCTGAGGAATAATTGCATTCGATCAGTGCGGGCGATTTGATCGGTTGAGGCGATCAATGGGCGGCTGCGTGGGGCGATATGGTGCTGCAAAACGGACCATTCCGGCTTGGGGATGTGCGGTTCGCATCATGCCGCAACGGGGTGGCTGTAGGACAGCGGTTTATGGATAACAGACGCGGCTGTTATCTGTCCGGGGCGGCGGAGTTGGTTCGGGGTTTGGGATGAGGCCGCAGTGTGGCAAGATCGAGGGAAGGGTGGTGTTCGGGGATTGCTGCTCCGTCGCAGGGTGGATTTGGGGATTTAGTAAAGTGTCACCGTAATCGCATTCTTCTGATATCAACTACGACCTTTCCGGGGAGCGTGATCGGAATGGCCAAAGGCATCTTCGTCCACCGGACTGACTCGATCTACGATGACAGCCCGGCAGAGCGATATTAGTTTCCCCGTCAATATCTCAGTCGCGTAAGCGCCTGCGTTGATGACTGGATCATCTATTATGAGCCAAGCAAGGTCCGAGACACGCGCGGATACTTTGCCGCGGCAAAGGTAATGCACGTAGTGCCCGATCCAACTGGCAAGGACATGTTTCTCGCCCTTATCGAACCCGGCACCTACCTCGACTTTCCCAATCGTGTTCCGTTCAATGGCCCCCTCGGGCTTGTCGAACGCGGCGTTCTGAACGCTCAAGGCAAGATCTCAGGACGTGCGCAGTCCGCAGTCCGCCCCCTGTCGATCGAGGACTTCAATCGCATAATTGACCTTGGACTCGCGGAAGATGACAACTTTCTTCCAAGAATCGACGAGGCTTCCGAGAATGTGCTTCGCGAAGAACGCGCCCCATTTCAGTTCGAGGTTGAACGTGCCCGGACGGCAAATCTCGGTTCGCGGCTTGTCCGTGACCGATTGTTTCGCCGCCGGGTGGTCGAAGCTTACGATGCTCGTTGCGCAATAACTGGCTTGAAGCTGATAAATCGTGGTGGCCGCGCCGAGGTGGAAGCAGCCCACATAAGGCCGGTAGACCGAGGTGGGCCCGATATTGTCACAAATGGAATTGCTCTGTCGGGAACAGTGCATTGGATGTTTGATCGAGGACTAATCGGCCTCGATGATGATCTGGTAATTCGTGTCAGCCGGCAAGCCAACGACCCCGAAAGCATCCGCAGCCTGATCAATAAGACGGGCTACGCTATCCCACCGAAGCGCCCGCTTGAACGGCCGCATCCGGCATTCCTGGCATGGCATCGCGAGCACTGCTTCAAGGGGTGACAGCACCCAAGAAAAGCGCTGCGAAAGCACAGCTCTGGATTGCTTCGCTGCTCTCGCAATGATGAGTGCGGTTGACAACAGATAGGGTATTCTCAAGGTGCTTGGGGATGCAAGGGCTGTGGCCCTTGCCCGCCGGAGGCTCGTGCAGGGGCGCTTTCTCGATTTGCCGCTGGCCCACCCCCGCCCCCGCCCGCAAGCGGGAGGGGAGAAGGAAGCGCCCGTATTCCGGGCTTTGTGCTGCCGGCTCTCCGTTTGTGTGCTCCGCAAAAATGGGGAGGGTCCTAGCCTCACCCCCGCGTCTTCAGGCGCAGGCTGTCCCAGCTGATGTCGCCGGTCCAGCCGCCATCGACGGGGAGGCTGACGCCGTTGATGAAGGATGCGGCGTCTGAGGCGAGGAAGGTGATGGCTTCGGCGACGTCTTCGGGCTGGGCGAAGCGGGCCATCGGCACGCGGTTCACGATATCGGTATCGTCGTAGGCGCCCGAGCCCATGTCCTTCACGTCCATCTCGGTCTTGATCCAGCCGGGGCAGACGGCGTTGACGCGCACGCCGCGGCCGCCCCATTCGCCCGCGAGGGTACGGGTGAGGCCGACAAGGCCGTGCTTGGAGGTGTTGTAGGCCGAGCGGTGGATCACCCCGCCGAGCCCGGCGACCGAGGCGACGTTGACGATGGCGCCTTTGCCCGCGCTCAGCATCTGGCGGCCGAAGGCGCGGCACAGGAGGAAGGGGCCCTGCAGGTTGATCGCCATCATGCGCTGCCACTGATCGAGCGTGGTTTCTTCGGCGGGCTGGATCAGGCTGATCCCGGCATTGTTGACGAGGACCTGCGCGCCGCCGAAGTCCTTGGCGATGCGCGCGGCCATGTCTTCGACAAAGGCTTCGCTGGAAACGTCGCCGCTGATCCCGATCGCATCGGGGCCGATGGCGGCGGCCTGCGCGGACACGTCCTGCAGATCGGTGAGGACAACGCGGTAGCCGGCGGCGGCGAGGCGGCGGGCGGTGACGAGGCCGAGGCCCTGCGCGGCGCCGGTGACGATTGCGGTTTGCATGTGGGGTCCTTGTTCTAGCGGGATGTGGAGGCGAAGAAGGCCGGGTACTCGGCGCGCCAGAAATCGCATTGGTACTCGGCCCAGGCATCGACAGGGCGGATGGCGGTGGGTTCGAAGCGCATGACCGAGCCGGGCCGGGTGGCGGGCCACTCATGCGGGGTGGGATTGCCGCGCATGAAGGCGCCCCAGGTCGTGACGATCACATCGGCGAGGTCCTGCGAAGCGGGGCCGAGATCAGGCGCGGTCATTGCGGCGGTGTTGGAGAAATTGGGGAATAGCGCATTTAGCTCTGCCGAATGGACCGCGCCGAGATTGAACCCGGGTTCGGGGCTGATGGGGATCGAGACGCCGCGCACGGGGGCAGTGCGATCGGCGTATTCCCACTGGAAGACGGGCGTGTATGCCCGGAGCAGGCGGCCGCTTTCGATTTCGAGGCAGTGGGTGATGCCGAGGCCGGGCATGAAGTCCGTCATCAGCGAGCCGAGGGTTTCGGCGGGGAGTTCGCCGGGCCTCAGCGGGTAGCGGGCGAGAACTTTGTCTGCCTTGTCACCATAGATGGCGCGGACGGCGGCGGGGTAGGTCTCGGCGGTGATCTTCGCGCCGCCTTGCACATCGTAGCCGACGTAGAGGCGCATCTCGTCACGCGTGAAGCCATTGAGGACGGGGATGCGGAGGAAATCGCCCGCCTTGAGCGCATCGAGCGTGGGCTTGGGGACGGTGGGATTGCCGGTGAAGGGCGCGAAGGCGAGGAGTTCGCCCTTCGACGCGCGGGTGCCGGCGGCGACCAGGGCCTGCGGATCGATGGTCTTGAGGCAGGCGAGATCGGCACAGCCGGCTTCCCTGGCGACTTTGGCCGCGAAACCCTCGGCCTGCGCAAGGGTGCGCAGGGGGGTGCCGCAAGCGCCGCTCTGGATGATCGCGCGGTGGAACAGGCCGCGCGTCTGCTCGGGCGCCATGAGCTGCATGCAGACCGAGGCGGCGCCGGCGGATTCGCCTGCGAGCGTTATGTTTTCGGGATCGCCGCCGAAGGCTGCAACGTTGGCCTTGATCCACTTGAGGGCGAGGCGCTGGTCTTCGAGGCCGAGGACATGGCCTGCGCCGGAGGTGCCGGCGGGCGGGGCCATGAAGCCGAACACGCCGAGGCGGTAGTTCACGCTGACGACGACGGCATCCATGCCCTGCGCCAGCCGGTCCAGCCGGTAGAGCGAGGCCGCGCCGCCGACGAAGGCGCCGCCGTGGAGCCAGACGAGGACGGGGCGCTTGGTGGTGATCTTGGCGATGGGCAGGCTGACATTGAGGGTGAGGCAGTTCTCCTCGTCGCTGCGTTCGGTGAGGCCGTAGCGCGCGGCCTGCGGGCAAGCGCCGCCGAAGTGCATCGCGGGCAGCACGCCGGTCCAGGGCGCTGCGGGTTGCGGCATGCTCCAGCGTGCATCGCCGGAAACAGGGGCGGCATAGGGGATGCCGCGGAATTCGAGGACGCCATTACGGATGAAGCCTTCGACCTTGCCCGAGGCGGTGGTGACGACCTCACCCTGCGGCGCGGAGGGCGACGCGGATTGGGCGGCGAGCGGGGCGCCGAGGAAGAGCGCGGCGGCGGCGGCAAGGCTGCGGCAGATGGTCCGGATCATGTGCTGCACTCCCCCTCGCGCGGTTTGGCCTGTTGGTACGCACGAGGGCCGCAGTTGCAAGCCCTGGCGATCCCGCTCTCATTTTTGAGGGCCGCGAATTTGAGGCAGGTCAAAGCCTGGAGGCGGCCTGCTGCGTCATCCTTCCATGCGGAAGAGGAGAGCAAGCATGGTCGAGACGCTGACGGGCACCAACCGGTCCAAGGGGATCACCTACGACGCGCTGCTGGACATGGACACGCATGCCGTACCGGAGCGCCTGCGCGAGGACAGCCCGCTGCCACCGGGGCCGACAATCGTCGATCCCAGCATCTACTACTCGCGCGATTTCTTCGATCTGGAGGTCGAACGGCTGTGGAAGCGGGTGTGGCAGATGGCCTGCCACGAGGACGATATCCCGAACGTTGGCGACAGCCATGTCTATGATATCGCACACTTGTCCTACATCGTGGTGCGCACCGGGCCGGACGAGATCAAGGCCTTTCCCAACGCCTGCCTCCACCGCGGGCGGGCGCTGCTGACCGAGGACAGCAAGGGGCTGCACAGCTTTCGCTGCCCATTCCACGGCTGGAACTGGGGGATCGACGGAGCCCTGAAGGAAGTGCCGTGCCAGTGGGACTTCCCCTCCGTCAGCGCAAAGACCCACAGCCTGCCGCCGGTGCGCGTGGGGCGCTGGGGTGGCTGGGTGTTCATCAATCCGGACGACAAGGCAGAAAGCTTCGAGGACTTCCTCGGCGATATCGACCGGCACTTCCAGCCGATCCCGTTCGAGCGGCGCTACAAGGCGGTGCACGTGGCGAAGAAGCTGCGGTGCAACTGGAAGGTGGCGCAGGAGGCCTTCATGGAGGCCTATCACGTGGTGGCGACGCACCCGACGCTGCTGGATGTGATGGGCGATGCCAATTCGAAGTATGACGTGTTCGGCAACATGTCGCGCGCGATTTCGCCCAATGGGCTTCTCAGCCCGCATGTGAACCCGGCGGTGGTGGCGGAGCCGCTGGAGGGCGCGAAGACTTATGCCAAGGTGCGCCACGCGCTTTCGGGGAATGTCTACGAGAGGCTCGGCGAGGACCGCGTGAAGGTAACCGCGCGCGACGGGCGAACGGGGATCTTCGACCACCAGGCGCACCATATCGACGGCGAACTCGATCACGCCGACGTACAGCTGTGCGACTGGGTCGGCGGCAAACTGCCTGCCGGGTGGGAGCTGGAAGAGGACCACACCACGACCGGCCCGGTGGAGGGCCGCCGCAAGGCGATGGCGGATGCGGCGCGCGAGCATTGGCGGGGCGTGCTGGGCGATGAGGTCGATACGCTGTCCGACGCCGAATTCGTCGACACGATCTACTACAACCTCTTCCCCAACATCAGCCCGTGGGGGTGCCTCAACCCGATCTTCTACCGATTCCGCCCGCTGGGCGACAATCCGGAGGAATGCATCCACGAGACGATGTTCATGATGCCGGTGCGCAAGGGCGAGCCGCGCCCCGCGCCTGCCAAGGTCCACTGGCTCGATTTCGATGACGACTATTGCGACGCAGAGGAGCTTGGCATGCTGGCCAAGGTGTTCAACCAGGACGTGGTGAACCTGCCGCACGTGCAGCGGGGCATGAAGTCGATCAAATCGGAGGAGATCGTGTTTGCCAATTATGGCGAGACGAAGATCCGGCATTTCCATATGCTGCTCAACGCGCAATTATCGCGTTAGGCCGCACCAAGCAAAAATGACAATTGCAGGCAGGGCTGCCGGGGATCACTGTCAGCCGGGAAAGCCCTGCACCGGGAACCGAGGATACGACCATGTCACGTGAACAGCTGATCGAAATGACCCGTTCGCTTATCGCCCACGGCGATGCCGGGACGATGGAACTCGCGGACGAAGTCGTGCGCATTCCGGCCTCGACCTATACCGACGAGGCGCTGTTCGAGCGCGAGAAGAAGCAGATCTTCCGCCGCTTGCCGCTGATGGTGGCGCCTTCGTGCGAGCTGCCCAACCCCGGCGACTACAAGGCGATGGACATTGCTGGCGTGCCGCTGCTGCTGACCCGCCAGCGCGATGGGACGGTCGGCGCGTTCCTCAACATGTGCACGCACCGCGGCAACCCGGTGGCCTCGGGCAGCGGCAATGCCAGCCGCTTCACCTGCGGCTATCACGGCTGGACCTTCAAGAACGACGGCGACCTCATCGGCGTGGCGAGCCCGCAGGATTTCGGCGCGGTGGACAAGGCGGCGCTCTGCCTGACGCGCTTCCCGGTCTATGAGAGCGCTGGCCTCATCTGGGCGACGCTCGATCCCAAGTCGAAGCTTTCGATCGCCGATTACCTGTGCGGCTATGACGCGCTGCTCGAGGCGTTCGGGTTCAAGGACTGGTATCTCTTCAGCCAGCGTACGCTTTCCGGGCCGAACTGGAAGACCGCCTACGACGGCTACCTCGATTTCTACCACCTGCCGGTTCTTCACGCGAACACGTTCGGTTCGGACTTCTACAACCGCGCCAACTACTTCGAGTTCGGGCCGCACCAGCGCCTCTCCACCCCCTCCAAGTTCGCCATCAAGGTTTCCTCGGGCGATGACCGCCAGATCGACCTCAGCCAGCTTAACGATGACGAGATTTCCGACGACGTGCTGGTGCAAGGCGTGTGGACGATCTTCCCGCACATCTCGATCGCCAGCTTCTACGGCGGCGGCCTGCGCGGTGCGATGATCAGCCAGCTCTTCCCCGGCGACAAGGTAGGCGAGAGCTTCACCACCCAGTTCTACGTGATGGAGAAGAAGCCGGACGACGAAGTGGCGATCAAGGCCGCGCACGAGCAGTTCGACTTCCTCGAGATCGTGGTGCGCGACGAGGACTACAAGACCGGCAAGCGCCAGCACGAAGCGCTGCAGAGCGGCCTGATGAAGGACGTGCTGTTCGGCCGCAACGAGCGCGGCGGACAGGTGTTCCACACCTGGGCGGCGAAGCTGCTTGAAGCGACCGACGACGAACTGGTCGAGATGTTCGCCCGCGAAGCGCAGCGCGAAGCGGCGGAGTAGGCGGCGCAGGGATCGCTAAGCGGCAAGCGCATTTGCCACCAGTTGGACCGCGGGAACCTGAGCAAATGCGACATCAAGCAGATGGGTTCCCACAATAACTGCGGCGACGGAGAGTGTGGCTGGATGGATTTTCCGGCCACCTCGCCTGTCGATCAAGGCGATGCAACCGACCACCAGGAGTTGCAGCACGAGTGCGATGGTTTGTTCCATGGCTGCGCCAATGATCGGCAATGGCAACGCCCGTCCTACAGCAGGCTCCATTAGCACGATCGTGGCGCCGATCATCAAGCGGTAGTGCCAATCAGACTCGCGGCGCAGCGCCAGCGCCCAGCCAACCAATGCCGCGAAGGCAAGAACTTCCACAACCACCAAAGACAAGAAGAATGCCGGGCTGAAGAACGGTGGGGCCATGTGCATGCGCAGCATCGCGATGCAGGCGGCGACAGTGACCGGCGGGATCAGCAATACAAGGGGGCCAGCGACGAGACCAAGCACCCGGTGGGCTGAGCGCATCTGCCGGTTTGCAATCACCGCCTGCAACGCAAAGACGATCAGCCAGGACAGCATCAATGCGCCATGCAGGTGCACAAGCAGCGGGAGCGCGCCCAGCGGGACGAGGCCGCGCAATTCGAATTGGGCAAAGGCCACGACGATAAACGCGACCAAGCCAAGAGCGATCGGCAGAACTGGCGATAGCGCAGGCCTTACAGCATGAGTTAGCAACGACATAATCTTTATTCCCAGTGTATTGCGAAGAGTTTGGACGCGACGCGTGCCAGCTCCGAACGCGGCCATGGCGGGTTCGGAACGTCGCGACGGCGCCAGTGGCATCAGATGGAATCTGCTTCTGGTATCACTCGTCTAACTGGCAACGCACGTCGACGATTTGCTCAGCGATGTATTGGTGCTGTTTGCGATTTGGCGGTTCAGAGGCTGCCCATATGCCGGATCGGCGCCCAATCTTCGGGAGAACTCACCTCGATGATGGAGAGAAGTTCCAGGCAATTGGTCTCATATCGAGAGCGCCGCACCTAGGCTGGACCTGCAGCTCCGCCCTTGCTGCACGAGGCGTGCTGCTCCTCGCCGCTTCCACGGGCTAACGATCAGGCAGCGAGCTGGCGCAGCAGAGAGGCGGTATCGAGGAGCGCCCAATGCTCGGCGATGCGGCCCCGATCGAAACGGAGCCAGCGGAAAACCTTGACGTCGACAGCGGCGCCGGTTGCCGCCGTCCCGCGAAAGGCACCGGAGTGGGTCGCCCGGAGCCGCATCCTCAGTACTGCAGTGCTTCTTTCGGCAACCACGTCCTCGATCTCGAACTGCGCATCGGGAAAGGCCTGCCGAAGTTCGGCGATCGCGTTGGCGAGCCCGGCCGCATCGCCCTGATAAGCGTGGTCGAGGTAATCCGGGGCCAGCCAATCCGACAGGTGCCGGACGCCGTCCTCGGCATTCCATACGCATTGGATAAACGATCTGGCCGATATTGCGACGTCGTCGTTCACTGTGGACATCGGGGATTCTCCTTGATAGTCAGGACTCCGTACTATCTAGTCAGGATACCTGACCGATGTCAAGTGATGAACCCGAAAGTTTCTCCGTGGCCACCGAACAGGCGATCACGCATCTGCGTGAGCACAGTTTCGGACGCCTGCTGCTGCGCGCCTCTCGGCAATACAATGAGGCGGCGATCGACAAGGTCCGGGCGAGCGGTCATCCGCAATTGACCCTCGCGCATGCGGCGATTCTTCCGCATATCGACATCGCCGGAACACGGCTGACCGAAGTGGCGCGCCGCGCGGGCCTGACCAAGCAATCGGCATCGGAACTCATCATCAATCTGCAGCAACTGGGATATGTTTCCCGGGAAGCCGATCCAGATGACCGCCGTTCGCAGCGCGTGGTGTTTACGGCCAGCGGGCGGGCGTTCCTGCAAGCCGCCTATCTGGCAAAAACAGAACTTGAACTCGATCTCACCGCACGGCTGGGCCGAGCAAATGCCGAACAATTGGTGGGCCTGCTCCGAGACTATCTCGACGGGAGAAACTCCGACGCTCTGAAGAACTCCTGACCTTTGCATGGCCCTGATCGCTGCGTGACGGATCGTATCGAAACCGGGGCGATTGCACCACCGCCGCGGCAGGCATAGGCTGATGCTTCCCGGGCGATGAGAGAGGGGTCGCATGCGAGTCTATCGAGTGCTGGGTCTGGCCTTGCTGACAGGCGGGGCGATGGCGGCCGCCGCCGCGACCACCTTGCACCGTGCGCCACCATCTGACGCGGCGGCGCTCGCCATGCTCGATCCTTCGCGGCTGGCGGCGGCGGCCTGTGCGGAGAAGGCCGGCGCCAGCACGCCGATCCTGCTGCGGCGATTGCAGCAGGCCGCCTCGCTGATAGGGCCGGTCGTGCCGGGCACGTTCCCGCTTTATGGCGGTGTGCCGCGCTCGGCGCTGGAGCCTGGTGGGCTGACAGCGCAGGCGCGGCCGTGGTTCGATCAGGGCATCGAGATGGCCTACAACTTCAACCATGCAGCGGCGGTCGCCTCGTTCAGGAAGGCGCAGGCGCTCGCGCCCGGGTGCGCGCTGTGCTTCTGGGGCGAGGCGCTGGTGCAAGGGCCCAATATCAACGCGCCGATGGAAGCGAAGGCGCTCGCGCCGACATTGACCGCGCTGGAGAAGGCGCAGGCCCTCGCGGGGAATGCGCCCCCGCTCGACCGGGCGCTGATTGCCGCGCTGGCGGCGCGCTATTCCGCCGACCCGAAGGCAGACCGGGCAGCGATGGACGCGGCTTATGCCGATGCCATGCTGGGCCTTGCGGCGCAGCGGCCGGGCAACGATGATCTGGCAGTGCTGGCGGCCGAAGCGGCGATGGACACGAGCCCGTGGAACTACTGGCAGCCGGGCCGCAGCCAGCCGCGCGCGCGGATCGACACGGCGGTGGCGCTGGTGGAAGGCGTGCTGGCGCGACATCCCGGACACCAGCAGGCTGCGCACCTCTATATCCACCTGATGGAAAACTATGTCGATCCGGCGCGGGCCGAGAAGGCGGCGGATGCGCTGGCCATGGGCGCGATGCCCGAGGCGGGGCACCTCGTCCATATGCCCGGACACATCTATTACCGGATCGGGCGCTACAAGGATTCGATCCGGGCCAACGTGGCGGCGGCGAGATCCGACGAGGCCTATCTGGCGCGGGTGCCCGACGACGGGCTCTATCGCTACGGCTATTATCCGCACAACGTCCACTTCATCGTGACCTCGGCGCAGCAGGCGGGCGATCTCGGCCTCGCGGTGGCGCAGGCGCGCAAGCTGATGCGGATCATCCCCGAGGACAAGGCGGTGGAACTGGGCTGGGTGCAGGCGGTGGTCGCCGCGCCCTCGTTCGCCTTTGCACAAGGGGGGACGCCGGCGCAGATCCTGGCGCTGCCGAAGCCCGATGCGCGCCTGCCCTATGTGCGGGCGATGTGGCACTATGCGCGCGGGGTGGCCTTTGCGCGGCTGAAGCAGCCGGAGGCGCTGGCGCGGGAGCTGGCGGCGATGGACACACTGACCGCCGATCCCGGGATCAAGGTGCTGGAAGGCCAGGGGGTGCCGGGGACCGACCTTATCCATTTGGCGCAGCACGTGATGCGCGGGCGCATGGCCTTTGCGCAGGGGGACTTTGCGGCGGCGGCGGACGCGTATCGCAAGGCACAGGCAATCGAAGGAACGATCCCCTATCAAGAGCCGCCGTACTGGTATTATCCGGTGGGGCAATCGCTCGGCGCGGCGCTGCTGGCGGCGGGGAAGCCCGCCGAGGCGCGCGAGGCCTTCCAGCAGGCACTGCTGGTGGCGCCGGGGAATGGCTGGGCGCTATGGGGCCTGGCGCAGAGCGAGACCGCGTTGGGGCACAAGCTGGAAGCGCGCGCGGCAGAAGCGGCGCTGGGGCGGGCGTGGCTGGGTGACAAGAGGTTGCTCACGCTGGAGCGGCTTTAGGCCTGCCCGGCAACGGCCAGCCGGTTTCGGCCGCCATTCTTGGCGGCATAGAGTGCGTTGTCGGCGCGGCACAGCAGATGATCGAGGCTTTCGTCGGCGCGCGATATGGCGATGCCGAAGCTTGCAGTTATGCGGGTCAGGCCGGCGGGTGTGATGAGCGGGAGGGCTTCAAGGCGCAGGCGGATCGCTTCCACCGCCGCTTCACCGGAAGCGCGGGCACCCTCGCCGGGGTCCAGCGCGAATAGCAGGCCGAATTCCTCGCCGCCGAGGCGCGCCACCAGCGCATCGGACGGCGCGGCGGCGGTTATCACGGCGGCTGCGTGCTGGAGTGCGAGATCGCCGCCAGCGTGGCCAAGGCTGTCATTGATGCGCTTGAAGTGATCCAGATCGATCATCGCCAGCATGTGCGCTGACGCGCCCCCGAGGCGGGCAGACGCCTGCTCGACAAAGGCGCGCCGATTGTCGAGGCCGGTCAGCGGATCCTGTCGCGCCAGCCGATCAAGCTGCGCATTAAGCTGCTCCATCCGCCGCGCGACCCAGACGTAGTAGAGAAACGAAGGCGGAGCGACGAACGCGGGAATGCAAAACGCGACCAGCATGGCATCGCGGTAGTAGATCGTGCCGTCGATCTGGAACATCGCGTGGGTGGCAGCCATCGAAACGCCGATGGACAGGCCAACGACAAGGATGCCAGCTACGATCAGGCGGGCTGGACTGGATGTGCTGCTCCGCGCCATGACGGAACTCTAACCGATTCGGCGTTAACGATCGGTTTTGCGCGGTGCGGGAATCAGCCGTCCTTGTAGTAGTAGCTGTAGCCGTTGATCGCGGGCGCACCGCCGAGGTGGGCGTAGAGGACGCGGCTGCCTTCGGGGAAGAAGCCCTTGCGCGTGAGGTCGATCATGCCCTGCATCGATTTGCCCTCGTAGACCGGGTCGGTGATCATCGCCTCGGTCCGGGCGGCAAGGCGGATGGCCTCGTTGGTTTCCTCGGATGGCACGCCATAGGCCGGGTACGCATAGTCGGGGTTGATGACGATCTCATCCTCACGGACATTGCGGCCGAGGCCGACGAGATCCGCAGTATTGTCGACGATCATGCGCACCTGACTGCGGGTCTGCTCGAGCGTGCCCGATGCGTCTATACCGATCACGGTGTGGGCGCGGTCCTGCGCGGCGAAGCCGACGATCATGCCGCCCTGGGTCGAGCCGGTGACGACGCACACAGCGATGTAATCGAACGTGAAGCCGAGTTCGGCCTCCTGCGCCGCGACTTCTTCCGCAAAGCCGACGTAGCCGAGCGCGCCGAACTTGTGGACCGAGGCGCCGGCGGGGATCGGATAGGGCTTGCCGCCCGCTGCCTTGACGCTTTCGATCGCATCTTCCCAGCTCTGGCGGATGCCGATATCGAAACCATCATCGACGAGGCGGCTGTCCGCGCCCATCAGGCGGGTGAGCAGGATGTTGCCGACGCGGTCGTAGACGGCGTCATAATGCGGCACCCACTTCTCCTGCACGACGACGCACTTCATGCCGAGCTTGGCGGCAGTGGCGGCGACCATGCGGGTGTGGTTCGATTGCACGCCGCCGATGGAAACCAGCGTGTCCGCGCCCGAGGCGATGGCATCGGGGACGATGTATTCGAGCTTGCGCAACTTGTTGCCGCCGAAGGCGAGGCCCGAGTTGCAATCATCGCGCTTGGCCCAGATCTCGACCTTGCTGCCAAGCGCTTCGCTGAGGCGGGGGAGTCGCTCGATGGGGGTGGGGCCGTAGGTGAGCGGGTAGCGTTCGAACTTGGCGAGGAGAGACATGTGGGCTCCGACATGCGTTTGATTCGGGGGCGAAACTAATGCAAACTGCGTGGAAGGTGCTTGCAATCTTGGGGGCTTGATCGACCGTGATTGATACTAATGGGCTTCCTGTTTCCTTGATTGTTCGATAAATTGGTAATTTATGAAAGATTCTTCCATCGAGCTTGACCGGATCGACCGCAACCTGCTGCGCTTGCTGCAGGCGGACGGGCGGCGGTCCAATGCGGAGCTGGCCGAGGCGGCCAATATCAGCCCGGCGACCTGCCATCGGCGCGTTGCGCGGCTGGTCGAGGCGGGCGCGCTCACGGGCTTTCGCGGCGCGGTCGATCCGGGCGTGGTCGGGCTCGGCACGCTGGTGATGGTGGGCGTGGTGCTCGATCGCTCGACACCGGAAAGCTTTGCCGCGTTCGAAGGCGCGGTGGTCGGGATGAAGGAAGTGCTCGATTGCAATCTGGTGGCGGGGGACTTCGACTACCTGCTTAAGATCCGCGTGCGCGACATTGCCGATTTCAACGCACTGCATGGGCAAAGGCTGCTGACCTTGCCCGGGGTGCGGCAGACGCGCACGTTCTTTGTGATGAAGGAAGTGAAGGAGAATGCGCCGCTGGGGTTTTGAGGGGGGTGCTTGATTGCTCCCCGGTCGGGGGGTGGCTGGCTGGGGGTGTCCGTCGCTCGCCGGATAGGCCGACCCCCCTCCCCCAACCCCTCCCCGCCGGGGAGGGGGCAATACTGGCAATGGAGGGTTTGACAGCACCGTAGCGCCGCTTATCCCTAGGGCGGGTCAAGCAAAGGGGAATGGCGTGGGCGCAGTGGGGATCGCAGAGACTGGTGGCGGGGTTGAGCTAAGCCGTACGCTGTTGCCGCGGCACGTTTCGATGATCGCGATTGGCGGGATCATCGGTGCGGGCCTGTTTGTCGGATCTTCCACCACGATCTCGCTGACCGGCCCTGCGGCAGTGATTTCCTACCTGATCGCGGGGCTCCTCATCCTGCTGGTGATGCGGATGATCGCGGAAATGGCGATCGTGCTGGAAGGCGTGCGGACCTTTCCGGACTTTGCGCGCGCGGGGCTGGGGCATCTGGCGGGCTTCCTCTCTGGCTGGCTCTACTGGTATTTCTGGGTCGTGGTCGTGGCGGTGGAAGCGATTGCCGGGGCCAAGATCATCGGCGGCTGGCTGCCGGGCGTGCCGGAATGGGCGATCGGCGCGGGGCTTACCGCGCTGATGACGGGGGTGAACCTCATGTCCACCCGCAGCTACGGCGAGTTCGAATTCTGGTTCTCCTCGATCAAGGTGGCCGCGATCCTGGTGTTCAGCCTGATCTGCGCGCTGTGGGTCTTCGGGATCACCGCGCCGCAGGGCTTTTCCATCGGCAACTTGACGGCGCACGGCGGCTTTGCCCCACATGGCTGGGGGCCGGTGCTTGCGGGGGTGGCATCCACCATCTTCTCGCTCTGCGGGGCGGAGATCGCAACAATCGCGGCGGCGGAATCGCCCGATCCCGCCAAGGTGATCGCGCGGATGACCGTCTCGGTCGCCCTCAGGATCGTGATCTTCTACGTGCTCGCCATCGGCCTCATCGTCGCGGTGGTGCCGTGGACGCAGATCGTGCCCGGCCATTCGCCCTTCGCCACGACGCTGGCGGCGATGCACATTCCGGGCGGCGAGACGATCATGAGCGCCGTGGTGCTCGTGGCGGTGCTCTCGTGCCTCAACAGCGGGCTCTATGTGACGAGCCGCGCGCTGTTCGGCCTTGCGCGCTTCGGCGACGCGCCGGACTGGCTGGTGCACGTGAACGCGCGGGGGGTGCCGGCGCGGGCGATCATTGCCGCCAGCCTGTTTGCCTATGGCGCGCTGGCCGCGCAGTGGCTTTCGCCGGGGACGGTGTTCAGCTTCCTCGTCAATTCCTCGGGCGTGACGATGATCCTGCTCTATGGGCTGGTCGGCATCGCACAGCTGAAGGAGCGGACGCGGATGGAACGCGAGGCGCCGGAGAGGCTGACGCTGAAGATGTGGTTCCACCCCTTCGGCACCCTGATCGCGCTGGCCGCCATGCTGGCCGTGTTGGTGTTCATGGGGCTGCAGCCGGACCTTGCAAGCCAGCTGTGGATGAGCCTTCTGGTCGCGGGGCTGTTTGCGGCGGCGTTCTGGCTGCTGCGGACGGGAAAGCGCGCCTGACATGCCGCAGGTAATCACGGCCGAGGACGCCGCAGCGCTGGTGAAGCCAGGCATGTGGCTCGACTACGGGTTCGGCGCGACACAGACCGAGGCGTTCGACAAGGCCTTGGCGGCGCGGGTTCACGAGCTTTCCGGTGTGAAGGTGCGCAGCTGCCTGACGACCCGCCCGCGCGCGTTTCAGGAGGCTGATCCCGAAGGTGCGCATGTGCTTTCGGCAAGCTGGCACTTCAGCGGGTATGATCGGCGGCAGTTCGATGCGGGTCGCTGCACATATATCCCGCTGAACCTTGGCGAATGGCCCGATCTCTACCGGCGGTTCGTCGAGCGCGTGGATATCGCGGTGTTTCAGGTCTGCCCGAAGGACGCGCAGGGCAACTACAACTTCTCGATCTCGGCCTCATACCTGCGTTCGCTGGTCGAGAAGGCAGATGTGGTGATCGTCGAGGTCAATCCGGCGCTGCCCTACTGCTTCGGACCGGACAATGCGGTGCACGAGAGCGAAGTGGACTTCGTGATCGACGTGCCGCCCCTCCCTGCCCCCGAACTGCCCGGCGCCACCTCAAGCGAGGTGGACCTTGCCATTGCGCGGCTGGTCGCGGCGGAGATCCGCGATGGCGACTGCCTGCAGCTGGGCATCGGCGGCCTGCCCAATGCGGTTGGCCGCGCGATCGCGGGTGCCGGGGTGAAGGACCTTGGCGTCCACACCGAGATGATGGTCGAGGGCCTCGTCGAACTGGTCAAGGCCGGCGCGGCGAACGGCGCGCGCAAGCAGATCGATGTGGGCGAGGCGGTCTATGCCTTCGCGATCGGGACGGCGGATATCTACGCCGCGCTCGACCGCAATCCGGCCTTCGTGGCGCGGCAGGTGGACTATACCAACCTGCCCAAGACGGTGGCGCGCAACGACAATGTGTTCTCGGTCAACAGCACCGGGCAGATGGATCTGCAGGGGCAGGCGGCATCGGAAGCGGACGGCTACCGGCACTTCAGCGGCACGGGCGGGCAGCTGGGTTTCGTGCGGGCGGCCTATGAATCCGAAGGCGGACGCGGGTTCCTGTGCATGCCATCGACCTACGAGAAGCACGGGGTGCGCAAGAGCCGCGTGGTGGCGGGGCTGGCGCCGGGCACGATCGTGACCGTGCCGCGCACCGACGTGATGTACGTGGCGACCGAATACGGGATGGCTTGCCTCAAAGGTCTGCCGGTAGCGGAACGCGCCAAGGCGATGATCTCCATCGCGCACCCCGATTTCCGCGAGGAACTGGAGCGCGAAGCCTATGCCAACGGGCTGATCCCGAAAACGTACTTCTGACACGGCCCGTTGCCTGGGTGACAGGCGGGCCAAGGTGCCACGTTTTGGCCGCGCGGGCTGCAGCGGTGGAAGGATAATCGGTATCACCGTCTGCACCCCAGCCAAACCCGCGCGCCTCGTCGAACAGGTTCATCGGCAGGATGGGCGCGGGCGGCGCGGCGAAGTGCCGTAGAGGTCGCTCACAGCGGCAGCCTTGCATTCCGATTGGCGATTCGAGATCATATCGGTTAGTAATGCACGCGCAACGAGTGGGGCTTATGTATTTACAAGAGAAGCTACAAAGCGCGAAGTATCGCCCCTCCGGGTTCGACTATATGCGCTTGGTGCTCTCGATTAGTGTTATTGTATCTCACTCATTTACTGTTACTGAAGGCGCACAGATTGCGCATGATTTATATAGATCGCCTGCCGGCGCAGTTCTGAAACTGATTGTTCCAGCCTTCTTTGTCTTGAGTGGCTTTCTGGTGGCCGGAAGCATGCAACGCTCAAACACCCTCTTGACGTTTCTTGGCCTCCGGATTCTTCGGATCTACCCAGCCCTGATCGCGGAGGTCCTTCTTTCGGCCTTGATTCTCGGACCGATCGTCACTGAAATACCGCTCAGTCAGTACTTTTCCGACCCGATATTCACACGCTATCTTTTGAATGCGACGGGCGATGTCAGCTACAATTTGCCCGGCGTTTTCCTGAGCAATCCAAGATCAGGTATCGTCAACAGCCAGTTATGGACGGTTCCTTGGGAACTTGCCTGCTATAGCGTACTTGCGCTGTTCATATTGGGCGGATCCCGGCGCCACAGACTGGTCGCCCTTGCCGGCTTCTGCCTCACAGAGCTTGCATTCAATCGCGGCTACATCACGGGAAGACATCAGCTAGCAATCCATTACGGCCATATTCCCGGACTATTCCTGATACAATTTTTCCTGTGCGGCCTCATTGCCTATCTCTATAAAGAATACATAATAATAAATCGCAATTTGTTCGCTATTTGCCTGATGCTTTCGATGATATTGACTATCTATGTACCTGGCGGAGATATCATTCTTCCATTTCCATTGACGTACTGCGTAGTTTATCTCGGATCGATGAATCCGATGCGCGCCCGGTTGCTAAGGCACGTGGACATTTCATATGGCATCTATCTTTATGGCTTTGTCATTCAGCAATTCGTGGTTTGGGCCATCCCTTCCGCACGGACATGGTACTTGAACACACTGCTGTCGGTCCCGCTGAGCATCCTCGCAGGGTTACTCTCATGGTATGGAATTGAGCGGCATGCCCTCAAGCTCCGCCCAGGGCTGGCCATGCTTGAGGCCGGCTGGCTGAGGATGCGTGGTGCCCTTCTGGCGATGGCACCGGCTCCGATCCAAACGCTGTTCCTGTTTGTTCACGGACCAGCAGCGGACAAGGCCATCGAGGAATCGCGCCCAATCCCTTCGTGAGCAGACGCGGATCGGAGCACTATGGGCCAGCTGGATCACCGTGGGGGGGGGCGATCTTGGTGCATGGTCGCCAACGAACCAGGCTGTGCTTTGCCCAAAGCAACTCGCCGCGGAGGGAGCTTATCAGGAAGGCGCGCAATCGGCGCTCGTGCTGGGAAGCCGATTGCCCAGGATGCCGGCCGGTTGGGCGAGGCATCGCAATTTCACATAAGCTATCAAAACGATGGTGAGCCCTGCTGGGTTCGAACCAGCGACCTACTGATTAAAAGTCAGTTGCTCTACCGACTGAGCTAAGGGCCCACATGCAGACGGCGAGCACCGCACCTACGGACCGGGCGGGGCCGGGTCAAGCGGGTGTGGAGGTGGCGGATGGTGCAGGTGCCGGTTGGATCGCGCCAGTGCGAGACAACGGCGGCGGCGGGGGTGAGCACGAAGGCGCGGGTCCGGAAGTGGGGGTGCGGGATCGTGAGCGTCTTGCCGTGCCAGAGCCCGCCGCTCCACAGCACGATATCGAGATCGAGCGTACGCGCGCCCCAGCGCTGGCCGCGGCGGACGCGGCCGAAACGGGTTTCGAGCGCCTGGAGCAGCGCGAGCAGCGCAGGGGGCCCAAGCGGGGTGGCAATCCGCGCGGCCGCGTTGGCATAGCGGCGGCGCGACGGGCCGACAGGGGCGCTGGAGATGATCGGCGAGGCGGCTTCGATGGTGAGCCCCTCGCCCGCCATTGCGGCGAGCGCAGCCTTGAGGACCAGCGGCGGCGGGCCGTGGCGCGGATGGCGCTGGTTGGAGCCGAGCGCGATCAGGTAGCGCTGCAGATCAGATATCTTCGGCAAGGCGGGTGTAAAGCTGGGGCCGGCGATCGCGGAAAAAGCCCATGCCGGCGCGGTGGCGGGCGGCTTCGGCGAGATCGAGCGTGGCGACGAGGACGCCGGTTTCCTCTGCGCCATACTCGGCGCGGAAATCGCCCCACTGGTCGGCGATGAAGCTATGACCGTAGAAGCGCTGCGGCGAGGTGCCGCCGACACTCTCGCTGCCGATGCGGTTGGCGGCAATCACCGGCATGCAGTTAGACACGGCATGGCCGAGCATCGCACGGCGCCAGACACGGCTGGTATCGAGATCAGGGTCGTAGGGCTCGCTGCCGATGGCGGTGGGGTAGAACAGCACTTCCGCGCCCATCAGCGCCATGGCGCGCGCGCATTCCGGATACCACTGATCCCAGCACACGCCGATACCGATGCGGGTGCCCAGCACGTCCCACACCTTGAAGCCGGTGTTGCCCGGGCGGAAATAGTACTTCTCCTCATAGCCCGGGCCGTCCGGGATATGGCTCTTGCGGTAGGTCCCCATGATCTCGCCGTCCGGACCGATCATCGCGAGCGTGTTGTAGTAATGATGCCCGTCGCGCTCGAAGAAGCTGGTGGGGATGGCGATCTTCAAACCCTTCGCGAGCGCCTGCATGGCCTTGACCGAAGGGTCCTCGCCGAGCGGATGCGCGAGGGCGAAAAGCGCCTCGTCCTCGACCGTGCAGAAATAGGGGCCGGCGAAGAGTTCGGGCGGGAGCACGACCTCAGCGCCCTGACCAGCCGCCTGCTCCACCAGCGCGCTGACGGCGGCGATGTTGGCCTGCGCATCGGGGGCGCCGAGAGCGAGCTGGAGGGCGGCGACGGTGAGTTGGGTCATGGGCGGGGACTTGGGGGGCCTTGGCGCGAAAGTCAAAGGGGAGCGGTCCGAGATGCGGTGCTTGCCCTCCACCACCCCCAACCCCCTCCTCTGAAGAGGAGGGGGCTAAGCTTGCTTACGGCCGCTTGGCAAACAGCAGCGTCATGCGGTCGCTCTCGCCGATGGCTTCGTACTTGGCGCGGTCCTTGTCCTTGAGGGCGAGGACGGGGGGGAGGGTCCACACGCCGTCGGGCCAGTTGGCGCTGTCCTTGGGGTTCGCGTTGATCTCGCTCTTGGCGACCAGCTTGAAGCCATGGGCTTCGATCAGCGCGATCACATCGGCCTCGCGCATGTAGCCCATGGTGCCGAGCGTGTAGGCGGCGGGAGCATCGGCCTTGGCGCGGTGCTCCTCGATGCCGAGCAGGCCATCGTCCTTGAGCAGGCTGCGGATCGCGGCGAGATCGTTGTAGAGGAAGTTATCGGGCCACATGTTGTGGACCTCGCGCATGATCATCACGCGGTCGACCGTGCCCTTGCGTTCGGCCGGAACCGCATCGAGCGTGAAGGCGGGGATGCGCGCTTCGGGGGCGCCGGTCCAGCCCGCAGCCTTGCCGGGGAAGGTCGTGGGGAACGCCTGAAGGCGGGCCTTGGTTTCGGCATTGGCGGTGGCCGTGCCGGCGGTCAGCCCGATGTAGGTGCCCTTGTCCCCCAGGTAGGGGACGAGGATGCGCGTGTACCACCCACCCGAGGGCATGTAGTCCGCCACGGTCATGCCCGGCTTGATGCGGAAGAAGGCAAGTGTTTCAGCCGGGTGGCGGAAGGCATCGCGGACGCGGTCCTTGTCGCGGCGGGGATCGGCGAGCGCCGCGGCCATGGCGGGATCGGCCGCAGTGGCGGCAGGAGCCTCGGGTGCGGCGTGGAGCGCGGCGGGAATGGCCGCCGCAGCAGCAAGCAGGAAGGCGGAGAAAAGGGCAGCTTTGCGCATGAAGGTACTCCGGGGGCGATTCGAGCGAAGAGGTAGCCTAAGCGGGCAGGAGGCGATGACAACCGGGTCATTCGTTCCTATCTGACTGGACATGACATCGGGGCCATTTGCCCCGGAAGCAAGGAACAAGTGAATGGCGCAGGCAATCATGGCGGGCGGGTGCTTCTGGTGCACCGAAGCGGTGTTCCGTGACGTCGTCGGGGTGATCGACGTGGAGAGCGGCTATATCGGCGGCAGCGTGCCCGATCCGACCTACAAGCAAGTGTGCAGCGGAACCACGGGCCACGCTGAAGCGATCCGCGTGACGTTTGATCCGGAGCTGCTGTCGCTCGATGATCTGCTCGATATCCACTTTGCGACGCACGATCCGACGACCCTGAACCGGCAAGGCAACGACGTGGGGACGCAGTATCGTTCGGCGCTGTTTCCGACCGATGATGCGCAGCGCGAAGCGATGGAAGCAGCGATCTCGCGGGCGGCTGCGGCAAGCCCGAAGCATGTGGTCACGACAATCGAAGGCCCGGCGACGTGGTATCCGGCTGAGGATTACCATCAGGAATACTGGCAGGGCGAAGGCCAGCGCAATCCCTATTGCCTCGCGGTGATCCCGCCCAAACTGCAGAAGCTGCGCAAGAGCTTTGCAGCGAAAGTGAAGGCCTGAGGTTCGCAGGGCGGCGCCAAAGCGTGCCGCTCTGGATTCCCGCCTTCGCGGGAAGGCCGAACGGAAGAGTTATTTCTCCCACATCGCGGCGAAGAAGCCGTCGATGCCGCCGTGTTCGGCGAGCATGCCGGGATCGCTGCGGAACCAGCCTTCGCGCGTGGGCTTGAGGCCGGCGGGGAGCTGGTCCGCAGTGATCGGCACGCGGCCGAGGGCCTTGACCCATTCCGCCTGCGCCTCGCCCTCACCCGGCTCGAGCGAGCAGACCGCGTAGATGAGGCGTCCACCCGCGCGGATCGCGCCCGAGGCGCGTTCGAGCAGTCCGCGCTGGAGGTCTTCGAGGCCTGCCTGATCAACGAGGCGGTGGAGCACGTCCGGGTGGCGGCGGCAGGTGCCGGTCGCGCTGCACGGCGCGTCGATGAGGACGGCGTCGAACAGTTCGGCCGGGGGGCGCCACTGCATGGCATCGGCAGCAACCACATCAACCGAGAGTCCGACGCGGGCGACGTTTTCGCGCAGGCGTTCGAGGCGGCGCGCGGACTTGTCGAGCGCGGTGACCTGCCAGCCGGCGGCGGCGAGCTGCATCGTCTTGCCGCCGGGCGCGGCGCAAAGATCGAGGACGCGGCGCCCCTCGCCCGGACCCAGCAGGCTGGCGGGGACCGAAGCAGCGAGGTCCTGCACCCACCAGGCGCCTTCTGCAAAGCCTTCGATCGCTTCGATTGCGCCGGCGCGGGCCAAGCGCACATGGCCGGGGGCGAGTGAGACGCCGCCAAGGCGCTCGGCCCATTCGGCGGTGCGAGCCGGATCGCGCAGGCTGAGATCGAGCGGCGGCGGGACAGCGAGGCCGGCGGCGATGGCGTCCACGCGGTCGGGCCAAGCGCTGATCCAGCGGGTGAGCGTGGCGGCTGGAAGGGAAGGCGTTGCGGGAAGTCCATCCCCACGCAAAACGGCGGAGAACACCCCATGCGCAAGGCGGCGCGGGCCGCCAACAAGCAGCGGCAGGCCGGTCGCGATCACCGCGTGCGGCGGCAGGCCGAGCCGCAGCGCCTGCGCCAGCATGAGGCGCAGCACGGTGCGGGCCTTGGCGTCTTCGGGCAGGATCTGGCGCGTGGCGCCATCGATCAGCCGATCGAGATCGGGCAGCCAGCGCAGCGCTTCCTGCGCGATAGCGAGCGCGAGCGCGCGGTCATCCCCGCGCTCGATGGCGCGCAGCACCGGCGGGGCGGCCTGATCAAGCGGATCGCCCCGGCGCAGCACGGCATCGAGCAGGCGCAGCGCGGCGCGGCGGGCGGGGACGCCGGGGAGTTCGTCATCAGCAGGAGGGCGGGCCATGGGTGAGCCTATCGCGCGCGGTGCCCCCTTTGGCAATTGCGCATTGCGCCGATGCGCGGCAGAGAAGGCGCATGGACAAGCCGATCTCCCGCGCTACCAAGCGCCCCGCGGGCTTCACCCGGCCCGCGCACTGGACCAACGAACCGGCCCCCGCGCCCGCGCCCGCCCCGCAGCGCGACGATCCAGACGGGCTCGATCCCACGCGCTTCGGAGATTGGGAGCGGAACGGGATCGCGATCGACTTCTGATCGTGACGGTTACTTCGGTAGCGCCGCCAGCGGCGGCAGCGGGTGCCAGCCCCAGGGATTGAGCGCGAAGCCGGTCACGCCGGAGCGCACCAGCGACCAGCGCAAGGGGCGCGCAATCGGGATATAGCTATTGGCGGCGGTCATCTCCGCCTCCGCCTCACCCAGCAGGCGTGCGCGTTCGCGCATGTCGGCGGTCTGGCGGGCCTGCGCCAGCAGCGCGTCACCAGCGGCATTGCAGGCGGGCTTGTGCACCGCACAGGCAAGCTGGTTCAGGAACCATGAGGCGCGGCCATAGCGCGCGGTGGTATCAATGAGGCGCAGATCGGCCGGCTTGTCTTCCGCGACCTGCACGACGATGACGCCGATGGCCTTCAAATCGGTGGCGATCAGATCGATCACGCGGCGCGTGCCCGGCCCGTTCGACGCGGCAATGCGCAGCAGCGGGGCGGGCTTGCCTCCGGCCATGTAGCGCGTCACCCGCTCTGCCGCGAGAGCGCGGCGCTGTTCGGATGCGACCCCGACCCATCGTTCGCCGACTGTGCCGGCATCGCCCTCGACCCCGGCGGAGACCACGCGCGTGGTGGGCTGCCAGCCGGCGATGTTGAACGCGGCGATGATCGCATCGCGATCGATGGCGAGCGCAAGGGCCTCCCGGTTGGGCGCATCGGCGAGGAAGCCGCTTTCGCTGTCGACGAGGAGGCCAAACATGCCGATGACCGGATCGAGCTGCACATTGCCGCGCGCAAGGCCGGTCTGTTCGGTGAGCGGGAGCGAATCGATCCGCCCGCCGAGCACGAGATCGGCTGCACCATCGTTGAAGCGATTGACCGCCTTGGCCGCTGGCAGCAGTTCGACAAGGAGGTTGCGCGCGCGGCTGGAAAAGCCCTCTTCCGGCACCAGCCCGCGCTTTTCCGGCGGGATGAGCGAGAGTTCGGTCACCCCCCCGCGCCGCGCAATGCCCATCGGGCCGGCACCGCGCCGGGCATAAGGCAGGCCGAGCTCGGGCTGGGCGAGCAAGGTCAGGAGATCGGGGACGGGAGCGACGAGATCGACCTCGATCACCCGGTCGGCCATCACGCGCACTTGCTCGATCGCGGCGAGATCGAGCCCGAGTGCGGTGCCCCTGAGCTGGGCGAGCGCAGTGCGCAGCGCGGCGGCGGCGGTTTCGGCCGTGATGCGCGATCCGCCAGGCCAGGTGCCATCACGCAGGCGGAAGATATAGCTTTGCCCGTCGTCGGTGATGATCCAGCGATCCGCAATCGCGGGGACGATGTGCCCTTCGGCATCGAAGGCAACGAGGCCTTCCACCGTTGCGCCGCGCAAGGTGCGCGCGGCGGCGGAGAGGCGCACGCTGCTGGGATCGAGTGCGGTGCGATCACCGATGAGCGCAATGGCCAGCGGACCTTCGCTGCGCCGCCCGCAGGCCGAGACGCCGAGAAGGAGCGCGCCGAGCCCGGCCAGGGCCAGAGCCACAATCCAAGCGCGGCGGGGCACGGAAAGGCTGAAAGCGCGCACCATTGCCAGCCGTGCTAGCACAGGGGGCCGCGCGGGTCAGCGCCGGAAGGTCGGCACGCCCCGGCAATCATCAGATTTTTTGCGTGATCAGATCTTGCGCAGGCGGGCCGGATCGATCGTGGCCATGACCGGCTTGACGAAGCGCGGCGTTTCGGAGGCCTTCACCGCAAGCGGCTCACGCGCGAGCTTGGGATCGATCTCTTCGAGGAAGGCGATGCCGAAGCGGTTTTCCTGAATCCAGGCGACGACGCCTTCGACCCAGCCGATGTTGCGCAGATTGATCTCGAGCTTGGCGCCGCGGGTGACCTTGACGTGACCCTCGGCCATCATGCCACCGCCGGAAAGATTGCGAACCTTGACGCGATGCTCGTCTCCTGCCCCGACCAGACGCACGTCTGCCATGAGAAAGAGGCTGTCACGCCCTACTTGCCGATGATCGAGTTCACTCACGCCCGGTTTCCGTCTCATCTGCCAAAGAACGCTCCCGCGGACAGCGTGATTATCCGCGCTGCACGCCACGAAGAAAGTCGCAAAACTTTCTCGCGATTTGCTAAGCGAGGCTGACTAACGAAACCTTAATACGGCGCGGTGTTAACGTAGATTTGCTTAGGCTGTGCCGGAGCGGGACAGTCTCCGCGGTATGCCTTTCACAGGGCCGAAGCTCACATGTCGCGGGAGATTTTCTCGCGTCGCTCGTGGGCTTCCTGCGCTTCGACCGTCATCGTGGCGATCGGACGGGCAATCAGCCGGCCGAGCCCGATTGGTTCACCTGTGACTTCGCAGTAACCATACTCGCCTTCATCGATCCGCCGCATCGCGGCATCGATCTTGGCGATCAGCTTGCGCTGGCGATCCCGCGTGCGCAGTTCGATGCCCCATTCGGTCTCGCTCGACGCGCGATCATTGAGATCGGGTTCGCGGATCGGGCCATCCTGCAGCGCCGAAAGCGTCCCTGCCGAGGCCGAGAGGATCGACTTCTTCCATTCGAGCAGGAGGCGGCGGAAATAGTCCTGCTGCGCATCGCACATGTAGGGTTCGTCGTCGGAAGGCAGATAATCGCCTGGCATGGCCCGGCGGGCCTTGGCCAGAACGTCGATCTCGTCACTCAAAACCCCTGCCATCCGGCCCTCCAAGCTGCTGCTCTTGCGACCCAAGGGCGCCGCGGCGCCCGCGGAAGGACACTCGTGGCTCCCGGTTTGGCGGGCCTATAAGCAAGTGGCGGAATCCGCACAAGGATTTCCTCAGGGGCAATGTGAACTTGTACCCAACCGGATCACTTCGGCACTTTTTTGCGTCGTTAACCACTTGTTGACCAAGTTTGGTGACTTTGTGCTGCAGCGGGCCAGCCTGACCGGGGGTCCGAAGGGACAGGGGAAGAGTTAATGACACAGACTTGGATCAAGCTGGTCTCCGAGACCGAAGCTTCCGCCCGCGCCGGGGACAGCAGCGCGACCGACACGCTCGTCGCGACCTGCCTTGCAGCGGCGGCTGCGGGCGACATGGACGCGCTGTTCGATCTGGGCGTCGCCTATTCGACCGGCAGCCACGGCGCGCCGTGCGATCTGATCGAGGCGCACAAGTGGTTCAACCTCGCCGCCGTGGGCGGGCACGAGGAAGCTTCGGTGTGCCGCGCGGAAGTCTCCGACGACATGACCGCGCGCGAAATCGCCGAAGCCCAGCGCCGCGCCCGCGAATGGCTGCGCATGATGCGGACCGACAGCCGCGCGGCTTGAAGCGCAAGGCGCTGACCCCTCCCCATTTGTGCCTTCGGCAAGAACAGGGAGGATCTTGAAGTTCAGCCCTTCTTGAACGGGGTGCGTTCGCCCAGCCACATCTGTTCCTGCGCAACGCCGCGGCGTTCGCGTTCGAGGAAATCACTAACAGCCTCGCGAAAACCCGGATCGGTGATGTAGTGCGCTGACCAGGTCGGAACCGGCTTGTAGCCGCGTGCCAGCTTGTGCTGGCCTTGTGCCCCGGCCTCGACACGCTTCAGCCCCAGCGCGATCGCGGCGTCGATCGCCTGATAGTAGCACAGCTCGAAATGCAGGAAGGGCTTGTCGACGACCGCCCCCCAGTAGCGCCCGTAGAGCGCTTCGCTCCCGATGAAATTGAGCGCCCCTGCTATGGGCCGGTCACCAAGGAAGGCCATGACCAGCAGGATGCGGTCTGCCATTCGCTCACCCATCAGCGTGAAGGCCTCGCGCGTCAGATAAGGCCGGCCCCATTTGCGCGCGCCGGTATCCTGATAGAACACCCAGAACGCGTCCCAGTGCTCAGGGAGGATCGCATCGCCGGACAAGGCACGGATCTCGACGCCCTCCTGCGCCTTTGCGCGCTCCTTGCGCAGGTTCTTGCGCTTTTCTGAGGAGAGCGCGCCAAGGAAATCATCAAAGGTGGCGTATCCTGCGTTGTCCCAATGAAACTGGGTATCGGTGCGCAGGAGCCAGCCGGCTTCCTCGAACAGCGGCAACTGCGCCGGTTCGATGAAGGTGGCGTGGGCAGAGGAGAGGTTGTTCTGTGCGCAGATCTGTTCAGCCACCCGCAGCAGCGGCACACCGAGGGCCGGGTGATCGCCCGTCAGCAGCCGCGGCCCGGTGGCGGGGGTGAACGGCACGCTGATCTGCAGCTTGGGGTAGTATTGCCCGCCCGCGCGATGCCAGGCATCGGCCCAGCTGTGATCGAAGACGTACTCGCCCTGGCTGTGGCCCTTGAGATAGGCAGGGAGCGCAGCGGCGGCAACGCCGGCGGCGTCCTCTATCACCAGGGGCAGGGGCGACCAGCCGCTGCGCCCGCCGACGCTGCCCGATTCCTCGAGCAGCGTGAGAAAGGCGTGGCTGGTAAAGGGATTGCCGTCCCCGGCGAGCGCGTCCCATTCGGCGGCAGGAATTTCGCCGACAGCGTGGTGGACGTGCGCAGTTATGCTCACGAGCGGGGCGCTTTCGGGACCCCCGCTCCTTCCGCGATCGGGCCATCGCCGTGCTTGAGCGCACGCTCGAGGAGTTCGGGCGTGTTCACCGTCCAGGTCAGCACCGGAAATCCGCGTCGCTGCTGCGCGCCAGCGAACCGGCTGGGCATGTCGGTGATATCGTAGGCGAGGAAATCGGGCTGCGCGCGCCACAGCATGATGTGGCGGCGAGTGCGGGCGAAGAGCGTGCGGCTGCCTTCTTCCATCATCACCAACCCGCGCACGACGTGGCTGGAATGGCGCGCAAACCAGCGGGAGACGCGCGGATCGAAGCTCATCACCGCGACCGGGCCGCGATAACCTTCGAGCATGCGGCGCACGGCAAGGCAGATCGCGGGGATGCGGGTGGAGGGCCGGGTCTTGACCTCGATCAGCAGCGGCACGCGGCCCGCAACGAGATCAAGCAGCTGGCGCAAGCTGGGGATCGTGTCTTCGTCGTTGCCGATGATCTTGATCTGGCCGAGCTTGGTGGCGCTGCGTTCGATCACGAGGCCGGTCTCGGCGGTCAGCCGGTCGAGCTCCCAATCGTGGAAGACCATGGCCTGGCCGTCGCTGCTGCGCTGGACATCGCATTCGATGCCGAGCCCGGCCTCGATCGCGGCGGCGAAGGCCGAGAGCGCGTTCTCCGGCCGATAGACGTCATCTGGCCCGGGACCGTGGAGCCCGCGGTGCGCATAGGTCACGCCCTTGAGCCAGGCCACCTTGTCGGCCTGCGGGGGCGGTGCCAGCAGGCGATCAAGCAGGATGGAGAGCAAATACAGCATCGATTTCCACTGCGCAGCCAAGGGGAAGAACAGGCACGCCGACCGCGCTGCGGCTATGCTTGCCGGCCTCGCCAAACACCGCGACCATGAGTTCCGAGGCGCCATTGGCGACCTTGGGCTGATCGGTGAAGTCTGGCGTCGAGGCAATGAAGGCCCCGAGCTTGACCACGCGGGCGATACGGTCGAGCGAGCCCAAGGCTGCCTCGGCCTGCGCGAGCAGCATCAGGCCGCAGCCGCGTGCGGCAATCATGCCTTCCTCGAGGCTGACATTCTCTCCGAGCCGGCCCTTGACCAGCACGCCATCGACGAACGAAACCTGGCCTGAGACATAGAGGAAGCCGCCGGCCTCGACCGTGGGGACATAGGCAGCGACCGGTGCTGCGGGCGCAGGCAGCGTGAGCCCGAGTTCGGCAAGCTTGGCGGCGGCGTTATAAGTCATCGTTCACTCCCCAGAGTCCTCAAACAGCGATGCGGTCCATAAGCCAGGGCAGCGCACGCTCCCACTCGTCGATGCGGGCATGAGCATGGCCCTTTTCGTGCGCGCAATCGATATGGCGCGCGATCATCGGCTCGCCGCAGAGGTGGAGGCGGCTGACATGGGGGGCAATCTCCATCACCGAGCCGTGGTGCTGCGGCAGATCATCGATGAACACCGCGCGGCTCGGCTGATATTCATCGAGGATCGCCTTGAGCGCGGGCCCCTTCGGCCCCTGATTGGTAAACACGCGCGCCTTGATGCCGACGTCGTGGAGCTGGCGGGCGCGGGCCTCGCGCCGCTCATCGTTGAGATTGGTGAGGATGACCACATCGGCATGCTGTGCGAGCGCGTTGATGCCTTCAACCGCGCCGGCAATCGCCGGCTGGCGGTGCATCTCGGTATCGAAGAACAGGCCGAGCAGGCGCCAGATCTCAGGGCCAGGGACGGGATCGCCGGTTCCGGCGTAGCGCATGGCCTTGCTGAAATCGCTGTCTTCCATCACGAAATCGATGCCGTGCTGCTCGCCCAGCCAATCCTTGTAGGGCACGATCATGTGCAGCAGCACTTCATCGCAATCGCTGATCACCAGCGGTTTCGTCATGCAAGTCTCTCCCGGGCCGCAGCCAGATCGGCCGGGGCCATGCCCAGCGCGTCTGCCGCCGTAATCAGATCCGCCTCATGCCCGCAAAGAAACTCGAGCACAGCGCCCTGCACTGCCGGATCGCCAAGCCCGGCGCGCAGCTCATCCGGCGTGAGGCCGGTGAGCGAAAGGAACCGCTCCGCACGCGGCGCGTCGCCCAGAACCCAGCCGAGTGCCTGCAGCGCGGTGGCGGCAGGATCAACGGGAGAGGCGGATGCGCGGGCGATTGTCAGGGCCTTCCGGGGTGAGTAGGCAAGCATCTGGAGCGGGGCATGAGGATATCGGGGCTCAGTGGCAAAAAGAATACTGGTTGTCGAGGACAACGACCTCAACCGTAAGCTGTTCTGCGATGTGCTGAAGGCAGGCGGGTTTGCCGTCGAGCCACTGGCGGATGGGCGTGATGTGCTTGTCCGCGCAAGGGAATTCGTGCCCAATCTGATCATCATGGATATCCAGCTGCCCAACATTTCCGGGCTGGAATTGATCGAAGCCCTCAAGGGCGATCCCGAACTGAGGCCGATCCCGGTGCTGGCAGTGACCGCCTATGCCGGCAAGGGCGACGAGGAGCGCATCCGCGAGGCGGGCGCGGAAGGGTATCTCGCCAAGCCGGTCTCGATCGGGCCATTCATGATGGCGGTAAAGGCGCTGGTTTGAAGCGGCAGACGCGCCGGCCCGGATCGCAATCCGGACCGGCGGTGCGCCCGATCAGGCGACAGGTTCGCCGATGGTAAGTTCCGGCGGGGAGAGCGTGCGCGAGACCGGCGTGGGCAGGCCTTGCGCCTTGATCATCGCTTCGAGCTCGGCACGGCGGGCGGCCATCTGCTCGGCCAGCGCGACGAGATCGACATCAGCAGCGGCAGCCTGCGCGAACATGCCCTCGCGCGACATTTCCTCTTCCTTGACGTGATGCTTGATCTCTTCGGAGAGCACGGTGACCTTGGCCGCGAAGAAGGCCTCGTCAGGCTGGCCGGCCATGAGCTGGCTGATCATGAGCTTCGCGCCGTCGTGCTCGACATAGGCTTCATCGAGGGTGTCATCGTCGATCTTGCCGCGCAGCGCGGGGTAGAAGATTTCTTCCTCGATCGTCGCGTGGATGATCAGTTCGGCGCAGATCTGCATGGCGAGCGTCTTCTGCTTGGGCTTGGTCTTCGCGACCTCGAAGGCTTCGAACAGATCTTCGACTGCGCGGTGCTCGGCCTTGAGCATGGTGACGGCGTCTTTGGGTTTGGGGGGCATGTTGGGTCCTTCGCTCGGGGCCGGCGCGGCAAGGGGCTGCGCCGCACCTTACGAGGCCAAACGCACCGGGCGCCGGTTTGTTGCAAAGGACCGGGGCTATCCCCGCGCCATCATGTATTCGGCGATGAACACCAGCACCGTCAGCGTCAGACCCGCCATGAACAGGCGATAGGCATAACCGAGGAAGCGGTATTTCTTGTGCTGGAGGACCTGGCCGTTCTGGTACATGTCGTGAAGCATGGTGCGGAACACCGTCTCGTCGGCGCGCAGGTCGGCCAGCACGCTTTCGGTCCATTCGTCCTCGTCCATCGCCGTGAACGTGCCGAAGAACAGCTTGTTGGGGCGCTGCGGCGCGGCCGAGCGCGAGGGCCCGCCGATCGAGGGCAGAACCGCTGTCACCGCGCACATTGCCGACGCGAAGGCGAAGGCGGCAAGGACGAGCAACGAGGCGGGGAGGTGGCCGTTCTTGGCCTGCCCCATGGTGATGGTGAAGACCACGAAGGTCGCACCCATCAGGATCGACGCCTTGGAATCGGCCATCTGGCTGAGCGTGAGATTGATGCCCTGCGCGGTGCGGACCAGATGGATCGCATGGTTGGAATAGCCCGACGGCGAGAGGGGAGAGGGCGTCGGCTTTGGCGGCTCTACTGGCGGTGTCTGCTCGGCCAAGGGCACTCTCCCACGCTCGCTCTGCCCGCATGGGCGAGATATCCGGGGATGCCACAAGGCCGGAGCGCTTGACAAGCGGGTGCGCTGGCCGCTTTTCAGCCTTATTCTTGGGGCAGAGGCGCCTCAAAGCCGGAGAATACGAAACATGGATCGCGCCACTATCGCCGCCCGCATTGCCGAAGTGATCGAACCGTTCAACAAGAACGGGATCGCCATCACCGAAGCCACTTCGTTTGCCGGGGACCTCGAGTGGGACAGCCTCACCGTGATGGACTTCGTGGCCGCGATCGAGGACGAGTTCGACATCATCATCAGCATGAATCAGCAGGCCGAAATCGAAACCTATGGCCAGCTGATCGATGCCGTGACCACGCTGCAGGGCTGACCCAATGAACGACATGACGCCGCCTGAAATGCAGGCAACCGACCTTTTCTCGAAGTTCGATCCCCTGATCGAAACGCGCCGTTCGCTGCTGGCAACGGGCGTGACCGATCCGTTCAGTCTGGTGATGGAGAAAGTGCTCTCCCCCACCACCGCGATCTGCAGCGGACGCGAGACGATCCTGCTCGGTACCTACAACTACATGGGCATGACCTTCGATCCCGATGTGATCGCGGCGGGCAAGCAGGCGCTCGATGATTTCGGCAGCGGCACGACCGGCAGCCGGGTGCTCAACGGCACTTATGCGGGCCACCGCGCGGTGGAGGATGCGCTCAAGGAATTCTATGGCATGGACCATGCCATGGTGTTCTCGACCGGCTATCAGGCCAACCTCGGCATCATCAGCACAATCGCCGGCAAGGGCGATTACATCGTGCTCGACATCGACAGCCACGCCTCCATCTGGGACGGCTGCAAGATGGGTGACGCCGAAGTGGTGCCCTTCAAGCACAACGATATCGAGGCGATGGAAAAGCGCCTCAAGCGCATTCCCGAGGGCGCGGGCAAGCTGGTCGTGCTCGAAGGCGTCTATTCGATGCTGGGCGATATCGCGCCGCTCAAGGAAATGATCCGCATCGCCAAGGAAAACGGCGCGATGGTGCTGGTCGATGAAGCGCATTCGATGGGCTTCATCGGGCCCAACGGGCGCGGCGTGGCCGAGGACCAGGGCGTGCTGGAGGATGTCGACTTCGTCATCGGCACGTTCTCCAAGTCGGTCGGCACGGTGGGCGGCTTCTGCGTTTCGAACCACCCGAAGTTCGAGATCATGCGGCTGGTATGCCGGCCCTATGTGTTCACCGCCAGCCTGCCGCCGAGCGTGGTGGCCACCGCGGCGACCTCGATCCGCAAGCTGATGCATGCGGGGAACAAGCGGGCACACCTCTGGGAAAACTCGCGCACGCTGCACGGCGCGTTGACGCAGCTTGGCTTCAAGCTGGGCACTGCGGAGCCGCAGAGCGCGATCATTGCGGTGATCATGCCCGATCTGGAGCGCGGCGCGATGATGTGGGAAGCGCTGCTGCGCGAAGGGCTCTACGTGAACCTCGCCCGCCCGCCCGCAACGCCGGCGGGCATGACCCTGCTGCGCTGCTCGCTCTGCGCCGAGCATACGGCCGAGCAGGTGGGGATCATCACCGGCATGTTCGAGCGCGCCGGCAAGGCCGTGGGCATCATCTGATGCGGTTGCAGGCGGCGATGGCCGCGGCGCTGGCATTGCTTGCAAGCCCTGCATTTGCGCAGACTGCCCCGGCACCCAGCTTCCCACCGCCCTCCCCGCCCGTCACCGCACCGGGTGACGGGATGCTGGACAAGCCCTGCCCCGACCAGACCGGCCTGTGGTTCGGCCATCCGTACGTGAAGGCCAACGACTGGGCGTGGGAATGCAAATACGCCGAGGCGGACAAGCAGCTCGCCGCGCGGCCGCGCGTGGTGTTCATCGGCGATTCGATCACAGAAGGCTGGGTACCGCTGGCGCCCGCGCTGTTTGCGAGCGGCGCAGTGGGGCGCGGGATCAGCGGACAGACGAGCCCGCAGATCCTCGTGCGGTTCTATCAGGACGTGGTGCGGCTGCGCCCACGCGTGGTGCACATCATGATCGGCACCAATGATCTCGCCGGCAACACCGGGCCGAACAGCGCGGAGATGTATCAGAATCACGTGCTGGCGATGGTCGACATTGCGCGCGCCAACGGGATCGGCGTGGTGCTGGGAAGCATCCTGCCGGCAGCCAAGTTTCCGTGGAAGCCGGCACTGGCACCGGCAAGGCAGGTCGTGGCGCTCAATGCCTGGCTGCGGGAGGTCGCGCGGGTGCGCGGCGCCGTCTATGCCGATTATCATGGCGCGCTGGTGAATGCAGAGGGCGGCATGAACGCCGACGTGGCGCCTGACGGCATCCATCCCAATGCCAAGGGCTATGCCATCATGGAGCCGATCACCCGCGCCGCAATCGCCGAAGCAGAGAAGTTGGCGGCGCCGCAGCGCTAAAGATTGCCAGACATGGCCGCCCGTGCCAGCCTTTGTGTCAGCAGGGGAGGCAAGTCGTTTAGCAAGGCCGTTGTCCATTCGATCGTCGGTGCGTTTCTGCTGGGTCTGGCTGGGCCGGCGATGGCGCAAGCGGGCCACGATATGGGCAGCCACGACAGGCAGGCGCCCTCCACCGGCAAGCCGATGAGCGAGGCGCAGACCGCGGAGGGCGCAGCCAAGGCGGCGCAGCCCGGCCATGGCGACCACGCGGACCATGCCTCGCATGACGACAACGCCGTCCCCAAAGTGCCGACACTGCTGACAGGGTATGGCAACGGCGGCTTTGCGATCACCACCACGGTCCCGGCGGCGCAGGCGTTCTTTACCAACGGGCTCGAACTGGGCGCGGCCTTTGCGCACAAGGCGGCGATTGCCGCGATGGGCGAGGCGGTGCGGCTCGACCAGACTTGCGCGATGTGCCTGTGGGGCGAGGCGCTCGTGTCCGGTCCGACGATCAACTATGGCAGCGAGCCTGATGAACGCGCGCCGCTGCTGATCATGGCGCGCAAGGCCAAGGCACTGGCTGCGACAAACGGCACCGCGCGCGAGCGGGATCTGATCGACGCGCTGATCCTGCGCTACTTGTCGGGCAAGAACGTCCACGCGCGCGATGTGGCCTATGCCGCGGCGATGCAGAAGCTGGCGGCGCGCTACCCCGCAGACAACGAGATCGCGGTGCTGACCGCGGATGCGCTCATGGTCTCCTCCTTCGTGGAGAATGCTGACGATTTCGACCACAAAGCGATCGACGCGGCGATTGCGCTGCTGGAAACCGTGCTCAAGCGCGCGCCCGAGCATACCCCGGCGATCCATTTCTACATCCACGCCACCGAAGTTTCGGGCGACCCGGCCAAGGCCGAGCGCTATGCCGACAAGCTGGCGAACCTTGCGCCAAATGCCAGCCACCTTGTCCACATGCCAAGCCACACCTTCTTCTGGGTGGGGCGCTATCAGGATGCCGCCGATACCAACTGGCGCGCGGTGGAGATCGGCAAGGCCAATGCCCGGCGGCTCGGCCTGCCCGAACCCAAGGGCGTGTGGGACCTGCCCTACCATTCGCACAACGTGATCTTCGGCCTCGGCGGGGCGATGATGGCGGGCGATTCGCGCACTGCGCTCAATCTGGCCCGACCGCTGGTGGAACGGTCCGCCGAACGCGAGAAGGCCGAGCCGTTTTCGCAGATGCTGGCGGCAGCGGGCTACTTCGCGATGGCGCGGTTCGATGATCCCGCAGCGGTGCTGGCGCTGGCCGAGCCAAAGCTGCCCTACCTCAAGGCGGCGCGGCACTATGCGCGCGGCGAGGCCTTGGTCTGGCTGCGCGATCTCGCCGGAGCCAAGGCGGAGCTTGCAGCGATCCCGGACCATGTCGCCGAGAAGGGCAAGGACGGCAAAATCCACCGCGACAACCGTGCGCCCGAACAGATGCTGGGCATCACGCGCGGGGTGCTCGAACCCGCATCGCCATGGCGGAAGGGCGCACCAAGGACGCGGTGAAGGCCTTCACGGCGGCGGCGGATATCGAGGAAACCAAGGATTTCATGCAGTTTTCCGACCCGCCGGCGTTCTGGTATCCGGTGCGGCGCGATGTCGCGGCGGCGCTGCTGGCATCGGGTGATGCGGCAGGCGCGCGGACAGCAGCAGAGCAATCGCTGCGGCTCCGGCCGAGGGATGCGGTGGCGGAAGACTTGCTGCGGCGCGCGGAGGGGATGGTCCCCTCAGCGCACTGAACCCTCAACCTTCGACCAGCATCAGTGCATCGAGCGCAACGACGCCCTGCCCCTTGGGGTGCAGGATCACCGGGTTGAGATCGACTTCCCGGATGCGCGGTTCAGCGCGCAGCACGCGGCCGAGCGTGACAATGAGCTGCGCGAGCGCGGGGACATCGAGCGCGGGCGCGCCGCGGTAGCCTGCAAGGATCGCCGCGCTCTTGAGCTTCATCAGTTCAGACTCAACCGCTTCGGCCGTCATGTCGGCAGCGAGGAGGCGCACATCGCCGAGGATCTCGGCAGTGACGCCGCCGAAGCCGGCAAGCAGGACCGGGCCCCATTCGGGATCGTTCTTCGCCCCGACGATCATTTCCACCCCGCGCGCGCCCATGCCCTCGATCAGCACGCCGTCGAGCTGGATCGCTGCGGAATAGGCGGCGACGCTGGCGTGCATCCTGTCCCACGCGGCGCGCACGGCGGCGGCATCGGCAAGGTTCAGGATCACGCCGCCGGCATCGCTCTTGTGGCTGAGCGCGGCAGCCTGCGCCTTCATTGCGACGGGATAGCCAAGCGCTTCGGCAGCAGCGACGGCGGCGTCGGCGCTCGCGGCAAACGTGCCTGCAGGGAAGGGAATGCCGAGCGGGCCGAGCAGCGCCTTGGCCTGATATTCGGGGATCACGCCGGCGTGATCGGCAAGACCGGGCACGGGCAGCGGCGCTTCGGTGCCCGCCGTCACATCCCGCGCCGAGAACTGCGTGAGGCGGGTGATCGCGCGGAGCGCGCGCTCGGTGGTGGGGAACCAGGGAATGCCCGCCGCGCGCAATGACGCGATGCGTTCCGGCGGAACGGCAGCGCCTTCATCGAGCCCTGCGAAGATCAGCGGCTTGGTCAGCGGCTTTGCGGTGGCCGCGGCAAGGATCGGCGGGAACTTGATCGCGCAGGTCACCGCCTCAGCCTGGATGATGCCCGCGAGGACCGTGCCGACGCGCGGATCATCGAGCAGCGCTTCGAGGCAGCGGGTGTAGATCGCCGGTTCGGAGAGGCCCTGCGCGGTGATATCGAGCGGATTGCTGACCGGCACGAACGGCGGCAGCGCGGCGCGCAAGGCAGGCGAATCCGCGTCATGCAGCGGGGCGAGCGGCAGGCCGAGCGCCTCGGCCAGATCGAGCGTGAGCGCCTTGAACGCGCCGGACTCGCCGAGCACCGCCGTCTCGCCCGCAGGCAGCGCGGGGCAGCGCAGCGCAATTTCGGCAATATCGCCCAGTTCTTCGAGCGTTTCGGCCATGATGACCCCGGCGCGGGTGACCTTGGCGCGCATCAGGGCATAGTCGCCCGCCATGGCACCGGTGTGGGTCGCGGCGGATTCGCGCGCGGCGCTGGAGGTGCCGGGGTGGAGGAGGACGATCGGCTTGCCCGCCGCCGCCGCGCGTGTGGCGGCGGCAAGGAAACGCTCGGGCTTCCTGAACTGCTCGACGATCATGGCGATGACATGGGTGTCGGGCTGATCGATCAGCCAGTCGACATAGTCCTCGACGCCGCTCGCTGCCTCGTTGCCGGTCGAGACCGAGTACGACACGCCGCAATCGCGGGCGAGGAGCACGGTGCCGAGCACGGCGGCCATTGCGCCCGATTGCGAAACGATGCCGATAGCGCGCTTGCCCGCCGGGGGACGCGCATCAGTCTCGACAAAGGTGAGCGGAATGCGGTCTACGTAGTTGACGAGGCCGAGGCAGTTGGGGCCTTCGACGACCATGCCGGCTTCGGCTGCGATGCGCGCGATCTCGCGCTGTTCGGCAAGGCCTTCGGCGCCGCCTTCGGCGAAACCGGCAGCGAAAATCACCACCCCGCCGACTTTGCGCGCGGCAAGCGCCCGCACCGCATCGAGCACGCCGGCGCGCGGGATGGCTAGGACAGCCGCATCGACGCCCTCGGGCAGCGCCTCGATCCCCGGCAGGCAGGTGCGGCCACCCAGCGTCTCGCGCTTGGGATTGATCGGATAGATCGTGCCGGAGAAACCGTTCGCATCGAGATTGGACAGGAGCGTGGTGCCGAGCGCGCCCGGCTTGTCCGATGCGCCAACCACCGCGACCGAGCGCGGCCGCAAAAGCCGCTCTAGCGCCGGAACGACTGGGACGGACGCGGAATTGTCGGGCACTTTGCTCTCCGGGTTAGGTTATATCTTATAACAATAGCGGCTGCAGCGAAGCAGGGCAAGGCGCACGACACCTGCCGGCAAGGGCAGCAGGCGAACGGTTGACGGAGGGGCGCGCAGCATGGCAGAGGCCAAAGCGCTGCGGGTATAGCTTAGTGGTAAAGCACCAGCCTTCCAAGCTGGCTATGCGGGTTCGATTCCCGCTACCCGCTCCATCCCCCAGTTCGCAAATGTTCGCATCCGTCTGAGCGGTACGATGGACGCGCCCACACGCGGGAGGGGCAGCACTAAAACTTCAGCATCGCTTCGAGCCCACCCATGTGGATGGCGCGGGCAAGGCCGGTTTCCCTGAGGAAGGCGCCTGCCCGAAAAAGGGACAGCGACGCGGCGAAGGAGATCGTCGCGCTTGCCTTCCAGCTGGCGCTCAATTCGAGCTGGTCGCCGATGTGGCGCGCCTTGCTGCCCCCGGCAGCGCGGATCTCCTGACCGGGGATGTCGTAGACGCCATCGGCCAAGGCGGCCCGCCAATAGGAAATTTCGGTCAGTTCGAGGGTGACGCTCTTGGCGAGCGCCAGATCGATCCCCGGGTGCAGGTTCAGAATGTTGCGCGGACCGATCGGGGACAGCTCACCGAAGTATTTTCCTTTCGGAAACATGGCGTTGAATGTTTCGAGCTGGCCATCTCCGGGTTTGCGGTCACCGCTGGCAAGGTTCGCACGTAGCCGCACACGCGGCTTGAAGCGCGCCGCAGGGAAGGAAAGCGCCGTCTCAGTCGCGAGAGACCATGCCCTGATGCGCTGGCCGGCGAACCGTCCGCGTTGGACCATGATCTCGCAGTTCCACGCGAGCCTGCCGCGATTGCCGAACGCGCGAATGCCGAAGGTCTTGCGGTTTTCCACACCGGTCCGCCCACCGAACCGCGCCACGCTGTTGCGGTAGCCGAGCAGATAGACGTCGAAGCCTATGCCGGGGGCTGCAGTCCAGGTGGCATAGGCACCGTCCAGCCGGCGCGTGTCGGACGTGCGGTCATCGAAATCGCCTAGCCCCACCTGCACCGGGCGTACGTGGAAGGCATCGAGCCGGAACCGCCCACGGCTGAGCATGATGCGCGCCCCGTCGAAGGCCTGCGGGATGTTAGGCCCATAGCGCAGCCCGACGAGCCGCTCGGAGCCAAGCCCGATCAGTTCGCGCCCTGCGCGCAGCGTGATCGAACCCGATCCCGGCAGCGCAAGCCGCAGATCGGCAAAGCCTTGCAGCAGATCCACGCCCGTCTCGTCGGCAGGCCCCTTGCGCCCGGAGAGACCCCGGACATAGCCGGCAATCGGCTGGACAAAGCCCCGCACCGGCCCGGCCTGAACATCGACATAGGGCATCGCGCGCAGCCAGAGGTAGGTCGTGTCGGGCTCGTCCCCCCAGAGCGGGTTGTCGAATCCCTCGTAGCGCGCGCGCAGTTCCAGCCCGAAAGTGGCATGCGCCGCACTGTCTCCATCAAGCTTCAGGAACTTGAGGCCCTCGATCCCGGGCTTGCCGGCATTGGCGGACCAGTCTTCGTCATAACGCAGATTGGTCATGCGGGGCGGCTCCGCCAAGGCAGCCGTGCCTGCCAGCAATGCCACCGATCCCGCCGCTGCGCGCAGGACCCCGAGCAGGCTCACCGCTCAAGGTCCGCCATCAGCGGGTGACGGGCGAAGATGAGCGTACCGAGGAGCACCAGTCCGCCCGTCAGCGCCAGTGTCGCCGTCAGGCCCGCATGCAACACCAGCAGGGCACCCACGAGAGCTCCGGCAAAGATCGAAGCGACGGCGCCAAGGCGCACAGGCAGGTTCGGCGCATCCCCTGCCGCGAACCGGGAGTCCGAGGCAATGCCGGTGATGGTCAGCGTGAGCACCGTGGTCGTGAGATCGGGCACCTTGAGCTGGCGCACGACGGCGTTGCGAAAGCCCATCGCGGCAGAGACAAGCGCGAGGATCGTCACCAGCTTCCAGAGCGGCTCGCCGCGGGCCACGTCGAAGCCGGTCGCGGCCAGCGATGCGAGCAGAAGCAGCACGGTTTCGATGCCGGCAGCGACCAACAGCCAATCGCGCAGCACGTGCGAGCCGCGGGTGCGCCAGATCCGCCCGGCCACCGCTGCGCCGATCATGAAAGCCGCCAGCGCCACGATAAACGGCAGCGGCGAGAAGCCCGGCGCACCGGCGACAGCAAAGGCGAGAAACACCACGTTGCCGGTCATGTTCGCGGTGAACACCTTGCCGAGGCAAAGGATGCTCGCGGCATCGAGCATGCCAGTCGTGCCCGAGAGCAGCAGCAGCAGCCGCAAAAGCGGCACCGGCGTCTTCGGCTGGCTGGCCACTAGAGGCGCCCCTCGCGCCGGGCATGTTCGGCGACGAGCGCCGCCAGCACGAAGCCGCCGATCAGCCCGAGATGCTCGAAGAAGGCGTTGGTAGCGGCAAACCGCTCTGGCCCGGCCATCACCCAGAAGGCATTGGCCTTGAACGCGGCAAGCAGCGTGAACACGCCGAGCATCCCTGCCCCGAGCCAGACCAGCCGTCCAGTGAGGATCAGCAGCGGCCCCGCGATCTCAACCGTGATGGTCAGCCCGGCCCACAGTGCAGGCGGGCTCATCCCGAAGTGCGCCTGTTCGGCCACGGCGCCGGGCCAGTCGGTCAGCTTGGCGAAGGCGCCGATCAGATAGGCGCCGACGAGCAGGAGCCGGGCGACAAACCACACCGGCGGCCAATCGAGCAGCCAGTGGACCATGCGCGGTTCGGGGTCCATCATGTCAGACCGCCCAGCACCCGCAGCCGAGTGCACCCCAGAAGCCCTGCACATCGGCCGCTGGAGCCGCCGTGCCCAATGCGCGGGCATGGTCATGCCCGTGGACCTGGCAGGCCGAAGCGCAGCCGCAGGCCGCCGCCAGCTTGGCCGCCGTCTCCGGCTCGCGGTGATAGCCGCCGACGGTCCGCACTGGCGACCAGTCCGGCATAGGCGGAGGGAGCGCGGGAGCGAGCCCGGTAAAGGTCCCTTCGCCGTGGACAACGCGGCCACCCAGCAGGGTGAGCACAGAACGGATATGAGCAATCTCGTGCTCGGGCACCGCGAAGTAATCGGCCGAGAGCAGAACGAGATCGGCAAGCTGCCCAGCCTTGATCTGCCCCTTCTTGCCCACTTCGCTGGAGAACCAGGTGTTCTCGTGCGTCCACATCGCCAGCGCCTTTTCGCGGCTCACCCGGTTGGCGCCGGGATAGAGCGACAAGCCGCCCACGGTCCGACCGGTGACCAGCCAGGAGAGCGAGACCCATGGATTGTAGCTCGCCACCCGCGTCGCGTCGGTGCCCGCACCGACGGGAATGCCAGCCGCGAGCATCCTTGCGATCGGCGGCGTGCGTTCGGCGGCGCGGCGGCCATAGCGCTCGACGAAGTATTCGCCCTGGTAGGCCATGCGGTGCTGCACCGCGATGCCGCCGCCGAGCGCCGCGATGCGGTCGATATTTCGGTCGCTGATTGTCTCGGCATGGTCGAAGAACCAGTTGATGCCGCTCAGCGGAATGTCGCGGTTGACCTTCTCGTAGACATCGAGCGCGCGGCCGATGGTCTCATCGTAGGTGGCATGGAGCCGCCAGGGCCAGCGATGTTCGGCGAGGAGGCGGATGACGGGCTCGAGATCGCCCTCCATATTGGGCGGCATATCGGGCCGCGCGACGCGGAAGTCCTCGAAATCGGCGGCGGAGTAGACCAGCATCTCGCCCGCGCCGTTGTGCCGATAGGTATCGTCGCCCTGCCCCGGGCTGACCTGCTTCACCCAGCCGGCAAAGTCCGCGAGTTCTTCCTTCGGCTTCTGCGTGAAGAGATTGTAGCTGATCCGCACGGTCATCTGCCCGTCGGCATGCAGCTTCTCGATCACGCGATAGTCATCGGGGTAGTTCTGGAAGCCGCCGCCCGCATCGATCACGCTGGTGACGCCCAGCGAATTGACCTCGCGCATGAAGTGGCGGGTCGAATTGATCTGGTAGTCCTCGGGCAGCTTGGGCCCCTTGGCGAGGGTCGAATAGAGGATCGTCGCGTTGGGCTGGGCAAGCAGGAGCCCGGTGGGATTGCCTGCACTGTCGCGTACGATTTCGCCGCCGGGCGGGTTCGGCCTATCCTTGCCATAGCCCACCACGCGCAGCGCCGCCGCATTGAGCAGCGCGCGGTCGTAGAGGTGGAGGATGAACACCGGCGTATCGGGCGCGACCGCGTTGAGTTCGGCGAGCGTGGGCAGGCGCTTTTCGGCAAACTGGTGCTCGGTGAAGCCGCCGACGACGCGCACCCATTGCGGCGCGGGGGTGCGATCGACCTGGGCTTTCAGCATGGCCATGGCGTCCGCCAGTGTCGGCACGCCGTCCCAGCGCAGCTCCATGTTGAAGTTCAGCCCGCCCCTGATGATGTGCATGTGGCTATCGATGAGGCCGGGGATCAACCGCCGCCCGCCTGCGTCGATCAGCGCGGCGTCGGGCGCCGCAGCGCGCACATCGGCTTCGCTGCCGACGGCGAGGATACGGCCCTCGCGGATCGCCACGGCCTCGGCACGCGGATTGGCGCAGTCGAGCGTGGTGACAAGCGCGTTGTGAATGATGAGATCGTCGGTCATCGGTGCGGTCCTTGGGGACGCGGCGCGCAGACGCGCGGGCAGGAGCGAGAGCGCGGCGGCCCCGGCGAGCCCGGAGAGCGTGCCGCGCCGGGTCGCGCTCATGACTGGTGCGGCTGGGCGGAGGACGAAGGCGCTGCGGCGGGTGGCAGTCCCGTCACCCGCGCGGCGCAGTTGGTCCTCCAGAATGAAGCGACCTCCTGCCCATGCCAGATCCGTATCGCCAGGGGCACAGCCTGTTCGCCCAGCAACATGCCGAGCAATCCGATCAGCGCGATCGCGGGAGGGGCGGGCGATCGCGTACCGAGCAGGCTGTAGATCGCGCCGACAAGCAGCCCGATGCCAAGTGCGACAAGATAGGGTTTCATGGGCAGGAGGTCTCCCGGGCAGGCCGACGGGTGGGAGGGGTCAGTGGCCTGCCGGGTGCGGTGCCTCATGCGCAAAAGCACCGCGCTGGGGGGCCTTGTGGACCATGGTATAGGCGTAATCGACACCCATGCCGTAGGCGCCGAAGTGCTCGCGCACGATGTCCATCACACCGTTGTAGGTATCGCGGTGCGCCCAGTCGCGCTGCAGTTCGAGCAGCGCGTTGATCGTGGTGAGCGGGTGGGCACCGGCCTGCTCCATGCGGCGGATCGCGGCCTCATGCGCTTCGGGCGACGTGCCACCCGAGGCATCGGTAACGAAGTAGATCTCGAAGCCTTCCTCGATCGCGCAGAGCGTGGGGAAGAGCAGGCAGGCCTCGGTCCAGAGCGCTGCGATCACCAGCTTCTTGCGCCCGCTCGCTTTCACCTGGGCGACCAGCTCGTCCGAATCCCACGAGTTCATCGAGGTCCGCTCGATCGGCTTCTGCTGCACCACGTCCATGAGTTCGGGCCAGATGTAGCCCGAGAAGGACTCGGTCTCGACCGCCGTAATGATGGTCGGCACGCCGAACAGCTTGGCCGCCTTGGCGAGGGCGACGGTGTTGTTCTTGAGCAGCTGCCGGTCGATGCTGGTGACACCAAAGGCCATCTGCGGCTGGTGATCGATGAAGATGAACAGCGTGTCGTCGGCATTGATCAGTTTCTGGGATCGGAAGGACATGGGATGCTCCTGTCGGAAAAGGGGGTGGCCCGGTTCAGTGCGCCTGGAGATGCGCTTCGAGGAACCAGAGCTGCTTGTCGGTTTCGCGCGAGATCTGGGTGAACAGGTCTGCGGTATCGGCATCGCCCGCGAGCGTGGCCTGATCGATCGCATCGCGCGCGGCCTTGCCGAAAGCGCCGAGGCTGGCGGAAAGCGCCTTGAGATGCGCCTCGCCGCCGCTCGCCTCGATCGGGTAGCCGTAGAGCGTGGAGTTGGCGGCGGTCGTCGCGATGCGGCCGTCAGCGACATGGCCGAGCGTGGTGATCCGCTCCGCCAGCAGGTCCACGAAATCCTCGATCTCGCCGTGCAGGCGGTCGAACAGTTCGTGGAGCTGGAGGAAGTGCGGGCCCTTCACGTTCCAGTGCGCCTGCTTGGCCTGCGCTTCGAGATCGAGCGCATCGGACAGGCG
>NZ_JAIXZS010000100.1 GCF_027489515.1 Novosphingobium sp. | reverse complement strand
GACTGGCCGTGCGGGATCAGCGGCCACATCTTGTCGAGATCGGGGCCGAGCAGCTCCGATTCCATGGTGCGGCGGCGCGCGTTCATCCAGTTGACGTTGCCGCGCACGGTGTTGATCTCGCCGTTGTGGGCGATGAACCGGTAGGGGTGCGCCAGCTTCCAGCTGGGGAAGGTGTTGGTCGAGAAGCGCTGGTGAACAAGGCCGAGCGCAGAAACGCACAGCGGATCACGCAGGTCATCGTAGAACGAGCCGACCTGATCGGCGAGCAGCAGGCCCTTGTAGACCACGGTGCGCGACGAGAAGCTGGGCATGTAGAGCTGCGTGACGCCCGGAAGCCCGTGCTTCTCCGCCATCGCGGCAAGCGGGTTCTGCGTCTGCTTGCGGATGGCCAGCAGCTTGCGCTCGAACGCGTCCTGATCCGGGCAGTTCTCGCCGCGACGGATCAGGCACTGGCGGATCACGGGCATCTGCTCGATCACCGTCTTGCCGAGACCATCAAGCGTGGTCGGCACATCGCGCCAGCCGATGAGGTGCTGGCCTTCCTTGGCGATGAACTTCTCGAACACTTCGATCACGAAGTCGCGCGCGGGCTCGTCCTGCGGCAGGAAGCACATCGCAACGGCATAATCGCCGGGTGCGGGCAGGTCCTTGCCTTCGGCTTCGGCCCAGCGGCGCAGCAGCGCATCGGGGATCTGGATCAGGATGCCGGCGCCATCGCCCAGCAGCGGATCTGCGCCGACCGCGCCGCGGTGATCAAGATTGCGCAGGATCTCGAGCGCTTGCTCGATAATTCCGTGGCTTTTGATGCCTTTGATATGCGCGACGAAGCCGACGCCACATGCGTCATGTTCGTTGCGCGGATCGTAAAGGCCCTGAACCTGCGGAAAACCCATCTCGAAAATCGCCCTGCAATCGGTCGCCGACCCACCGGGTACGACGTCGGTTGATACGCCCAGCGCGAATCACGCCGTCCTGAGGACAACGAAAGTTGCGCGGAATCCCCCCATGACTGCAGGAAAGTTATTTTGCAATGGCGCCGGATGAATTGCCCGAATGGTCTGAGGGCGCCTTGTCCGGAAATACGGATGCAGAGCCGACCCAGTCCCTATTCGGGCATGGCAGACACGCTTTCCGTAGCGTCAACCGCGCGCGGTCATCCGCTGCAGGGTGGCGAGCGCGGAGCGCAGGGCCTCGTCGGTATCGGTCGCATTCGTGCTGGCGGGCGAGATTGCGCCCGGTGCGGCCGCAGCGAACGGTGCAGTCGCTGACTGGGAGGGCCGCAGCGGCACGACGGCCTCCGTCGGCACGGTACCGCGCGCGGCAGAGGTGGTTGCCGCGGGACGGGCGAACGCCGGCGCGCCTGCATCGGTCCGCTCCATGTCACCGGCCCCTTCACCGGCAACAAGTGCGCCAAGGCGGCGCAGGATCGCCTCGCGCGCTGTGCCAGCTGCGGCGCTTTCCGCCGTGCTCGCGGCATCGGGCGCAATGTCACCCGGCTGAGGCCGCGAGAACGGGCCAGGTTCGAACTCGGGTTCGGTTTGCGCCTGCGGCGCGGGCTGGGTCTGGGGCTGGGGCTCGGCAGCGGCTTCCATCGTGGCATGTGCCTCGACTACCGCCACATTGGAGGCCTTCTGCGCGGCGATGGCCAGCGCGAGGCGCTCGATCAGCTGAACAAGGCCCAGACTTTCAAGCGGCGCACCCGCAACAGGCGACCACGAGCCATCGGCCACATCAGGCAGCGCGGCAGCAAAGCCTGCGGGAAGCTGCGGCGTGGCAGCGATCAGCGCTGGCGCTGCGGGGGTAGGCGCTTCGGTTTCAAGCAGCGACTCGGGCGCGGCGAGCAGCGCGGGCTGCGGCGCCGGTTCGGGTTCGGCGGGCTCGGCATCGTCCAGCGCTTCCACCTGCAGTTCGGCGACAACGGGCGCCTCGACCGGTTCCGGAAGCGGTTCCGCCTGATCGAGCGCGGCTAGATCGAGCGCAGAAAGATCGAGCGGACGGGGAGCGCCCGCCCCGCCCGGCGTGAACTCGGGAATCCACGGGCCGCCATCGCTCATCGGCTCGGCATCCGAAAGGCCGGGCTTGCGGCGCAGCAGCGGTGCCGCAGGCTCAGGCTCATCAACCAGCGGATCGGCAAAGGCTTCGGTCAGCACCAGCGGACGACGCGGCGGCGCATCAGGGTGCGCATCGCGGGCGCGCACCTTGTAGGCCTCGTCGGCTTCGGGTTCGGCAGCAGCGACCACGACAGCATCGGCCGGAGCGGCCTTGGCCGCGCCGCGCGGACTGAGCCGCAGCGCCAGCGCAAGACCCAGCGCGGCGCCAAAGCCGGTGAGCAGGATGGCAACGAGAAGATGTGCGGTGAACCCGAGCGGCGGTGCGGCAGCGGGGACCAGCGCGGGCAGGCCTGTCTTCAGCACCAGCGCGCCAAGCAGGCTGCTCGGGATCGCGAAGCTGCCAAGACCGAACAGCGCGCCGAACCACACGGCGGCAAAGGCGGGGAACAGGCGGTGCGCGGTGACAGGTGCGCTCCGGCGCCCGCCGCTGCGGCTGGCGGCGGCGCGGCGGCCCTTGCGCGGGGCCTCCTCGATATCCTCAGGATTGGGCTTCACCCAGTTCGTCGTGGCCTGAACCTTTTGGCGAAACGTACTCATGGTGCGTGTCAGACCCCGGAATGGGTGGAACGGTGATCCCGCGGGCACCTGGCCCTGCATCAGGCCGCGGCGCCGGGGATTGCTTGCTTTCGGGTTAACAGGGTTTGGTAAACGGAATCATAACGCGCCGCGTTACGGGACCAATCATGTGCGCGTTCCACGAAAGCGCGGGCAACAGTGCGGCGGGCATCCCACATCGCGCGATCACCCAGCAGGCTGGCCATGGCGGCGGCGAGGCCGGCGGGGTCATCGGGCGGGAACAGCGTGCCGGTCATCCCGTCCTCGATCAGTTCGCGGTGGCCGCCGACCGCACTTGCGGCGACAAGCTTGCCCTGCGCCATGGCTTCGAGCGGTTTGAGCGGCGTCACGAGTTCGGTAAGGCGCATCGCCTTGCGCGGGTAGCAGACCACATCGACGAGCGCGTAGTAGCGATCGACCTCGTGGTGCGGCACACGGCCGATGAAATGAATGGCATGCGCGGCGGGGGAGGCAGCAGCCTGCGCGCGCAGCGCCGCCTCGGCCGGGCCGCCGCCGACGAGCAGCAGGCGCGCGTCGCTCTGGCGAGCGAGGATCATCGGCATCGCGGCGATCAGGTCGTCCAGCCCTTCGTAGGGATAGAAGCTGCCAAGGAAGCCTATCACCGGCCCATCGCCGAGCCCGAGGCTGCGCGCGAAATCGGCATCGCGTTCGAGCGGCTGGCCGAACAGCGCGAGATCGACACCGTTGGGCATGATCGAGATCTTGGACGCCGGAACGCCGCGCGCAACGAGATCGCTGCGCAGCCCTTCGCAGATGGTGACGACAGCATCGGCACCGCGCACCACCCGGTCTTCGAGCGCACGGGTAAGCCGGTAGCGCAGCGAGCCTTCGCTGCCGGTGCCATTGCCCACCGCGGCATCTTCCCAGAAGGCGCGTATCTCGTAGACGACGGGGAGGCCAAGGCGGCGCCCGGCGCGCACTGCGGCAAGGCCGCCAAGCGCGGGCGAATGGGCGTGGAGCACCTCTGGTTGCCATTCGCGCGCCACGGTTTCGATCCGGCGGGCGAGCGCACCGATTTCCTGCCATTCGCTGAGACCCGGCGGGCCGGAGGGCTTGCCAGGCGTGCGATGAAAGCGAAGGCCGTCGTGCACTTCGGGTTCTGCGCCCGTCAATGCGGCGCTATGGCGCTGGCCGGTGAGGCCGCGCACAGCGTGTCCCAGCCCTTCCTGCGCCTTCAGAATGGCGCGGGTGCGGAAGGTGTAGCCGCTTTGCAGTGGCAGCGAATGATCGAGAATGTGAAGCACCCGGGTCATGCGCTGTGTCATGGCACGGGAGGACTTAACGCCGCGTCAACCGAACCCGCTTAAAGCTGGCGTGTGACAGGGCCCGATCCGGGACCGCACTCCAGCCTGGGCGCGCCGCATGATCGATATCTTCACCGTGGTCCTGCCGCATGTGCTGATGGCAATCGCCATATGGCGCCTGCTGCACCGCGATGATCTCGATTCCGATCCTTCGGCACCCAATCTCCGGGGCTTCCCGCCGCGGCGCAAGCCCGTCGCGCCGCAGTCCGGCGAGGGCACTCCGGGTGCTTAATCTCTTTCTCACGTCCTTCGTGACAGCCTTCTTCGCGGCCGGGGTCCGGCGGCCGTTCCTGTTCGTGCTGGCCTACGCCTATATCGACATCCTCGCGCCGCAGAAGGTGAGCTGGGGCTTCCTCCAGTCGATCCCGATCAGCCTGATCGCCTTCATCGGCGCGGTGACGGCTTGGGCAGTCGCGGACGACAAGACCGGCATGCGCTTTTCGCCCCGCCAGCTCCTGCTCTTGCTGCTGCTGATCTATTGCGGCCTAACCACCCGAAGTGCCGATTTCCCCGAAGAAGCGCTCGATAAGTGGAGCTGGGTGTGGAAGGCGCTGGTCTTTGCCCTGTTCCTCCCCCTCACCGTGCGCACGCGGCTGCGGATCGAGGCGCTGGCGCTCACCATGGTGCTTTCGCTGGCCTGCATCGTGATCGGCGGCGGGATCAAGACGGTCGCTTCGGGCGGCGGCGGCTACGGCACGCTGCGGCTCCTGGTGAACGACAACACCGGCATCTACGAGGGCAGCACGCTCTCGATGGTGGCGGTCGCCACGATTCCGCTGATCGTCTGGCTGGCGCGGTTCGGCACGATCTTCCGACCGGGCAAGCTCGTCACGCTGTTCGCGCTCGCGCTCGGCTTTGCCTGCTGCCTGATCCCGATCGGCACGCAGACGCGCACCGGGCTGATCTGCCTTTTCATCCTCATCGCACTCTCGCTCCGTTCGGTGAAGCGGCCGCTGCTCTACATCGGCGTTATCGCCGGACTTGCCAGCGTCGCCGTCCCGTTCCTGCCGCAGAGCTATCTCGACCGGATGAACACGATCGAGAACCACAAGTCCGACCAGTCCGCCTCGACCCGCATGGCGGTGTGGATGTGGACGATCGATTTCGCGAAGACGCATCCCTTCGGCGGCGGCTTCGATGCCTTCCGCCAGAACCGGGTCAGCTATGACACGGTCAAGGCCGAGAACGCGGGCGACAACAACACCGCGATCGAGACCCAACGGATCGAGGAAAAGGCGCGCGCCTACCATTCGGGCTATTTCGAGATGCTGGGCGAGCAGGGCTATCCCGGCCTTGCGATGTGGCTGCTGCTCCATATCTCCGGCATCGTCCAGCTCGAGCTGATCCAGCGCCGGCTGCGCCGCATGACCGATGCGATCAGCCGGTCGGACCGTTCGCTGGCGCTGGCGCTGCAATCGGGCCACTGCGTCTACATGTTCGGCGCGCTGTTCGTCGGGATCGCGTTCCAGCCGTTCATCTTCATGCTGATCGGGCTCCAGATCGCGCTAGCCATGCAGGTCTCGCGCCGGCTCGCACCGCCCTCGCAGTGGCAGCAGGTTGCGGGCAAGGCGTCCGCGGCGCGCAGCGACGAACCGGCCGAAGCGCCCGGCCTGCCCAAGGGTTTCGCGCGGTGAGGAGTTTCGCGCGGTGACTGGTCAGCCCCTGCGCCTTGAAGCGCTGACCGGGATGCGCGGGATCGCGGCCTGGCTGGTGGTGTTCTACCACATCCGCCTCTCTTTGGCCGGGCTCCTGCCCGCGCCGGTGATCGCTGTCCTTGCGAAGGGCTATCTCGCGGTCGATCTGTTTTTCATGCTTTCGGGCTTCGTGCTCTGGCTCACCTATGGACCGCGGCTGGCGCGCGGCGAGCCATCGGCCATCGGCGGCTTCTGGTGGCGCCGCATAGCGCGCATCTGGCCGCTTCACGCCGTGGTGCTGGCCGGTTTTGTCCTGCTCGCGATGGCTCTCCTGATCACCGGCAAGGACCGGTCCGGCTACCCCTTCGCCGAACTGCCGCTCCACGTGCTGCTGATCCAGAACTGGGGCTTCACCGGCGCGCTTGCATGGAACCACCCGGCCTGGTCGATCAGCACCGAGATGGCGGCCTATCTGCTGTTTCCGCTGCTGGCGGTGCTGGGCAGGCGCGCGCTCGGCAGCGCCGCCCTGCTGGCCGGCCTTGCCCTGCTGCTAATGGGCCTCCACCTGCTTTACGGCGCGTGGGGCCATTCCAGCCTCGGCGATGCGATCACGACGCTCGGGCTCGCACGCTGCCTGATCGAGTTTACCGCCGGGACCTTCGCGGCGCGCTTGTGGCTGCAATGGCATGGCCTGCCCGCTGCGCGTCAGATCGGCCTTGGCTGCGGCCTTGCCGCCGCGGCGACGGTGACGGCCGGTCTCTGGTTCGGCCTTGCGGAAACGGCGTGGGTTCCGCTGGCGCTGCTGCTGCTCCTGCTGTCGATGGCGCTGGCCGAGGGCCCTGTTGCCCGCCGGCTCGCGAAGGGGCCGCTGCACTGGCTGGGGGAGGTGAGCTATTCAACCTACCTGTGCCACTTCGGCCTGTTCATCGTGTTCAAGCTGGTGCTCGTCGGCCCCGATCTGCAGCTTGGCCTCTGGCAACTCACCGCATTCATCGGCCTGCTCGTGATCGTCTCGGGCCTCTCCCACGCGCTGATCGAGCTGCCTGCCCAGCGCGCGCTCAATGCCCTGCAGCCAGGCCCAGGGCGCAAGACCGTGCCCTCGCCCTGAACGAGACCGTTGAACACAGGGCAACTTGCCGCCAAGGGTAGGCGGCAGGAGACACATTCCGCAGCGGGAGATGGCAGCAATGAAAGCAATGGCACCAGGCGCAATCAAGGAGCTGGTCGGCCAGGTGGTGGGCACCTCGGCATGGATCGAGGTGACGCAGGAGCGGATCAACCAGTTCGCCGAGGCGACGGGCGACTTCCAGTTCATCCACATCGACGAGGAAAAGGCCAAGCTCACGCCGTTTGGCGGAACGATCGCGCACGGCTTCCTCACGCTCTCGCTGATCCCGTTGCTGACCCAAGAAAGCGATTGCCCGCGCCCCGAAGGCGTGAAGATGGGCGTCAACTACGGCGGCAACAAGACACGCTTCCTTGCCCCGGTGCGCTCTGGCAAGCGCGTGCGCGGCGTGTTCAAGCTGCTCGAACTGGACGAGAAGCGCCCCGGTCAGTGGCAGCAGACGATGGAAATCACGGTCGAGATCGAGGGCGAGGCCAAGCCCGCGCTGATCTGCGAATGGATTACCCAGTTCTTCGTTTGAAAACGCGCAGGACGTGATGGGCCAGGTGGCGCAGGATCGGGACGATCCGGCCGTGCGCCAGCCCCGGTGACAGCGCAAGGCCTTGCGCCAGCATGGCGAGGCGGGGTTCGATCCGGCTCGCCATGCCCTGCTCGACCAGCGCCCGCGCGCGCAGCTTGCGATCGGGAACGAAGGCGAGCTCGCGGCGCAGGATCTGCGTGGTCAGCCGGTGGATCCGCGCGGCGCGGCGATCCGTCAGGCTCGCTTCGTGGCGGCGGTAGAGATAGAGGTCTTCGTCGAGCGTGACGAACTGGAAGCTGCGCGCTGCGCGCAGCCAGAAATCGTAGTCCTCCACCCCGAACAGCGCTTCGTCATAGCCGGTCAGGGTCTGCGTCACCTCGGCCCGGTAGAGGAAGGCCGCGCCGATCTTGTTGCCCAGCAGGAGATCGCTGGCAGGGCCAACCTTCTGCAGTCCGGTCACACGGCCATCGGCATCGATCACGCTGTAGTTGCCGTGGGCAATCGCCGCCGCCGGGTTGGCATCGAGCGCCGCGACCAGCCGTTCCAGCATCTGCGGCCGCGCGATGTTGTCGTCCGATGTCCAGGTGTGCAGGCTCCCGCGCGCTGCGGCAAACCCGGTGTTCAATGCACCGGGCAGGCCCTTGTTGGGGCGATTGGTGATAACGCGAATGCGGGAATCGGCGTCAGCGTAACTGCGCAGGATATCCGGCGTGGCATCGGTCGAGCCGTCATCGACGCAGATCAGCTCGAAATCGGCGAATGTCTGCCCGAGGATCGAGTCGATAGCGGCATCGAGATAGGCAGCGCCGTTGTGGACGGGAAGGACCACGCTGACACGGGGCGGAAACGGCGTCGTTTGCAATTCGGCATCCTCATCGCAGCCATCATCGGCCCCCAACCGATCGATGTTACCCACGCATGGCAGTAACACATCCATGGGAGTCTCGGTGCCAGACAACTGCAGCCTCGGGTTTGCCAAAGTGTTTCACAGTATTTCCAGTATGCGAACACCCCTTGTCTACCGGCGATTTCGCCGGTGACGTGCCATTTCAGCACATGGAAAGCCTGCTTTCCTACCCGAATGCACCCCACCTTCAGGCGGTGAGGCCCGGATCAGGCCACCACGCTCAATCTGCGCGCGGCGCTGTTGCCCTTGATCCAGCCTTCAACCACCGGAGCGATCGAAGTCCGCCAGCGCGAACCGTTGAAGATGCCGTAGTGGCCGACTTCGGGGGCGAGGTGATACTTCTTGAGCTTTTCCGGCAGGTTCGGCGTCACCTTGAGCGCAGCCTTGGTCTGGCCGATCCCCGAGATATCGTCGCGCTCGCCCTCGATGCACAGGATCGCGGTATCGCGAATCGCGCCCAGATCGACGCGAATGTCGCGGTGATAGAGCTCACCCTTGGGCAGCAGGTGCTGCTGGAACACGACATCGACGGTCTGCAGGTAGAACTCGGCGGTCATGTCGCAGACGGCGCGGTATTCGTCGTAGAACGTCTTGGTCGCATCCGCGCTTTCGCCATCACCCTGCACGAGGTGCTTGAACAGGCCGTAGTGGCTCATCATGTGGCTGCCGAGGTTCATCGACATGAAGCTCGCGAGCTGGACGAAGCCCGGATAGACCTGCCGCCCTGCGCCCGGATAGTTGGCCGGCACGGTGGTGATCACGTTGTGCTTGAACCACACGTAAGGCTTGGTGATCGCGTGATCGTTGACCGCCGTCGGGCTCTCGCGCGTGTCGATCGGGCCGCCCATCATGGTGAGAGTGACAGGGCGGCAGGGATGCTCGCGCACCGCCATCACACCGGTGGCGGCGAGCGCGGGGACCGAAGGCTGGCAGACCGCCATCATGTGCGCGCCGGGGCCGATGTGCTCGAGGTAACCGATCAGGTAATCGATGTACTCATCGAGATCGAAGCGGCCTTCCGCGAGCGGTACGTACTTCGCATCCGCCCAGTCGGTGATGTAGACGACGCAGCGTTCGAGCATGCGCTCCACCGTGCCGCGCAGCAGCGTGGCGTAGTGGCCGCTCATCGGCGCGACGATCAGGAGGCGCGACGCATCGGCGGGCAGTCCCTCATGCGTGAACTTGCGCAGGTTGCCGAAGGGCTGCTGGATCTCCACCGTCTCTTTCACCGCATGGGGCGTGCCATCGACGGTGATCACCTTGAGCCCGAACGCGGGCTTGCCGCGCGGGGCGGCGGCGTGGGCGAAAACCTCGAGCGCGGAGGCCATCATCTGCGTGCCGCCGAACGGCGCCCAGGGGTTGCGCGGATCGGCGAGCATTTCTGCACCCATCGATGCCATGGCGCTTCCCGCATTCAGCATGGAGCGCTGGATTTCGTAAGCCTTGTAGAGCACTGCGAACACCTGTCTGTTGTTGCGGAGCCGTATGCCGCTCCGATGGGGCCCAGTGTGCCGTGATTTTGCACCTTGTGCAACGCACCATTGCCCCAAGCTGGAGCGTATTGCCCCGCTGCCCCCTTTCAGCACCACGCCGCATGGGCTAGGGCGAGGTCGATGGACGCCACACAAGAGAACGCCGGCCCCGAAGTAGCGGCTGCCGAAGCCGAACCAGCCGCCCGCCCTGCGCGAACGCTGAGCCCGCTGCGCATGCTGCTGCGCGAAGGTGCTTCCTATCCCGGCGAAGTGGCCATCGCGCTGACCGCGCTGCTGATCACCTCGGGCGCGACGATCGCCATTCCGGCCAGCTTCAAGTCGATCATCGACAGGGCCTTCGGCAAGGGCGCCGATGCCGAAACGATCAACAGTTCGTTCCGCTGGCTGCTGGTCGTGGTCGTCATCCTCGGCCTTGGCACCGCGGTGCGGTTCTACTTCGTGTCGTGGCTGGGCGAACGCGTCGTTGCCGACATCCGGCTCAAGGTTCAGCGCAACCTGCTGCGCATGCCGCCGAGCTTCTTCGAGACGAACAGTCCGAAGGAAATCTCCTCGCGCATGACGTCGGACACCGCGATCATCGAGCAGGTGGTAGGCACGACGGCTTCGATCGCGCTGCGCAATTCGATCACCGCGCTGGGCGGGATCGCCTATCTCTTCACGCTGGCCCCGGCGCTGACCGCGGGGCTCCTCGTCGGCATCCCCGTCGTCGTCGGGCCGATCGTGTTCTTCGGCTCGCGCCTGCGCAAGGCCTCGCGATCGAGCCAGGACCGCGTGGCAGACATCGGCGTGCAGATCAGCGAAGTGCTCGGCGCGATGAAGGTCGTGCAGGCCTTCGGGCAGGAAAACCGCGAGGCAGGCCGTTTCGGCGAGGCGGTGGAGCGCACCTTCAGCGCGGCCAAGCGGCGCATCATGATCCGCTCGATCATGACCGCGATCGTCATCGTCATGGTGTTCGGCGGGATCGCCGTGCTGATGTGGCAGGGCGCAACGGCGGTGGCCAATGGCTCGATCAGCGGCGGCACGATCGCGGCTTTCGTGCTCACCGGCGGGATCGTGGCGGGCGCGGTCGGCGCGCTGACCGAGGTCTACGGCGATCTGCTGCGCGGTGCAGGCGCGGCGGGGCGGCTAAACGAACTGCTGCTCGAACAGCCCGAGATCACCGCCCCTGCCCGGCCCTTGCACCTGCCCCAGCCCCCGCGCGGGCAGATCGCGTTCCAGAACGTCTCGTTCCGCTATCCGAGCCGACCCGAAGTCGCCGCGCTCGAGGATTTCTCGCTGGCGGTGGAGCCGGGCGAGACGGTGGCGATCGTCGGACCTTCGGGCGCGGGCAAGTCCACGCTGTTCCTCCTGGCCGAGCGCTTCTACGATCCGCACGCGGGCACGGTGCGCATCGACGGCGTGCCTTTGCCGCAGGCTGACCCTGCCGAAGTGCGCGCACGCATGGCGCTGGTGCCGCAGGAAGGCGTGCTGTTTGCCGCCTCCGCGCGCGACAATCTGCGCTATGGCAACTGGGGCGCGAGCGATGCGCAGATCTGGGAAGCAGCCGAAGCTGCCAATGCCGCCAGCTTCCTCAAGGAACTGCCGCAAGGGCTCGACACGTTCCTCGGCGAGGACGGTGCGCGGCTTTCCGGCGGGCAGCGCCAGCGCATTGCCATCGCCCGCGCGCTGCTGCGCGACGCGCCCATCCTGCTGCTCGACGAAGCGACCAGCGCGCTCGATGCCGAAAGCGAGCGGCTGGTGCAGGACGCGCTCGACAAGCTGATGAAGGCGCGCACCACGCTGGTCATTGCGCACCGGCTCGCGACCGTGCGCGCGGCAGACCGCATCGTGGTGATGGAGAAGGGCCGAATCGTCGAGCAGGGCACGCATAGCGTGCTTTCAGCGCAGAACGGGCTCTATGCTCGCCTCGCCCGGCTGCAGTTCGACAGCGCCGAGGCCTGAAGGTTCAACCATCGCTGCTGGACAAGTGGGACGGGCTGATTAGTCTCATTCTGGCACACATCACCTTGCTGGATATCCCGCACCCATGATGAAGCGATTTGCCGGCGCGTTTGCTGCCGTTTCCCTGTTCGCGCTTGCGGCCCCTGCAGCGCAGGCTGATACCCCTGCCGATACCCCTGCCGATACCCCTGCCGAAACCAGGGTGATCGATGGCTACCGCCTCCAGTCCTTCGGCGGCTGGGGCTTCAACCCGGCTGATCTCGATCCGGCGGTGAAGCCCGGCGACGACTTCTTCGCCTATGTGAACGGCAAGTGGGAACGTAGCGAAGTGATCCCGCCGCAATATCCCTTCAGCGGCAGCGCGCTCGGGCTGATCCTCGGCGCGGAGCAGGCCGTGAAGGAAATCGTCGAGGGACTCGCTGCGACGCCGCAGACCCCGGGCACGACCGGGCAGCGGATTGCCGACAGCTACCGCGCATTTCTCGATACCGCCGCGATCGACGCAGCGGGGCTGGCGCCCGCGAAACCCTATCTCGACCGCATCCGCGCGGCAAAGACCCGCGCCGAGCTTGCCGCGCTGTTTGCCGCGCCGGGCTACCCCTCGCCGGTTGCCTTCGAAGTGAGCATCGACCGCGAGAACCCGGGCGCCAACGCGGTCTACACCGGCGTTGGCGGGCTGGGCCTGCCCGACCGCGACTATTACCTGGTCGACAGCGAGGCCAACCGCGCGATCCAGAGCAAGTACCGCGCCTACCTTGCGTTCCTGCTCGGCAAGGCGGGCTATGCCGATGCGCCGGCGATGGCCGCCAAGGTCTATGAATTCGAGCGCAAGATCGCGGTGGCGGACTGGGACAAGGCGGTGGCGCGCAATCCGCTGCTCACCACCAACCGCCTCTCCCGTGCCGATCTCGTCGCGCTGGGCGGTGCCTTTCCGGTCGCCCCGCTGCTGGAAGGCACCGGGCTGGGACAGGTGCCGAACGTGATCGTGGCGGAAATCCCGCCGGGCGCGGACAAGGTCGCCAAGCTGGGCCTCAGCTCGGACGATCTCGCCAAGCTCGGCGGCGGCTTTCCGGCGCTGATCCGGCTGCTGGGCGAGGAGGACCTCGGCGTGCTGCAGGCATGGACCGCGGCGCACTTCCTCTCGGACTATGCCGCGGTGCTGCCGAGCGACATCGACGCCGCTCGCTTCGATTTCTTCGGGCGCACGCTGCAGGGCAAGGAACGCGACCGCCAGCGCTGGCAGCGCGCGCTGTCCACCGTGCAGGCGCAAATGGGCGAAGCCATCGGACAAGCCTATGTCGAGAAGCACTTTCCGCCTTCGAGCAAGGTGGCGATGATGGGGCTCGTCAGCAACCTGCGCGCGGCGCTGGCCGAGAACCTCAAGGATCTGGCGTGGATGACCCCGGCCACGCGCGCCGCGGCCAAGGCCAAGCTCGACCAGTTCACCGTCAAGATCGGCTATCCGGACAAGTTCAAGACCTATGAGGGGATGAACATCCAGTCGGGCCAGCCGCTCGCCAACGCGATCGAATCGAGCCGCTGGCACTGGCAGGACATGCTGGACGAGCTGACAAAGCCCGTCGACAAGACCAAGTGGCTGATGACCCCGCAGACGGTGAACGCCTACTACATGCCGCCGGCCAACGAAATCGTGTTCCCGGCGGCCTATCTCCAGCCGCCCTATTTCAATCCCAAGGCGGACGACGCGGTGAACTACGGCGCGGTGGGCGCGACCATCGGCCACGAGATCGGCCATGGCTTCGATGATGCGGGGTCGCGCTATGACGGTACCGGCGCGCTCAAGGACTGGTGGACCGCCAGCGACCGCAAGACCTTCGATGCGCTGGGCGCGAAGCTCGCCGCACAATACGATCAGCAGTGCCCCTATGACGAAGGCAAGACCTGCCACAACGGCCGGCTGACGCTGGGCGAGAACATCGGCGACCTTGGCGGGCTCTCGATGGCGTATCAGGCCTACAAGCTCTCGCTGGGCGGCAAGCCGGCGCCGGTGTTGGGCGGGCTGACCGGCGACCAGCGCTTCTTCCTCTCCTACGCGCAGGCGTGGCGCTGGAAGTACCGCGAGGCGTTTGGCCGCCAGTTGCTCAAGACCGATCCGCATTCGCTCGCCGTGGCGCGGGTCAACGGGGTCGTGCGCAATTTCGATCCCTGGTACGCCGCGTTCGGGGTGAAGCCGGGCGACAAACTCTACCTCCCGCCCGATCAGCGCGTGCGGATCTGGTGAGCAGCTGCGGCGGCTGCCCACCCCGCTGCGACTAGGCTCACTGCGTTCGCCAAGTCTCGCGGCCCTCCCGCAAGCGGGAGGGCGCACGCGGGCTTGCTCTCCTCCCCTCCCGCTTTGCGGGAGGGGCCGGGGGTGGGCAGCGGCAAAACGACCGGATGACAGAACTTTAAGGTGGCGGCGGCTTGACAGAATGCTGCGCTGCGGCGACCCCTGAGAGCCTGTCCTGTCGAGGTGGAAGCATTGGCACGGAGCCTATTTTGGCCCAGCGCGAGAAGAGAGGAGGGAGCTATGTTCACGCATAGTGACCGACGATCGACGCTGCGATGGGCCAAAATAGGCCCGCCCCGAAGGGGTCGCCTTAGAAAGCCCGCTGGACTGCGTCAGGTCGCTGGCACGGGCTACCAGCCCGCACTGCGCGACCTTCCTTGCCAGCAGGCTTTCTAAGGCGATGACAATGCTTCCACCTCGACAGGACAGGCTCTGAACCCATGGATACGACCATCACCGCCATCCTCCTCGGTATTGTCGAGGGACTCACCGAGTTCATTCCCGTCTCCTCGACCGGGCACCTCATCCTCGCGTCCGAGCTGTTCGGCTATGACGCGAAGACCTGGGAAGTGTTCAACGTGGTGATCCAGCTGCCAGCGGTGATGGCGGTCGTTGTGCTCTACTGGCGCACCTTTCTGGATGTGGCGGTCGGCGCACTGCGCGGATCGCGCGAATCGATCGCGTTCATCCGCAACGTGCTCGCGGCCTTCATTCCCGCCGCCATCGTCGGCGTGCTGTTCAAGTCGCGCATCGATCTGCTGCTCGAAAACCCGGTCGTCGTGTGCATCGCGCTCATTCTGGGCGGCTTTGCCATCATCGCGGTGGAGCGGCTGGTCTCGCACCAGACCTACCGTCCGGTCGGTCAGATGCCGCTCGCGCAGGCGATCCGCATCGGCATGATGCAGTGCATCGCGGTGATCCCCGGCGTCTCGCGCTCGGGCGCGACGATCATGGGCGCGCTGGTGATGGGCGAGAATCGCAAGACGGCGGCCGAGTTCAGCTTCTTCCTCGCGGTGCCGACGATGCTGGGCGCGACGGTGAAGCAGCTGTGGGATCACCGGCACGAGCTTTCCGCGGGCGCGGTCCCGGTCGGCCTGAAGGAAATTGCGATCGGCTCGGTGGTCTCGTTCCTCGTCTCGCTGGTCGTGATCAAGTTCTTCATCGGCTACGTCAGCAAGCGCGGCTTTACGCCGTTTGCTGGCTACCGCATCGTGCTGGGGGCCGTGGGCCTCGCCTGGCTGCTGTGGGTCTAAACCGGCTCAGCGCCTGAACCCCGCCCGCCGCGCAAGTGATACTCCAGCGTGCCGCGGTGGAGCACGTCGTCGACATCGATCACCGCGCTGCCGGCATAGGTGAAGCCGGAGCCGAGCCCGCGATAGAGGCGGTCGAAATCGCGCTCGACGGTCTGCCGGAAGAGATCGGCGAAGCTTTCGATCACGAAGTAGGTCGGCTGGAGATCGTCGATCGCGTAGTCGGTGCGCATCACCCGGTCGACGTGGAGCATGATGCGGTTGGGGGACTGCGCCTCCAGCGCGAAGACCGCCTCGGTCGGGCCGGAGAGGATGCCGGCGCCATAGGCCCGGAGCCCCTCGGCTTCCATGATCAGGCCAAACTCGACCGTGTACCAGTAGAGCGCTCCGAGCGCCTTCAGGCGGTTGTAGCGCATCGCCTTCCACCCGGCGCGGCCATATTCCTGCATGTAATCGGCGAACACCGGATCGGTGAGCATCGGCACGTGGCCGAATACGTCGTGGAAGACGTCCGGCTCCTCGATATAGTCGAAGCGTTCGCGCGGGCGGATGAAGTTGCCGGCGGGGAAGCGGCGGTTGGCGAGGTGCCAGAAGAACACGTGATCGGGGATGAGCATCGGCACGGGCACGACGCTCCAGCCGGTGAGCGCGCCGAGTTCGGCGGACAGGCGGGCGAAATCGGGCACGCCGCCGCGACCCAGATCGAGCCGGTCCAGCCCCTTGAGGAAGGCGCTCGCCGCGCGGCCGGGGAGGACTTCCATCTGGCGCGCGAACAGATCGTCCCACACGCGGTGTTCGTCCGCCGAATAAGCCGTCTGGCGCGGCTCAAGCCAATCCTCACCGACATGCGCCGGACGCTGCAGCGGCGCGGTGAACACGCCGGCGGGCAGTTCGGGGAGCCGGGTAAAATCGGCGGCAAGTTCGATGAGGTCGGACATGGTTTCAATTGCAACTTTTAGCAGGTCCGTTTGCGCGGCGCAATCGGCAGCGATTGCCAAAGCGGCAGGGGTGCGACAGTCTGCCCTTCCAGAGCGAGAGGAACTGCCGTGAGCAAGGACGACCAAAGGAACGAGCTCAGCCGCAAAGACTACGAAGAAGCGCTTGAGGCGATGCAGGGCGAACTCACAGCAATGGCGGGCTGGGCACGGCAATGCGGCGCGCGGATCCTCGTGATCCTCGAAGGCCGCGACACGGCGGGCAAGACCGGCGCGATCAATGCAATCTCGCAGAAGCTCAACCCGCGGCAGGTCCGTACCGTCGCCTTGTCGGCGCCGACGGACCGCGAGAAAACCCAGTGGTACTTCCAGCGCTATGTTCCGCACTTGCCCGCCGGCGGCGAGATCGTGCTGTTCGACCGCAGCTGGTACAACCGGGCGGGGGTCGAAAAGGTGATGGGCTTTGCGGCGGACGCCGAGGTCAAGGCGTTTCTTGAGGCAGCGCCGAAGTTCGAGCGGATGCTGGTCGAGGACGGGCTGCTGCTGTTCAAGTACTGGCTGACCTGCGATCAGGAAGAGCAGGAAAAGCGCCTTGCCGAGCGGCACGATGATCCCGCAAAGCGCTGGAAGATTTCCCCGATCGATGTCGCCGCACGCAGCAAGTACCGCGAATATACAAAGGCACGCGAAGCGATGCTCGATGCAACGCATACGAAACATGCGCCGTGGACGCTGGTCGATTTCAACGACCAGCGCCGGGGGCGGCTGACGCTGGTGCGGGATCTGCTGAACCGCCTGCCGGTGAAGAGGGTCGAGGAGACGGTTCCCGGGCTGCCGCCGCTGGCCGAACCCTGCGCAAAGGAGCACTTTGGGGTGCTGGAGCCGCTGGCGTCCTATCCCGACACTTGACTTTTGCGCGATTCGCTCACAACGACCGGCCCCTGTCTGGCGGCGTGGCAACGCGCCGCCGTCTCTGTTTTACGCGCGCAAGAACTTTCAGGATAAAGCCATGGCCAAGCCTACTACCGTCAAGATCCGCCTGGTCTCGACCGCCGACACCGGCTTCTTCTATGTGACGAAGAAGAACCCGCGCAACACCACCGAGAAGATGGTGTTCCGCAAGTATGACCCGGTGGCGCGCAAGCATGTCGAGTTCAAGGAAGCCAAGATCAAGTAATCTGGCCCCGGCCCAACGGAATGCCCGGCTGATGGCCCGCATTCGGGTTCACGCCGGGTTCAATGCGCTTGCGGCACTGGCATGGGGATGACGATGACCCGCACCCCTGCTCGCCGGCTTCCTGCCTCCCGATCCCTCTTCGCCGCCGCGCTCCTTGCGCTGGCGGCACCTGTCGTTTCCGCAGCAGCAGCGCCTGAAGCGGCGGCCCCTGCGGTGAACCCGCAGATCGAACAGGCCGTCGCGGCGCTGCGCGCGATTACCACGCTGCAGGCCGATTTCGTCCAGACCGATCGCAACGGACAGCGCCTGACCGGCGTGCTTTCGATGCAGCGCCCCGGCAAGATCCGTTTCCAGTACGAGGCAGGCGTACCGCTCCTGATCGTCTCCGACGGCTCGGCGCTGACGCTGATCGACTATGAAGTGCGCCAGGTGCAGCGCTGGCCGATCCGCAACAGCCCCTTGGGCGCGCTGCTCGATCCGAACAAGGACGTCGCGCGCTTCGCGACGCTCAACCAGACCGGCCACCCCGATGTGCTCAGCATGGATGTGCACGATCCGCGCCACCCGGAATACGGCTCGATCACGATGATCATGCTGAAGAAGGCGGGTGCGCCGGGCGGATGGGAGCTCAACAGCTGGATCGCGCTCGATTCGCAGAATCGGCGCACCACGGTGCGGCTTTCGAATCAGCGCTACGGCGTGGCGCTGCCCTCGAACATCTTCCGCTGGAACGATCCCCGCGGGACTGGCCGCAAGTAGCGCGCAGCTTGTCGCAGCCCCTGAGGGCAAGGCCCGGTCCTGCGACAATTTGCGACCACTTTGGGTCTTCCCTGACAGCACCGTTCATCCGCCAGCAAGCGGCAGGGTCCTAGAAAGAAGGGGTCAAGACGGTACCGACCGGGTTCGCCCCCCCTGTTACCCGGTCCCTTATCCCCCGTCCTGACAGCGTGACGAACGCACAAGGAACCCTCGGACCACGCCCCCGGTCCGAGGGTTTTTTTGTTAGGGTCCGGGGTTGCCTCCGGGGCGACTTCGATCAGCGCTCCTGTTGCATGCCTGTTCGCGCAGGCCGCTTGCCGCCTTGGCCCGAGGTCCGTAAAGCGCGGGGCATGGCCTCCCCCACGTTCACCGTCGCCACCTGGAACATCAATTCGGTGCGGCTGCGCATCGATCAGGTCGAGCGGTTCCTTACCGAGCAGGCGCCCGACGTGCTGTGCCTGCAGGAGATCAAGACCGCCGAATCGCTCTTCCCGCACGAGATGTTCGAGCGGCTCGGCTATACCCACCGCGCGGTGCATGGGCAGAAGGGCTACCACGGCGTCGCCACGGTGAGCCGCGTGCCGATCCGCGAAGTGAACCGGCACGACTGGCAGGCCAATGGCGAGGCGCGGCATGTTGGGGTCGAGGTTCTCGGCCCTGGCGGCGGGCTGATGCTCGAGAACGTCTATATCCCGGCGGGCGGTGATATTCCCGACCCCGAGGCGAACCCGAAGTTCGGCCAGAAGCTCGCGTTTCTGGAACGCATGACGCGCTGGGCAGACGCGCTCGACCGGCCGACGCTGATCGTGGGCGACTTCAACATCGCCCCGCTCGATTGCGACGTTTATGACCACAAGGCGCTCATCAAGGTCGTCAGCCACACGCCGCAGGAAGTGGCGGCGCTTGGCGCGTTCGGCGATGCGCATGGCTGGGTGGACCTTGGCCGCAAGCATATCCCCGCGCCCGAGCGCAACTATTCGTGGTGGTCCTACCGCTCGTACTGGCGCGAGAAGGATCAGGGTCGGCGACTCGATCACATGTGGGCCTCGCCCGAGCTTGCCGCGCAGTCGCTCTCGCACCGCTTTGTCGAGGAAACACGGCGGTGGGACCAGCCTTCGGACCATGTCCCGCTGATCACGGAGTTTGCGCTTTGACCGGCAGTGCCCGGGCGGTGGCGCTTGCGCTTGATGCGCTGCGCCATGGCTGGGCGATCCGGGTCGAAGCGGAAGACGGCACGCTCGATCTGTTGCCCGCCGAAACCGCCTTCGCGCAGCCCGGGCTCTATGCCGCGCGGCTGCTCATATCGCACGCCCGCGCCGCCACGCTGAAGCTCGCCAACCAGCGCGATGCCGCCGAGCCGCACATGCCGGTGATGATCCACGGCGCGGAGCCCTTCTCGCTCCATGCCGCGCGCACCCTCGCCGATCCGGCGCTCGATCTGGCCGAACCGATGCGGGGGCCATTCCGCGCCGACCCCTGCCCTGCGCAGTCCTCAGCTGTGACGGCGATGGAACTGGCACGGCTCGCAGGCATCCTGCCGGCGTTCATGGTCGCGACCGGGGTTGAGCCGGCGGCCCACGTAACGCCCGCGGATCTCGCCGCCTTCAAGGACCCGCTCGAACTCACCATCCAGGCGCGCGCGCGGCTGCCGGTCGATGCCTGCGAGCGCGCGGAGATCATCGCCTTCCGCGCGCGCGACGATCTGCGCGAGCATGTCGCGCTGGTGATCGGCACGCAGAGCGGCGATCATGTGCCCCTTGTGCGCCTCCATAGCGAATGCCTGACCGGCGACGTGCTCGGCAGCCTCAAATGCGATTGCGGGCCGCAGCTCGATGCCGCGCTCGCGCGCATGGCGGAGGAGGCCAATGCAGGCGGTTGGGGGCTGCTGCTCTACCTGCGGCAGGAAGGGCGCGGCATCGGCCTCATCAACAAGCTGCGCGCCTACGAGCTGCAGGATCAGGGCTTCGACACGGTGGACGCCAACGAGCGGCTCGGCCTGCCGAGCGAGGCGCGCGATTTTCCCGTGGCGGCGCGCATGCTTGATCTGCTGGGCGTGCCGGCGGTGCGGCTGTTGACCAACAACCCGGCCAAAGTCGCGGCGCTCGAAGCCGTCGGGGTGACCGTGCGCGAACGGGTGGCGCACCAGCTGCCGGCCAATCCGCACAATGCGCGCTATCTCGATACCAAGCGCGACCGGACGGGGCATATTCTGGGATAAGGGCGGCGCTAGCGGATCAAACGCTAAAGATCGCCACGTTCGAGTTCGAGGAGTTCGGGCGGCAGGCGCAGCGCGCGCGCGGCGAGGCGGGTCTCAAGTAGCAGCAGCACCAGCGCGGCCATCAGCAGCGCGATGGCCGCGACAAAGGTGAGCGCAGTGACCACGCGCAGATCGGCATTGACGAGTTCGCTGAGGAACAACGCGGCGACCGTGGTACCGATCGCAAGGCCGCTGATGACAAGGCACAGCAGCGCCCGGCCGATAAGCGCGATGCGCTGGTCGATGATCCGCATCTCGACCACCACGACATCATGCTCGCTGCCCTCGGTGCCCGGGTGGAGCGTCTGCAGGTGGCGCGAGCGATCAACCATGCGCGCCAGCCGCGTGGTCAGGATGTTCATGATATTGCCGATCGCGACGAGCACGAAGACCGGGGCCAGCGCGAGCTGGATGGTCTGCGCGATCATCGCGGGGTGCTCAGGCTGCACGGACGAGAATGCTCTGGCCATCGGGCGTGAAGGTGATGGCCGAGGCCGAAGGGGCGGCGGCGCATTCGCCCGGGCGCAGCACATCTCCCGCCAGCTCAACCTCGCCGCGGCGCGGGAGGACGAGCATCGGGCCATGATATTCGGCCAGCAGCGCCGCATCCGGCAAACCTTCGACGCGGTGCGCCGTGAAATAGGGCCCCCGCGCGAGTTCGACGGTGCCGGTGGGCGCAAGGTGGCGGTGAAGCCCCGCCGCATAAGGCTCACCCTTGGCAACGGCCATACCCTTGTCGAGGTGTAGCGGGCGCGGGCGCCCATAATCATAGAGGCGGTAGGTGATGTCGGAGTTCTGCTGGATCTCGATCAGGCTGACCCCGGCGCCGATGGCGTGGACGGTGCCCGCCGGAATATAGAAGAAATCGCCCGCCTGCACCGGGTGCCAGACCAGCTGATCCTCGATGCTGCCATCAAGCGCGGCCGCGCGCATGGCCTCTGCGCCGAGGGCTCCGTGAAAGCCGATGCCGAGCGTGGCGCCCGGCTCGGCATCGATCACCAGCCAGCATTCCTCCTTGCCCGTATCGTACTCGCCGAGCGCCTTGGCTTGCGCGTCGTCCGGGTGGACCTGGACCGAAAGCTTCTCGCTTGTGAAGATGTACTTCACGAGGAGCGAGAAGACTTCCTCCACCGGCTCGAACCAGATCTCGCCGATGCGCTTGCCGTAGGGCGCGACGAAAGGTGCGGGCAGCTGATCGCGGCCCCAGGGCTTCTCCACCGTGCGGACAGCGAGAGTTCCAAAGGCCGGCGCGCTCACTGGTTCACCGCGCCGGAAAGCTTGCCCACTTTCTGCGCGCCATCATGCGTGCAGACGAGGACATTGCCCTTGTCCACCACCACGATCAGATCGCGCGCGCCGATGACCGAAACATGCGGGCCGTCGCTATCGACGAGCACATGCGCGCAATCGACGAGTTCGGCCGGGCCGCGCACCGCATTGCCCGCCTCGTCCTGATCGTGGGCATCGTGGAGCGCCTGCCAGTTGCCGATATCGGACCAGGCCATCGCAGCCGGGACCATCGCCGCGCGGGCGGTGTTTTCCATCACCGCATAGTCGACCGACTCACCCTCGATCCGCGCAAAGGCAGCGGCATCGGGGTGGAAGCGGGTGCCATCTTCACGGCCCTGTTCGACGGCTGTGCGGACGGCGTCGGCCAGTACCGGCCGGTGCGCCGCGAGTTCATCGAGGAAGGTCCCCGCACGGAAAGCGAAGATGCCGCCGTTCCACGCGTATCCGCCATCGGCAAGGAAGCCGATCGCGCGCTCGAGATCCGGCTTTTCGACGAACTGCGCGACGGAGAAACCGCCGGAACCCGGAATAGCCTCGCCGCGCTTCAGATAGCCGAAGCCGGTTTCAGGCGCGGTCGCGGCGATGCCGAACGAGACGAGCCAGCCCCCCCGCGCCAGCGACGCAGCCTCGCGCGCGGCGGCCTGAAACGCGGCAACATCGCCGATGTGGTGGTCGCTCGGGCAGACCAGCATCACCGCATCTTCGGGCAGGCGCAACGCGGCCAACGCGATGGCGGCGGCGGTGTTCTTGCCCTCCGGTTCGACGATCACCATGCTGTGGGCGGGATCGGGCAGCTGCGCCTCGACATGCCCGAGGTGCGCTGCGCCGGTCACGACGATGGGCGCGCCGAAGCCGGCTTCGGTAGGGCAGCGCAGCACGGTTGCCTCAAACAGCGTGGAATCGCCCACTAGCGGCAGGAACGGCTTGGGCATGGCCTTGCGCGAGCGCGGCCAGAGGCGGGTGCCGCTGCCGCCACACAGAACAACGGGAATGATTTCGTCCATGGGCTTCCTGTCCAACTGCCCCGCCAGCCGGAGCGTCCGCGATGCGCAACCTTTCGGTGCCATGCCAGATACCTAGGTGCAAGTGACTGCTTTCCCGTTACAGACCCCCGGGCGGCTTGGTGCCCGGCACGAAAAAGCTCTGCTGCCAGCCATATTCGGATTCGATGGGGTTCCCGGCACGGTCGGTCGCGGGGCGAAAACGGAAGCGCTGGGTGGCAAGGCGGCAAGTGATGGCATCGGCTTCGGGATCGGGACTCGCCTTGTGGATGCGACAGGCGCGCACCCGGCCATCCGCACCCACGGTGAGAACCACGATAACGCTTGAGCCAAGCCGCAGGTTCCGCGTGCGCGCCGGATAATCACGCGTTGCGGTGATATCGCCCGCGATCTTGACCGCGCGGCTGGCGCCGGACCCGGCACCATCGCCGCTGCCGCCGCTGCCCGTCCCAAGGCCCACCGCGCCGCCGCCGGTGCCCGCACCTGCTCCGCTCGCGCCGGATTTCGTGGCATCGCCGGTAGAGGCTGCCGGGGCGGCGACCATTGCCTTGTTGGGGATCTTCGCCGGCGCTGCGACCACGGGTTTGGGCTTGGCGGCCTTGGCAGCAGCGCCTTCGGCTCCGGCGGGCTGCGGCGTGGGTGCCGGGCTTGCCTGAGGCGGGGGAGGCGGCGGCGGATCGAGCGGGACAGAGTAGGCGGCAGTCGCCGCGTCCTGGATCGCCGTGATCGCGCTGCCGGCAAGGCCGCTGAAGATCGCGAAGCCAAGCAGGACGTGGAGCAGCCCGACCGCGAGCAGCAGCCACGCACGCGTGCGGCGGCTGAGGCCAGGACGATCGGCAAAACGTGTGCGGGCGGGCGCGGTGGTCACCCGGGCGTGTCTAGAGCATCCGGGCGGAAACCGGAATTCTACTCCGTCAGGAAGCTGTCCTCGCGCGCGAGCGAGACAAGGCGCAGCCCATGCGCCGCCGCCTGCTGCGCCGCCAATGTCGAGGCGGCCGAGATCGTCACCAGCAGCGGGCAGCCGGCGATCACTGCCTTCTGCACCAGTTCGAAGCTGCACCGCGCGGTGAGGACGATGAAGCCATCCCCTGCCCTAAGCCCGGCATGGGCCATCGCGCCGAGCAGCTTGTCGAACGCATTGTGGCGGCCGACATCCTCGCGCACCAGCCGCACCGTGCCATCGGCGGCGCAAAAGGCGGCGGCATGGACGGCGCGGGTCGCGCGGCCCAGCGGCTGGAGATCGGGCAGCGCGCTGACGGCGCGGAAGATCGCCGCATCATCGACAGCCAGCCGTGCTTCCACCGGCGGAAGCGGGCGCAGCACCTGTTCGAGGCTTTCGATCCCGCAAAGGCCGCAGCTTCCTTCGGCCAGCCGCAGCCGCGCGCGCTCCATCAGCGGGGCAGCATCGTCGGCGGCGAGCTGAATTCGCAGCATCCAGCCGCCGGCGGGAACTTCACTCGCTTCGGCACTGAGCAGCTGCTCGGGCGACGCGATCAGCTGTTCGGAAAGACAGAAGCCCAGCGCGTAGTCGGCAAGGTCTGCTGGAGTCGCCATCATCACCGCATAGCCGAGGCCGTTGATCTCGATCGCCACGGGCGCCTCGATCGCCAGCAACCGCTCGCGCGGCGCTGGCGCACGGCCATCGGCGTAATGCTCGGCAAAACTGTACGGGACCGCAGCCGTATCTGGCGCCTCAGCTGGCATGCGCGGCGAGCCGCTCGAGCGCCGCACGGGCAGTTGGCTCAAGTTCGGCACCGTTCATCACGGCAAACACGTCGGCCTTCATCCGCGGCGACCAGAACGCGTGGATATGGTCGGCAATCATCGCCACCGGGTCCGGGTCGTGCGTCACGTTGCGCGCGATCTGGTTGGCCATGTAGATGAGCTTCTCGGCTGTGTGCGCGCTCATTCCGCCGGCTCCATCGCGCCTTCATGGCCCCGGATGCGGCGCGAGCGGGTGGCCTGCGCCTCGTACTCTTCCTGCCAGTCGGTCGGCCCGTTGGACGGGGTAATCTGCACCGCAGTTACCTTGTATTCGGGGCAGTTGGTGGCCCAGTCCGAATAGTCGGTGGTGACGACGTTGGCTTGCGTCGCGGGGTGGTGGAACGTGGTGTAGACCACGCCCGGCGCAACGCGGTCCGTCACGGTCGCACGCAAGGTCGTCTCGCCCGAGCGGCTGGCCAGGCGCACCCAGTCGCCCGACTTGATGCCGCGGTTTTCCGCGTCGGTCGGGTGGATTTCGAGCAAGTCTTCCTCATGCCACACGACATTGGCGGTGCGGCGGGTCTGCGCGCCGACGTTGTACTGGCTGAGGATGCGGCCAGTCGTCAGCAGCAGCGGGAAGCGCGGACCGGTGCGTTCGTCGGTCGGCACATAGTCCGTCACCACGAACTTGCCCTTGCCGCGCACGAAGCCATCGATGTGCATGATCGGGCTGCCATCGGGCGCCGCGTCATTCACCGGCCACTGCAGCGAGCCTTCGGCATCGAGCCGCGCAAAGCTGACGCCCGCGAAGGTGGGCGTGAGGCGCGCGATTTCGTCCATGATCTCGCGCGGGTGGGTGTAGTTCCAATCGAGGCCCATCGCGCGGGCCATGAGCTGGGTGATCTCCCAGTCCTCGTAGCCGTTCCCATTTGGACCATTTCGGGGCTCCATCACCTTGCGCACCGGCTGGATGCGGCGTTCGGCATTGGTGAAGGTGCCGTTCTTCTCAAGGAAGGTGGAGCCCGGCAGGAACACATGCGCGTAGTTGGCGGTCTCGTTGAGGAACAGGTCCTGCACGATCACGCATTCCATCGCGGCGAGTCCCGCCGCCACGTGCTTGGTATCGGGGTCGGACTGGAGAATGTCCTCGCCCTGGATGTAGATTGCCTTGAACAGGCCATCGGTCGCGGCATCGAGCATGTTGGGGATTCTGAGGCCCGGCTCGGGGTCGATCGGCACGCCCCATTCCGCTTCGAACAATGCGCGGGCCGAGGCATCCGACACGTGGCGATAGCCGGAGAGTTCATGCGGGAAGCTGCCCATGTCGCAGGCGCCCTGCACATTGTTCTGCCCGCGCAAGGGGTTCACGCCGACGCCGCGGCGGCCGATGTTGCCCGTCGCCATCGCGAGGTTGGCAATTGCCATGACGGTGGACGAGCCCTGGCTGTGCTCGGTGACGCCGAGGCCGTAATAAATGGCCCCGTTCCCGCCGGTGGCGAACAGACGGGCTGCGCCGCGCAGATCGGCAGCGGGGACGCCAGTGACGGGCTCGAGGAATTCGGGGCTGTTGCGCTCGAGTGAGACGAAGTCGGCCCAGTGGCGGTATTCTTCCCAATCGCAGCGTTCGCGCACAAAGGTTTCGTCGGCGAGGCCTTCGGTGACGATGACGTGGGCGAGCGCCGTGAGCACAGCAACATTGGTGCCCGGGCGCAGCGGCAGGTGGTAATCGGCCTCGACATGCGGACTGCGCACGAGATCGGTGCGGCGCGGATCGATCACGATGAGCTTGGCGCCTTGGCGCAGGCGGCGCTTCATCCGGCTGGCGAAGACGGGGTGGCCGTCGGTCGGGTTAGCGCCGATGACGAGGATCACGTCGCTGTCCTCGACCGAATCGAAGTCCTGCGTGCCCGCGGAAGTGCCGAAGGTGGTCTTGAGGCCGTAGCCTGTCGGCGAGTGGCAGACGCGCGCGCAGGTATCGACATTGTTGGTGCCGAAGCCTGCACGCACCAGCTTCTGGACGAGGAACGTCTCCTCGTTGGTGCAGCGGCTGGAGGTGATGCCGCCGAGCGCATTGCGGCCATACTTGGCGGAGATGCGCTTCAGTTCGCTGGCAGTGTGGGCAATCGCTTCTTCCCAGCTGACTTCCTGCCAGGGTTCGTCGATCGAGGAGCGGATCATCGGCGAGAGAATGCGTTCCTGATGCTGGGCATAGCCCCAGGCGAAGCGCCCCTTGACGCAGGAGTGGCCGCGATTGGCCTTGCCGTCCTTCCACGGCACCATGCGCACGACTTCCTCGCCCCGCGTCTCGGCGCGGAAGGTGCAGCCGACGCCGCAGTAGGCGCAAGTGGTGACGGTGGCGCGCTCGGGCTTGCCGATTTCCTTGACCGCCTTTTCCTGCAGCGTGGCCGTGGGGCAGGCCTGCACACAGGCGCCGCATGAGACGCATTCGGAACTGAGGAAACTGTCTGAGGCGAGCCCGGCGCTCACCTTGCTGTCAAAGCCGCGGCCCTCGATGGTCAGCGCAAGGGTGCCCTGCACTTCATCGCAGGCGCGCACACAGCGCGAGCAGACAATGCACTTCGACGGATCGAAATCGAAATAGGGGTTCGAGATGTCCATCGGCTGGGCGAGGTTGTTCGCGCCTTCATAGCCGTAGCGCACATCGCGCAGGCCCACCGCGGCGGCCTGATCCTGCAACTCGCAATCGTTGTTCGCGCTGCAGGTGAGGCAATCGAGCGGGTGATCGGAGATGTAGAGCTCCATCACGCCGCGCCGCAGCTTTTCGAGCTTCTTGGTCTGGGTGTGGACCTTCATGCCCTCAGCCACGAGCGTGGTGCAGCTGGCAGGCGTGCCGCGCATCCCGTCGATCTCGACAAGGCAGAGGCGGCATGAGCCGAACTGCTTGACGCTGTCGGTCGCGCAGAGCTTGGGGATCGACCCGCCCGAAAGCGCGGCGGCGCGCATCACCGTGGTGCCGGGGGCGACGGAGACTTCGCGGCCGTCGATGATGGCGGTGACCGAAGCCGCACCCGCGCGCTCGGCCAGCGAAGGCGGCGTGCCGAAATCAGGCTGGGGGCGATAGAGGTCGCGTTCAGAGTCCATCATGCTGCTCCTGCGCGAAGGCAAGGTCTTCGCGCGTGTTGATATTGGCCGTCTTGGCCGAGAGAGTGACCGGGCGCGCGCCGATCATGGCGGCAAAGGCGCGCATCGAATGCTTGGCGTCGGTGGCAAGAAAGGCATCGAGCGTGGGCGCGGCGCTAGCGGGCCAGAGGCCGATCACCGGCTGGTCCGCGACATAGGCGGGGGCCGGGGACAGCTCGGCCCGCGCATCCGCGCCAAGGCCGCCGCAATCGACGCCGCAGGTCAGCACATCACTGAAGCCATGGCTGGCGGCATAATCAAGCGCCGCGTTGATGCCGCCGAGCGGCCCCATTCCGGCGCGCGGGCGGTCGGGCATGTCACCGCGCCCCACCACGATCACCACATCGCACTGGGTTTCCAGCGACGCGACGGCCCGCGCGAGCAGCGTCTGCCCGCCCAGCGCGGCGAGCGCCTTGTCGCTGCCGAAGCGCGAGGACTGACCGCCCGCAAGGACCGCGCCGAGGATCACTCGGCGGCTTCCTGTTCCGGTGCGGCCAAGCCGAAGTCTTCCGGCCAGTGCTTCAGCGCCGAAAGCACCGGATAGGGCGTGAACCCGCCCAGCGCGCAGAGCGAGCCGAACTTCATCGTCTCGCACAAGTCTTCGAGCAGGGTAACATCCTCCGCCAGCGTGCGCGGCGCCTTGCGGGCGTTGTGCATCTGGGGGAGCGCCTCAACCTTGTCCGCCTGTCGACCCGAGCGCGCGCGGATGCGGTCGATCAGCTCAACCCCGCGGGTGGAGCCGATGCGGCAGGGGGTGCACTTGCCGCACGATTCGGCGGCGCAGAAACTCATGGCAAAGCGGGCCTGCGCGCTCATGTCCGCTGTCTCGTCGAACACCGTGAGCCCGGCGTGACCGATCAGGCCATCTGCAGACGAGAAGGCTTCGTAATCGAACGGCAGGTGGAAATCGGCGGGCGGGTGATAGGCGCCGAGCGGCCCGCCAACCTGCACCGCGCGCACGGGGCGACCCGTTGCGGTGCCGCCGCCGATATCGAACACGAGTTCGCCGAGCGTCACGCCGAAGCCCACTTCGAACAGGCCGCCGTGCTTCACATTGCCCGCCAGCTGGATCGGCATCGTGCCGCGCGAACGGCCGAAGCCGACTTCGGCATAGGCTGCGCCGCCGTTGGCAAGGATCCAGGGCACCGCCGCCAGGGTCAGCACGTTGTTGACCACCGTCGGCTTGCCGAACAGGCCTTCGAGCGCCGGAAGCGGCGGCTTGGCGCGCACTTCGCCGCGCTTGCCTTCAAGGCTGTTGAGCAGCGAGGTTTCCTCGCCGCAGACATAGGCGCCAGCGCCGACGCGCACTTCGACTTCGAACGGGGCGATGCGCGGCACGGCGAGAGCGATGGCCGCGTTCAGCTTGGCGATGGCGTGCGGGTATTCGCTGCGGACGTAGATATAGCCCTTGCCCGCGCCGACCGCGTGCCCCGCAATCGCCATGCCCTCGATCAGCATGAAGGGATCGCCCTCCATCACCATGCGGTCGGCAAACGTGGCGCTGTCGCCTTCATCAGCGTTGCAGACGATGTACTTCACCGGGCCCGCTGCCTTGGCAACGGTGGTCCACTTGATGCCCGCCGGGAAGCCGGCACCGCCGCGCCCGCGCAGGCCCGAAGTCGTGACTTCGGCAATGGTCGCATCAGGCCCCAGTTCGCGGGCGCGCTTGAGGCCCGCCCAGCCGCCAGTCGCGGCGTAATCCTCAAGGCTGAGCGGACGGGTTTTGCCCGCGCGCGCAAAGGTGAAGCGCTGCTGGCGGGCGATGAAGGGATGTTCGGCGATCGTGCCGATGGCCTTATCGCTGGTCCCCGCGAGGACACTCGCGACATCTTCCGGGTTCAGCGGGCCGAAGCCGATCTTGCCGTTGGGCCCGTCGATCTCGGCCAGCGGTTCAAGCCAGTGCATGCCCCAACTGGAGACGCGCTCGACCGTGCAGCCTGCCTTCAAGAAGGCAGCGGCGACAGCATTGGCGCCGCAGGCGAGCGCGGCGGCGTCATCGGAAATGCGCACCACGGTCATGCCAGGCTCTCCACCAGCGCGCCAAGCCGGGCAGCATCGAGCCGGCCGTGGACTTCATGGCCGACCATCGCGGCGGGGCCAACACTGCACAGGCCGAGGCAGTAGACCGTCTCGACCTTCACGCGCGGATTTTCCGGCAGCGCGGCGGCGAGCGCCTCCACCCCGCGCGCCTGGCAGCTTTCTGCGCGGCAGAGCTTGAGCACCGGGCGGCTTTCCGGCTCTTCGCGGAAATCGTGATAGAAGCTGACGACGCCGTGGACTTCGGCCCGCGTCAGGTTGAGGGCCTGCGCAATCTGGCGCACCGCGCTTTCCGAAACATGGCCGAACGCGGCCTGCACATCATGCAGGATCGGCAGCAGCGCGCCCTCGCGCCCGGCGTGGGCGGCAAGGATGCCATCGAGCTCGTCTTGGTCTGTCATGCGCTAATGCCTTGGGAAATCGGGCGCAAAGGTCAAATCGAAATGCGTGATGGCTGATAGATTACTTCTATCACAGGGGCGGTTCCAGCCCTGCCGGTTCGAGTGCACGAGCCGCCGCCAGCGCGGCGCGGGCCATGGGCCCAAGCGGATCGCGATTTACCACGACCAGCCCGACGCGCCGCGCCTCGTCGGGCGCATCGAAGGGCACGAAGCGCGCCCATTCGACCCCGGACATGAGCCGCGCATAGCCATCGGGGACAATCGTCGCGAAGGCGCCGGAGCGGACCATCGCAAAGAGCGCGAAGTGGCTGTCCGCCGTGGCCCGCGGGGCGACCGCGAGCCCGCGCGCGGCAAGGCGCTCGTCAAGGATGCGGCGGTATTGCATGCCCTGGTGGAGGAGGCAGAGATCCTGCCGGGTCGCCTCATCCCAGCTGATCGCGGTGTGCTCATCGAACCCCGTGCCGCGCGCGGCGAGGAAGACGTAGCGCTCGGCATAAAGCGGGACGGAGAGGACGTTGGCCGGTGGCTCGTGATCGAGATAGGTGAGCCCTGCATCGACCTCGAACGCGTGGAGGCCGTGCTCGATCGCGCGCGACGTGGCAGAGCGGACGGCGAGCGTGATCCCGGGGTTCTGCGCCAGCAGAGCTTCCCCCAGGAGGCCGACGAACGGCAGCGCGGCGGGAATCGCGGCGAGACCGAACTCGCCCTTGAGCGGCGCGGCGGTCGCCGCCACCGCGCTCGCCATGCCGCTCACCGCGCCGAGGATCTGCTCCGCCCACGGCAGCATGGCCTGGCCGTGTGGGGTGAGGCCGACAAAGCGGCGGTCGCGCTCGACCAGACGCCGGCCGAACTCGGCCTCCAGCGCGGCGAGCCCTGCCGAGAGCGTGGGCTGCGAAATCCCGCAGGTCGCGGCTGCCTTGGCGAAGTGCTGCTCGCGCGCGAGCGTGACGAAGTAGCGCAAGTGGCGCAGCTGCATGGACCGGATGCCTCGCTAAGAGGGGCAGTCTATCAGGTCGCGGCGTGCTGCGAAACCGGGCCGAAGCCGAACCGGGCCTGATAGGCTGCGCAATCCGCGACGATCCCGGGCAGCAGCGCCAGTTCTTCGGGCTCCAGCGCCCGCTCGGGCAGCGAAGGCGTGCGCGCGCTGACGCCGCTGGCGTGACGTTCGGCCTCGAACGCGCGGCCAAGTTTGCCGAAGTGGCGCTGGGCAAGTCCGCCCCCGGGCCACCCGACGAAAGCGGCCAACTGCTGCCGGACATCTTCCGATGCCACGAAATCCTCGTAGCGGACCACGTGATGCGGCAGGCCCTCGCGCTGCATGGCGTCGCACAGCGCGACCATGGCCGCGCTTTCGCGCCGGCAATAGGTGCCGACCCAGCCCGCGTCGAAGCGGTGCCGGTTGTTCTGCCGGCGGTGCTTTTCAAGGAAGCTGGCGGCAATCGCGCCAATATCGCGCACCGTCACGACCACGCGCGGCGGGGCGAAGGTCGCCATGATCCGCTCGCTTTCGGCGACCAGCACTTCCTTGAGCGCCCAGCGCCGCCCGGCCAGGCGTGGTGCAAACAGGCGCCGAAAGCGCGCCTGCCAGTCTGCATCCGGATACGTCCATTCGGCGTCGCCTGCAGGCTCGCTGAACTCGGGCAACTGCACGCGGACCATATCGGGATTGCGGAGCGAGAACAGCGACGGCTCGATCAGCACGACGCGCTCGGGTGGATCGGTCAGCCAGTTCGCGATCATCGTGCTGCCCGAGCGGCCCATCGAGGCCATCAGGAACTCCGGGCGCGGCAGATCGGGCACAAGCCGTGCATCTGTCATGAGGCCGCGCACTCCGCCATCCACGCCAGTTCGCGGGGGATGATCCGTTCGTGGCCCGATTGCGCGCGCACCCGCGCCGCTGCCACTGCCGACCGGGCGAGGAACAGCGCCGGGCTTTCGACCATTTCCGCGATTCCCGCAGCGAGCCCTTCCGCGTCGTCAGGCCCGGCCAGCCCCGCACACTCGGCATCGACGAATTCTGGCACGGCATGGACCGCATTCGTCACCGGAACGAGCCCCGACGCCATCGCCTCATCGCGCGAGACACCCTGGGTATCGAGCCGGGTCGGGACCAGAAACAGTCCGTGGCCGCCATGCTCGGCAGCGATGGCCTCCTGCGTCAGGAAACCGCGGCGAATCGTGATTTCGGCGATTCCGGCCAGCGGGGCGAGCGTTTCGGCAAAGAGCGGACCATCGCCGATCAGCGTGAAACGCATCTGGCCGAACCATGGCCTCGCGCGCAGCGCGAGGATCGCCTCCACCGCAAGATCATTGGCATAGGAGCGGCTGTCATAGGGCCGGATCGACAGCACCGCGAACCGGTCAGCCGGCTGCTTGGCCCGATAGGGGAAGAGATCGGTGTCGATCGGGTTGTGCAACACGGTTGTGCGCGCATCCTGCACCAGTGCCCCCAGATCGCTGCGCATCAATTCGCGCGAATCCGCCGAGACGAAGGCGATGTGCAGGTTGTCCGGCCAGCGCGAGAGGACCTCGTGCCAGAAGGCGATCCGACCCTCCAGCAGCCGTTCCTGATGGGCGCGCCGGATCGGATCCTCGATCAGCACGACTTTCTCGCGCAGGAAGCCGGGGATCTCGGAGCCGTGGAGCCAGGCGCAGACCGGGATAGCCGGATCGACCAGCGTGCAGGCCGGCCAGATCGCCTCGCTGAGCCCGTGCACCGCGACCACATCGGGCCTGCCGCGCGCCAGTGCCGCCCGGACCTCCTCCAGACCGCCGGTTTCGCACACCACGCCGTCGAAGAGGTGCGCGCCGGCAGGTCGGTCCGGATCGAAACGGAACACGGCGACGTCATGGCCCAGTGCCCGGTAGGCCAGCACGCGCCGATGGACGAAGGGATATTGGTAAAGATCGCCCGGTGCCGGATAGGACCGGGTCAACAGCAGGATGCGCATGGGTGGCCGCGATCAGCGATCAGCGAGCCGTGGTTCCGGCGGGCTTGGCCATGTAATCGAGGTACCACTCCACGAAGGCAGCGACCCCCTGCTTCACTGTGGTTGCGGGCTTGTAGCCCAACTCGCGCTCAAGATCGGAAACATCGGCGAAGGTATCCGGCACGTCGCCTGCCTGCAGCGGCAGGAGATTGCGCTCCGCCTTCTTGCCCAGCGCTTCTTCCAGCGCCTCGATGTATTCGGTGAGCTTCACCGGGCTGTTGTTGCCGATGTTGTAGATCCGGTAGGGCGCGTTGCTCGTCGCGGGATCGGGGCGGTGGGCGTCCCAATCCGGGTTCGGCTGCGCCGGATGGTCGCAGGCGCGGATCACCCCCTCGACGATGTCGCTGACGAAGGTGAAATCGCGCGTGTGGTTGCCATAGTTGAACACATCGATCGGCTTGCCCGCGATGATGTTCTTGGCGAACAGGAACAGCGCCATGTCCGGACGGCCCCACGGGCCATAGACCGTGAAGAAGCGCAGGCCGGTCGTCGGCAGGCGGTAGAGATGGCTGTAGCTGTGCGCCATCAGCTCGTTCGCCTTCTTCGTCGCGGCGTAGAACTGCAGCGGGTGATCGACCCCGACATGTTCGCTGAAGGGCATCGCCTGGTTGGCACCATAGACGCTGCTGGTCGAGGCATAGACCAGGTGCTCGACCCCGCCGTGGCGGCAGGCTTCGAGAATGTTGGTGAACCCGATGATGTTGCTCTCGACGTAGGCGTGCGGGTTCTCGATCGAGTAGCGCACCCCTGCCTGCGCGGCGAGATTGATCACGCGGCGGATGTCGTTCTCGCCAAACGTGCGTTCGACTGCGGCGCGGTCTGCGAGATTGGCGCGCACGAAGGTGTACTTCGCATTGGTCCGCCGCGCGGTCTCCTCCAGAATGGCGAGGCGCGCTTCCTTGATCGCGGGATCATAGTAATCGTTGACGACATCGAGCCCGACGACATCGTCCCCGCGCTCCAGCAGGGTCTTGGCAGTGTGGAAGCCGATGAAGCCGGCATTGCCGGTTACGAGGATGGCCATCTGATTCTCCGGCGCGGTAAGCCTCGGCACATGCCGACAGCCGTTTCGGCGCCGGACCTACTTCGGCTCAGTTCGGGCTGCAAGTCGCGCGGAGGAAATTCTCCAGCATCCGGCTGACCGAGAAGTTGGGCTCCAGAAAATCGCTGGTGGCCGGGCCGAAGATCTCCTCCCGCTGCGCGCGGCCGAGGAGGGCGTTCGTCTTGACGCAGGCCTCATCGAAGTCGGTGCGATCCGCCGAGCCGAGAATATGGCCGGTCACGCCCTCGATGAAGCATTCCGAAGCGCCGCCAGCCGGGGTCGAAACCACCGGCACGCCCAGATATTGCGCTTCGATCAGCACGTTGGGCAGGCCCTCGAAGCTCGACATGAGGACAAGCACGTCCATCTTCTTCATCCAGTAGCCGACATTGGTCGACCGCCCGACGAAGAGGATGCGGTCCTCGATCTTGAGGTCCTTCGCCATCTGGACGCATTCGCCGAACAGGCGGCCATCGCCCACCAGCAGAAACCGCGCATCGGGATGGCGACGCGCGTAGTGATAGGCAAAGCGGATCCACCAGGTCGGGCGCTTGTCCGTATCGAAACGGAATACCCCGCCGACCACATGATCGCCGCCCGGCGTGCGCGCGAGGAAGTCCTCCCACATCGTATCCGCCTCGGGCGTGGCGTTGCAGGTCATCTTCGGCACGCCGTTGTAGACGATCTTGAACCGCTCGACCGGGATATCGAGCCATTCGGCATAAGCCTTGGCCGCACCCTTGGAATTGCTGATGAACGCGACCCCCGGGATCTGCGCGATGGCCCGGTACATGATCTCGTATTCGGGGATCAGCATGTGGCGGCGGATGATCGGCGGCAAGCCGCGGATCACCATCTGCACCTGCGGGACCCCGGCCATGATCGCGGCAAGCCCGCCAAACAGGCAGGCACCGTCTTGCCACAGCGAGACGACTTCGGGCTGCGTTTCGCGGTAGTGCTCGACAAGGCGGCGCACACCGAAATTGACCTTGATCGGCAGATAATCGATCAGCGCGGCCAGATCGGGATCGCTGAGGCCCAGCGTTTCCGTGCTCGCCACCGGCATCTCGTCGATCTGCCGGACGTCAACCTCGCCCGCCTGCAACTCGGACAGGAAGAAGTCGCGCTGCCCCCGCGCGCTGTGCGAGCGGACCAGCACTTCCACCGGACGTTCGATCGCAATGCCGCCGACCCCGCCCACTGCCCGCCGCGCTCTCTCGAGCTCGATCGCGGTGCGCGAAAGCTGGCGTTCCGCACCGCCGGGGCCAAGGCCGCCGGTCACCAGCGAAACCCGCCCGACCCGCCCGGCCTGCACCGGCTGCACCTGCCGGTCGCGGTAGGCGAGGATCGCGTACTTCATCGCAAGGATGCGGCAGTCCTCGTCGGGCGCGATGGCGCGCTCCTCCCGGGCCTCGAACCGGTCCAGCATGCCATAGAGGCGATCGGCATAGGCCCGCTGCGCGCTGCCCTCGGGGAAGGCCGCCGCACCGCGCAGAAGCTGCACCGCCCGGGCAAGGAACCCGCGCGGATAAAGCCGGCGGGCATACATGAAGCGCAGCCGGCGCGACTTGGGATAGTCCGCCAGCAGCGTCTCGAACAACGCATCGGACTGCTCGACATGGTTTGCCCGCGCGAGCAGTTCGGCCCATTCGATCTTGGTGTTGAGCGGCGTCTCGGGATCGAGCGCGCTGACATCGAGCAGTTCGGCGACAGGGGGAAACTCGCGCCGCTCGAGGTGTGCGAACGCCGCCTTCATCCGGGCTTCGACTTCGGGCGACGGACCTTTCGGCGCTTCCTGCCCGTCAACAGCGGCCCCTGCAGGATTTGCCACCGGGTCTGCCACGGGTGCACTCGGCTGCGCGGAGGGTGCCACGGGCGGGGCAAGGCTGGTGGAAACCGTGCCGACGTTGATCGCCGGAAAGGCCGCGCCGGCTGCGGGTGCCCCGGAATCGTCCAGGTCCGCGCTCGTGCCCCTGTAGGCCATATCCGTCCCCCTCATGATAATCTGCCGCCGCCCGCTCATGCCGCCAGCAACGGGCCGGCAGGTGACGCCGCCTGATGGCGGGCCTGACGACGTGCGCGGGCCGAGCAACGCTCGAGAAACACCGAAACCTCGTGGAGACCGGGTGTGACGGAATCAAGCCGGCGCCAGTAGGCAGCCGCCTTTTCGAACTGCTGCTGCCGCATCGCCTCGAGCGCAGCGCGCCGCAGAACGGTGGTATCATCGGGAGCCAGCATAAGCATGTGATCGAGGATCTCGAGCGGCCCGTTGACCGCGCCGCGCTGGCCCTCGTCATCGTCAAGCTGTCGCAGCTGGCTGCGCAGGATGCTGCGCATGCGCATGGCCTCCGTCGCCATCGCCTCTGCAAGCTCCAGCCGGCGGCGCAGCAGGTCCCAGATGGCAATCGCCTCATCGTTGCGGCCTTCGGCCAGCAGCACGCGCAGCTGCCGCACCCCGCGCGAACCCGCGCTCGCGAGGAAGCGATCGATCCGCACACGGTGGCGCTCGGCAATCTCGTGCGGGTCTTCGGCCAGGCTGGTGTAGAGCCGCAAGGCGGTCAGGAAATCGCCGCGCAGTCCGGCGATATGGGCAAGCGCGGCCCTGGCATCGATCGCATCGGGGTCCTCGGCGAGGATCCGGGCAGAGACGGCCTGCGCCTCGGCCAGCCGATCAAGATTGACGAGGGCGCGGGCATAGGCCTGCGCGGCAGCGGCGAGTTCGTAGACGAGGTCGCCCGCCTCCTCGCACAACGCAGCGACAGCCGCATCGCCCGGCGCGGCGCGCACCTTCGCCAGCAGATCGACCGCCATTGCGCGGCATATGCGCCGCGCCGGTCCATTGCCGGGCAGCACGGCAAGCAGCGCTTTGGCATAAGCGAACGCCTCGGCGTGCCGGCCCGCTGCCTGCAGCGCTTCGGCTTCCTTCGCCCATCCGGCCGCAACTTTCTGCAGCGCGCGCTGCGCCTTGTCGGTCAGGTTCGGCATGGCCATGATCGTGGCCGCGATCGCGAGGAGCACGTCTTCCATGCCCGCCCGCACGGCTTCATCAACCAGCGCGGGAATCTGGATCATGTCGTGCCGTGCAAGCAGGATCATCGCACGGCCAAGCACGTCCGGCTCATGCCGGGTGATGGCCCATTCGACCAGCGCCCGCGCTGCGGCAGCGGTGCCGCGAGCATCGAGCAATTCGAGAACCTCGCGCAGCCAGATGGCATGAGCCTCGCCCTTTCCGGCGGCCAGATAGCGTTCCAGCACCGATATGGCCGCAGCATGGTTCGAGGGATCGAGCCGGAAGGCCAGCTTGCGATAGCGCAGCGCATCGTCCGCCAGCCCGAGCTGATCGGCCGCCTTGCCCGCGATCTCGTAAATCTCGACCGTTTCGTACTCGTCGGTCAGCAACTGGCAGGCCAGCGCCAGCGCGCTCTCGGCGTCACCGGTTTCGAGCTGGGCCCGCATCAGCGCCTGTCGCAGTTCGGCCGTCATCTCGGCCGCGGCGACATGGGGCGCGAGCACGCGGCATGCCCCCTCGAAATCCCCGATCCGGGCCAGCACCTGCCCGTGCAGCAGGTGCAGCGAGACGTTCTCGGGATGCGCCTTGATCGCGGCGAACAGCTGGTGCGTGCCATCGAAGAAATCGTCGTGGGCGATCGCGGTGGCGATGCTTTCAGCAAGGATTGCCGCATCGATCTGCGCGGCGGTCGCTTCGTCGATCTCGCTATCGGCAACGCTCTTGAGGACATAGTCGCGCTGCACGGCGGCATACCAGCGGTCGCAGAATGCATTGGTGAAATGCGTCAGGTCCATGCCATCGCGTTCGAGCGCACGAGCCTGCCCGAAGGCGTTCATGAGCCCGGTCGGATCGAAGCAATCCGCGCCGAGTTCGCTGGCGGCCCGCTTGATCCAGTGGATCACCTTGTCACGCGAGGCGATGAGGCTGCCATCCGCCGTCAACGCATTGACGTGAGTCACGAAGAGCACGCGGTCCTTGCCGAGCATTTCGGTGACTGTTGCCATATCGGCACGCACGTCATCAAATGTCTGCTGACGCACGCGGATGCGTTCGAGCAGGCTGCGATCCGATTCCGAATAGATACGAAAGGCCGGATCATCCGCAAGGAAGGCCTTCATCGCCGCGGCATCGCCCTGAGCCGCCAGATTCCAGTAGACGCGCGCGCGCGGCGCCGAGGCAAAGAAATCGGCAAAATAGCGGCTCAGGTAGTTTCCCTGAACCGCGACATCGCCAATCGTGTAGGACTTCGCCGAACTGATCTCGACGATCGTGAGGTCTGCTGCCCGATCAGGCACAGGCTCGGCGCCGCATTCCAGACCCGGGCGGAACAGCACCGGCAAGACATCGTCAGAAAAGGATATCTCGCCGCTACGATAACGAAGCTGCTGCACCGCCTCATCGCTCGTGTGCACAAAGCCGTAGATCCGGCGCAGATCAAGCTGCACCGGGTACCGCGCCATACCCCGCTTGAGCGGAGTATTGATACGGCACGTACCGATTGGCGAAATCGATATTTTACGCAAACGTTGTGGTCCCGTTGATAGGCTTCACCGGCCCCTGTGCCCTCATGGCGTTATCCGCAAAACCCCAACTACAGATGGGAATAATCCGGTCTAAACTTCCGTTTGCAACCTCAGCGTGAGATCGTCAATCAGGGCAAGCGCCTTGTGAACGAAATGCGTCCAAAATGGTTAGGTCTCGGCGTAAGTGGACTGTCCTTTGCCACGATAGAAACGATGCCCCCCTCACCTTTCCGTACTGCACACAGCGTTTGGCGCGTACGACCGACCATCCCGAAGCGCTTGCCACTTGCGCCGAGTTGACCGCCGTTCACGACAGGCGGTTGCCCCAGGCGACGGCCGGTGGCGGCCGGATATAGCCGCTTTCCTGCCAAATTGTGACAAGTCACCAGCGACTGGCCCGCAAACTGGCCCAATAACAGCCCCCTTCAGGTCGGTTCCGGGCGCCGCAGGCTGAGCACCAGTGAAACCAGGAACGCCAGAACGATTCCCCCCAGCAACCCTTCCAGCGCAAGCAGCGGCAGATTGGGACTGCTCGGCACATCCTGTGCGACCGGCTGCGAAATGACGGTCAGATACCGGCGCAAGCGCGTCACGTCGCGATAGGCCTGCTGATAGGCATCGCGGGCCGAGGCCAGATTGTTGTCGGCGAAGGTCTGCGCGTTCTTCAGCTGGCTATAGGCCCTGAGCTGCGCTGCCGCCGAGCCGCTGTTGCCGGCAAGCCGCGCGCGGGTCTGCGCCAGTTGCCGCTCTAGCGCATCGACCTGCATCTGCGCCGGGCGCAACATCGGATGATCGGGATTGCCGAACGCGCGCACCTTTTCATAGTTGATCCGCGCCGCGTTGAGCTCCTGCTCGATCTGGCCGATCATGGTCATGATCAGGGTGCTTTCCGCCTCGGGATCGACATTGCGGTTGGTCGCGCGCCAGGCCGCAACGGCATTGGCCGCGGTGACAGCCTGTTCTTCCGCGGCGCGCAACTGCGCCGCATTCACGTCGAGCGCGTTCTGCACACCCTGCGCGTCCATCCGCTCCACGAAGGTCTGGGCGATGAGCAGGAGTTCCTTGGCGATGCGGTTCGAACGGGCCGGATCGAACCCGTCGACCTCAAGCATGTTCTCCTGCTCGACCATGAAGAACTTGGGCACCACCGTGTCGCGATAGGCACGGTAGAGCGCCTCGGTTCCCCGCGAGGCCGGCACATCAAGCAGGCGCGCCAGATCGACGCGCTTTGCCAGCTGCTGCATGCAATCGCGCGACTTGAGGAAGTCGTTGACCGCATAGCCATCGACAAAGCCGATCCCGGCCGAAGCGCCAGCTCCGCTGCCCAGCACGCTGCCGAAGCCGCCGGCCGCGCTCTGCGCCGGCGCACTGCTGCCCCGCACCGAGAAGCGCGTTTCGGCCGCATACCGCGGCTGGACCACCAGCACGCCCCAGCCGAGGGCGCCCAGCACCGAGGCCGCGACGATCAGGACCGAGAGCCACTGGCGGCGCCGGCGATCGCGCAGCGTCCGCTCGCGCATCCCGCGCGCGATGGCCAGCGCGCGCGAACCGCCCGCCCCATCCGCGCCCGTGTCCGAGCCGGACTCTTCCACGTCCTCAGAAAAGGACTTCGCTGTCATCGTAGCCTCCGACACCGCTTGTCACCGCAAGCATTTCGCGCGCCGGACGGGCAGGAAACCGCTCGATGCACTGTTCAAGATCATGGTCGATGCTGAGCGTGGCACGCTCATAGATCAGCCCCTTTGCGCAATAGTCCAGCATCTGTTTCTGCCGAAGCGAAGACAGGATGAGCGTCTTGCCCACCAATCGTTCCTCGAACAAGGCCTGCCACAGCCGGGTGAAGCGCGATTCCTCGTAGGGGATCGGCGCGTCGATCACGTAGATGTCAAACTCGGGAATGAGCCCGAGCGCGAAGGTGAACTCCTGCCGCGCCGGCGGCGGCCACCGCTCGAGCGGCTCCGCCATGTAGTCCGGGCGCGAGACCATCATCGTCACAAGATCGCCCGCGTAGCCGCGATCGAGATCGTAGAGATCGGCCACCAGATTGACGAGATCGAGCCCGGTGGACTTGCCGCGCACAAGGGTCGAGCGCCCGATCGGCCACGAAATCGCTCCGGTGATCGCCACGCGCCCCCGGCTTGGCTTGCGCAGGCCGGCCAGCACGTCGACAATCGACTTGTGATACTCGGGCGTGCGCGAAAGCAGGGCATAGCGGCCCGGCGGCAGGTGAAAATCGGCTTCCTCGAACAGGGACACCGTCCGCCCGAACACTTCGGCCTCGGCCGATACCGCAAGAAGATCGATCATGACCGGCCGATCCTAGAGCGGCACGGCGCGTGGACGCACCGACCTTTGGGCGATGACGGCGGCAATCACCAGCAGACCGAACCCGATGAAGAAGTATTGGGGAACGGCATCCTCCGACTTGTAGCCCTCGAAATAGGCCGAGCGCAGCAGCTGCATGGCATGCGCAAGCGGCGACCAGAGCAGGTACGGCCGGTAATCCATCGGCAGCTGCTCGGTGACAAGAATGACGCTCGAGACGATCTGCAAGGCGCGCTCGATCACCGGCGCGAAGCGCGGGAAATAGGGCCAGACGACGGAGATCGAGCCGAAGATCGTGCCGATCGCCAGCCCGGTCAGGCCAATGCAGCCGATCCAGAAGACCACGCCGGGAATGTTGTCCGGCAGGGTGAACAGGCCCGCAATATGGCCAACGATGATGAGCACGAGATAGACCGGCACATAGGACAGCATGTAGATCATGCCCTGCGTGATCCCGATCAGCGCCGGATTGAAGGCGCGGAATGTCAGCATCGTTCGCTGCGAAAAGAACGAGGCGGTGGTGCGAAAGATGACGTTGCGCAGCATGAACCACGACGTCGCGCCGATCATCGCAAAGGTCGGCACGTCCATGTTGAGGATCGAATGGATGCCGGTCAGCAGATAGGCGGTCGAAAGCAGGCCCATCAGCACCGCGGGGCCGACCAGCGTCCACGCCAGCGCCAGCCGGCTCTCCGACTTGAGCAGGACGAACTGGTAATTGAGCAGCGCCAGCACCGCGCGCAGATCGGGCCGGTCATGCCGGCCGGAGCGCGGCCCGCGCGTGGCGTCGAGCAGCGCGATACGCTCGCGCAGGAAGTCGAGGTCCGCCTCTTCCTCGGCGGGAACCGCGATCGTGTAGGCCTCGCCGGCAAGGATCGCCTGCCGCCGTGCCTGGCTCGCGGCTGTCTCCTCGCTGATCTTGCGGCGGCGCAGGTAGCCCTTGAGCAACGGCTCCAGCGCATCCTCGAAGCTTGCCGGCCGGTAGCCGAGCTCGGCAATCGCAAGCCCGGCGCGGGCGTCGGCCTCGACCAGACGGATGATGGTGCGCAGCTGGCGGCGGCGCAGCTCGGCGTAGTCCGAATGGGGGTCCGCCTTGTCGATCCCGCGCTCCACGCCGCGCGCCACGGCATCAAACAGCGCCCGGCGCTCTGCGATCGATCCGCTCGGCAGCCGGCGCAGCACGTCGATGACCAGCGCGAAGATCGGCTCGGGATCCTCGCTGTCGCCGGTCGCGAGCGCTTCGGCGCGCGAGGCGACCAGCGCCAGTTCGGTCGGCAGATCGCCATGCGCCTCGCGTGCGGCGCGCTCGGCCTCGCGGCGCTCACGCCACTTGGCGATCCGATCCTCGTTGCCCGCCACCTATCGCTCTCAGGGCGCCAGCGCGGTGGCCGACCGCGCCGTGGTGAGGACGCCGCTGAACGTTGAAAGCACCTTGTGCGACTGGGCGAAGGGCGCGTTGGAAATCAGGATGGCATCGCCGTCCTGCACGGCAAAGGCGGCCGCCACGGCAATCTGCGCCGGGCTGCGGAAATCGAAATGATAGACGCGCGGGTTGGCGGCGACCGCCTCCGCGCCCGAGCTGAGCTTCATCAGATAGACTGACGAGGGGCTGGCGAGCGAATCGTTGAGACCGCGCGCATCGCCCACCGCATCGACCACGCTGTAGTTGCGCCGGGTAATCCGCACGCGCCCCTGGATACCCGCCGCGCCAAGCACGTTGACCGTACCGGGCGCTGCACGGACGATGACGACGTCACCGCCCTTGAGCGCGATATCCTCCTGCGGCTCGTCATAGAGATCGGACAAGCGCACGGTGGCATTGCGCCCGTCGCGGCGGACGGTGACGGTGGCAAGCTCGAGATTGGCGGTGGTCGGCGCGGCCAGCCCGAGGATCGCCGAAAGGCGGCTCGTCTGCGGGGCCAGCGAAACGAGGCCGGGCTTCGACACATCGCCCTGCACCGTCACGCTCTCGCTGCGCCGGTCGGTCACGGTCACGGTCACGTCCGAACTCAGCGCAAGGCGCCGCAGCGGTCGCAGGATCGCGCCGCGCGCCTCGATCGGGCTCAGACCCGCGACGTGGACGCGGCCGATATAGGGCAGCTGGATCGTGCCGGCGGCATCGACGACAACCCCCTCGAACCGGGAATAGCCATCAGGCCCGGCGGCAAAGACATTGAGCCCGTCGCGCTCGAAGAGCGTCACCGTCAGCTGGTCGCCAATTCCGATCTCGGAGAAGGTCGATGCGGCGGCTTCGCGCCAAGCGGCATCAAAGCCGAGCGGGCGCGGCTGGCGCGCCTCGACCGCATCGGCCATCGTCGCTTCGACCAGCTGGATCGAGCCATCGGCTCCGGCGCGGGTGAAATCGCGCGCGGAAGGGCCGCTGCGCGGGAGAGCGCAGGCCCCCAGAGCCAGCACCGGCAGCAGGGCTGCGGCGATGCGCAAACCGGATCGGGAAGAGGATGCCGCTCGGCCGTGACGCACTGAACCAGTCAAACCCATGTCCTTGCAAGCCCCGCCGTCCATGCCCCGAAGCTCTAGCTAACCGCCGGAAGGCAGGCAACGGCAATCACCGCTCCCTGACCCGGCCGTTTCAGCTGAAACGAGGCCTTATCCACTGAATGCAGAGAGATCGGTGAAACGGATCTGCTTCGACACGTCATTGGCGAAGACGGCATGCGTCTTTAGCCAGGCCCACACCTCGTCGGTCAGCTTCTCGTCGGCCAGGCTCATGAACAGCTCGCCGCCTTCGGCAAGGACATTGCGGTGAAGATCATCGAGGAAGAAGCGCCAGGCCTCGATCGACCAGGGCTTCTTTTCCGCATCGAGATTGAACGCCGCAAGCAGCGCGGTCACCATCCCGTAGCGCTGTTCGAGCGGCGGCAGCGGCGTGAAGGGCAGAATCTTGAGCGGAATGCGGCGCACGCCGTAGATTTCCGCCAGCGCATCATAGATGTGCCCGCGCTCGAGCTTGCCGGTGGTGCGATAGGGCAGATCGGTGCCGAGCACGCGGTGGCCGTAGAACTCGGCGACGACCGGGAAGTGGCAGGGCCCGGTGCCAAGGTCGAGAATGTCGAGCGGCGCGCGTTTGTCGAGCCCGATCAGGAGCGCGGCGCGCAGCTTGCTTTCGAACCAGCCGACCGGATCGATGTACTTGACGATGTCGGTTGCCAGATTGAGCTTGCCTTCCGCCAGCTGCGCTTCCTGCATCGCCCCGAACTTCTCGGTATCGACCATCCCCAGCAGATGGCGGAACAAGCGCTGCTTTTCGTGGCTGAAGGGATCGGTCGCGGTTTCGAGCCGCTGGATTTCCGCGTTCACGACATCCTCGAACTCGCCGAAAATGCCCTGAAGATGGACAGGGCGCACCTTGGGCAGCGGCTTGGGCTCGACACGGTTGCGGATCATGCTGCGGACCTCATGGCGATAAAGGGGAATGGCAAGGCAGGCTGGCTGCGGGGTTCAGAGCGGCAGGGTTCAGAGCTACAGGGTTCAGACAAGGGCTTGCGCGGCAAGTTCATCATGCCGCGCCATCATCTCCTGCCAGGTCGCCTGGACCAGCGGATCCGCCGCAATGATGGCGGCCTGCTCCGGCGCGATGGCCGGATCGGGCAGCGGCAGGATCTCGACCGCATAGCCCTGATCGCGCAAGCGGCGCATCGAGCGGCCATTGCCCCCGATGGCATGGCCGGGGACGGTCGTCGACAGCACGCTTTCCGCAAACGGCAGCTCGAGCTTCGCGCAAAGCGCGCGCAGCAGCGGCGCAGGATGCTGGGTGAAGGCATCGAAATTGAGGAACACGACCTCGCCTTGCGGCCGGAAGTGATCGAGGAACGGCCGGTAGCTGCCCAGCCAGGTCGCCAGATAGCGGCGGCAGGCGTCAGTATAGAACTCGGGCTCGCGGTCCGCCGCCAGCTTGTCGAGCTGCGAACGCCAGGCCTGCTCGGGCGACTTGAAAATGACCAGCGCCGACATTTCGAGCCGCGGATCGTGATCAACCAGCTTGCGCAGGTTCTTGTCCGCCGAGACGAGAATGCGCGTATCGAGCCGCGCGGCAATCTTGCGGTACCAGTCGCACGCATCCGCCGCGAGCGAACGGCGGAGCGCCGGCTCCAGCACCGTGCAGCGCCCGCCGCACACGGTGCACGGCACGAACCGGGCCTCGGCCAGCGGTGCGGACCAATCGGCATCGCCATACCCGCTTTCGCGGCGGACCTTGGTCAGCCAGTGGGATTCGCCGATGCTGCGCACGCCCGGCAATCCGCCGAGCAGGCGGTCCACCAGCGTACTGCCGCAATAGGAGGCGCCGCAGATCGCGACATGCTTGAAATCGCCTTCGAGCACCGGCGCTGGCTCGGCGAGCGCATCGACCAGCGCGCCGTGGAAGCACGCATTGCCAGCCGGCGCCGCAGCGGCGGCGGCGGCCAGCGGATCGGCACCCCGCGCCACGGCCGCGCGCGCAAGATGAAAGGCAGCCTCGAAGTCAGCCGGCTCGTCATCGCGAAGAGCCGTCCAATGCGCCTCGGCCTCGTCCAGGCGTCGCTCGACCTCGCACAGCCGGGCCATGCGGCGGCGCACGAATACATCCTGCGGGTTGCGCGCGAGAACAATCTCGCCAAGCTCATGCTGTCCCGCGAAATCACGTTCACCGCGGGCATTCAGCCAGCGGACTCTGTCCGGAATCCGCGGCGTTTGGATAACCATTTGAACAACACCGTCCCTGTAAGCGGCGGCGGGTCTCTGCCGCAATTGCAGCAAGGCGTCCACCACAATTCGGCTTGGATTCGGAGCAGTCTGCCCGGTTGGGGCTGGCGGGTGGTGGTCAGCGCGCGTTCATCATGACGATGCAAAGTGTGGCGAGCGGGACCAGAAACGACTTGGAGTGCCCCGCGCGCTCCGCAATGGTGACATTGCCGATCTGGAGAAAGCCCAAGCCCATGCCATCCCCGTTCTCCCTTGCTGCCTATGTCGGTCCTCGCGGGACGGTGCGCCTGTTCGGCGCCGTGGCGGCCCTGGTGCTGGCGACCGGCGGTTGCGGCGCACTAGCCGACACGCGCAGCGAGGCGCACGGGACCGCGGCGCACGGGATCGCGGCGCAGAGGGCTGCGCCGCCTGTCGATGCACCTGACGATGCTTCTGACGATGGCCGTGCAGATGGCCCTGCCGATACCTCTGCCGATACCCTTGGCGATGGCTCCGGCGATACCCGGGCCGCTAACCCCGAGCGCCGCGAGGCGGGCGACGCAAACCCCGGCTGGCAGGGCGGCACGCGCGGCTTTCCCATGTTGCCCGAGGACCGCATCACCTTTGCGCAGATGACCGACAACCGGCGCGTGGACACTTCGCGGACCGCGAGCGAGGTCGGCTTCGTGTGGGGCGGATCAGCGCCGCACGGGCGCGCCATCGGCAGCTATTACTACCCGATGGACCGCGATCTGGATCGCAGCCACACGGCGGACTGGTATGCCGGTAACGCCCCGGACCGGATCGTCTATAAGTGCGACCGGACCACGCCGGCGCCGCTGTTCACCTATGCCTGGGGCGCCTATGCACCGATTGACACGACCAACCCGGCAGTGCGGGACTATATCCTTGAACGGTACATCGCCCCGGCCCTGCGATCTGGCCACAAGGTCATCGCGCTCGATAATGTGAGCCTGCGCAACGGCGGCCGCCGCTGCGGCGTGTACCGCAATGGCCAGTGGGTCCAGCTGTTCTCCGGCGAAGGCAAGGACCCGGTCTACGAGCAGGCGGTGATGGACTGGGTCAAGTGGCTGGCGGACGCGATCCACGCGCGCGGCGGCCTCCTTGCGCTCAACGCCTCGGTCGTGCCGGAAGACGCCGCCAAGACCCGCAGGCTGATCGCGCTCGGCGATATCTGGCTGGAGGAAGCGGGCACCAGCCGCGGCTGCACCCAGCGGGTGAGCGACGATGTGTGGCGTGCCAAGTTCGAGGCCGCTCGCTGGGCGGCGCAGCGCATGGCCTGGGTCGCGCTCGAAAAGACCTGCGCGTTCCCGGATGATATCGGCGATGACGAAGCGCAGTGGATCGTCGGCAATTTCCTGCTGGCGCGCGGGCCGCAGAGCTATCTCGGCGCGGTCAAGAACGGGGTGCGCATCCCCGAACTGCGCTACCCGCCCAATCTCAACCCGCGCGTCGGCGCGCCGGCCGGTCCGGCCGAGGAAGTGCCGGGCGGCGGCTGGGTCCGTCCGTTCCGCCGCGGGCTCGTGCTGGTCAACCCGTCCTCCACGGCGACCATGCGCTACCGGCTGGCCGATGGGCAGTGGGCGGCGCTTGATGAGCAACCGGTGAGCGCCGAAGTCCTGGTGCCGCCCACTTCGGCGCGCATCCTGCTGCGGCTCGATCTCGATCGCCACTAAAGGCGAACAGGTCAGCGGATATTGCGCCAGATCCCGCCGGCAAGGCGCAGATTTTCGGGCTTGCCCGCCAGGAAGCGGCGCAAGTGGCCGAAATAGGCGTCCTGCCAGCGCTGCGCATAGTCATCCGCAGTCTCGCCCTCTTCGGGCATCGGCAGGTGCTCGAGCACGAAGCCGAGGTGGTTGTCCGGCCGCCAGACCGGTGAGACGAACGCCGAGGGCGAGCCCATGCGATAGGCCGTGCGCGCCGCGAACTGCGAATAGGTCACGTCCTGACCCTCGAACTCGACCCGCGGCGCGGCAAGGTTGATCGCACCATCGGCGACGATCACCACGATGCAATCCTGCTTGAGCGCCTGCATGAACGCGCGCACGACTTGCGTCTCGGTCTGGTCGCTCGTGGAAATCAGCGTTTCCGAATAGGACGTGCGCGCCACGCTGGGCGTCGAGGCGACCCAGCGCGACCGTTCGCCGATCAGTTCGAGCGCCAGCGGCCCGAAGTACATCGCGCCGATATGAGCCGAGGCATAGACCACCCCCTTGCCCGGCGCCCGCGCACGCGCTTCGGCGGTGAATCGCTCGAGGAAATCGAGCTCGTCGGCAAAGTGGTACATGGCCTCTTCGACCTGCGCGTCGCGGCATTCGAGCCAGTCGAGCAGGAAGTGATCGGCCAGATGCCCCCACTTGGCGCGGCGATCCCATTCCGCGCGGTCCAGCGTGCAGTCCGGATCGCGTAGCGACCAGGCCCAATCGAGCCGTTCCTGCGGGATTTTCACCGTATCGAGCTTGTCCCACAGCGCCTCGAGCCCATCGCCGAAGCTGTCGGGCAATCCTTCGCGCCGGGTCGCGACCCAGGCATCGAACAGGTCGGCCGCCTCCTCGCGCCGTCCGGCCTGCGCCAGGGCGCCCGCAGCGTAGCGCCGCCAGCGCGTGCCTTCGTCGGGCACGCTGGAGAGCATCTCGACGAACTCGTTCGCCGCTTCCTCATGCCGGCCGGTCTGCTTGAGCGCGCGGGCATAGAGCGCCCGAATCTGGCCCATCTGCGGCTGCTTTTCGACGCATTTGCGCAAGTGCGGCAGCGCGGCCTCGGTCTTGCCGGCGCGCAGCAGCAGCGAGCCGAGCAGCGAGACCATGCGCAGATCATCGGGCGCGAGCGCGACGCCGGCTTCGAGGTGTTCGATCGCCTTGGCGGAGCGGTTCTGCAGCGGCCCGCCCGCGATCCACGCCTGCGCCAGATGCGAACGGAGCATCATGCTTTCGAGCCCGAGCCCGACCAGATGCTCGCCCGCCGCGATCGCCGCATCGTGCCGTTTCGCGCGGAACAGTGCCTGGACAATCGCACCGGCAAGCGCCGGATCGGTCACCGTCTCGATCTCGACCTGCTGCGCGCGATCGGCCGCCTGCTCGAGCCGCCCCTCGCGCAGCAGCACGAGCAGCATGAACGTGGCCACGCGCTCGTCCGCCGGCATGACGCCGATCGTATCGACGATCGCCGCAGCCTCGGCGATGCGGCCCGCCTGCAGGCGATACTGCAGCCGCATCGCCTGCGTGAAGGTGTCGCTCGCGTCGAGCCCGGCGATAGCATCGGCATCGGCAATCGCGGCGTCCCAATCGCGCAGGCGCGCATGGAGCCCGGCGCGCTGGCGCAAGTCCCTGAGCCCCGGCGGGCAAGCCGCAATCATCGCATCGAGGACCCGCACGGCCCGCGCCGGGGCGCCTTCGCTGACAAGCGGATTGACCAGCAGTCGCCGCAGATCGCCGAGTGCGCCTGCGGTGATCGCATGATCGGCCAGCACATCGACATCGGCCCGGCCAGTGCGGATATCCGCAATCGCCAGCAGCAGGCGGACCTCGCCATCGGGTTCTGCGCCGGTTGCGCGGCCGGCTTCGATCAGCGCGCGGCCTTCGTCCCATTCGCCCTGGCGCAAGGCGGCCAGACCGGCCTTGAACGGGGACGTGCCTTCTTCAGCCGTAGCGGTTGGAGTGGTCATCAGGCGCGGCCTATTGCACACAAGTGCCGCCCGGCCAAGCCTGCCAGCCCTGCCCGGCTCTTCCGCCTGCCGCGTAAGCCGGACCGGTCTCGCCCCGGCAATCAGCCGGCCTTGGCCTCAGCCCTGCGCGCGGCGGTCATGCGGCGGACGAGGATCTCGCACCGGTTGATGTTGCGCGCCGTGCTGTCCTGTCCCGGCGAAATCGCGTCAAACTTGCGCCAGTAGGCCAGCGCCGCCTCGAATTGCTGCAAGCGCATGGCCTGGATCGCCGCAAGGCGCAGCGCCCAGGCGTCCTCGCCGTCGATCACCAGCATGAGCCGGAGAATGCGCAGGGCCTCCTCGCCGCTGCCTTCCTCTTCATCAAGCTGGCGGAAGGCACTGCGCAGGACCCGCCGAAGCTTCTGCAGATCAGCTGCAACCTGCTCGCCGCCATCGGTGTGGGTACTGACAAGCGCCGCCAGTTCGAGCGCCTGTTCGTACTGGGCCTGCGCCACAAGCGTGCGGAACAGGCGCGGTCCGGTGCGCCCGGCCTTGTCGAGGAACTTCGCCATGCGCGGGCGGTAGCGCTCGACCAGCGGATCGCTCGACGCGCGCAGCCGGCCATAGAGCCGCAGCGGTGTCAGCAGATCGCCCTGCAACGTGGCGATCTGAGCGTGCAGAGCCTGGACATCGACGCTGTCGGGCAGAGTTTCGCAAGCCTCGCGCACCACGGCCAATGCCTCCTCGGCGCGTCCGGCGGCGAGCAGCGCCTTGGCAAATGCGGTGACGATCTCGGGCTGGCGATAGACCATGCGCCCGGCGCCTTCGCCCATTGCGATAACCTCGCCATGCTCGCCGCGGGTCAGCGCGTCGCGGATCCGCAGGCGCAAGTCCTGCAGCACTTGCCGTTCAACGCGGCGTGCCGTTGCATTGCCGGGCAGCACGATCCGGCAGACCTCGGCCAAGGCATAGGCATCGGCGGTCCGGCCTTCCTCGAACCAGGTCTGGCTCTGCGCGGACCAGCTTTCGGCGATCTGGCGGAACTTGCGCAGTGTGCGCCCGGTAATCTCCGGCATCGAGGCGACCATGGTCATGACCTCGGCCGCAGCGCCGAGCAGGTCGCGCGCGACGGCCTCCTCGATCACCGGCTCGACCTTCTCGATACCCGATCGCGCGACGATCATCGCAGTGGCCCGGAAGGCCGGCTCATCGCCATGGCCGATCGCCCATTCCGCCAGCGCCCGCGCGAGGACCGCGTCCGGACTGGTGTTCAGCCGGTCCAGCACTTCTGTCCGCCAGGCCTCGAGCTTCTGGCTCTCGCCCGCCGCGCGATAGGCATCGAGCACCCGGAAGGCGAACCGGTGCTGCGTGGGATCGAGCCGGAACGCGAGCATGGCATAGCGCACGGCATCGGCCATGAGCCCCAACCGCTCGGCTGCGAGGTTTGCCACTTCGTAGATCTCGATCGATTCGTACTCGTCGCCCAGCAGCCGGTCGGCCAGCGCGATGGCCTCCGCGCAGTGGCCGATCTCGAATTGCGCCCGCATTAGCGCGAGCAGGCCCGCCGTGGTCATCTCCGGACTTTCGAGCAGCGGCGTGAGCATGGCGACCGTGTTCGGATAATCGCCGATCCGCGCATAGACCTCGCCGCCCAGCAGCCGCAGTGCCGGATTGGCGGGATCATTGGCAAGGGCCGCGAACAGCTGCCGCGAGCCGACGAAGTAGTCGTCGAACTCCATCGTCGCGGCAATGCTCGAGGCCAGCAGCGAAGGATCGGGAAGATCGCCGGCCTGATCGCCGCCCTGTACCTCGGCGAGCCGGGGCAGGATGAACTCGCCGTGGAACTGCGCATACCAGCGGTCCGAAAACGCGTTGGTGTAGTGCATCGTATCGAGGCCATCGCGCTCCATCGCGCGTTCCTGCCCGAATGCATGCATCAGCGCGCTGGGATCGAAGCAGGGCACGCCGATCTCGGCAGCGGCCTTGCGGATCCAGCGGATGATCCGGTCACGCGCGGGGATGAACGTGCCGTCCGCGCCGTGCGCATTCACGTGGGTCACGAAGACGACCCGGTCCTTGCCCATGCGCTCGGCAAGCTCGGCCATGTCGGCCGCGATATCATCGAACCCCTGGGTGCGCATCGAAATCGACCGGAGGAGCTCGCGGTCGCTGCTGCCATAGGTCCGGTAGACCGGATCGGCGGCAAGGAACGCGTCAAGCTCCGCGCGCGCAGAAGCAGAGGTCGCCGCCGCGAGGGCCCAAAAGCGCTTCGAGCGCGGCGCCGAGGCGAAGAAATCGGCGAAGTAGCGTGAAAGATAGTTCGACTGGACCGCAACGTCGCCGACCCGGTAGCTCTTGGCCGAGCTGATCTCGACCACATAGAGATCGGGGCGCGGGGCAACCGGCTGGTCCTGCCGGCCATCGCTTTGCGGGCGGAACAGGATTGGCAGCACCGCCGCATCGAACTGCCGTTCGCCTTCCAGATACGCGAGCTGCTGGAGAGCTTCGGCGCTGGTATGAGTGAAGCCGTAGATGCGCTCGCTTCTGATCTCGACCGGGTAGCGCGCCTGCCCGCGGCGGAGCGGCGTGTTGATCCGGCATGTGCCGATGGGAGTGATCGACAGCCGGCTCAAGACGCGCGGCCCTCGCGCTGCACCTCGATTGCCATCCGGCTGCCGCGCACTGCACGGCGTGCCGGCCGCATCAGAGGCTCCAGTACCGGATGTCCTCGCGCAGGCCTTCGGGCGCGATGGACGATTTCACGTCGATCAGGATGCCTGCGGGCGCGATCATGCCCTGAATCGCCTCGATGCCCATCGCCGCGTAGTGCTCATGCGAGACCGCATAGATCAGCACGTCGATCCCGGTGAAAGCCTCGATCGGCGAAAGCTCGATGCCGAACTCGCGGCGGGTCGCCTCATCGTTCGCCATGGGATCGTGGACAATCGGGACGATGCCGAATTCGCACAGTTCGCGGTAGATATCCTCCACCTTGGAATTGCGGATATCGGGCACGTTTTCCTTGAAGGTCAGACCGAGAATGCCGACCCGCGCATCCTTGAGCGGATGCCCGGCAATGGCCAGCAGCTTGACCGCGCGCTGCGCGATGTAGCTGCCCATGCTGTCGTTGATGCGGCGGCCGGAGAGGATGACCTCGGGGTGATAGCCCATCTGCTCCGCCTTGGCGGTGAGGTAGTAGGGGTCAACGCCGATGCAGTGCCCGCCGACCAGCCCGGGGTAGAACTTCAGGAAGTTCCACTTGGTCCCGGCCGCCGCCAGCACTTCGCTGGTGCGGATGCCGACGAGATCGCAAATCTTCGAGATCTCGTTCATCAGCGCAATGTTGATATCGCGCTGGGTGTTCTCGATGACCTTTGCAGCTTCGGCGACGCGGATCGACGAGGCGCGGTGGATGCCCGCATGGATGATCGAGCCATAGAGATCGGCGAGGGTATCGAGCGTTTCGTCGTCCTGCCCGGCCACCACCTTGACGATGGCCTCCAGCGGATGCGCCTTGTCGCCCGGGTTGATGCGTTCGGGGCTGTACCCGAGCTTGAAGCCCTCGCCGCTCTTGAGCCCGGAAGCCGCCTCAAGCACCGGCGCGCAGACTTCCTCGGTCGCACCGGGATAGACCGTGCTTTCGAAGACGATGATCGTGCCGGGTGCGATGATCTTGCCGATCGCGGCGCAGGCATCGGTCAGGTTGGAGAAATCGGGGCGGCAGCTGTCGTCCACCGGAGTCGGCACGGTCACGATGAGGATGCCGCAACCGCGCAGATCCTCGACCGATCCGGTGATGAGGAGACGGGACGCCTTCAATTCCTCGGACGAGATCTCGTTGGTGTAGTCATGGCCTTCGCGCAGCGTGGCGACGCGGGTCTCGCTCACATCGAAGCCGACCACTTCATGCTTGCGGGCAAACGAGACAGCGAGGGGCAGACCGACGTAACCAAGTCCAACAATACCGATTTTGCCGAAAGAATTCATACCAAACCAATCCGCCTCATAAGCTTAGTGATCGAGGACGCGACCACTTGCGCTGACCCCGGAACCATTCAGGCGTTCGGCCGTCGCGGCTGTGCCCACATCTGCAATCATTGCCAATACGGACTTAGCCGCATCGACTCAAGCATGGCGCCAATCGCGCCCCCGTTGTTCGATCTGCACCACAGCCATCCGGCATGTGACACAAGTCTAACCGGCGCACTACCTAGCGCCCGAGGGGGCCAATGCAAGGCAGGGCGGCCCCAAGACGGAGCAAACGCGCCGCGCCTAGGCCCTTGTCCCGCTCGAAGCCGGGTCGCGAGCTTTGCAGAATGCGGCAGCCGGGCTGCCCCTGGTGACACTTTTCATCGCCAGGAATCGCGTCAGTTGTTGCTGTTTCGCAACAGTTGTGAAGCGGAAGGCCCGGTGCCTTTTCCGTTCGTGAAACGACCAGGCACTTTTTCGGGAAGGCACGGCTGCCCATCTCGGCTAGAGGCTCCTATCTCGTTAGTTAAGCTTTTTGCCAAAGACCACGGAGTGCCCCATGACCCAAACCGCGACCTTCCCTGCCCGCGTGTCCGGTGCCGAGACCGTTACCACGGGGGACGGCACGCGCACTGACTGGACCCGGGCAGAGATCGCCGCGTTGTTCGACCTGCCGTTCACCGAACTGCTGTTCCGCGCCGCCGAAGTGCACCGCCGCCATCACCGGCCGGATGAAGTGCAGCTCTGCACACTGCTTTCGATCAAGACCGGCGGCTGCCCCGAGGACTGCGGCTACTGCGCGCAATCGGTCAAGGCCGACAGCGGCGTGGAAGCAACCAAACTGATGGACGTGCAGGCGGTGCTGCAATCCGCCGCGCAGGCGCGCGATGCCGGATCGAAGCGCTTCTGCATGGGCGCCGCCTGGCGCAACCCCAAGGACCGCGACATGCCCGCGATCATCGCGATGGTGAAGGGCGTGCGCGAGATGGGCATGGAAACATGCATGACGCTGGGCATGCTCAGCGAACGTCAGGCGGCTCAGCTCGCCGAGGCCGGGCTCCATTACTACAACCACAACATCGACACCTCGCCCGAGCGCTACGGCGAGATCATCACCACGCGCACGTTCGACGAGCGGATCGATACCCTCGCCGAGGTCCGCAAGGCGGGGATCAATGTCTGCTCTGGCGGCATTGTCGGCATGGGCGAAACGCGCAGCGACCGCGTCGGTTTCATCCATGCGCTGGCAACGCTGGAGCGCCATCCCGAAAGCGTACCGGTGAACGCTCTCGTGCCGATCAAGGGAACCGTTCTGGGCGACATGCTGGCCGATACGCCGCTCGCGAAGATCGACGACATCGAGTTCGTGCGCACCGTCGCCGCCGCGCGGATCACCATGCCGCGCTCGATGGTGCGGCTATCGGCGGGGCGCGAATCGATGTCCGAAGCCACGCAGGCGCTGTGCTTCGTGGCGGGCGCGAACTCGATCTTCACCGGCGATCGGCTGCTGACCGCCGCCAACGCCGGCGACGATGCCGATGCAGCGCTGTTTGCCCGGCTGGGCCTGAAGCCGATGGAAGGCGAAGAACCGATGCGCGCGGACAAGGCAGCCGCCTGCGGGCGCTAGGCACAGGCGGCGATGATTGCGGCCATTGATGCGTGGGAGGCGCAGCGCGCCGACCTCGAAGCGCTTGTCGCGCGCGGACGCGGGCGCCAGCTGATCGCACGCGAGGGGCGGGACTTTTCCTCCAACGACTACCTCGGCATGGCGCGCGCACCGCGCCTCGCACGGGCGGTGGAAGAGGCCATCGCGCGGGGCGTGCCGATCGGTTCGGGCGGATCGCGCCTGCTGCGGGGCAATGATCCCGAGCACGAGGCGCTCGAAGCCGAAGCGGCGCAGTTCTTCGGCGCGGAAAGCGCGCTCTATCTCTCGTCAGGCTATGCCGCCAATGTTGCCCTGCTGGCGAGCCTGCCGCAGCGCGGCGACCTCATCGTGTACGATGCCCTCATTCATGCCTCGATGCACGAAGGCCTTGCCCTGACCCGGGCTGTCAAGGCCTGCGCCGGGCACAACGATGCGGGCAGCTTTGCTGATGCCATCGCGGCATGGCGCAGGGCCGGCGGCAAGGGCCGCGTCTGGCTCGCGTTTGAAAGCCTCTATTCGATGGACGGCGACCGCGCGCCGCTTGCCGATCTTGCAGAGCTGGCCGAACAGCACGAGGCGATCATGCTGATCGACGAGGCGCATGCGACCGGCGTGTTCGGCCCCGATGGGCGCGGCCTTGCCGCCGCGCTCGACGGGCGGGCCGATACGGTGGTGCTGCGCACCTGCGGCAAGGCATTGGGATGCGAGGGCGCGCTGGTTTGCGGACCGGCGGTGATGCGCGATTTCCTCATCAACCGCGCACGCCCGTTCATCTTTTCCACCGCGCCCTCGCCCCTGATGGCGGCGGCCGTGCGCGAGGCCTTGCGCATGCTGGCGGATGAACCCGAGCGGCGGACCGGGCTGATGGCGCGCGTGGCCCATGCCGAGGCGGCGCTCGCGCCTTATGGCGCTGCGGTGACGGGCACCCAGATCATGCCGCTGGTCCTTGGTGATGAAGCGCGCACCATGGCGGTTGCGGCGCACTTGCAGCAGGCGGGCTTCGACGTTCGCGGCATCCGCCCGCCGACCGTACCGGCGGGTACGAGCCGGCTGCGTATCTCCCTGACACAAAACGTTATGCCTGAAGATATTGACGCACTGGCCGGGGCCTTGGCAAAGGCTCTGGCATGAGTGCGTTTGTTGTAACCGGAACCGATACCGGGATTGGCAAGACCGTCTTTTCCGCTGCCCTCACCGGCGCGCTGGGCGCGCATTACTGGAAGCCGGTGCAATCCGGCCTTGAAGATGGCGCGGACAAGGACAGCGTGGCCATGCTCGCCGGATTGCCCGCCGAGAAGATCCTCCCCGAAGCCTATCGCCTGAACGAGCCGCTTTCACCGCACCGCGCAGCGGAGCTCGACGGCGTGGCGATCGACCCCGATTGGCTCATGCTGCCCGAAGCGCGGCCGCTTGTGGTCGAAGGCGCAGGCGGCGCACTGGTGCCGCTGACGCGCGAAGTGACTTATGCCGATGTGTTTGCACGGTGGGGGCTTCTCACGATCATTGTCGCGCGCACGTCGCTCGGCACGATCAACCACAGCCTGCTGACCATCGAGGCACTGCGTGCGCGGCGCGTGCCGATCCACGGCGTCGCCTTCGTGGGCGAGGCGAACGAGGACAACGAGGCAACGATCTGCGAGATGGGCCAGGTGCGGCGACTTGGGCGCCTGCCTCTGCTCCCTGCGCTCGCGCCGGAGACGCTGGCCGAGGCCTTTGCGCAGGCCTTTCTGATCGACGACTTCACGTGAGCGGCTCGGCAGTCTGGCATCCGTTCACCCAGCACGGGCTGGGCGAGCCGGTCCCGTTGGTGACCCATGCGGAAGGCGCCGCGCTCTACACCGCCGACGGACGGCGGGTGATCGATGCGATCTCCTCATGGTGGGTGACAACGCACGGCCATTGCCACCCGCGCATCGTCGAGGCGATCCGCGCGCAGGCCGGCGCGCTCGATCAGCTTATCTTCGCCGGCTGGACCCACACGCCCGCCGAGCGCGTCGCCGCCGGCCTCCGCGCGATGATGCCCCCGGAATTGACCCGGGTGTTCTTCTCCGACAGCGGCTCGACCTCGGTCGAAGTCGCGCTGAAGATGGCGCTGGGATACTGGGCCCACACCGATCGGCCGCGCGGGCGCATCCTCGTGCTCGAACACAGCTACCACGGTGATACGATCGGCGCGATGTCGGTTGGCGCGCGCGGCGTGTTCAACGCGCCCTACGCGCCGCTGCTGTTCGATGTCGGCACCATCCCCTTTCCGGTGGGCGATGGCGCCAACACGCTGGACGCGCTGGAAGCGGCCTGCCGCGAAGCCCCTGCCGCGTTCATCGTCGAACCGCTGGTGCTGGGCGCCGGCGGCATGCTGATGTACCCGCCGGCACTGCTCGCCGCGATGGCCGAAATCTGCCGGCGCCACGAGGTGCTGTTCATCGCTGACGAGGTGATGACCGGCTGGGGCCGCACCGGCACTCTGCTTGCCTGCGAGCAGGCGGGCGTCGTGCCGGACATCCTGTGCATCGCCAAGGGCCTCACCGGCGGCTCGATGCCGCTCGCGGTGACAATGGCGCGCGAAGAGATCTTCATGGCGCACTGGTCGACCGACCGCGCCAAGATGTTCTTTCACTCGTCGAGCTACACCGCGAACCCCATCGCCTGCGCGGCGGCGGCGGCCAACATCGCGATCTGGCAATCCGAGCCCGTCATGGACCGCCTCGCCGACCTCGGCGCACGCCAGCAGGCCTTGCTGGATCGGCTCGCCATGCTGCCCGGAGTCGCCTCCGTGCGCCGCTGCGGGACAATCGCCGCGCTCGATCTCGAGGTGCCCGACGGCGGCTACATGTCCTCGCTCGCCCCGCGCCTGCTCGCGCTGTTCCGCGAGGCCGACGTGCTGCTGCGACCGCTCGGCAACACGATCTATATCATGCCGCCCTATTGCATCGACGAGGCCGATCTTGCCCGGATTGGCGATGTGATCGAGATGGCCATCCGCACTGTGCGTGGGTAATTCCCTAAGGGAGAACCCCGAGCGTTTGGCGAGACTAGCGCAACACAGAAAAATGGCCGCTTAAGCGAATCCGCTGGGAGCCCATTAAGGCGCACCCGGCACATCCTTGACGCGTCCCCTCGCTGGAGAGCGTGCCATGGTCCGCCGTGCCTTGATCGATCCCGTCCGCCGTCTTGCCAGCCAGGTGCGCCCGCCCCTGCGCATCGCGGTGCTGGTTGCCCTGCTCGCTGCCTGCGGGCCCGCGCATTTGCGGCACACCGCAGAAGTGACCTCGCCCATCGGCACGGCTCAGGCAGCCGGCCCGCTCGAACGCAGCGCATTCGACCCGTCTGCCCTGCCGCCGATGGTGCTGGGCGTGCAGACTCATTTCAGTCAGGGCTGGCCCGCCTCCTCGCTCGCACTGGCGCAGCAGGTCGGCGCGCCGATGCTGCGCGATTCGCTCCCCTGGGCCGCGACAGAAAAGGTGCGCGGCAGCTACGATCTTGGCTCGCCGGGGGCGCAGGCGCTGGCCTCGGCCTGCGCGGCAGGGCAGCGCCTGCTGCTGACAGCGGTCCCTGCCAATCCGCTCTACGATGGCGGGGGGTGGGTCTCGAGCGCAGCAGGCAACGCCGCCTTCGCCAGCTACCTTGCCGCGCTCGCCGATCGGTTCGGCCCCTGTCTCGCCGCGATCGAGGTCGGCAACGAGCTCAACGGATCCGGCACGCTGGTCTATCCCGCCGGCGTCAATCGCGCCGCCGCCTATGTCGCCACGCTCAAGGCGGTGCGCGCGCGGATCGGCGGGCGCGTCGCGATCCTCGGCGGATCGACCAACATGATCGGAACCGGCTTCCTGCGCACTCTGTTCGCCGCCGGAATACTCGCCGAGGTGGATGGCATCGCGGTGCATCCCTACCGGCTGCGCGGCGAAGGGCTCGATGTGGAGCTGGCGCAGCTGAACAGCGCCATGGATGCCGCCGGGCGGCGCGTGCCGATCTGGGCCAGCGAATTCAGCGTCGATACGCGCGACCTGCCCGGCGCGGCAGGCGAACTGATCAAGCAGACGACCATGCTCGCCGCAGCCGGGGCCGCACAGGCCAGCTGGTACGCGCTGATCGACCAGCGCTGGTTCCCGAACATGGGGCTCTTTGCCGGCACCGCGCCCAAGCCGCAGGCCGCCGCGTTCCGGATGATGCAGCAGCTCCTCGCCCGCGGCCGCCCGCAGCGGCTCGATCTCGGCGATCCGCTGCTGTTTGCCTACCGCTTCGGAACCGACACTACGGTGGTCTGGGGCGCGCCGCGTTCGCTCATGGTCGAAGGCGGCACGGTGAGCGATGCGAGCGGCGCGCCCGTGCCCTTGGCCGGCGTCGGCGAGAGCCCGGTGGTGATCACCGGCACCACCGCGATCCGCTTTGGCAGCTCGACCTGGATCGCCGATACGCTGATGGGCTGGGGCACGCCGCAGTGGCGCTATGCCGTGCGGCTCAAGGCCGATACGAACTACCGCCTGCCGCTGTTCGATGACCAGTTCACCAGCTACTTCGGCGATCGCTGGTACCGCCCGCTGCGGATCAACACGACCTCCGCCGCGCCCGGCGGCACCGCCGCCTCACCATTGCGCGCGGTCTGGCGCCATGTCGCGCCCGTTCCGGAATCGGTCGATGTGGGCGGCTGCTTCGCCAAGGGCGCCGTGGGCGACGGCGTGGATCTCACCATCACCGCCGCCGGCAAGGTTCTCTGGCGCGGCGTGCTGACGGGGCAACTGCAGCTGCCGCCGCTCAGCGCCGATCTCGCACCGGGAGAGGCGCTGGAACTCGTCGCCGGGCCCAACCAGACGGCAGGCGGAGATTCGTTCAACCTGCGGCTTGTGCTGTTCCAGCGCGGCGCGGGCGAGCCGGTCGCCTGTCCGCAGTAGACCACGGCGTCATCGGGCAGTCGGCTTTGCAGCTGGCACCCGCTCAACCTGCTCGATGGGAGTAGGTGGTGGCAGGCGCCTGGCGGTGAGGATCTTCACCGGTGCTTCCAGCATCTGCCCGCGCATCGATCCCTCGCCCAGCGTCTGCGAAATCGGCGAATCCCAGATCTTGCGCACCACATCCATGCCTGCGGTCACCTTGCCGAAGACGGCATAGCCCGCCTGCGCCTCGGGATCGCTCGAGGCCGGGTTGGCATCGAGGCTGGTGAGGTCCGAGAGCATGATCGAGAAATCGGCCGTTGCCGTGCCCGGCGCATTGCGCGCCATCGAGATCGCGCCCGCCACATGGCTCAGCCCGGTCTGGCTCGTCGGCTCGTGCGCGATCGGCGGGAACAGGCGGCGCGGATCGCGCAGGCCGCCCTGCAGCAGACCATTGGGCTGATCGCCCCAGGCCAGATGCATCGCGCGGTAAAACGTGATTCCGTCAAACCGCCTGGCATCGACATAGCGCAGAAAATTGGCAGTGCTGATCGGCGCATGCGCGCCATCGAGCTCAAGTTCGATCGTGCCCGCTTCGGTGACCAGCGCAACCCGCTCGACAGCCGTCACCTGCGGGAGCGGAGGCGGCGCGGGAGGGGGCGCCACGCGCTTTCGCGGTGCCGCGGCAACCAGCAGCGAAGCGAGCGGGAGCGCGGCAAGGACGAATCGACGGTGCATCATAGCCCCGCATTAACCTTCAAGGCGCGCGGCGAAGCAAGCCTGGCCGCGCTTCGGGGTCCGAAATGGCATGAACGCCCCATCCGGTGCCGCTCGTAGCGCGGCTTGGGGCGAAGCTAACGGCCCTTGCGTCAGATGGAGGCACCCCACGCCACGTTGGTCCGTCCAGCTTGATCTGGCTGGCGGACCATCAGTTTCGACGCCAACCGGAAGGACCTACGATGCTCAAGACCGCCAAGACCCTGGCCTTCGGGCTGATCGCCGCCACCTGCATGGTCGGCACGGCCCATGCCCAGTCAGCCGACTGGGTCCGTCAGGTCACCCGCACCATCGCCGCCAAGCAGACCTATCCCAAGGCCGCGCAAGCGCGCGGCGAGGAAGGCACGGCCAAGGTGAAAATCTATGTCGCCGCCTCGGGCGCGGTAGAGCGCGCGGAGCTCATCTCGCCCTCGGGCTCGACATCGCTCGACCGCGAAGCGCTCGCGCTGCCGAGCCGCACCGGCTCGGTGCCCCCCCCGCCGGGCGGCGCCACCTCGGTGACCGTGCCGATCACCTGGAGGCTGCTGTAAACACTGCCAGACCAGCTAACGACCGGAGCCACAGGGCCCTCGGCCGAGGAAGGGACGGAGCAATCCGTCCCTTCTTTTTTGCGTAACGCGGAGGAGCGCCATTCGCTGCGGCACCGGCCCGCTCCGCCTTCACAAGGCGAAATCGCCCTCGCCGAAGAAAGACTTGAGCGCGGCAAGCCCACGGTGGATGTTGACCTTGACCAGCGCTTCGGACTGCCCGGTCATCGCCGCAGCCTCGCGCACCGAGAAGCCCTGCAGCTTGACCAGCCGGATCGCATCGGCCTGCGGGCGGCGCAGGCGGTCGAACAGCCCGGCCATCACGATCCCGCTGAGCGAAGCGCTTTCGTGGCTGGGCACACCATGCAGGCCCTCGTCGAGTTCCTCGGCGCGGTTGCGCCCGGCGCTGCGCAGGCAATCCACACCCTTGAAGCGGGCAATCGCGGCAAGCCAGGGCAGGAACGGACGCCCCGGCTCGAACGTTGCGCGCTTGAGGTGAAGCGCGGTGAGCGCTTCCTGCACCGCATCGTCGATCATTTCGGGGGAAAGGCGGCGGGCAAAGTAGCGGCGGAGCCAGCGGCCGGCCTCTTCCAGCAGGCGGCGGTACGCCGCGGCATCACCGGCGAGGCTCGCGGCCATGGCCCCCTCCCAGTCGAAGCCGGCGCTCTTGCGCGGGCCATGTGCGGCGTGCCGGGCGGTCTCCAGTTGGCTTGCCATGCTTTCCTCCAAAACCTCTCGATGCACTGACAGTGCCCGAGCCGCGCCGAGGCGAACACGCATCAAGCGGTTATATTATCAATGCATGCCGGGAATGAGTGGGGTTAAGTCATTATTCTGCAGGGATAACTTCAAGATGCCCCGCCCGATTTCGTCCCAGTGCGGGGGCCAGTTCCCATGTCGCGGGCAGGTCTGGCGCCACATCGCCGGTGATCAGACGCGCGCCCCGCTGATAGGTGAGGTAGCTCCACAACCAGCTGATTCCGACTGAAATCCGGTTGCGGTGCCCGGTCAGGAACCAGATATGGGCCACGCACCACAGCAGCCAGGCGGCAAGGCCCGTCACGCGCAGACGGCCGAAATCGGCGATGGCCCGGCTGCGCCCGATCGTCGCCATGTTGCCATAGTCACGGTAGCGGAAAGGCGGCGTGGTCCGGCCGCCCAGCGCATCGCGGATGGCACGGGCAGCATGCTGGCCCTGCTGCTTGGCCACCGGGGCGACTCCGGGCAGGGCGCGCCCGGCCGCATCGGTGCAGGCGGCGGTATCACCGATCACGAACACGGCTGGATCACCGGCCGGATGGAAGTCCGCCCCCACCGGAACGCGGCCCGCCCGGTCGCCATTGCAGCCGAGCCATTCCGCCGCGCGGCTCGCCATCACGCCCGACGCCCAGATCGTCGTGGCTGCCGAGATCCGCTCGCCATCGACGATCACCCCGTCCGCATCGATTTCGGTGACGTGCGCCTCGAGCCGGACCTCGACGCCGAGTTCCTCGATCCCCTTGCGCGCCTTGGCCGATAGCGCAGGCGGAAACGCGGGCAGCAGGCGGTCGCCCTTCTGGAGCAGGAAAATCCGCGAGCAATGCGGGGTGATATGGCGGAAATCCATGCTAACGGACTGGCGGGCGAGTTCGGCAATCGCGCCTGCCATCTCTACGCCGGTCGGCCCGCCGCCGATCACCACGAAGGTGAGCAGCGCCTTGCGCTTGTCTTCGTCGGTCTCGGTCTCGGCGCGCTCGAGCGCGAGGAGAACGCGGCGGCGAATCGCGGTGGCATCGTCGATGGTCTTCACGCCGGGCGCATAGGGCGCCCAATCTTCGCGGCCGAAATAGCTGTGCGTCGCCCCCGTAGCGATGATCAGCCAGTCATAGGCCAGGGGTTCGCCATCGCCGAGGATCACCCGGCGGCGCTCCCGGTCGACGCCGTAGACCCGGTCGAGCAGCACGCGCACATTCTTCTGCCGCGCCAGGATCGCGCGGATCGAGCCGGCAATGTCCGCTGGCGAGAGGCCGGCAGTGGCCACCTGATAGAGCAGCGGCTGAAACAGGTGGTGGTTGCGCTTGTCGATCAGCGTCACGTCGACCGGCGCACCGGCAAGTGCCTTGGCCGCTGCCAGACCGCCGAAGCCGCCGCCCACAATGATCACGTGCGGGCGCTTGCCTTGCGCCGCAGCGGCCGTGTCGCCTGTTTCGCCAACCATCCTGTCGCTCCCGCATTGCCTGCCCGCAAGGTTCGCGGCGCGCGGCGGGATCGTTACAACTCAGGCCGAGCGCAACAGCGGATCGGCGGCAAAGGCTCCGATGATGTGGTCGGCCAGCGCGCGCACGCGCGCCGCGACGTAGCGCCCGGCCGGCATGACGAGGTGGATCGGCATGTCCGCCGGGGGATGATCGGGGAGCAATTCCACCAGCCGGCCGCTCGCCAGATCGTCCTCGAACAGCCACCGCGCGTTGACCGCGATGCCGATGCCCGCCAGCGCCGCCGCCCGCAGCGCATCCGGGCTGTCGGCGCGGAAGCTCCCGCTCACTTCGACTGGCGGCTCCTTGCCGAGCGCCCATTTGTTGCCCGAAGCGAGCAGCGCGTAGCTGAGGCAATTGTGCGCGGCGAGATCAGCGGGCCGGTGCGGCAGGCCATACTCCTCGAGATAGGCCGGCGAGGCGACCATCACGCGCCGGCAGGTCCCGATACGGCGCACAATCGAGCGGCTGTCCCCGATCACCCCCACCCGGATTGCGAAATCGAGATTGTCGGACACAAGGTTGAGCGCGTGGTCGGAGACCCTGAGATCCACTTCGATGCGCGGCTGCAGGCGCTGGAACTGCGCGAGCATGGCGATCACGCGCGACTGGGCGAGCGTAAGCGGGGCGGTCATGCGCACTTGCCCGCCAAGCGCGCCGTGGACGCCGACGGCAGCCTCGGCCTCGTCGATCGCGGCGAGCGCCCGCAGCGCGGCCTCGTAGTAGGCCTGCCCCTCGCTGGTCAGCGCGATCGAGCGCGTGGTGCGCTTGAGCAGGGCCGCACCGAGATGCCGCTCCAGCGCACCGACCTGGCGCGATACCGTCGACTGCGGCAGTTCGAGACGCGCGGCGGCGCGGCTGAAGCTGGCCGCATCCGCCACGGTGATGAATGTGCGCATCCAGCCGGTAAGATCGTTCACCTTGCACTCCTGCACGATTGGTCGATGCGGACAAAGCACCATTCCGGTCTGTTTTTGCCCTGTTCCATGCAGTTCGTGGATAGATCATATGTTGGTTACAACGCTTGCGACAGGCATCGTTGACGCTCATTGTTGTCAGGTCGAACAGCCGACATCTTTGACTTTTGCGGTGTTCGAGCGGTGCCGGCCATGCCGGTAGCGCTCGGTGATTGCAGGCACAGGGCAGCGCAGCCATGGAAATGCATCAGGTCCGGTACTTCCTGGCCGCAGCACGCCTGCTGAACTTCACGCGCGCCGCCATCGAATGCAACGTCTCGCAGCCTTCGCTGACCAAGGCGATCCAGAAGCTGGAAGACGAATTCGGCGCGCCGCTGTTTCGCCGCGAGCGCGCGCGCACCCACCTCACCGAACTCGGCAAGGCGATGCTGCCGCATCTCGAACGCAGCTTCGAGGCTGCACAGACTGCCAAGCAGATGGCGCGCGGCATGGGCCGGGCGGAAATCGCCCCGCTCGCACTCGGCGTCGCGCGGACGGTTGAGCATGCGACGCTGGAACGTGTGCTGGGAGAGCTCGGCAGAAGCCTTGCCGGGCTCGAACTGGCGCTGGCCAGCGGCTCCTCGCGCGAACTCGTCGAACTGGCCATGTCCGGTTCGCTCGACCTTATCATCGTCGAAATGCCGGACGAAGCACCCGAGCGGCTCGATTGCTGGCCGCTGTTCGCGGACGCCTGGTGCATCGTCACGCGGGCGGACCACCCCTTTGCCACCGCCCCGCCCACCGCGCCGGCTGTGCTCGAAGACGAAGCCTGGATCGATCTTGCCGGCGATGGCTGTGCCGCGCTTGCGCGGATCGCGACGCAGGCCGGTGCCGCGATCGAAGTGCGGCACCAGGCCCAGGGGGCCGTGCAGCTGCGCCAGATGGTGCAGGCCGGGCTCGGCTGCGGCTGGACCCCGCGCAGCCTTGCCGCGCCGCCGCTTGCCGCAACCGAGTTGCCGTTCGGACCGGTCGAGGCGCGTTTCGTGCTTGCCTCGGTCGCGGGGAGACGCCGCTCGGTTGCCGCCGAGGCCTTTTTGCGCGTCGCCCGCGCGCAGGACTGGGCCCTTGCCAATGGCACCGATCTGATGCCGGAACCATAGGGACTGCGCATGGACTCGATGCACCGGAGGGCGTTTCCTCTGCGCGGCAATCACTCCTATGAGACCGTAATGGACCTTCCTTCCCCTCCTTCCGCATCGCTGGCGCCGCAGCTTGCGCAGATCCGGCGCCGCAACCCTGACCTTGGTCCGTTCTTTGACGAGATCGTGATCGCGCTGCGCGAAGCCGGCGTGGGTGCGGCCGCGCCCAAGGTGGGGGAGATGTTTCCGGATTTCTCCTTGCCGACCGCATCCGGCAGCTATTGCCGGCTGGGTGATCTGCTCGATGCCGGGCCGGTGATCGTCAATTTCAGCCGGGGCCGCTGGTGCCCTTATTGCGTGCACGAGGTTTCGGCCTGGGCGGCGATGCTGCCCGATCTGGCCAACGCCGGGGTGCGCTTTGTCGAGATCACGGGCGAGACCGGCGGCGGTGCGCGCGCGCTGGGCGCCCTGCTCGCAGCGTCACCCCATGCGGAAGTTGCGGAAGTGCTCTGCGATGTCGACCACGGCGTTGCGCTCTCGCTGGGTCTCACGTTCTTTGCCGGTGATCCGCTGCTCGATTTCTACAGCAAGGCCGGCATCAACATGCATGAGCTCTATGGCTCGCCGAGCGGCTTCCTGCCGGTTCCCGCGACATTTGCCATCGATCCCGCCGGGCGCGTGCGGTTCGCCTATACCAACGTCGATTTTCGCGAACGCGCGGAACCGGCCGAGGTGCTTGCCGCGCTGCGCGAAGCCTGAACCCTACCAGCGCAGCAGTGGCGGCACCGCGAGGCGGATGACCGTGGCTGCAAGCAGCATCGCCGCAGGATAGACGACGGCCGCAAAGGCCATCGTGCCCGAGGGACAGAACAGGCTATAGGCGAACGTGCCGAGCGCGGCGGCTGCCCAGCCGGTCAGCCAGCCCGAACGGGCGAGATCGGTGGGCGCCGCGCGGCGCAGCCACATCACGAGGCCGGCCCCCACCAGCAGCGCCGTCGCCAGCGCGACGGCAAAGCAGCGGGCGATGTCAAAGGGCGTGGCTTCTTCGAACGGCATGCGCTTGCCGGCCATGATACTGCTCATCAGCAGGCCCATCAGGCCGATCGGCAGCAGGCCAAGGAGCAGGGTGCCGACAAGCGCCGCGCCGCCATCGGCGCGGCCCGGAACACCGGCGCGCAAGGCCGCGACCAGCATGGCAAGCCCGCCCGCAAGCAGGATCGCGCCCCGTGCGATCATTACGGGCGCCGGATGAAGGGCAAGTACGTCGGCGCGCAGACCCAGGATCAGCCACACGGCCAGCACAGCCAGCCCGGTCAGGAGAAGCCCTGCTGCAACGCCGCGCCACACGCGCACCGGCACCACCGGCGACAGATCGCCAACCAGCGCCGCGATCGTCTGATCGATGCCGGGATCGTCTCGATCGGGGGGCATGACAGGTCCTTCTCTGCACCGCCGCGCCAGGGAAAAAGACGGCCGGGAGCGGCATGCCGCACGATACGGCAGCCGACACCCGATTCCGTTGCATCTTTGCCAGCGCCCCGCAAGACCGGCCCGCATGCCGCTAGGAATACAGACCGGTCGCTGCGCGGAGCAGGCGGCGCGGGTTTCAGCCCCGGCGCAGCAGACGGTCGAGCGAGAGTGCTCCACCGCCCTTGGCGATGAGCGGCAGGAGAAGTGCCGCCCAGCTCAGGTGCGTCGGCCAGGCATCGGGATAGACGAAGACCTCGATCACGGTGGTCATGCCGAGGAGGCCCAGCGCGCCGAAGCGCGTGCCGAGGCCGAGGAACAGCAGGATCGGAAAGAGGTGCTCCGAATAGGTCGCCATGTGGGCGGCCAGATGCGGGGGCACGAACGGCAGTTTGTAGTCGGTTTCGAACAGGTAGTAGGTGCTGTCGGTGATCGTCAGCAACCCTTCGACCTTGGTTCGCCCTGACTGGAAGAACACCGCTGCGATGCCAAGCCGCGCCGCCAGCAGCAGCAGGGATTCGGGCAGCAGTCGCCCGGTCAGCTCGGCCAGCCGGTTATAGACGGATACGAGAGCGGTCATGGGCGGATACCTTGAAAAAGCCGGTGGGCGCCCCGGTCAGCCGAAGCGCCCCGCCGTGCTCAGTGCGCCTTGGGCGTGAGCGAGCCGTTGCCCTTGGGCGTCTTGATCGAGGTGCAGGTGCCGGCCTTGACCAGCGTCCAGGCGTTGCCCTGATAATCGACCTTCGAGGTACCGGCGCAGCTGGTGCCCGCGCCTGCGGCGCACTCGTTCTTGCCGGCCTTGGCGACGCCGTAGCACTTTTCCATGGCGGGCTTGGCATCGGCGGCGTGTGCGGCACCGGCAGCAAGGCCGAGAGCGATCGAGGCAGCGAAAGCGGTTGCAGCAATCTTCATGACGAATTCCTTCAAAAGCGGTTGAATCACAGGGTTGGAAACGAGGATCATCAGAGGCCGGGCGCGCGGTTTGCCGCCTTTGGCCCGTGTCCGGAAGTGTTCGCGCCGGCCACGTTGAACAGTTCGCCGCCTGCACAATCGCGGTTACAGGGGCGCAGCATTTTTTCCGCGCGGCTGGACCCCGCGGGCTACAGATCCTAGGGAGGCGCCGAACAAATCACCGTGTTGAAAGGACAATCGGCCCGTGCGGAACTTTGCGCTGGAGGTATACTTCTCGAAGTGGGAATTCGCCGCGAAGTATCATCTGACCGCATCCGACGCGCAGAGCATGACGGTTTCGCAATTGCTCGCCCATGCCTCGCCGGCTGATCGCGAACGGTTCGACAACCTTCACCTCGGCTATACAAAGACCTTCGGCGCGGAGCCGCTGCTGCACGAAATCGCCAAGACATACGAGACGATCCACGAGGACCAGCTCCTGTGCTTCGCGGGCGCGCAAGAGGGCATCTATGTCGCCATGCAGGTCCTGCTCACGCCTGCGGACCACTGCATCGTGATCACACCCAATTATCAGTCGGCCGAGACGATCCCGCTCTCGATCTGCGCGGTCACCGGGGTTGCGCTCGACGAGAACGCGAACTGGGCGCTCGATCTCGATGCCGTGCGCGCGGCGCTGCGGCCCAACACGAAGCTCATCTCGATCAACTTCCCCAACAACCCCACCGGCGCGATCCCCTCGCAGGAAACCTTCGCCGGGCTGATCGAGCTCTGCCGCGAACGCGGGATCTGGCTGTTCAGCGATGAAGTCTACCGCCTGATCGAGCACCGCAGCGATGCGCGCGTGCCGCAGGTGGCCGATGTCTACGAACGCGGCGTGTCGCTCAATGTCATGTCGAAGAGCTATGGCTTGCCCGGCCTGCGCATCGGCTGGCTCGCCTGCCAGGACCGCGCGTTCCTGCAGACTTGCGAGCGCTACAAGCACTACCTTTCGATCTGCAATTCGGCGCCGTCCGAACTGTTCGCCGAAATCGCGCTCAAGGCGCGCGAGGCGATCGTCGGGCGCAACCGCGATCTGGCGCACCGCAACCTCGGTCTGCTCGACAGCTTCTTCGCCGATTTCCCGCACCTGTTCGACTGGCGCCGCCCCGATGGCAGCTGCGTCGCCTTCATCCGCTACAAGGGCGAGGACGGCGTCGAGCGCTTCACCGAGCGGCTGGTCGAGGAAACCGGGGTGCTGCTGCTCCCCTCGAGCATCTATCATTCCGAGCTTGGCCCGGTGCCGCAGGACCATTTCCGCATCGGCTTCGGTCGCAGCAATCTGCCGGAGGGCCTCACCGTGTTTCGCGAATGGCTGATGCGCAATCGGGCCTAAGCGCGATCCTTGGTCAGCGCAAAAAAGGGTGTGTGGGCTGTAACCGGCCTGTGGGTGCATCCGAATAGAGCCATGCCATCCCGGCGCACCATTCGGAGAAAACCCATGAGCACCCTCAAGACCGGCCTCGCCATCGCTGCCAACGCCGCCCTCATCGCTGCCGCCATGGCAGTCGCCCCCGCCCCGGCGATCGCCAAGGCGAAGTCCGCCGAAGTTGTCCACTGCTACGGCGTGAACACCTGCAAGGGCACCTCGGACTGCGCCGCCGGCACCCACAGCTGCAAGGGCCAGAACGAATGCAAGGGCCAGGGCTTCAAGGCGCTGACCAAGGCCGCCTGCGCCGCGCAGGGCGGCAGCCTGACCGAACCCAAGTAAACCTCGCCTGAAACACTGCCGGATCGGCTGGCAACCCTCCCAGCCGATTATGGCCTGACCTGACCGGGGCTTCCTGTCCCTACTGCCCAGCGGCGCCGTTCCCCCTCCCCGGCGCCCCCGGGAGCCCCGGCCTTCTTTCGCGGGAAACCTGATGAGCGAACACCTCACCGGCTTTGGCCTCGGCATGCGCCGGCCGCACTACCGGTCCTATATCGAGGGCACCGCGCCCGTCGATTTCATCGAGGTGATCTCGGAAAACTTCATGATCCCGGGCGGCAAGCCGCTCGATACGCTGATGAAGGCGCGCCGCAACTATCCCCTCGCGCTCCACGGCGTCTCGCTTTCGATCGGCTCGGCCGATGGCCTCAGGGACGATTACCTCAAGGAGCTTCGCCGCCTTGTCGACATGATGGAGCCCGCAGTGGTCTCGGACCACTTGTGCTGGACCCGGATAGACGGCTTCAATTCGCACGACCTGTTGCCGCTGCCCTATACCGAGGAAGCGCTGGATGTGGTCTGCCGCAATATCGACCGCGCGCAAGAGGCGCTGGGCCGCCGCATGCTGCTCGAAAATCCCTCGAGTTACATCGCCTTTCCCGGTGCGATGACCGAATGGCAATTCCTCGCGGAGATGACGAAGCGCACCGGCTGCGGCTTGCTGCTCGATGTCAACAACATCCATGTCAGCGCGGTGAACCACGGCTTTGCCGCCGCCGATTATCTTGCCGGTATTCCGATGCACGCGGTCGGGCAGATCCATCTCGCTGGGCATGTTCAAGGCGAGCACCTCCTGATCGACACGCACGACCAGCCGGTGCCGGAGGAAGTCTGGGCGCTCTATCGCGCCGCAGTGGCGCTGGCCGGCCCTGTGCCGACGATGATCGAGCGCGACGACAATATCCCCGAGCTTGAGGAGCTCTGCGCCGAACTGGACATCGCGCGCGGTATCGCCGCCGATGAAAGGATCGCGGCATGAGCCTCCTTAACCTGCAACGCGATTTCCGCGACTGGCTGGTAACCGGCGAGGACAGCGCCGCCGCCGCGCTCGGCGGCGGGCCGGGCACTTTGGTCTATCAGAACAACTACCGCACCGCGCTGGTCTCCAGCCTCGCCGAGACCTTCCAGCGCCTTGTGCTGTGGCTGGGTGACGAAGCGTTCGAGGCGGCCGCGGCGCGCTATATCGATGCGCGCCCGCCCTCGAGCTGGACGCTTGATGCCTATGGCGAGGACTTCACCGATTTCATCGCGACGCTCTGGCCCGATGATCCCGAAGTTGCCGAGATCGCGCTGATCGACTGGACCGTCGGCCAGGTCTTCGTCAGCCCGGATGCCGAGCCGCTTGCCCCCGAAGCGCTGGCTGTGGCCGACTGGGAAACCGCCGTGATCCGCGCGGTGCCTTCGCTGCTTGTGCTGCCGATCGCCACCAACGCCGATGCGATCTGGCAGGCGCTCGCGACCGGCGAAACCCCGCCGGGCCCCGAAATGGCCGAGCGCGGCACAGCGCTGCTGGTCTGGCGGCAAGGCCTTGAGCCGGTGTTCCGCCGTGCCGAGGCGCACGAACGCGATGTGCTCGCGTGGTCGGCCGCCGGGCAAGGCTTTGCTGCGGTGTGCGAACGGCTGGCGGCCTCGCTCGGCGAAGAAGCGGCGGTCACCACCGCCGGCACGCTGCTCGGACGGTGGCTTGGCGAGCGCATGATCGCCGCCGTAGGCTAATCGCGCAGGGCCTCGCGCACACGCACGCGAAGCAGCGGTAGCACGTCTGCCTCGAACCATGGATTGCGGCGCATCCACATGGTGCTGCGCCAACTGGGATGGGGCAGGGCGAACGGTTCGGCCGGGTTCGCTCCCGCTGCGCGGACGCGCTCGGTCAGGGTTGTCTTGCGCCCCGGCGCATAAGTCGCCTGCGCATATTGGCCGACCAGCAATGTCAGCCGTACTGCGACAAGCTGCGCCCTGAGCGGTTCGTGCCACAACGGCGCACATTCGCGGCGGGGCGGAGCATCGCCGCCGCTGCCGGAGCCCTTGGCCGGAACCTTGCCGGGATAGCAGAAGCCCATCGGCATCTGCGCGATCTTGCCCGGATCATAGAACGTCGCGCGGTCGAGCCCTGTCCATTCGCGCAGGCGGTCTCCGCTGGGATCGTCCCAGGGAATGCCCGAGGCATGGACCGCGGTGCCGGGTGCCTGCCCGATGATCAGGATGGCGGCGCCGGGTGCCGCCTGCACGATCGGCCGGGGCCCCAGCGGCAGATGCGGCGCGCAGACGCTGCAGGCGCGGATCCGCTGGAGCAGCGCATCGAGCGCCTCACGCTCCATCGCATGGGCTCGACGCGAAGCGATTGGCACAGGTGTCAATGGCCAGCTTGAGCCGCGGCGCGACGAAATCGAGGAACGCACGCAGCTTCAAGGGCTGGCTGCGCTGTCGGCGATGGACGAGATGCACCGGCACCGGCTCGGAGCCCTGATCCGTCAGCACCGGAACGAGCCGACCCGCCCCGACGCAGTTCGCCACCTGATACGACATGACCCGCGCGATCCCGAGCCCGGCGGTGGCGGCCTCGACCACCGCATCGGCGGTGCTGACCGAATATCGCGGGCTGATCGTGACCGAGCGCGCGGCCGCTCCCGCACCGATCCGCCATACCCGGCGGGTCTGGAGGCCCTCGAACGCGATGCAATCGTGGCTGGCGAGGTCTTCGGGCTCCGCGGGCTCACCGCAGCGGGCCAGGTATTCAGGGCTGGCGACCAGCACCCAGCGAATATCGCCCAGCCTGCGCGCGACCAGATCGCTGTCCGGCAGCTGGCCCACGCGCACCGCCACATCGACGTGGGCTTCGACCAGATCGATGTTCGAATCCGAAAGCACGAGCCGCACCGTCACATCGGGATAGGCCGCAAGGAATGCATGGACGACCGGCGCCACGTGGAGCTTGCCGAACATGATCGGCGCCGTGACCAGAAGTTCGCCGCGCGGCGCGCGATACTCCCCGCTTGCGGCGCGTTCGGCATCGCTGAGGTCGTCGAGCAAGCGCCGTGCCGCACCGACAAAGGCCTCGCCCGCCTCGGTCAGGATCAGCTTGCGGCTGGTGCGTACGAGGAGCTGCGCACCCAGATGCGCCTCGAGATCGGAGACGCGGCGGCTGACGGTTGGCAGCGGCGTGTTCAAGGCGCGCGAGGCGGCTGACAGGCTGCCGCCGTCAACTGCGGCGAGCAGGGTGCGCATGGCCTCGAAACGGTCCATCGGGTTCTTTCCGTTTTTCGGAAGGGAGGATTGCCAGGGTAGCGGATACTGCCATCCAGCGGAAGGGCCTACTTGGGGGTCACCGGCCGATCCCGGCCAGCCCCCAACGAAAGGTCCCCCCTCCAATGTCACGCATCCCCACCCCCGCCACTGTCGCCGATGCCCCCGAAGCTGCGCAGCCGCTGCTCGAAGCGGTGAACAAGGCGCTCGGCACCGTGCCCAATCTCCACCGCCTCGTTTCCACCAGCCCGGCCGCGCTCGAAGGCTACCTCGCGATGAACGGCGCGCTGGCCAAGGGCAAGGTGCCCGCCCAGACCCGCGAGCGGATCGCGCTGGCCGTCGCCGAGCTCAACGGCTGCGACTACTGCCTCTCGGCGCACACCTACCTCGGCAAGAACCTCTCCAGGCTCGATGACGCCGAGATCACCGCCAACCGCAACGGCGCCTCGAACGACCCCAAGGCCGATGCCGCGGTGCGCTTCGCGGTGCAGCTGGTGAAGACCCGCGGCCATGTCGGCGCTGCTGACGTCGAAGCGGTTCGCGCCGCCGGGTACACCGACGCGCAGCTGCTCGAGATTGTCCAGCACGTCGCGCTCAACACCTGGACCAACTACGTCAATTCGGCCTTCCAGACCGAAATCGACTTCCCGGTCGTCAGCGCCCGCGTCGCGGCCTGACGTCCCCGGCGGGCGCCTCGCTTCCCCCCTCCCGGCAGGCGCCCGCCACCCCTGTTTTTTCAAGGACCGCCCTCATGTCCATCAAAGCCCGTCTCCTGACTGTCGCCGTTTCTGCGTCGGTCCTCGCCGTCAATGTCGTCGCCTCGTTCCCGGCGCTGGCCCGCACGGCTGCTCCGGCTCCCGCCGGTAGCCATGTCATTCCCGCGCAGCCGGTGTTCTACCGGACGGCCAAGGTCGACGGGCTCGACATTTTCTACCGCGAGGCCGGTGATCCCCGCAAACCGACGATCCTGCTGCTCCACGGCTTCCCCTCGTCGAGCCACATGTTCCGCGATCTCATTCCGCTGCTCGCCGACCGGTATCATGTCGTCGCGCCCGATTACCCGGGCTTTGGTCACTCCTCCCAGCCTGCCCCGGCCGACTATGCCTATACGTTCGATCATCTTTACGAGACGGTCGACCATTTCACCCGCGCTGTCGGCGTCACGAAGTTTGCGGTCTATATCCAGGACTATGGCGCGCCGGTCGGGCTGCGCTTTGCGCTGCGCCAGCCGGAGCGGGTCACGGCGCTCATCGTGCAGAACGGCAATGCCTATGACGTCGGCCTCTCGCCCGCATGGGGTCCGATCAAGGCGCTCTGGGCCAACGACACCGCCGAAACGCGCGAGGGGGCTGCCGCCTTCCTCACCCGCAAGCTGACGACTTTCCAGTACAGCGCAGGGGTGCAAGCCGACCGCGTCAACCCCGATGCGATCGAGAACGACCAGGCGATCCTCGATCGGCCGGGCAACCGCGAAGTCCAAATGGCGCTGTTCGCCAACTACCAGACCAACGTCGCGCTCTATCCCGCGTTCCACGAAGCGTTCCGCAAGCATCAGTTCCCGACGCTGGTCGTCTGGGGAAAGAACGATCCGATCTTCACCGTCGCCGGGGCCGAGGCCTTTGCCACCGATCTGCCCAAGGCGAAGCTGCGGCTGATCGATGCCGGCCACTTCGCGCTTGAAACGAAGGCCGATGTGATCGCCGGCGAAATCCGCGCCTTCATGGCTGCCGAAGTGGATCAGCGCGGAGCACATTGATCGGCCGCCACTGCAATGCCGCCTGCAGCCAACCGGCTGTAGCGCGGCAGTGCGGCGTTGCGGTATGCTGGTGCCACGCGACTCCGCGTGTCCACCGCCGCCCGGCGCTCTGCAGGAACCGACCCAGATGGAATCGATTGGCGCCGATCTTCGCGCGATGCAGCGCACCCCGCTTCATGCCAGCCACGTCGAGGCGCTGCGCGCCGCCGGCACGATCAAGACCTACCCCGCCGGCACCATCATGGCCCGGCCCGGAGACCCCGCCGACACCTTCACCTATGTCGAGGAGGGCGAGATCGAGGTCGTCAATCCCATCACCGACGAGCGGCACCTGCCCTCTACGCTCGGCCCCACGCAGTTCATGGGCGAGATTTCCTTTCTCAGCGGCGGCACCGTCTCGATGGCCATGCGCGCAGCACAGGATACGCGGGTGATCGAAGTCCCGCGCGAGGCGATGCTGGCGCTCATGGCGCAGATCCCGGAAATGTCGGATATCGTGATCACCGTGCTCGCCGCGCGGCGCCGCCGCCAGCTTGACGAGCGCGACAGCTCGCTGCAGCTGATCGGCGAAGACGAAGATGCCGCCGTCCGCCGCGTGGCCCAGTTCGCCAGCCGCAACCGCATCCCCTATCGCTCGCTGAAGCTCGGCAGCGAGGAAGCGCTTGCCGCCGCGCAGGCCTGTTCGCTCACCGCTTCGGCCCCGGCAGTGATCTTCGGACGCGACACCGTGGTGACCGACCCGACCCCGGACAAGATCGCGCACCTCCTCGGCATCAACCGCGAGCTGCAATACGACGAAGCCTTCGACGTGATCATCGTCGGCGGCGGGCCGGCAGGCGTCGCGGCAGGCGTCTATGCCGGGGCCGAAGGGCTCTGTGCGCTGGTGATCGAGGACCTTGCCATCGGCGGACAGGCGGGCACCTCCAGCCGGATCGAGAACTACATGGGCTTCCCCACCGGCATTTCCGGCGGCGACCTCGTCTGGCGCGGCGAAGTCCAGGCGATGAAGTTCGGCACACGCTTTGCCCTGCCGCGCCGGGTCACGGCGCTTGAAGAGCTCGACGACGGCATGTTCTGCGCCACCTTCGACAATGGGCAGCGGGTGCGCGCCAAGGCGGTGATCGTGGCAACCGGGGTGCAGTATCGCCGCCTGCCGATCCCGCGCCTTGCCGAATTCGAAGGTGCGGGCATCTACTACGCCGCGACCGAGATCGAGGCGCGCTATTGCAAGGGGACGCAGGCTGTCATCATTGGCGGCGGCAATTCGGCCGGGCAGGCGGCGATGTACCTCAGCCGCTCCGCGCGCTGCGCGCATGTCGTGGTGCGCGGGCCCTCGCTCGCGCTGTCGATGTCGAGCTATCTGTCCGAGCGGCTGGAGGCCGATCCTGCCATCCAGATCGATTACAATTCCGAAGTCATCGCGCTTCACGGCGGCGCGCATCTCGAAGGCGTGACCCTGCGCGATGCGAAAACAGGGGAGACGCACGATATCCCCACGCGCGCGCTGTTCATCATGGTCGGCGCGGCGCCCAACACCGAATGGCTCTCCGGCCTTGTCGAGCTGGACGACAAGGGCTTCGTGAAGACCGGGGCGGCGATCGGCGCCACTTCGCCTTATGCCACCTCGCACCCCGGCATCTTCGCCGTCGGCGATGTCCGCTCGGGTTCGGTCAAGCGCGTGGCCTCGGCCGTGGGCGAAGGCTCGGTGGTGATCTCGAAGGTGTGGGACTACGTCAACGGCGGCAGCTGAAACCGATCGGTTGCCCTCGATCGGTTGCCCTCGATCGGTTGCAGGGGGCAACTTAAAACTCCACCAATGCGGTTGAGATTCTTCTCGCAAGACCTTCCCTGTCGTGGTAATGATATACCATACAAACGTCGTACGGCCCGTGTTGCTTGCATCGGGATTGTTCGTTTCGTTCCCGTTGCTCTCCCTCCGCAACCCGGGCTGTCCGGCACAGCCGAGGAGAGCATGCGATGGCTTATGGTACTACCGCTCAGACCAACCGGCGCCGGATCGTGGCGCTAGGCGCAGTTGGCGCCGTGCACGGCGTAATGGCCGTGGCGCTGCTCACCGGCTTTGCTGGCGGGATCATCACGATCCGCGAGAAGAACTGGCTCCCGTCCTGGAACTACATGCCACCCCCGCCGCCGCCCCGCCCGGAGCCAACGGTCCAGCCCAAGACGCCCGCGCAGAAGACCCTGACCCGGCCGGCCCCGCTCCCGACGCCGCTACCGCTGCCTGGTCCGGACACGACCATCGAACTTGGCCCGCTACCCACGGGCGGCTCGGACTACGGCAACGAAACCCTGCTTCCGCCGCTGCCGCCGCTTCCCCGGCCCTCGCCCAGCCCCAGCTTCACCGCGCGCGCTGCGCAGCCGCTTGGTGTGCCGGGCAAGTGGGTCTCGGACGCGGACTACCCCGCTGCGGCCCTGCGGCGCGGCGATCAGGGCGCCACGCGCTTCGAACTGGCCATCAGCCCCGATGGGCGCGTGCGCGATTGCCGGATCGCACAATCGAGCGGTTCTGCCGATCTCGACGCTGCCACCTGCGCAAGGCTCACCCAGCGCGCCCGCTTCACCCCGGCGCGCGACGAACACGGCGATCTCGTCGCCGGGCGCTATTCCGGCGTGATCCGCTGGCGCATTCCCGAGTAAGGCCGAAGCGGGGATTTGCCCCAAACTCTCGTTGCAATGCAGCAAGATCGCGGCTTACCATCGCTCCGGGGCATGGAGGGTTCGCGATCTTGCCGTTTACCAGTGATCTTGGCGGCGAACGACACAGCTTCGCGGACCTGAAGGCCGTGCTGGCCGCCGCAAGCCCGGCGCGGTCGGGCGACGAGCTCGCCGGCATCGCCGCCGCGAGCGCAACACGGCGGGTGGCCGCGCGGTGGGTTCTCGCCGATCTCCCGCTCGCCACGTTCCTCAATGAGGCCCTTGTCCCCTACGAAAGCGACGAGGTCACACGGCTGATCATCGACAGCCATGATGCCGCCGCCTTCGCGCCCATCGCCCACCTCACCGTTGGCGGCTTTCGCGATTGGCTGCTGAGTGAAGCGGCAGACGAAGCCGCGCTCGCCGCCGTCGCGCGCGGCGTGACGCCGGAAATGGCCGCAGCGGTTTCCAAGCTGATGCGCAATCAGGACCTGATCGCGGTCGCGAAGAAGATCCGTGTGGTGACCGCCTTTCGCAGCACCATCGGCCTTCCCGGCCGCCTCTCCACCCGCCTCCAGCCCAACCACCCGGCGGACGATCCGCGCGGCATTGCCGCCGCCGTGCTCGATGGCTTGCTCCACGGCGTGGGCGATGCGGTGATCGGCGTGAACCCCGCGACCGACTCCGTGCCCGCCGCCACCACCCTCATCCGCATGCTCGACGAACTGCGAGAGGCCTATGCCATCCCGACGCAGACCTGCGTGCTCACCCATGTGACCAACGCGCTGACGATCATGGAGCGCGGCGCGCCGGTCGATCTCGTGTTCCAGTCGGTCGCGGGGAGCGAGGCTGCGAATGCGGGCTTCGGCATCGACCTTGCCGTGCTGCGCGATGCCCACGCCGCCGCACTGGGACTGGGGCGCGGGACAGTCGGCCAGAACGTGATGTACTTCGAGACCGGCCAAGGCTCCGCCCTCTCCGCCAATGCGCATCACGGCGTCGACCAGCAGACGATGGAGGCGCGCGCCTATGCGGTCGCCCGCGCGTTCGATCCGCTGCTCGTCAACACTGTCGTCGGCTTCATCGGGCCGGAATACCTCTACGACGGCAAGCAGATCATCCGCGCCGGCCTCGAGGACCATTTCTGCGGCAAGCTGCTCGGCCTGCCGATGGGCTGCGACGTCTGCTACACCAATCATGCCGAAGCCGATCAGGACGACATGGACAGCCTGATGACCCTGCTGACCGTGGCGGGGTGCAGCTTCCTGATCTGCGTGCCCGGCAGCGACGACGTGATGCTCTCCTACCAGAGCCTTTCCAACCACGACGCGCTCTACTTGCGCAGCGTGATGGGCCTGCGTGCAGCGCCAGAGTTCGAGGTGTGGCTGGCCGAGGCCGGGATCGCCGCACCCGATGGCAGCTTGCGCGCGCTGGCAGACGGCGCCTCGCCCCTCGTGCGCCGCTTGGCGGAGACCATTTCTTGAGCGAGGTCGCAACCGGCGAACTCTGGGCAAGGCTGCGGCGGACAACACCCGCCCGCATCGCGCTCGGCCGCGTCGGGCATGCCTTGCCGCTCGCGGAAGTGCTCGATTTCCAGCTCGCCCACGCCCGCGCACGCGATGCGGTGCATGCGGCGCTCGATACCGCAGCGCTCGAGGCCGCGCTGGCGCCGCTGCCGGTCCTCCACGCCGAAAGCGATGCCCCTGACCGCGCGGCCTATCTCAGGCGCCCAGACCTCGGCCGCCGCCTTTCGGCCCGGTCCGCCGCCCTGCTCGCCAAGGCTGCCGGGCACTGCGACGTCGTCTTCGTCATCGCGGACGGACTCTCCGCAACCGGCGTGCAAGCAGGCGCTGCAGAGCTGGTGCAGGCCTGCACCGCCGAACTTGGCGACCTCACCATCGGCCCCATCGTGATCGCCCGGCAAGCGCGAGTGGCGCTCGGCGATCCCATCGGCGAAGCACTCGGCGCGCGCGTCTGCGTCACGATCATTGGCGAGCGGCCCGGCCTCAGCGTGCATGACAGCCTCGGCATCTACATGACCTTCGCCCCGCGCATCGGCCGTACCGATGCCGAGCGCAACTGCATCTCCAACATTCACGGCGCAGGCGGCCTCTCGCCCGAGGACGCCGCCCGCACGCTTGGCTGGCTGCTTCGGGAAGCGCTGCGGCGCGAACTTTCCGGTGTCGCGCTGAAGGACGACCAGACCCCCACTCTGCCTGCCGAGGACCCCAGCCGCACATGACCAAGCCCCAGCTGCAAAAGAGCCTCGGCCCGTTCCAGCTCTGGGCGATTGCCGTGGGGCTCGTCATCTCTGGCGAATACTTTGGCTGGAGCTACGGCTGGGCAAGCGCGGGCACCTTGGGCTTCCTTGTCACCACCACCGCCGTGGCGGCAATGTACATCGCCTTCATCTTCTCATTCACCGAGCTGACGACCGCGATCCCGCACGCGGGCGGCCCCTTTGCCTACGGCCTGCGTGCCTTCGGGCCAGTGGGCGGCGCGGTGGCAGGCTTTGCCACGCTGATCGAGTTCCTTTTCGCGCCGCCCGCTATCAGCCTCGCCATCGGCGCCTATCTCCACGTGCAGTTTCCGGGGCTTGAGCCCAAACACGCGGCGCTCGGCGCCTATGCCCTGTTCATCGCGCTCAACATTGTCGGCGTGCAGATCGCCGCCAGCTTCGAAGTGGTCGTCACGCTTCTCGCGGTGGGGGAGCTCCTGGTGTTCATGGCCGTCGTCCTCCCCGCCTTCCGCTGGTCGAACTTCCTCGCCGGCGGCTGGGCCGGGCAGGACCATTTCAGCATGGCGGCGGTCGGCGGGATCGTCGCGGCGCTGCCCTTCGCGATCTGGTTCTTCCTTGCCATCGAAGGCGTCGCCATGGCCGCGGAAGAGGCGAAGGAACCGCGCCGGACGATCCCCACCGCTTATGTCTCAGGCATTCTCACGCTGACAGCGCTCGCCTTCGGGGTCATGCTGTTCGCCGGCGGTTCGGGCAGCTGGGCCGAGCTTTCAAGCCTCAACGATCCGCTGCCGCAAGCGATGAAGCGCGCGGTCGGCGCTTCTTCGGGGTGGCTGCACATGCTGGTGTGGCTCGGGCTGTTCGGCCTCGTCGCCTCGTTCCACGGGATCATCATGGGCTATGCCCGCCAGATCTTCGCGCTGGGGCGGGAGGGCTATCTGCCGGGCCTGTTCGCGCGGCTGCATCCCCGTTTCCGCACGCCCCATCTGGCGACGCTGGCGGGCGGCGTGGTCGGCGTGGCCGCGATATACAGCGACGCTTTCATCAGCATCGCCGGCCAGTCGCTGACAGCCAGCGTGGTGACGCTGTCAGCGTTCGGCGCGCTCCTCATGTACATCGTCTCGATGGCCGCGCTGTTCCGCCTGCGTCGCAGCGAGCCCGATCTCGTGCGCCCCTTCCGCGCGCCGCTCTATCCCTTCGCGCCCGCTTTCGCGCTCGGCATGGCCAGCCTCGCGCTCATGACCATGGCGTGGAATAACCGCGAACTCGCGGCGATCTTCGCCGGCCTGATGACGGTGCTGGTCGCAGCCTCGCTACTGCTGCGCAGGCGGGAGGCCGCCTGAATGCGGATCGCGTTCGGCTCGATTGCCGCGCTGCTGCTCCTTTCCGTGGGCCTACCCGCCCGTGCGCAGGCCCCCGCCTGGTCATCGCGCGCCGCCGCCGCTGCCACCCTGCTCGAGCAGACCTGGGGCACTGCCGATGGCTGGAAGGCGAGCGAGAACTGGCAGCGCTTCCCGATCGCGCAGATCCTGCTCGACTATCAGCGCCGCACCGGAGACACGCGCTTGGCCGCAAAGATCGCCGCCGCCGTGCGCAACCGCGCCGGGCGCTATCTCAATGATGATGATCTCTGGGCCGTGATCGCCAGCGTCGATGCCTGGGAGAGTGACCACGATCCCGAACTGCTCGCGTGGGCGGCCACCAACTTCACCCGCCTCGTCTCCGACCACTGGGACGATCACTGCGGCGGCGGGATCTGGTGGGATCCCAGGCACGGCTACAAGAACGCGATTACCAACGAACTGCTGCTCACCGCCGCAACCCGCCTCTACCGCGCCACCGGCCAGCAGGCCTATCGCGATTGGAGCTTGCACATCTGGGACTGGTTTGCCGCCTCGGGCATGATCGGGCCGGACGGGCTGGTCAACGACGGGCTCGATCCGCTGTGCCGCAACAACGGCGCCCCGCGCTACACCTACAACCAGGGTGTACTGCTCGGCGGGCTGAACGATCTTACCGCCATCACCGGCGATCCGCAGTACCGCGCCATCGCGGTGCGCACCGCACTTGCCGCCACCCGCACGCTGGTCACGCCGCAGGGCCTGCTCACCGAGCCGTCAGACGGGCTCGGTGCCGACGGGCCAATGTTCAAGGGCGTCTTCGTTTTCCATCTCGGCCATCTCGTCGCAGCCATGCCCGATGGCCCTGATCGCACCGAGCTCAGCGAATGGCTCACGCGCAACGGCGATGCGGTCTGGGCACTCAGCGGCGAAGGCAGCCAGCCGGTCGACGGGCTGTGGAGCGGCGGATCAGGACAAACCGGCGCCGCCGCTGAGGTCTCCGCCCTCGCCCTGTTCCTCGCCGCCGGCGCGTGAAAACGCATCGTTCGTGCCCCCAAAGGGGTGATCTCGGCTTGATCTGCTGGGTGATTGGTGCGGTCGAGAAGACTCGAACTTCCACGGGCTTTCGCCCACAACGACCTCAACGTTGCGCGTCTACCAGTTCCGCCACGACCGCACATCGAAACGGGGCTTTGCCTTGCAAAAAGGCGGCCCCGCCGGGGTAGAGGGGCGCCCCTAGCAAAGCCCCCCGCGCCGCGCAACAACCTAGCGGCGTTTTTTTACTCCGGCTTCCAGCCGATCTCCGCGACCTTTGCGTTTTTGGGAACGTCGGTCACTGCTTCGTTGATCGTCACGCTCTCGCCAGGCTTCAGCATCTCGCGCGGGGGGGTGACATCCCAAGTGTAGACCACCTTGTCCTTGGCATCGCGCAGCACGATCAGGATCGGCGGCACTTCCTGTGGTTGCTTGCTGACATTGGTGACTGTCCCGCTCGCGCCGAAATACTCGGTGCCGTTGGGCAAGGTACGCCGGTCCTGCCGTTCGGAGGGAAACGCCAGCACGAGATCCGGGTTGCCTGCGCCGAACGTGGCATGGGCCGTCGGCAGCCAGCGCGGCAGGCCGAGCCACGTGGCCAGCACCACCAGCAGCGCAACCAGTACGGCAAAGCCGATTCCGGCGATGGTCCAGAGCTTGGCCATGTTGCGGCGCGGGCGAAACGGCGGCTGGTGATCGAAGCTCGAGGCGGTGTCCTCGAAGCTCTCGTCTGCCGAACGCGCGGCGGGGCGGATGACCGGCCGCGGCACGACCGGCGGCTCCGGCACCGGCTCGATCCCCTGTTCGGTCCCCGTTTCCGGCACCTGCTCCGGCGAAGCAGGCGCGGTCTCAGCATCCGGTTCCGAAGCAACCGTCGGCGCAGCCGCAACCGCTGATGCCGAAACCGGTGAAGGGGCCGCCTCTTCCCTTGGCGGGAGATCGGGACCGTGCTGGAACCAGCTGTGCCGGCACTTGGCGCAGCGCACGGTTCGCCCTTCCACACCGATCGCGCTGTCGGGGACGACGTAGCGCGTCGAGCAGGCGGGGCACGCAATAATCATAGGGCGGGTTAAGCAGGGCGGATAAGGGGAAACAATAGGTGCAAGCGGGGAGAAGTGCTCACCTGCCCTTTTTTCCACATCGATTGCGCCGTATAGCCGCCGCAAGCAGCGCGCTCGGCCCCGTGCGCGCCAACCACCCTCCGGGACCGCATCGCCTGACATGAGCCAGCCTGACGCCGAAATCGTCCAGTTCGACAACGTCGGGCTGCGCTACGGAACAGACAAGGAAATCCTGGCCGACGTCTCGTTCACGCTTTACCCGGGGTGCTTCTACTTCCTCACCGGCGCGAGCGGCGCGGGGAAAACCAGCCTGCTCAAGCTGCTCTATCTGGCGCAGCGCCCCTCGCGCGGGCTGATCCGGCTGTTCGGCACCGATGCGATCACCCTGCCGCGTGAACGCCTGCCCGGCTTCCGCCGCCGCATCGGCGTGGTGTTCCAGGATTTCCGGCTGGTCGATCATCTCTCCGCCTTCGATAATGTGGCGCTGCCGCTCAGGGTTGCGGGGGTGAGCGAGAGGGATATTGTGCGCCCGGTCGGCGAAATGCTCGATTGGGTGGGGCTGGGAGACCGGCAGCATGTCCGGCCCGCCACGCTTTCAGGCGGGGAGCAGCAGCGTGTCGCCATCGCGCGGGCGGTGATCGCGCGGCCCGACATGCTCGTGGCCGACGAACCGACCGGCAACGTCGATCCCGATATGGCGCTGAAGCTCCTGCGCCTGTTCGAAAGCCTCAACCGGTTGGGCACGACGGTGGTGGTCGCCACCCACGATGTCCACCTCATTCGCAAGGTGCCGGAATCGCTGATCATGCGGCTCGACAAGGGGCGCCTCAGCGATCCCACCGGCGCCTTGCGCTATCCCCCGCGCCGCCAGACCCCGACCGGCGCCAGCGCGCCCGCCCCGCTTTGAGCTGAAGGGCATGGGCCTGCTTTCGTCCCTTATGCGGCAGTGGCGCGGCAACGGTGCGGCGAGCGATCCGCGCCTGCTGCCCGAGGCGCAACTTTCCGGCCCGATGCCGTGGGTCATCGCGATCATGATCGCGATGACTGTCATCGCTGCTGCCAGCGGCCTTGCCCTGCGCAATGCTGCGCAGACCGCCAGTGCCGATCTCGAAGGCGGGGTGACGGTGCAGATCGTCACCGCTGCCCCTGCCGAGCGGCTGCGCCAGGCCGCGGCCGTGGTGGCTGCCCTCAAGCAGGCGCCCGAAGTCGCGAACGTGCAGCAAGTCGCGCAGGAAGACCTCAACACGCTGGTCGAGCCGTGGCTCGGCACGCGGCCGGGCGACGATGTCGAGGCCTTGCCGATCCCGGCGCTGATCGATGTGAGGCTCAAGGGGCCGGCAACGGCGGACCGGGTGGCGCACTTGCGCGCGCTGGCCGTGCCGGTCGCCCCATCGGCGCGGGTCGATGCCCAGGCTGGCTGGCTGGCGCCGGTGTTTGCCGCCATCGGCACCTTGCAGTGGCTGGCGGGCGGCCTCATCGCGCTGCTGGCCCTTGCTACCATCGCAGCCGTACTGCTCGCCTCGCGCAATGCGCTGGGCAACCACCGCGAAACGATCGAGATCGTCCACATGCTGGGCGGCACCGACAAGCAGATCGCGCGCGTGTTCCAGCGCTCGATGGCCTTCGATGCGGCGGCGGGCGGGCTTGTCGGCCTCCTGTTCGGCGTCGTCACCATCGTCACGCTGTCACGCCAGTTCGCGGGGCTCGGCTCGGGCATGGTCGCGGGCGCGGTGCTGCACTGGCAGGACTGGATCGTGATCGCAGCGATTCCGCTTGCGGGGATCGCGCTGGCGGTGCTTACCGCACGCATGACGGTCCTCGCAGCCTTGAGGCGGATGCTCTGACATGGCGCGCGTGCGCAAGCCGCCCGGCCTTATTCGCCGCATCGGCGCAACCATGCTGCTGGCATGGGTGCTCGGCTTCCTGTGGTTTGCCCTCGCCCTGCCGCGCCCGGCAGGCGGGCAGAAGACCGACGGCGTGATCGCGCTGACCGGCGCGGGCGGACGCATCCCGCGCGCGATCGACGTGCTGCGTGCCGGCAAGGCGCGCAAGGCGCTCATCGCCGGCGTCGCCAGCGAGGTGAAGCCCGGTGAATTTGCCGCAGAATACGAGGTTTCGCCGCAATTGCTGGCCTGCTGCGTCACGCTGGGCTTCGAATCCGTTGACACCCGCTCCAACGCGCTGGAGGCCGCCCGGTGGATCGCGGCGGAACACATCACCTCGGTGCGCCTCGTCACGACCGACTGGCACATGCGTCGCGCCGAGTTCGATCTTGCCATGGCGGCACCGCGCGGCGTGGAAATCCTGCCCGATGCCGTGCCTTCGCGGCCAAGCATGAAAACGCTGTTCATCGAATACAACAAGCTTATTGCCCGCGTGCTGGCCTGGCTGGCGGGGTGGTAGGGCAGCGCATGGCGCACCACGGCAAGGCTGCCCCAAGCCTGCGCGACATTCTGCGCAGCCTCGCGTTCTACGCTGCGTTCTATGGCGGCACCGTGCTGCTCGTATTCGTGGCGCTGGCCGTCCTGCCGCTGGGCCGCGATCGCTACAAGGACGTGGTGCGGGTTTGGTCGACTTGGCACCGGACCTGCGTTCGCCTGCTGCTGGGCATCACCGTGGAATCCGAAGGCTTCACGCCGCGTTCGGGCGTGCTCTACGCGATCAAGCACGAATCCTTTTTCGAGGCGATCGAACTGCCCCACATGTACCCCCTCCCCGTGGTCTTTGCGAAAGAGCAGTTGCTGCGCATCCCGCTATGGGGCGCGATCGGCGCGCGCTACGGGCTGATCGCGGTGGACCGCGCGCGCGGCGCCAGCGCGCTCAGGGCGATGCTTGCCGAAGCGCGGCGCTGGACGGCGGACGGGCGGCCGCTGATCATCTTTCCCGAAGGGACCCGCGTGGCCCATGGCACCCGTCCGGCGATCCAGGCCGGCTTTGCCGGGCTCTACAAGATGCTGGGCCTGCCGGTCGTGCCGGTGGCCGTCGATAGCGGGCCGCTCTACCAGCGCCTGTGGAAGCGCTCAGGCACGATCCGCTACCGCTTCGGCGCGGAAATCCCGCCGGGCCTCCCGCGTGAGGATATCGAGGCGCGCGTTCATGCCGCCATCAATGCGCTGAACCCATGAGCATCGAGGACGCCCGGGTCGAAGAACGCCACACCGAAGCTGATGCGCGCAGCTGGGGCGAGGTGCTCGGCCCCGGGCTGATCACCGGCGCGGCAGACGATGATCCGAGCGGGATCGGGACCTACAGCCAGGTCGGCGCGCAGTTCGGCTTCAGCCTCGCGTGGATCATGGTGTTCAGCTATCCGCTGCTCGTGGCGACGCAGCTGATCTGCGCGCGCATCGGCGCGGTGACCGGACATGGCATCGCGCACAACCTCAAGAGGCACTATCCCCGGCCGGTGCTGTGGTTTGCCGTGGTCCTGCTGCTGGTGGCGAACACGATCAACCTCGGCTCCGATCTTGGCGCGATGGCGGCAGCGCTGAACCTGCTGCTGCCGGGGCCGACGATGCTCTATGTCGCGCTGTTCGGCGGCATATCGGTGCTGCTCGAGGTCTTTGTCAGCTACGCGCGCTACACCCGCATCCTCAAATGGTCGGCGCTCTCGCTGCTGGCCTATATCCTCGTCCCGTTCGTCGCGCAGCTCTCGCCCAGCGAAGTGCTGCGCGGTGTGCTGGTGCCCCAGCTCAGCTTCGACCGGCAGACATCGATGGCCGTGATCGCCGCGCTTGGCACCACGATCAGCCCCTACCTGTTCTTCTGGCAGGCCGGGCAGGAAGTGGAGGAGCAGCACCGGCTGCACAAGCATCCGCTCGGCGTGTTCCCGCGCGCTGCCGGTCCGGGCCTCGCCCGGATGCGCACCGATACGGTTCTGGGCATGGGGGTCACGAGCGTGACTGCGCTGTTCATCGTGATCGCCACAGCGGCCACGCTCCATGCCCACGGGATCAACGAAGTCGCGTCCGCCGATGCGGCGGCGAGCGCCTTGCGGCCCATCGCGGGCGATCTCAGCTTCCTGCTCTTCGCGGTGGGCATCATCGGGATCGGCCTGCTCGCCGTGCCGGTGCTTGCGGGATCAGCCGCTTATGCGCTGTCCGAAACCTTCGGCTGGACCGAGGGGCTCGACCGCAAGCCGCACGAGGCCAAGGCGTTCTACGCCGCAATCGTGGTGGCGGTGCTCGGCGGCGTCGCGCTCAACCTCATCGGCATCGATCCGATGCAGGCGCTCTACTGGACCGCAGTGATCAACGGGCTGCTGGCCCCGCCTCTGATGATCATGACCATGCTCGCGGCAAGCAATCCAAAGGTCATGGGCCGGCTCACCCTGCCCCCGCTGCTCAAGCTCGGCGGCTGGGCAGCAACGGCGGTGATGATCCTCGTCTCGGCGATGTTCCTGCTGAGCTAGAGCGTCGTGCGTTTAATCTGCAACGTATCCTGCTGCCTTGAGGTAGTTCCAGCATTCGTCTGGATGGTAGAGTTCGCAGATTGATCCGACGGCCTTCCACAGGGCATCGACTGT